>CAXNKG010000001.1:0-162520 GCA_964202965.1 Vicinamibacterales bacterium
CGAACAACGCCGCCATCGCCGCATATGAGCCTTCCCCTCGTTCGTACGCCGCCACCGCGCGTTCCCGCAACGCCACGTCATATGCATTGGCCATGGCGTCAGTAAAGTACACTTCGTTCGGCAATTCAAGTGCCGTTAGGGATTAAGCCCTGAAGATCGGGATAAAAGTTGAACGCCGTCAGCCCGGCGCTCGCCAAGTATTCCTCGGCATCGTCAAAGAGTTCGCTCGGCAACGTAATCTTAACGATTCGTTCATCGTGGGCGAGCACTCCGCCGAACTGCTCATCCAATGGCTTGAACGTATCTCCAAACACAGTGAACATGGAACGCTGCGCGACCATCCGGGAGTTCGCGAACACAGGGAACGCGGCGACTGTGGGCACAGCCTTCTCGTCAGGAACCCATTTCGGGTGCCATAGTCTTGTGTTCACGCGCGCGTCTTGAGTGTCGTCGTCGCCCAAGGAAAGGAGTCCGTTTTCGCCAAGGGCTCTATGGTTCAGTGCTTGACCGTCGAGCACCCAGATGGCGGCGTCCTGATCACGTCGGCGGTTCAGCTGTGCAAAAAACACAGCGCAAGCAAAGCTTTCTGTCCAGTCCATCAGTCGCGTGGGAATTCCAAAATGTTGCATTGCGAACAAGACACCCCACGGACTACGCTCCGTCTCATTCAGAAGCTGCCAAGCGTCGGCTTGGAATTTCCTGTACAGCGTCTTCAGTTCGCTACGAAGCAGCGTAATCTGTTCGGCCTCGGTTTCGAAAGCCTGCGCCCCATCCGTGACTCGCAAAATGTGTCGATGTCCCGTCGACAACAGCTTCCAGTCCGCACACCGGTGTCCGCGATACCAAGCGAGCGATCCGTCGGACTCAAACCTCTCATGTAGTAATTGCGCGCGAGTAACGAGTTCGGACCATGTCATGATGATTCTGTCGGCCTAACGACGAGCGATAAGCGGCAGGCGAAGCCTGTCCGCTTCATCGCTTTGTTAGACGCCTCTGGCGCGGAGCCTTCGTCGGGGTCCTGGCCTGAGGGTCGACGAAGTCCCCTGCATTCACCCAGTCTGTTCCGCTCGTGTCGACATCGCAGCCGGCATTCCTAAGCTTCGTCGCGAACTCCTGCCGTCGCGCGTAATCGTTGGACATGTGGACAACATGCCGCCCTGCCACGTCACTAAATTCGCGAACATTCCCGACCTGCGCAATCACTGTCCGATCCGGATGAGTAGCGAACGCCATGCCTGCCTCGAATAGCACGTTGGGGCGCGCTTGGCCGGTCAGCACTCGCTCGTACGGCTTGTCGCTTAGCTGTAGTAGATCTGGACGAAGTTGGGCGAGATCGTCTGGTGTCATCAGCACGACGATGGCACGGGCCTTCGCGAAAGCCGCGTCTAGAATCTCGCCCACATAGGGCGCAGCCTTCTTGCTCAACGCGATAGCCGACGTCCACTCGATCGGCTTGACATCGATGGACCTGAGGAAGGCGAACATCGCATTCTTCGCTGCACCGTCGCGGCCGTGCACGACGAAGACTGCGTTGGGTGTCGAGCGCCCTGACGACTTTGCGGCACGCTTCTTCGCCACTGATGCGCCGATTCGGCCAGGAATTGCCTGCGGTACCGCGGGGGGCGGCGCAACAGGCGAGCCGGCACTTCGCAACTGGGAGAGCTCGTCGCTACTTGCGTATTTGTTGATGGTGAGACCAGTGTCAGCGCCTACACGGATCGCCGCGAGGTGCCGCGGAAGGAGTTCCGCGCTCGCTGTCTGCTTGATTCGAGCGTACACCTGGGCCTGACTGAGGCCAGTCCTCTTTATGATCGCAGCGAGCAGCGCAGGGTTGATCTTCGCCATTGGCACTACCGCTTCGGCTTCCGAGCCTTCCCCGCTGTTCTCTCGCGTTTCTGAATGGAAAGCTGAACACTAACGGTATTCCGAGTTGTGCCGAGCAGAGCCGCGATCTCGGATGACCGGAAGCCGGCTCTATTCAGGAGGGCAATCTGCTCCGGTTGCTTTCGCTCTTGGACAAGTAGCAATGCCAATAGATTGACTAGCTTCGATTCGAATGCAGTCAGACCATCCGGCTGGCCTTCAGATTCTTCATCGACGTTTGGCTTTGGCATTCTTTCCGTTTCCCTTCCTGGCTTTTGCTTGCCGCGAGAGTTCCCGCAGCGAGGCCGGCGTGCTGCCGACAACTCCGGCGCGATCCTCAAGCGGCAGGCCTAGCTTTTCGAGAAACTCGGCCTGCTCAAGGAGCGACTTGTCCGCGTACCGAGAGTTCTTCAAGCACAAATACGCCAAGCATCGAGCCGTGATGGCCGACCAGTTCGCTTCGTCTTCAGCGTTCTTCATTCTCGCCCTTCTGAGGATGGTCTGGATTGCCCTCCGACCAGTGCGTCTAACTATTCTTGGAGTAGACCGCGACGCCCGGCTGCAGCTAACGCCGTCGCCTTCCTCAGGCCGCGATCGCACCCAAGTGCCTGACGGGCGGGATGTTAGCACGCTAAATGTTCACACACCGTTGCCGTGCATGGCTGCAAGGACCCGCGTTATGTGCGCGGACTCGCAGCTAACGGCGGCCCAAAGAACTCGGCCTCGAGCGCAACCCACGGATAGCACAAGACTTCCCACGGGCGACGCGGCGCACCCTCCACGGTTACACGCAGCCGCCCGCAGCCAACGACGGTGCCATGGAGCCGTGGGCTGGGCTGTCCTGGGCGTTGGGCGTTGCCGATAGAATGTGCGCGTGCATCGATGGCTCGCGCACTACGACGACGACGTCGCGCCCAGTGTCGCGCCGTATCCCGATAAGACCCTCCTCGACTATCTTTCCGATCTCGCGCGCGAGCATGGCGACAGGCCGGCCTTGTTCTTCAAGGGGACGGCCACGTCCTATCGCGCGCTGGACGACCAGAGCACGGCCTGCGCCGCGGCGCTGGCGGCGCTTGGCGTGTGTCCCGGCGACCGCGTAGGCCTGCTCCTCCCGAATTGTCCCCAGTTCTTCGTCGCCGAGTTCGGCGCCTGGAAGGCGGGCGCGGTGGTCGTCCCGCTCAATCCGATCTACACAGAGCGGGAGATCGAGTCCACGCTCACGGCCACCGGCACGACGGCCGTCGTGGCGCTGACGCCCTTCTATCAGCGGATCAAGAACATCCAGGCGCGGACGGCGGTCCGTACGGTCATCGCGACTTCGATCAAGGAATACCTGCCGCCGATGCTCAGGGTGCTCTTTACCCTGTTCAAAGAAAAGAAAGGCGGCCACCGGATTCAGGTTCAGCCCGACGACCGCTGGCTGCAGGCCCTGCTGTCGGCGCACGCCGGTTCACCACGCCCGGATGTCACAGTCCGGCCCGACGACCGGGCGGTGATTCTCTCGAGCGGCGGCACCACAGGCACACCCAAGGGGGTGGTCGGCCTCCATCGTCACTACGTCGCCGCCGGCCTGCAGCTCCACGCCTGGACCAAATCGGCGCTCCGGCCCTGGGTTGACGCGATCATGCTGCCGCTGCCGATGTTCCACGTGTACGCGAACGTCGGCGTGCAGCCGATGGCGTTCGTGGCGCCGGCCCCGCTGGCGCTCGTGCCGAATCCACGCGATATCGGAGACCTGCTGAAGACCATCAAGCAGGTCAAGCCGGCCTTCTTCAACGGCATCCCGACGCTCTACACCGCGATCCTCAATCATCCGGACGTGCGCGCGGGGAAGGTGGACCTGAGCTCCATCAAGTTGTGCTTCTCCGGGGCGGCGGCGTTGATGGCCGAAACGAAGCGGCAGTTCGAGAAGGCGACGGGCGCCCGGATTGTCGAAGGCTATTCGCTGACTGAAGGGATGATGGCGTGCTGCGTCAATCCGGTGAAGGGGCCCAACAAGATCGGCTCGATCGGGCTTCCGCTCCCCGACGTGGAAGTCCGGATCGTCGAGGCGGAAAAGGGCGAGCAGGACATGCCGCCGGGCGAGATGGGCGAATTGATTCTGCGAGCGCCGCAACACCTGTCGGAGTACTGGAACAATCCCGCGGAAACGGCGGACACGCTCCGTATCCACGGTCCCGGGGCGGCGTGGGTCCACACCGGCGACCTCGCGTACATGGACGAGGAGGGATACATCTTTCTCGTCGACCGCAAGAAGGACATGCTGAAAACCAGCGGCTTCCAGGTGTGGCCGCGGGAGATCGAAGAAGTCCTGACGGCGCATCCGGCCGTGCAGGAAGTAAGCGTCGCAGGAATCCCCGACGCGCTGAAGGGCGAGGTGGCGAAGGCGTGGGTCGTGCTGAAAGCGGGAGCTGCCGCGACCGAAGACGAATTGCGCGGGTTCTGCCGCGAGCGGCTCGCTCCTTACAAGGTGCCGGCGGCGGTCGAGTTCCGGAAGGACCTGCCGAAGACGATGGTGGGCAAGGTCCTGCGGAGAGTGCTCGTGGAAGAAACGAAAGCAGCGAAAGCGCGCTGACCTAGCTGCGGCCTACCGGCAGAACGTCGATACCGGCGGCCTCGAGCGCCGACCTGACGCGGGCCGCCAGCTCCGCGGCTCCAGGGGTGTCGCCGTGGACGCAGAGCGTGTCAACGCGGATCGCGATCGCGCGACCGTCCACCGCGTCCACGAAGCCGTCGCGAACCATGCGCATCGCCCTGGTCACCACGGCATCCGGATCGTCAATCACCGACCCGGGCTGCTGCCGCGATACGAGCGCGCCGTCCGGACTGTAGGCGCGGTCGGCAAAACCCTCGCATGCCGTGCGAAGCCCGGCGCGCGTGCCGGCCGCAATCAGTTCGGATCCCGGCAGCCCGAACAGGATCAGCGAGCGATCGATCACGGCGGTCGCCCGCGCGATCGCATCCGCCAGCGCCGCGTCGCGAGCGGCCATGTTGAACAGAGCGCCATGCGGCTTGACGTGCTGGAGCCGGACGCCCTGCGCCGCCGCAATCGCCGCGAGCGCGCCGACCTGATACGCCACGAAATCTTCGACATCGGCCGGAGCGACCTGAATTTCACGACGGCCGAAGCCTTCGAGATCCGGGAAGCCGGGGTGAGCGCCCACCGCCACGCCGTGGGCCGCAGCAAGCGCCACCGTATCGCGCATGACGCCGGGATCTCCCGCGTGAAATCCACAGGCGACGCTGGCCGACGTGATGTGCGGCATGAGCGCGGCATCGTGCGCCACGCCGCTATCGTGTGCGGCAGCGCCCCGACGGCCCTCGCCAACGTCAGCGTTCAGGTCGACGCGCATCACCATCGGTCATACACGGAATGTAATTCCTGCCGCCAAAGTTGAAACCTCGGCGGAGCTGAAATGGCGGTTTTTGTTGAGGTTTTTCGCGGCACAACCGTTGCCCTCGGCAGGAGCGTCGGTCTGTGGTTTACGGCGAAATGTCGTAAATGCTGGGGGAGCCAGGCCGGCAGGACAGGACGGGGCGCTTCGGCGTCCCATCCTGTTTCCTTGGCCTAGACGCCCGCGCCTTCCGGATATTCCAGCGCCAGCTTGAGTTCACGCGCCAGCGTATCGACCGTCGTGCCGCTGCGCTTCCATGCGCCCTCGGACTCGAATCGCTGATCGCCGATACGACGGCCCCACGGGGCGATCACACGGCCGATCGCGCGGAAGTCGCTCCGATCGGCATGCTCCTGATCGAGCCGGCGGACGACATCGGGGGCGACGCGGATGAACGCCCGCAGCGCGGTCGCCGACCTGATGCTGTACTTGCGGCCGTTCCAGGCGGCACCAAAGACCACCGCCACCTGCTTGAAGTAGTTCACATAGAACTTCTTCCCGTCCTCGCGGAAGTCCGCGGACTTGCGCGGCCCGCCGAACGCATCGCCGGCAAAGAGTTTCTTGAGCTCCTGCGCCAGCGGCGCCTGCGCGACGCGGCCGCGGCCGACGCCCAGCAGCTTGATTTCGCCGTGCAGCGGCGAATCCTCCCGGTCGTTGAGCGCCCGGACGATGTCGTGCGCGGCGGCCAGCGACTCGTCGCGGTACAACTGGCGGCCCGACAGGGTGACCAGATGCGACGAGTTCAACCGCGTGTGCTTCGCATTGATCGTCACGAACATCTGGACGATGTGATCCTCCGGCAGCCGGTCGAAGATGATGGCCGGCACCGAGAAGTCCTGGTCGCGGATGTTCTCGATGTCCGCGTGCAGCGCAAGCAGGCGATGCTGTCCGTCGATCGCGCGCAGGATGCCCTCGCGCTCCGGCACCTTCAGGCGGCCGACGACCGCCCCAGGCTCGACCGGCTCGAACGACAGCTTCTCATCGCACGAGATGATGACCGCGCCCGGAATGGACGGCAGGTCGCGTGCCTGGCGGCATTGCTCGTAATACTGGACGAGTTCGTCGATCTTTCGCCTGATGATCTGGCGCTGGTAGGCCTTCTCGCTCGACGCGATGCGGCGCTCCAGGAGGTCCCAGTTGACCTTGGACGGGGCTTTTTTCTTGCCTCCCCGAACCGGCTGGCCCGACTCTCCATAGCTCAGGACCTCAAACCGTACGAGCTTGTCAATGTCGCTGGCGGTGAGCGAAGCTTGGTAAAACTGCACACCAAACTGCTGCATTCGTATGGCAGCCACGCTTATCATGTGAGGTCCTCTCCGGGCTCTTTCTGGCGATGCATGGAAGAGGCGAATTGTATCGGCCTGCGGAGCCGTTGCTCAACCCGTTTTTCGGTTTATTTTCGGAACAGCGCAGGGCTACAATCTTGATGACTGCTCTATCTATAACGGTAACAAGGAGTTATGATGGTTCGTCTCGGCGTCGTGACTTGCATTATTTCAGGCGCGCTGGCGGCGGTTCCTGCCCTCTCCTTCGCCCAGCAGCCCGTCGGCGGCCCCGCGCCGACGCCCGCCGCCTCCGCCATCGACTACGCGACGGCGCACCTGGAGCGTCGTCTGAACGCGGTGCGGGCCACTGGACCCGTCACGCTCGACGGGAAGCCCGATGAGGCGTCCTGGAGCGCCGCGCCGCTGGCGACCAACTTCGTCCAGAACGATCCACGGGAGGGCGAGCCGGCCACCTATCAGACCGAGGTGCGGGTCCTCTATGACGACGACGCGCTCTATTTCGGCGTGTTTGCGAAGGATGCCGAGCCTGGACAGCTGATCGTCAACGACCTCAAGAAGGACTACAACACGGGCAGCAGCGACGGCTTCACCGTCATCCTCGACACCTTCCACGACGGACGCAACGGGTACCAGTTCGCCATCAATCCGGCCGGCGCGAAATGGGACGCGCAGATGGCCAACGAGGGGCGCGAGAACAACGCCAACTGGGATGGCATCTGGGATGTCGCGACGGCCATCACGGAGGTCGGCTGGTATGCCGAGATGCGGATCCCGTTCCGGACGCTCAAATTCACGGGCAGCGATCTTCAGAGCTGGGGCGTCAACTTCGAGCGGAAGCTGCGGCGTATGAATGAGGACAGCTACTGGGCGCCGCTCCCGCGCATTTACGACCTCCGGCAAGTCTCGATGGCGGGGACCGTCGACGGCCTGCGTGGACTGCGCCCCGGCAAGAACCTGCGATTCAAGCCGTACGCGGCCAGCGCGTCAAGCGCGCAGGCGGGCCGGAAGACGACGGGCGACTTCGACGGCGGCATCGACGTGAAGTACGGCGTCACGTCAGGACTTGTGTGGGACTTCACGGTCAACACCGACTTCTCGCAGGTCGAAGCCGACGAGCAGCAGGTGAACCTCACGCGGTTCAGTCTCTTCTTCCCCGAGAAGCGCGACTTCTTCCTCGAAAACTCGGGCATCTTCCAGTTCGGGGGCGGCGGCGGCCAGTTTGGCGGCGGCGGCATCAACCGCTCCGAGATGCAGCTGTTCTTCACCCGCCGGATCGGCCTGTCTGATGACGGCGGGGCCGTCCCGATTCTCGGCGGCACGCGACTCACCGGCCGGCAGGGGGCGTATTCAGTCGGTGTGCTGAACATTCAGCAGCGGGAACAGGACACGAGTCCCGGCGCCAACGTCACGGCCCTGCGGCTGCGGCGGGACCTCCTGTCGAATTCGGACATCGGCGCCGTCCTGCTGAATCGGGAACAGGGCGGACCACTCTTCAACCGTGTGGCAGGCATCGACGCCAACTTCCGATTCGGTTTCCTGACGCTCAATGGCTACGCGGCCAGGACGTTCTCGCCGGACGGGACCTTCCTCGCCACCACCGGCAACGAATTCGCCCAGAAGGCGCAGTTCAACTACCAGAGCCGGACGTGGCAGGCGACGTCCTCCTACGGCGGCGTCGGCGAACGCTTTCACGACGAGCTGGGCTTCGTCCCGCGGCAGGGCGTCCATAACTACGATGGCCGGTACGGCCGGTATTTCCGGCCGGCGAGGTTCTCGAAATGGATGCGGCAGACGCAGCCACACGTCGAGTTCGACGTGTTTACGCGGCAGCACGACAACAGCCTCGAGACGTCGTATCTGGGCTACCACTGGAACGTGAACTTCCAGGACGGCTCGACCGCCGAAGTGGGCGTCAACCCGCAGATCGAAGACATCGAGGAGACGTTCTCCCTGAGCACGTCACGAGGGGTGCGGGTGCACCCGGGCCGCTATGAATTCTCCGAATATTTCCTGTTCTACAACAGCAGCAACGCGCGGACGTTCTCTGTGAACACGCAGTACCGGACCGGCCCGTTCTACGACGGATACCGCCGCAACTTCAGTTTCGGGCCGTCGCTGCGGCTGAACGAGAACCTGAACATGTCGGTCAACCTCTCGTTGAACGACATCTCGGTGTCCACGGGCGCCTTCGTGTCCAAGCTGGTGACCACGCGCCTCAACTACAACTTCAATACGAAGATGTTCTTCAACGCGCTGGTGCAGTACAACAGCGACAACAGCCAGTGGACGTCGAACCTGCGGTTCAACATCATCCACCGGCCGCTGAGCGACTTCTTTCTGGTTTACAACGAGCGGCGCGACGAGCGGACCGGCAAGATGTTGAGCCGCGCCGTGATCGCGAAGATGACATACCTGATGGCGTTCTGAAGCGGGCCGCGCAGTCTGACGAGCGCGAACATCAGCAGTGTAAACGCGACAAACGCCGGATAGGACCACTCGAGCGGCAACCGATCGTGCAGCGGCGTCGTCAGCACGCCGTAGACGATCTCGACGTGAATCCAGTAGACGAACAGGGAGGCGCGGCCAAATTCGCGCATCCGTTCCCACTTCCGCCGGATGCTCAGGGCATACGCGAGCGGCACCAGCGCGATCACCAACCCGAGCCGAACAAAGAAAAACGTGGGTGAGCTGGTCCAGAACTCTGTCTGCGCGTAGAGGGGCGGCAGGAACGAGGCGGCGTACCCGGCCGCAGCCATCATCACGCCGGCGATCGCCAGTCTCCCATTCGCCGATCGCTCAGCCGCGGTGCTCCGCGCGGCGTCGAGCAGCACGCCGCAGGCCGCGCCGGCAAAGAGGAACCCCGCCCAGGGCAGCAGCGCAAACGCCGTCGTTCCGGCGGCCGGGATGAGGTACCACTCCAGCGGATCGGGCAGAACGGCCATGGCCTCCGCCGTGCGGACAATCGGAGCCACCATGGCGCACGCGGCAGCGGCGCCGGCGAACAGCCAGAGCCGCGCCCGCACGCCGCGCCCGAGGGCCCACAAGACCGCGGCCGCCACCATCGATAGGCCCATGACGTTCAGGATGTCGACCTTCAGCAGCCTCACCATCGGCGGCCCACCGCTGATCAGCCACGACTGCAGCCGAAACAGGAACGCGAGGCCGAAGATCTGCCAGCCGCGGCGCCGGGCCAGCGCCGCCGCTTCGGCGCCCGTGCGCCCCTTCTCGAGACGCGAGCCGGCGGCGAGCACGAGGGCGAGGCCCGCGAGAAACAGGAAGAGCGGCGCGCCGCCGACGCCGCCGACAAAGTGCAGCCAGCGGTAGGGCGTCTGCGCCTTGTCCACGGGCAGCGTCCATGAATCCAGCGCGTGGCCCTGGATCATCACGATGACGCCGGCGCCCCGCAGCCAGTCGAGATACGCCTTGCGGCTCGCTGCCGCGGCCGGCTGCGCCGTCACGGCTGGAGGTCGAACCTGGTGATGAAGTCGATGTCGCGGCGCATTGAATGCCAGACCGAGCAATACGTCTGCCTCGACAGGGCGATCGCACGCTCGACGGCCGCCGGGGGAACCGCGCCGGTGACGTGGAAGTGCAGCGTCATACGGAGAAACCGCCGTGGCGGCTCGGCGGCACGTTCACCGGTGAACGTGGCGCGAAACGCGGTCAGGGGTTGACGCCCCTTCTGGAGGATCGAGACGACATCCGCCGCCATGCACCCGGCGACGCCGTACGCGGCGAGCTGCATCGGCGAGGGCCCGGCGACACCGTCGCCATCGATGAGGAGCGCGCTCGGCCCGCTGGTGGCCCCGAACGTCAGGCCGCCAGACCAGAGCAGCTCAGCGGTCAGCGGAAGGTTGGGATCGCGCATAAAGTCAGAAGTCAGAAGTCACAAGTCAGAAGTCAGAAGTCAGAAATCAGAAGGCAAAAGCGTTGTGACTTGTGACTTGTGACTTCTGACTTCTGACCTACTGGGCGGTGGTCTGCTGCACGGGGCCGCCCTTCTTGCCGCCGAACAGCCCCGCGAAGACGAGCCATCCGAGCGGCAGTGCGACCAGCAGATACGTCAGGTACTGACCGTAGATGCCTTCAGGCCCATACGGTTCGGTCGCCCAGTGCCACCGCTCCGCGAAGTCTGGCGGAAAGATGCTCGCTTCGGTCAGCTCGTGAAAGCCGTAAATCAACAGCTGCACGACGAAGACCGCAAGGAACACCGCCGTCACCTGGAAGAAGAGACCGAGGTTGACGCGATGCCCATAGCGGGACCAGAGCCCCGCAACGAAGGCCGCGCAGATCGTGCCGGCGACCGCGCCGCTCATCATGTTTCCGGCGCCGCTCTGCGACAGGAGCGAATTCATCAGCAGGACGGTCTCCATGCCTTCGCGCGTGATCATGAGCAGCGTGAAGAAGAAGACACCGGCAAATGCCTGGGCGCCGACTTTCGCCGCGCTCTCCCCAAGCCGGGTTTCGATCTCGCGCTTGATGTGTTTGGCGTGCCGCCACATATGGACGATCAGCGAAGCGACGAGCACGGCGGCGGCAAGCGCCAGGACTCCCTCCCAGAGCGCCTGGTTCGACGCACGCTGGAACAGGATGCCGGCGATCACGCTGACGACAACCGATGCGCCAATCCCCCAGTACACCGCCGGAACCAGCTGGTGCCTGCCGGTCTTCCGCAGGTACGCGAGGCTGATGGCAATGATGAGAAAGGCCTCGAGTCCTTCACGCAAGGTGATGACGAACGCCTGAAGCATGCTGGAACCCCCGAAAATGAGATTGGTTCGCAATAATACTAGAAAATAAAAAAGGCCAGGAGACTGGTCCCCTGGCCCTGTGCGAATCGTGATCGACGCCGTCGATTTACTTAATCGGGACCGTCCAGAGATAGACCGTCCGGCCGTTGACGTTCATCGTCTGCTGCGGCTTGATGTCGCCCATGTCGAACGCGTGCGACACCACGCGGGTGCCCGGCTTCAGCTCGGCGTTGAGCTTCGGCATCACCTTCAGGTTGAGCGACGGCAGCAGGTACAGCGTGACGACGGTCGCCTCGCTGATGTTGGTGGTGAACAGGTCCTGGTTCAGGAAGCGGACCTTGTCGCCCTGCCCTGAGGCCTGCAGGTTGGCGGTCGCCTCTTTGATGCGCTGCGGATCGATGTCGATTCCGACGCCACGCGCCCCGTACGTCCTGGCCGCCGTGATGGGGATGCGTCCATCACCGGAACCGAGGTCGTACACCACGTCGGTCCCGGAGACCTTCGCGAGCTTGAGCATGGCATCGACGACTTCCTGGGGCGTGGGAACGAAAATGACGTCAGGCGATCGCAGCGGAGCGGGCGCCGTCTGCGCCAGGGCCGGTGCGGCAAGTGCCGCAAGAATCGCAAGTGACAGGACACAAGTACGCAGTTTCATGAGCCTCCCTCGATTAATGGCGTGGCCGGATTATAGCGCGCAGGCCCGGCTCCCGCTCCCCGGGTAACCCGATGGCAACGGTCGCCCGGAAATACGGCGGATCCGGCGTCGCCGACGGTCAGACCGGTGCCCGACGATGGCGGACATCTCCTGGAAGAGACGCCCGGCGCGCCGATCGACCTGCGGAAACAGCCGGCAGAACTCGTCAATGGTCAGGCGAGCGCCGGAACCGTACCGCTGAGAAAGACATTGAGCTGGGCCGGCGCAAATTGCAGCCCCGTGTAGAACGGACCGAACTCCGCGAACCTCGAACTCACTTCATCGAATCGCATTTCGTAGATCAACTTCTTGAAGACCAGGGGATCGTCCGCAAACAGATCGACGCCCCACTCCCAGTCGTCATATCCCATCGAGCCGGAGATCACCTGCGTCACCTTGCCTGCGTACTGACGGCCGATCATGCCGTGCTCGCGCATGAGTGCCGCGCGGCGCTCGAAGGTTTCGCTGTACCAGTTGAACGATTCGCCCCGCCGCTTGTTCATCGGGTAGAAGCAGACGTACCGCCGCATCGGCATGTCGAGGAACAGGCGGCTCGTCACGCGCTGCCGCTGAATCTCCATTTCGGCATCGAACGCCTGCTCGAATTCATCGGTCCCCGGCTTGTGCTTCGCGCCGAGCTGCTCGTGGACCTTGGTCGTCATCTCGTACATCCCCAGTTCCACGACCGAGACGTAGGAGGTCGTGGGCTCGAGGAGATCGTGCAGCTCCGTCTGCGACAGCGCGAGCTGCGCCTGCCCAAGCGCGTCGAAACTCCGGCGGAAGCAGATGAACATGAGATCGGCCTTGTGCCCCAGCATCTGCACCATCGCGGTGGCTCCGGCGTCAGGGACGACAAGCGCCTTCACGGCATCAGCCGCCAGGCGCTCGCGGTCGGCGGTCGACCGTCCTCGCAGCTGGTCCCATCGAATGCGGTACATCAGGTGGAGCACGCTCCAGCCTTCGAGCGTCTCGGGCACGAACGGGTTGTGCATCACGCGATATTAGCGGATCGCTCGGTCGACGAGCGGCAGGACGACCTCGGCCCCGCCCTGAATCGCAACGTCGACGCCGGCAGAAGCGCCCGTGACTTCGAGATTGATCTCCGCGGTGAAGGCACCGCGCGCCCGGGCCTCGTGGACCAGCCCCGCCGCCGGGTAGACGACTGACGAGGTGCCGACCGTGAGGAAGACGTCGCAGGTGGTCGCCGCCATCGCCGCTGCGAGATCCTCGTGTCGGAGCGACTCGCCAAACCAGACGATCGCGGGTCGCGCCAGCGACCCGCAATGCACGCACCGTGGGGGCACTTCGGGCAACGGCTGCCGTTCGTCCCGCCAGGCGACCGCCCCCTCACGGCAGGCGTTCCAGCACGTCTGCTCCCAAATCGACCCGTGGAGGCGCACCAGATTCCGGGTGCCGGCCCGTACGTGCAGGTCGTCGACGTTCTGCGTCACGACGGTGCAGCCGGAACGCTGCGACCAGCGCGCGATCACGTCATGCGCGGCGTTCGGCCGGCAGCCGCCGATCGTCTCGCGCCGCCACGCATACCACTCCCACACCAGGTCCGGATCACGTCGAAACGCCTGCGGTGTGGCGAGGTCTTCGGCGCGGTACTGCCGCCAGAGGCCGTCCTGTCCGCGAAAGGTGGGCACACCGCTCGCGGCCGACACGCCGGCCCCCGTGAGAATAGTGAGCCGCGGCGCGGCACCAATCCGTGCCGCGAGCGACTCAATGGGGTCGTGCATGCTGATCGAGCTGAAACGCGCGATGGATCGCGCGCACGGCCTCAGCGGCATCCTGCTCGGTGACGACCAGCGAAATGTTGCGCTCCGACGATCCCTGAGAAATCGCGATGACGTTGATGCCGGCCTTGCCCAACGCGCCAAAGACCGTCGCCGCGATACCGGGAGTACCGCGCATCCGGTCGCCGATGGCCGCGACGATCGCGACCTGTTCTTCCGCGGTGATCTCCTCGATGTGTCCCCGCATCAGCTCGACTTCGAGCACCGTCTTCAGCTCCGAGACGACACGCGGCGCCTCCGCGGCACTCAGGACAAAGCAGATGTTGTTCTCGGACGAGGCCTGCGAAATCATCAGCACGTTCGCCTGCTGTGCCGCGACCGTATCGAACGTCTTGGCGACGATGCCGGGCATCCCCTGCATGCCGGTGCCGTTGATGGCGACCAGAATGACGCCGCGGATCGACGTCACCGCCTTCACCCCGCTCGCCGAGGGATCGCCGTCCACCGTGACCCGTGTGCCTGGATGCGACGGATTGAAACTGTTGAGAATCCGGACGGGAATGCGCTGACGGAACGCGGGAAGGATGGTCTTGTAGTGCAGGACCTTTGCGCCGTAGTACGCCAGCTCGGACGCCTCGCTGTACGAGATCTCAGCGAGCGTGCGCGCCTCCGGCACGTCCGCTGGATTCGCCGTCATCACGCCGTCCACGTCGGTCCAGATCCAGACCTCCGACGCATCGAGCGCCGCGCCGATGATCGAGGCGGAATAATCCGACCCTCCCCTGCCCAGCGTCGTCATCACGCCGTCCTGCGTTGCGGCAATGAAGCCGGTGACAACCGGGATAGACCCGCGCGCGATGAGCGGCTGCAGACGCGCGCCGGCCTTGGCGCGTGTGTCATCCACGAGCGGCTCCGCGCCGCCGAACAGGCTGGTGGTCACGATGACCTCGGTCGCGTCCACCGCCTCCGACGAGGTCCCGCGCGCCGCGATGGCCGCCGACAGCAGCGGCGCGGCGAGCATCTCGCCCATGCCGGAAATCGCGTCCAGCAGCCGCGGGGTCAGCTCGTGGACCATCGACAGGCCGAAACAGAGCTTCTCGAATCGGTCGAGCCGCGTCGTAATCGCGTCGAGCACGGCGGCGTGACGGGCCTTGTCGTTCCCGATGACGGCGTCCGCGACGGCCTTGTGGCGTTCAAACAGTTCCTGCCGCAACGCAGGGTTCCACGTACCGGTCGACGCCTGTCGGGCGGCTCCGATGAGCGTGTCCGTCACCTTGCTCATGGCGGATGTCACGACGACGACCTGGTGGCCCTTCGCGGCCGTATCGACGGCGAGCTGTGCGGCTTGCGAAATACGCTCGGCGGACCCGACCGAGGTGCCGCCGAATTTCATGACGATGAGCATGGTGTGATCGTATAGGGATCCGGGATCCGGGGTCCGGATCCCTACGGCCGCCGCGCAGCGGCGGAGTAGATGGTGTTGAACAGAAACTTGAATGTCCCGTGCGACTGCGCGCGGAACGTGATGTCGGGCCCGAAGAGGACGACCCGCCCACGGCCGACCGGAGCCTCGAGCCCGGCCACCAGGCCCTCCAGACGATCTTGTCCCACGGCGAGGCCGCTGCGAAGGGGGGTCGGGGAATCGAACCAGGCGATCGGCCTGACACCCCGCGACGCCGCATCGGGCCGCAGACTGAACACGGGGTTGTTATTGAACATCACGTTGACGTCCGGGCCGAGTCCTGACGCCAGAGGATGCGCGGCGTCAACGGCGGCATTGAGCACCGAGCCAGGCACGTTGAACACGGATACAGGGAGCGACGCCAGAGGATAGGAGATCGGCAGCCTCAGCAGCCGCCCGAGAGAAGACGCGGCCCCCATGGCCAGCACGGTCCCGCCCCTCTGCGCCAGTGTCACCAGTGCGGGTAGGGCTGTCCGCGCCGGGAGTTCGGCCGCCACGCCGACGACCGCCTCGCCGGGCAGAATCACCACGTCGTAGCCGTCGAAGACCGTGGACTCCCATTCGCCGGTGAACACGAGGTCGTAGGGGAATTCATACCGCTCGAGCAGCCACCGGATCCACCCGCTGGTGGACCATCCCCCCGGCCTGTCCACGAGAGCGATACGCACGTCAGCCTGCAACCGGCGATTCACGGCGGTCACAGCATCGGTTGCCGGCGATTCAACCGGTTCAGAGAGTGCCGTGAATGGCCCGTTGACGTCGTCGAACACCCGGTCGAAGTCGACGCCCATCTGCAGCGCCAGCGTCCAGCCCGTCATATCGTACGGCACGGGCGCGGTGCCTTCGTCGCTGTCGCCGGGATACACCTGCGGCTCGAACATGTCGAGCACGTGAGGACGAAACGCCTGGGCAGTCCTGACGACATACGAGCCCGTTCCGTAGGTCTTCCCTCCCGCGACAAAGGCTGCGGTGGCCCGATGCACCACGACGCCGGCCTTGAGCAGCGCGTCGACGAACCTGCCGGCGGTCGGAAAGTCGGGCTGGTCCGCGGGCAGGACGTAGGCCCGGGGACCGCCAGACCCGACGCGCCCTGCGTCGATCGCGTCACGGCCCATCCGGTAGATGCCGTACAGCCAGCGCTCGCGATCGCGGGAAGCGGCGGCGAGCACGGCACGATTGGCGGAGACGGAATAGTCGACCGCCACACGGAACGGCGGACCCTCGCCGGGAGTGGGACTGCCGGCGGCTTCCGTGAGGATGCCGAGCTGGTTGTGAAAATTCGGCGTGGTCCGCAGCCCGCCGTTCCACCACATCGAGTAATTGGCTGCGTCGCCGGCGACGACCGCGTGCTTCCCCTCGTCCTCGAACCGCTGGTGGATGGCGGCGCCAATCGCCTCGATGCCGCCGGCAACCGCGGGATGAATCCGCGGATTGATGGGACCGCCAAAGGGCGGGGCGAACATGACCGCGCCTGTCAGAGGCGCCTGATGGTGGTCGTACACGACCTGCGGCAGCCAGTCGCGAAACAACACGCGGTTGATGTTGACCGTTTCCGCCTGGGTTGCCATGTAGAAGTCGCGATTGTTGTCGTGGCCGACGTACTTCTGGTACGGACGCGGCAGTGGCCTGAGTGCCCGCTGCCGGGGATCGGGCTCGCTCATGTACGACTGCGCCACCAGTTCGTGACCGTCCGGATTCGCATGCAGGACGAGGACGATCACGTCACGGAGAATCCGCTCGGTTTCCGGATCGGTGCCGCTCACGAGCTCGTAGACGATCTGGATCAGCTGCTGGGCGCTGAGCACTTCGGTCGCGTGCAACCCGCCGGCGATGCAGACGATCGCTTTTCCCTGCGCCGCCAGGGCACGCGCGTCCTCGTCCGACAGATCGCCCGCCAGCGCCAGCCGCCGCGCGATGCCACGATAGCGATCCAGCTGCGCGTGATTCTCCGGTGACGTGACGACCGCCATCACCTGCGCGCGGCCCTCTTCGGTCCGGCCAATCTCCACGAGCGACATGCGGTCCGAGTCGCGGTCAAGCCGGCGCCAGTACGATTCCAGGCCGGCATAGGTGGCCAGAAAGTAGTCGTCGCCGATGGCGGCGCCGAAGGCCTGTCGCGGCGAGAGGACGTGCGGCGCCGTCTCCGGGTACGTGGCAGTCTGCACGCTCGCGAGGGTCAGCAGCAGGCCGGCCGCGAGCGCGCGCGATCGAGTCAGCATCGGATTCGTATGATAAGGCGGTAATCTGAATCGTGTTCACGATCGCCACCTGGAACGTCAACGGCATTCGCGCCCGCCAGGCGGAGGTCCAGGACTTCATCGAGCGCGAGCAGCCCGACGTGCTCTGCCTCCAGGAGATCAAGGCCGCCGTCGATCAACTGCCGGTCTGGCTGTGCCAGCTGGAGGGCTACTGGTGCTACTGGCATGGCGGCAAGGGCTACTCGGGCGTGGGGCTGCACGTCCGCACGGCGACGGTAGCCGAGTCGCCGGTCTTTGCGCATCCCGATTTCGATTTCGAACACCGCATCGTCTCCGTCCGTCTGCCGCAGGCGGTGGTGGCGTCAGTGTATGTGCCGAACGGTGGCAAGGACTTCCCCGCCAAGATGCGCTTTCTGGAGGCGCTCGATGCGTACGCGCTGGAGCTGCAGTCGGAGGGCACACCGCTCGTCCTGTGCGGCGATCTCAACGTCGCCCGCACCGAGATGGACGTCCATCCCAAGGAACGAAAGCCGGGTGCGACCGGCCAGCGTCCGGAGGAACGTACGCTGCTCGAGAGCCTCATCAGCCGAGGACTTGTCGACGTCCATCGCCGACTCGAGCCCGACAACGCGGAGCTCTTCACATGGTGGGCGCCGTGGCGCAACATGAGGCAGCGGAATATCGGGTGGCGGCTGGACTACGTGCTGGCCTCGCAACGTCTTGCCGATCGAGTCACGTCCTGCGCCGTCCAGCGCGAGTTCGGCACAAGCGACCACGGCCCCGTGTTGGCTACTTTTGACCTTTGACCTTTGACCTTTGACCTTTGACCTTTGACCTTTGACTTCTGACTTCTGACTTCTGACTTCTGACTTCTGACTTACGTCTCCTCCACCCTCGACCACCCCTCCGCCAGTTCATCTCCAGCGGCCAGATGATTCAGCAGGAAGTCCGCCTGCCGGAAGGCCTCGCGGAGTAAGTCCGCATCCAGCACCCGTCCAGCATTCCTGACCTGGCGGGCTGCCTCCACGCGGACCAGCCCGAGCGCCGCCTCCAGGCCTCGCACGATGGTCAGCACGCCTCGCCCCTGATACGCCGTCCATGACGCAAACGCCTTCGTGGCCACAAACCGCGTGAGCGGCAGACGCCACTCCTGCCATTGCCCGGCCACGCCGTTCGCGTACGCGAGATCCAGTCCGGTTTCATCCGGCTCCGGCATCATGTCGGCGGGAACCGCTTGGAGGAGGTCCGCATAGATCGCGAGACTGGCGTCGAGCGCTCGATGCGGATCGGCCCGCACGTCCGTCTGTGGCAGCGCGGCGACCGCCTCGGCAATCGAGCCGCTCGTCCGTGAATAGCGCCGCAGCTGGCGTGCATCGCGATCCAGCGTCGCGATAATGCCCTCGGGAGTCATGCCGTCGCGGGCGCAGCACGCGACCATGTGGTGCTCCCATGCCGAGTACCCCGCAAGGTCCATCAGCATCCGCGGGTGCAGCAGCGGCGGCCAGTCCTCCGGCGTAATGACGAGGCCTTCGTACTCCGCCTGCGGAAATGCCGCCGGCGCGTCCACAATCTCCAGCGCCACATCCTCGCGGAACAGCATCGCCGCGGCCGTCGGGCAATAGTGCGTCAGCGTGATCGACGTGCCGCGGCCGTCGCGCACGGCCAGCCGAGGGAAGTGCTGGCATGTGGCGGGCAGCTGTTCGTGGCCCGCATCCCGATGCACCGCGCACAGGCCCGAGCCACGGTGATAGAACACGCAATCGCCGGTCGACGTCCGCGCGACCATCGCCGCCGCTTCGTCTGGCAGGTCGTCACCCGTCATCAGGACCGGATCGCCGTTGTGCGGCTCAGCGGCGGTACGCACCGCTCCGGTCGCCAGGGCGTCCGACAGCGATCGGTACAACGGCAGCTCGATCGGGACGTCCCAGTCCGACGTGCAGCACACCCCGGACTGGTGGCATCGATAGTCGGCGTGAATGCTGAGCGCGAAGACGGGGCGCGCGGGGGGGCGATTCGTTGCAGCCGACTCTTGCATGCGTCACCAATTCAACTACAATCCGCATCGCGTGAGGCAACAGCTTCGGATCGGACGATTACGCCACGTCGCGACGCTGGCGGGGTTCTGTCTTGCGCTGGGCGCGCTTCCCGGAACGAGCGGCGCCGTGGCGGATGGGCCGGCGGTCGAGGATCTGCGCAGCCGCGGCCTTGAAATGCCGGTCGAGGGCGTGGCTGAGGGCGACCTGCGCGATACCTTTTCCGCCGGGCGAGGCAGACGGGCGCACGCGGCGATCGACATCATGGCGCCGCGCCACACGCCGGTCCTCGCCGTCGAGGACGGCGTGATTGTCCGGGCGTTCGACAGCCGGGGCGCCGGCGGGTTGAACGTGTACCAGTTCGATCCGACCGGCACCTACTGCTACTACTACGCGCACCTCGATCGCTATGCGGATGGCGTGCGCGACGGCGTGAAGGTCCAGCGGGGACAGGTGATCGGATACGTCGGCACCACCGGCAATGCCTCGCCCGGCGCTCCGCACCTCCATTTCGCAATCTTCCGCCTGACGCCCGAGCGCCTCTGGGGGAAGGGCGAGCGGATCAACCCTTACGCCGTTCTTCGTTAGGCCTTTCTTTTCAACTACTTACAGAAGTACACAACTATTACATTGGCCCATCCGCGGGCCTGCTATCGTGCACTGTCCTTCGAGGACGCTTTCCCAACACTTTCCGGAGGCTGACGTTACAACGATGGCGATGACGACCCCCACGCTGCGCTTCGGCCGCAAATATCAGAGCGGTGTGAACTGGATCACGGCAATTGCCATGACGGCTTTCCACATCGGCGCGGTGGCGGCGCTCTTCTACATCGATGTGGGCGCCATCCTGGTGGCCGTTGCCCTCTGGGTGGCGGCCGGCATGCTCGGCATCGGGATGGCCTATCACCGCCTCCTGACGCACCGCGGCTACAAGACCACCCGCTGGATGGAGTACTTCCTCACGTGGTGCGCCACGCTCGCGCTCGAGGGAGGGCCGATCTTCTGGGTCGCCGTCCACCGCATCCATCATCAGAAGTCCGACCACGAAGGCGATCCGCACACGCCGCGCGAAGGCAGGCTGTGGGCGCATATGGGCTGGATCTTCCTCGGCGAAGGACTCCACCAGGATCAGTCGGTCCTCAACAAGTACGTCCCCGACCTGTCGCGCGATCCGGTCCATCTGTGGCTGTCGAAGTGGCACTGGACGAGCAACGTCATCGTCGGCCTCCTGCTGCTGGCGTTTGGCGGCATCCCCTACGTCCTGTGGGGCATCTTCTTCCGCACGACGTGGGGCCTCCATTCGACGTGGCTCGTGAACTCGGCCACGCATCTCTGGGGCTCGCGCCGGTTCAAGACGCGCGACGACTCGACGAACAACTGGTGGGTCGCGCTCCTCACCTTCGGCGAGGGATGGCACAACAACCACCACGCCCATCCGACCTCAGCCCGCCACGGCCTGGCCTGGTACGAGCTCGACATGAACTGGATTGGCATCAACACGCTGAAGATGTTCGGCCTCGCCTGGGACATCAAGGTGGCGAAGGTCCGACAGCCGGTTTCGGAAGAACTTGATGAGGCTGTCGCATAAGTCAAAGGGCAAGAGTCAAACGTCAAAGGTAGTTGCGAAAAATTCTTGCCAACTTGCTTTTGACTTTTTGACTCTTTACTTTTGACTTTTGACTTTTGACTTTTGACTTTTGACTTTTGACTTATCCCCTACAATTCCCTATGTGACCCGGCGCCAGCAGGCCATCGCGTTCTTCGTCGCGCTCTGTGTCCTGCTGGTCGCTGCGGCGATTGTCCTCAACGTCGGCTGGATCCTCATCAACGCGCGGCGCGCCCTGCCGCTCGTCCTCGGCGTCATTTCCTTCGCGCTGATCATCGCGGGCCTCATCATCTACACCGTCTTCCTCGTCCTCGAGATCAAGAGGAACGAGGAGCACCAGACCTTCATCAACGCCGTCACCCACGAGCTCAAGACGCCCATCGCGTCGATGCGGCTGTACCTGCAGACGCTCCAGTCGCGCGACGTCGACGAAGCGCAGCGCAAGCAGTTCTACGAGATCATGCTGGCCGACGCGGAGCGGCTGCATCTCACCGTGGATCAGGTGCTCAAGGCGGGGTCGCTCGCGCAGAAGCAGAAGCGGAAGGCGAAAGCGGCCATCTGGTCGCCGGTCGACGTGGCCGCCGTCGCCCGCGAGTGCGTGCAGCTGGCGCTCGTCCGCCATCACTTGAATCCGGACGCGATCGCCCTCGAGGCGCATGACGAAGGACCGCTCATGGTCAACGGCGACGCCGAGGAGCTGAGCTCGGTCCTCAGAAACCTCCTCGACAACGCCGTCAAGTACTCGGGGGATGACGTGCGCGTGACCGTGTCGCTCGCGGCGCCAACGCCCGCGACGATCTGGGTTCGCGTCCAGGACCATGGCGCCGGCATTCCACGCAAGCAGCTCAAGCGAATCTTCAACCGGTTCTACCGCGTGCAGGCGCACGGTCTGCGCCAGGTCAAAGGCACGGGCCTCGGTCTCTACATCGTGAGGGAAATCGCGCGGGCGCACGGCGGCCGGGTGTTCGCGCAGAGCGAGGGTGAAGGACGCGGGGCCACTTTCACCGTCGAACTGCCGCGACGCGCATGAGCGGGTTCCTGGAGTTCCTGGAGTTCCTGGAGTTCCCAGGGTGCGTGTTCGACGAACTTCAGGAACCGTACGAACCTCAGGAACCGTACGAACCTCAGGAACCTTAGGAACCTTAGGAACCTTAGGAACACTAGGAACACTAGGAACACTAGGAACACTAGGACCAGGTGAGCAGAATTCTGATCGTCGAGGACGAGCAGCACATCGCGAACGGTCTCCGCTTCAACCTCGAAGCCGACGGGCACGAGGCGACCGTCGTCGGCAACGCCGACAGCGCGCTCGCGCTGCTGCGCGAGGGGCATCCCTTCGACGCGGTGATTCTCGACGTGATGCTGCCTGGCAAGGACGGCTTTACGGTGGCATCCGAGCTGCGCGCCGCGGGCCAGTTCGTCCCCATCCTGATGCTCACCGCGCGCAACAGCGCCGCCGACGTGCTGCGCGGGTTCGAAACCGGCGCCGACGACTACCTCCCGAAACCCTTCGACCTGCCGATCCTGCTCGCGCGCGTCAAGGGGCTGCTGCGCCGACGGCAGTGGAACGAGCAGGAGCCCCCCGCTCCCGAGACCTCGCGCACCGGCGAAGCGGACGTCTACCGCTTCGACGGCCGCACGATCGACTTCTCCGCCATGGAGGTCCGCGTCGGCGAGAAGGTGCATCGCCTGACGGTGATGGAATGCGAGCTGCTCCGGTACCTGGTGAAGCACGCGGCGCAGCCCGTCTCGCGGAGCGCCATCCTGCAGGATGTGTGGGGGGTGAGCGACGCCGTCGATACCCGCGCCATCGACAACTTCGTGGTCCGTCTCCGGCGCTACCTGGACGACCAGCCCGGCACGCCGAGATTTCTCCAGACGGTGCGCGGGGTCGGGTACCGGTTCGTGCTGGAGCCTGGGGGTTCTTAGGGTTCCTGGGGTTCCTGGGGTTCCTGGGGTTCCTGGGGTTCCTAGAGTTCCTAGAGTTCCTAGAGTTCCTGGGGTTCCTGGAGTTCCTAGGGTGCGGGGGCGAGGCGTTTCACTTCTTCGAAGAAGTTCTGCACGAGGACGATCTCGCGGGTGCCCTGCGGATCCGGCCCTTTGACCATCACAAAGCGGCCGTCGGGAAAGACGTCGTACTCGGCGCCGACATTGTTGGCACTCACGTATTGCTCGAATGTGCCATCTGCGCCAGGCACTCTCATCGGGAGGAGCGGCCGGGGTTCCGTGAGCCGCAGCGCGTTGCTTTCGGGCACCACCGCGACCACCATCACGTGCGGCGCACCGTCTGCCGTACCTGTGAAGAGTATCTCGCGGCCATCCGGTGCCCATACGGGACTCTGGCCGCCGCCGACCGAGACAGCCTGCGCGTCTCCTGCGGGGTACGGTCGCACATAGACGTTGCCTCCTCCGATATCTGAGTCGGCCAGGACGTACGCGACCCACCGGCCGTCGGGCGAAAATTTTGGTCCATACTCCGACGCCGCAGTATTCAGCCACGGCGTGGCCACCGGTTTGTCGCCCATGGTCAGCATCCAGATATCGTGCTGCGAGCCCTCCTGCGCCGTGTACGCGAGCACCCGCCCGTCGGGCGACCATGACATGTTGCGCATGACGAGGTTCACAGTCTTGGGCGTCGCGAGCAGCTCCTCGCCCCCTGCCGGATCGCGAAGATACAGGCCCCGTGCATTCGACCTGGTGGACCAGACCGCGAGCTGCCGCGTGTTCGGCCGCCACGCGGGAGCGAAATCAGAACCCTGTTGAGTCAGTTTGGTCGTCGCCCCGCGGACGACGTCGAAAATATGCACTTCCGTCCCGACGCCGGGACGGGCGACCTCGTACGCGATGTACCTTCCATCCTGGGACACCCGCGGCTGAGCGAATCGGTCCGATCCCGCTCCGAGCGCGCTGAATGTCCCGGTCCGGCTCACAATGCCGGGCGCTCGCGCTGCCGCTCCGGTGTCACGGACGTACGCCATGGCGCCGCCGGCCGAGACGACCACCTCCGCTCCCGCACGAAGGCTGCGGCCGCGGCGGATCTCGTCAAGGATTGGAACGGCCGGACCAGTCAGGGCAAGCCGGTCCGCATCGAAGGGCGCGACTAACAGCACATCGTCGCGCAGGAACATCAGGTGGCCGCTGGTGAGGTACACCGGACCGCGCGCATTTTCCACAACGACACGGCGCTCACCCGTGTCGAGCAGCGCTTCAATGCGGGGATCGCGCCCTGTGGCGCCGACCGAGAAGACGATCGCGCTCCCGACGGCGATCGGCTGCAGGTGATCCCTTTCTCCCGTCATGGCGTCCAGCGTGGTCACTTGCTTCGGAACACCGCCATCCGAGGGGACCTGCTGCAAGCCGTTGGTACTGGACCCACCAAACACAATCGTGCCGTCGTCTCGCCAGGCTCCAAACGACCACGAGCCGCCGTTGAGTTCTTCCGCCAGGGTCAAAGGACTGCCCCCCGCGAGCGACACCTTTTTAAGCGTTGTTGCCGTGAAAAACCCGACCCACTGCCCATCGGGTGAGAAAAACGGCTGGACCGCTCCCTCGGTTCCCGCCATGGCCATCGCTTCCAAGTCATCGAGGGAACGCACGTACAGCTGCCGGCGGGCGTCTCCGGGCGGGCCGAGAGGATTCTGCGCGACATACGCGATCCGTGTGCCGTCGGGTGATATGGCGAGCGAGAGCCCTGGTGCCCACGCGAGCGCAAGCGGATGGTCCGCGGGCACCATCACGGACACCCGCTGGGTCGCAACAGGTTCGGGCCGCGTCAGGAACCAGAGCCCCGCGCCCGCCAGGATTCCGCCGATGATCAGCCCCACGATCCCAGCCATGAGTGCCTGCACCGGGAAACGCCTGGGCGCGACGGCTGCAGGGGCGCCGACCCCTGACGATGCATGCGTGCGTCCGTCGCGCAGGAACCTCAGTTGCCGCTCGATGTCCGCGGCGGTCTGCCATCGCTCGTCGGGATCCTTCGCGAGGCACGTCCGAACGATTTGATCGAGGGCCGATGGAACGACGGGCTGCAGCGACGAGACCGGCGGCGGCTCGCTCGACATGATCGCGGAGATCAGGCTCGCCTGGCTCTTGCCGTCGAAGGCCTTGCGGCCGGTCAGCATCTCGTACAGCACCGCACCGAACGCGAAGATGTCCGTCCTTGGGTCGGCCTCGGCGCCCTCGAGCTGCTCTGGCGCCATGTACTGAAACGTGCCGAGGATCGTCCCCTGCATCGTCAGCCCGCGCGGGGTCGTTGGCAGCATCGATCCGCCGACACCCGCGGCGGCCGGCGCCGCATGTTTGGCCAGCCCGAAGTCCAGGAGCTTCGCGCCGCCCTTCGTCAGCATGATGTTGGCCGGCTTCAGGTCGCGATGAATCACACCCTTCCGGTGCGCCTTGTCGAGCGCGTCGGCAATCTCGACGCCGTACCGGAGCGCCTGGTCGAGCGGGAGCGCCCCTTTCCCGATGCGATCGGCGAGCGTTTCCCCTTCCAGGAGCTCCATCACCAGGAAATCGGTCTCACCCTGCTGTCCGACGTCGAACACCGCACAGATATGCGGATGACTGAGGGTCGCGAGCGTCCGCGCCTCGCGCTCGAAGCGCTGCCGCAACTCGGCGTCGCCAGACACGTGCGCCGGCAGGACCTTGATGGCCACGTCGCGCCCGAGCCGCTCGTCGCGGGCGCGATACACCTCCCCCATCCCGCCCGCGCCGAGCGGCGACACGATCTCGTAGACGCCGAGGCGGGAGCCCGCCGTTAAAGCCATGTGTGATGCAAGGGAGCCGGGCCGATTCTGCCACACCCGGCCGGCATCGAGAGGGCTATTACGGCGTACGGCCGCGGCGGCCGGTGCGATTCCTGCCCATTCTTCGTCGCGACGATCGGCATGCCGCTGGCGTGGACGAAGGTAGAATGAGCGGCATGGCCGGGACCGACCGGATGGGAGTGACCTCCCCCGCCGTGAAGCTCACCTACGACGACTTCGTGCACTTCCCCGACGACGGGCGGCGGCACGAGTTGATCGACGGGGAGCATTTCGTGACGCCGTCGCCCAATACGAAACATCAGCAAACGTCCGGCACGCTCTTCTTCCTGATTCGCACGTGGCTGGAGGAGCATCCGATCGGGCGGATCTTTTCGGCCCCGTACGACGTGGTGTTTTCGGACTTCGACATCGTCGAACCGGATCTCCTGTATCTGTCGAACGAGCGTGCCGCGCAGGTGATCACACCGCTCCACGCGAAGGGCGTCCCGGAGCTCGTCGTGGAGATCGCGTCCAGAGGCACGCGCAAGCGTGACGAAACGATCAAGCGGCGCCTGTACGAACGCGTGGGCGTCTCGGAGTACTGGATTGTCGATCCGGAAATCGACGTGATCCGCGTGCATCGGCGCGACGGCGAGAGATTCGGACGACCCGTCGAAGTCTCGCGTGAGGCGGGCGATGTGCTGACCACGACGCTGCTCCCCGGCCTCGACCTGCCGCTCGCGCGGATCTTCAGGGAATAAGTCGCGCGGGGTTATCTGGCCCCATTCGTCAACAGCGCCTGCCAGTTCTGAATAACGACGAGACTCGTTGGCGTGGTCGGCGCGGCGGCTTGCGTCCCCTCTACCTGCTTGATCACGAGGAATTTCGTCCCGTCGGGTGAGACATCGTAGGTCGAACCCTGAGTGAACTGGATCACGTTGTTGAACAGGCCCGCTGCCAAGCCCGCGGCCGACTCTGACAGATCTGCGCGCCCAAACAACTCAACAGGCGCGCTACCGACCCATGCGCTACCCGGTTGGACCTGAACGCTCATCAATCGGCCGCCAGGCGCCAGGTAGAACAGCTCACGGCCGTTTCGCGCCCATTGCGGGCGGGTACCGCCGAGGGTAGACACCTGCCATCGCCCGGCGGCGACATCCGGATACGGACGGACGTAGACTTCATCGCGCGCTGACTCGTTCGACTGGTACGCGAGCCATCGGCCATCGGGCGAGACCATGCCGTTTCGCTGGAACGACGGCGCCTGCAGCAGCGATCGCACGGGATGCCCGGTACCCAGTCCAACCGCGAACAGGTCGGTTTCGCTCTCGCCTGCGGCGTGAAAGATCACCTCCGCGGCGTCCGGAGTCACCGATGAGATCGTCTGTCCGGTCAGAGCCGTGGTCAGGCGCTCAGGAGTCCCCGTGCCGTCGGCTGCCTGCCAGTACACGCTGAAGGTGCCCTCTTCATCGGAGATGTAGGCAATGCGCCGCGAATCCGGCGTCCAGACAGGAAACCGCTGCAACGCCGGGCCAAACGTGACGCGGGTCAGCGTGGCACGCGCGAAGTCCCAGACCCAGATATCGTTCTCCTGGTCACGCGCATCCAGCGCGACGCGTGTGCCATCGGGAGATATTCGTAAGAAGCTATAGGCGCGAGCGGGTAGTGTGAGCGGCTCTTCGCCGCCGTGCCTGTCGATCCACGCAAGCGTACGGCGGGCCTCGGCGGGCGTCGCGGAGCCGCCCGTATGGACCAGTGCTCCACCCGGCGACACCGAGACGCCAAGCCGGCCGGCTGCGGTCCCCGATACGGGTTGTTGAACAAGGACAGGATCGCCCGTCAGTTGAAGCGTCTCGAGGTTCAGTGGCTGCGCCAGCAGCGCGTCGCCCCGCACGTACAGCAGATGGTCCGGCGGCGCGAACTCGGCGATGAAGGGCGACCGTACGAGCAGCGTGCGATCGGGAGAATCCAGCGATCCGACATAGACCGCCCACTGATCGCGGCTGCGCGTCTGCGACAGAAACAGGAAATGGCGGCCGTCGGGAAGAAATCGCGGCCACAGGTGGGCCGCCTCCTGACGAGCCGCGTCGATCGTCGTCGCTTGCGCTGGCGCAGCACCGGCCGCGTCGACCCGCTGGATACCCTTGCTCGCAATCGTCGAGAAGAGCACCACGCCGTCAGCGTTCGCGGTCCCCGCGATCTGGTTGCCGCCTCCGATTGTGGCGAGGGTCTGAACCGTGCCGCTCTCCACGTCGAGCTTCCTGAGGGCACGCCCGCTCTCATCGAAAAATCCGACGGAACGGCCATCCTGGAACCAGAAGAATCCCTGCGCCGCGTTGCCATCGGGGCTCTCCGTCGCCGGAAACGACCGCGGTGCGACTGTATCGAAATTCCGGATCCACACGGAGTACGGGCCACCGGGCGGCCCGGCGTGAAAGACAACCGAGCGGCCGTCAGGCGACACCGCGAAGCGCGGCACGCCGTTCGCGCCTCCGAAAAACGTCCCCGGCGGCGCCAACACCTCGAAGCGTGTGACGTCAGCGGCAGGGGTGGGGCGAAGCCGCCACCCCGCGGTCGCGGCGAGCGCAATAGCCGCGGCCACGAGTACCGGCACGAGGAATCGGCTGCCACTCCTCCGACGCACTGACGCGGTCGCGGCGCTCGCTGTCGAATCGGGTGCGACGCTCGCATGACCCTGCGATACCCAGGTCAGTTCACGCTGAAGGTCGCGCGTCGTCTGCCACCGGTCGTCGGGATCCTTCGCGAGGCAGGTGGCGACGATGCGGTCCAGCGCCTTCGGGGTAATGGGCTGCAGGCTGGAGGGTGGCGCGGGCTCGTCCTTGAGAATCGCGCCAATCAGACTCGCCTGGCTCTTGCCCTCGAAGGCCTTGCGTCCCGTGAGCATCTCGTAGAGCACCGCGCCGAACGCGAAGATGTCGGTCCGCGCGTCCGCCTCGCCGCCGTCGAGCTGCTCCGGCGCCATGTACTGGAACGTGCCGAGGATGGTGCCCTGCATCGTCAGGCCGCGCGGGGTCGTCGGCAGCATCGATCCGCCGACAACACCGGCTGCCGGCGCCGCATGTTTGGCCAGCCCGAAGTCCAGGAGCTTCGCGCCGCTCTTCGTCAGCATGATGTTGGCCGGCTTCAGGTCGCGATGAATCACGCCCTTGCGGTGCGCCTTGTCGAGCGCGTCGGCGATCTCCACGCCGTACCGCAGCGCCTGGTCGAGCGGGAGCGGCCCCTTCGCGATGCGATCGGCGAGGGTCTCGCCTTCCAGGAGCTCCATGACCAGGAAGTCGGTGTCACCCTCTCGCCCGACGTCGAACACCGCGCAGATATGCGGATGGCTGAGCGTCGCCAGCGTCCGCGCCTCGCGCTCGAACCGCTGGCGCAGCTCCGCATCGTCCGACACGTGCGACGGGAGCACCTTGATGGCGACGTCGCGCCCGAGCCGCTCGTCCCGCGCGCGATAGACCTCGCCCATGCCGCCCGCGCCCAGCGGCGACACGATCTCGTACGAGCCCAAGCGGGTTCCGGACGTCAAACTCATATGTAACGGCAGGTGATTATACGGGACAGCAACTTGCCAGGAGACAACCCTTGGAAGGACGCGGTCGTCTTCGATCAGGGCAAATATCGTTCGATTGGAAGAGCACCGTGAATGACACCCAGGATATCGATGTCTTCATCCGATCTCAGCAGATAGGCCATCCGGTAGTTGCCTTCGACCAGGATACGGATGTGGGGATCCTTCCGGTATTGCGCTCCTATATGCGGGAAGGTGAGAAGGATCTCGGCGCGTTCGTGAATGGCAGTGACCGTCCGATAGGCGGCGGCAGCGTTGTCGATGGCGATGTAATCGTGGATTTCCTGAAGCCAGCGCAGTGCTTCAATCGTCCACGTTATTTTCGCCACGACTCGATGGTTCGCTTCATCTCGTCGTGGGGGACCGTTCGACCCGCATCAGCATCCCCAAGCCCGCGCTCAATCATGCGGCCGAAGGCCAGTTCCCTCAGGATGTCGTCAAACGAGCTGTCGTCGGGCTGCTGCTCGATGAGCCGGATCATCGTGTGCTTTGCAGAGACGTGGGGGGTGCTCATGCCACACGATTGTGGCATGGATCGGCGAATCCTAAAGACGTGGAGGGGTGCCCCGTGAAAACCTCCCGAAAGTACAATGTCGCCATGGCGGCGACCGACACCATCGAGGCCGAAGGGCACCTGATCGACTCGGGCCTCCTCTCGGCCATCTTCGACAAGATCATCGAGTTCAAGGCGGCGTACGAAATCGTCGACTTCGACATCGGCAAGACCAATGACGATGCCTCGCGAATCAAGATGCGCATCACCGCGAGCGATGCCGCCCAGCTCGACGAGCTGCTCCAGCAACTGACGGGGTTCGGCTGTCACCCGGTCAAGGAACGCAACGCGATCCTCAAGCCGGCCGAGAGGGACCGTTGCGTTCCCGACGACTTCTATTCGACGACCAACAACCGGACCCAGGTCCGCGTCGGCGGGAAGTGGGTGGACGTCGACCAGCAGCGCATGGACGCCGTCATCGTCGTCAGCGAGGGGCGCGCCGCGTGCCGCAAGCTGCGCGACGTGCGCGCCGGCGAATCAGTCGTCTGCGGCCACGAAGGCATCCGTGTGACGCCCGAGTTCAAGGAGCGCGACCGCCTCGGCTTCGCGTTCATGAGCAACGACGTCTCGTCCGAGCGGCGCGTCGAAGGCGTCGTGTCGAAGATCGCCGACATGATGCGCCAGGTGAAGAAGGGCGGCGGCCGCATTGCGGTGGTGGCCGGCCCCGTGGTCGTGCACACGGGCGGGGTCGAACATTTCTCCGAGCTCGTGCGGCTGGGGTTCGTCGATGTCCTGCTGTCGGGCAATGCCCTGGCGGTGCACGATATCGAGTACGCGCTCTCGGGGACGTCGCTCGGGATCGACCTGATCGCGGGTGCCGCCGTCGAGCAGGGCCACCGGAATCACATGGCGGCCATCAATACCGTCAACCGCGCCGGCGGGATTCGCCAGGCCGTCGAGACGGGCGTCCTGACCAAGGGCGTGATGTACGAGTGCGTGAAGAATGGTGTCGAGTACGTTCTGGCCGGCAGCATCCGGGACGACGGTCCCCTTCCCGACACGCTGATGGACCTCGAAGAGGCCCAGAACAGGTATGCGGCCGCGCTCGGCAGCAACGTCCAGCTGGTGCTGATGCTCTCGTCGATGCTCCACAGCATCGGCGTCGGCAACATGCTGCCGTCGTGGGTCCGCGTTGTCTGCGTCGACATCAATCCGGCGGTGGTCACCAAGCTGTCCGACCGGGGGTCCTCGCAGACCGTGGGGGTGGTGACCGACGTGGGGCTGTTTCTCCACCGGCTCGCGGAGCGCCTGCGGGCATAGTGATATTCTCAGTACATATGGGCAAGCGGATTTTTCTCTTCCTCCTCACCAACATAGCGATTGTCCTGACGCTGTCGGTCGTCCTGAGCCTGCTCGGCGTCGGGAACTACGTCACGCCGTACGGGCTGGACCTCGAAGCGCTGGCCATCTTCTCTCTCGTCTGGGGTATGGGCGGCGCGTTTCTCTCGCTCCAGATGTCCCGCTGGATCGCGAAGCGCGCGACGGGCGTCCGGCTGACCGACGGCAACAGCGGCAATGCCGAGGCCGACTGGGTGTACGCCACCGTCGCGAAGCTGACGCAGCAGGCACAGCTGCCGATGCCGGAGGTCGGCATCTATGAGTCGCCCGAAGTCAACGCGTTCGCGACAGGGCCCAGCAGGAGCCGAAGCCTGGTGGCCGTCTCGAGCGGCCTCCTGCGCGGCATGCAGAGGGATGAAGTCGAAGGCGTCCTGGCGCACGAGGTCTCGCACATCGCCAACGGCGACATGGTGACGATGACCTTGCTCCAGGGTGTGATGAACGCGTTCGTGATGTTCTTCGCGCGCATCATCGCGTTCGCGCTCGCCTCGCGCGGCGGATCGCGCGACGACCGCGGCGGCGGCGTCAACTTCATGGTGGTCTTCATGCTGGAGATCGTCCTGGGGATCCTCGGATCGACGGTCACCGCCTGGTTCTCGCGGCAGCGTGAGTTCCGCGCCGACCGTGGGGCGGCCGGACTCGCCGGAAGGGACCGCATGATCGCGGCGCTTCAGCGCCTCGCGCGGAACCGGGAGGTCGTCGATACGAGCCAGCCGGCACTGGCCACGCTCAAGATCAACGGCACGCGCGGGTGGATGGTGTTCTTCTCGACGCATCCGCCGCTCGAAGCGCGGATCGCCGCGCTCCAGAGGCTTGCGTAGGGCGGCTCTGGCCTACACAACCCTCGTCTCCACCGGCGACCTCGCTGCACACCTCGACGGCGCGTGGACGATTGTCGACTGCCGGTTCGACCTGCAGAAAGATGCCTGGGGACCCGACGAGTACCGCCGCAGTCACATCCCGGGGGCCGGGTACGCAAGTCTGCCCCGCGCGCTCGCTGCTCCGCCCGGCCCGGTCGGCGGACGCCACCCGCTCCCGGAACCACGCGTGCTGGCCGCGACATTCAGCAGGCTCGGAATCTCCCCCGGCCGGCAGGTCGTCGCGTACGACCAGGAGACCGGCATGTTCGCGAGCCGGCTCTGGTGGCTGCTTCGCTACATGGGCCATGACGCGGTTGCGGTGCTCGATGGTGGGTGGACGAAATGGCTGCGCGAGGGACGGCCGACCCGCGGCGGCGAGGAGACGCCCGCGCGAGGCGTGTTCACAGGACAGCCGCGCGAGGAGATGTGGGTCACGGTGGAGGATGTCGCTGCGAAGGTGGCCGACGGCTCCGCGCTGCTCATCGACGCACGGTCGCCAGACCGTTTCGAGGGACGGGTCGAGCCGATCGATCGAACCCCCGGCCGCATCCCCGGCGCCGTCAACCACTACTACAAGCAGAACATGACGGCGGAGGGCGAGATGCTGCCCGCCGGCAGGCTGCGGGAGCAGTTCGCCGGCGTGCTCGGCGATCGCCCGCCCGATCAGACCATCATGTATTGCGGGTCAGGCGTGAGCGCCTGCCAGAACCTGCTCGCGCTCGAGCATGCCGGCATCACGGGTGTCAGGCTGTACGTCGGGTCGTGGTCCGAGTGGTCGTCCGACCCGACACGCCCGGTTCAGACCGGAGCCACCGTCGCGCGGAAGCCTTCCTGATTCGGGGCGGCGTACTGGCGATGGTGCCGGATACGCGAGTACGGCACTGTGACCAGGACGGTCGCCAGGCCGCCCGGCTCCGGCTCGACCTGGATGCCCGTATCTGTGAGCGCGGTCTCGAGCAGGCGCGCGGTCTCGGCATCCGTAAAGGCGACCACGAAGGTCTCGCCGCTCGCCAGTTTGTGAATCTCGTAGCTCCGGTAGCGGCGTGTCGCGAATAACGGCGCGTTCAGCAGCCCCGGCGAATAGGTAAACCCGTAGACGCCGCCCGGCAGCCTGTTGACCGGCGTCCCCTCTTCCGCCTCGGTGACAATCCTGACCTGATGGGCCGCGCGAAGCGGTTCCTGATCGACGGTATCCGCGGTGTTCGTATAGACGACTCTGGACATAGTTGGTGGTCGGTAGTTGGTAGTTGGTCGTTAGGCGTTCACGCCGATCGGGCACGTGACGCCTGTGCCCCCATGCCCGCAGTAGCCGCCGGGATTCTTGGCCAGGTACTGCTGGTGATACTCCTCGGCATAATAAAACGGCGGAGCCCCGGTAATCTCGGTAGTGATGCGTCCGTAGCCCGCCTGCGTCAGGCGATCCTGGTATGCGCCGCGCGAGCCTTCGGCGGCCCGCTGCTGCTCGGGGGAACACGTGTAGATCGCCGACCGGTACTGCGTGCCAACATCGTTGCCCTGGCGCATCCCCTGTGTCGGATCGTGGTGCTCCCAGAACATCCTGAGCATCGCATCGTATGTCGTCTGCCGGGGATCGAACACGACGAGGACCACCTCAGTATGACCGGTCATACCCGAGCAGACGTCGCGATACGTCGGATTGGCGGTGTGGCCACCCGCGTATCCGACCGCGGTGGTGTACACCCCGGGCTGCTGCCAGAACGCTTTCTCGGCGCCCCAGAAGCAACCCAGCCCGAACACCGCCTGCTCGAGGCCGTCAGGAAAAGGGGGCGTGAGCCGGTGACCGCTGACACAATGCGTATCCACGAGAGCCATACGGTACACGATGCCTGAAAACGGCGGGCCAATTCAATCACCTGCCCCGCGCGCAGTCGAGGGGCGCCCTGTCCCGAGCGCAGCCGAGGGGCGGCGCCCGCGCCCCGGGGCCGAGGCGATGGATCTGTCCGTCATCTATGAAGACGACGCGGTCGTGGCGGTCGCCAAGCCGCCGGGCATCGTGGTCCATCCCACCTACAAGAACTGGTCGGGAACGCTGCTGAACGGCCTGCTCGCCCGGTATCGGGAACCGCGCATCGTCACGCGCCTGGACCGGGATACGTCGGGCCTCGTGCTCGTCGCCCTCGGCGCCGACATGCACGCCCGCATGCAGCGTGACTCCATTGCCGGCCGCATGAAGAAGGAATATCTCGCGATTGTTCGCGGCATTCCTGCGCCTGCGTCCGATTCAATCGTCGCTCCGCTCGCGCGCAGCGCCGAGGATCGGCGCCGCGTTGTCGTGGATCCGGCGGGTCAGGACAGCCGGACGGATTACGAGGTGCTGTCGTCGGGGAACGGCGTCGCGCTGGTGAGGTGCCGCCTCATGACCGGGCGGACGCATCAGATCCGCGTGCACCTCGCGTCGATCGGCCATCCGGTCGTCGGCGACATCGTGTACGGAACCGCCGACGAGGGCGTCCCTCGCCAGGCGCTGCACGCGTGGCGGGTGGCGTTTCCGCATCCGGAGACACGGCAGGTGCTGCAGGTCGAGGCCCCCATTCCGTCAGACATGGGTCACCTGATCGACAGCGCCGGCATCGCCGTGCCTAGGGACGAGCCGCCGATCCCCTGACCAGCGGCCGCAGCAGGGCCATGATGATCAGCGCCAGTCCGAATGTGCACACGATGGCCGCTCCCGTCGGGAGGTCGAACTGCACCGAGAAGTACATACCGAGCATCGACACGACGGCGCCCATGACCCAGCCCACGGCCAGCCGCGGTCCGACGCGGCCGGAGTACAGCATCCCTCCCACCGACGGGACGATCAGGTAGCAGAACACGAGGAGCACCCCGGCAATCGCCACGGAGCGGGTCACCACGAGTCCGAACGAGGCATAGAAGAGGAAGTCCCAGAATCGCACCGACACCCCGCGCGCGGCCGCGCCCGCCGGGTCAATCGATATTTCGAGAAAGCGGCCCCGGAAGACGTAGTGGAACACCGCAATCCCCACGTAGATCGCCGCTGTCAACCAGACCTCCGGCCACTGCACCGAGAGGATATTGCCGACGAGCATGTCGCGAAGATGCTCCGCCTCACCGGTCGCCTGGCTGAGCGCCAGGATCACAGCCGCGGAGGCGACGGCATAGGAAATACCGATGATCGCTTCCTGCGGAATCCGCGCGTCGTGCCCTTTCACCACCGCGAAGATCAGCGCGCCCACGAGCGTAAATCCCAGACTCATCCAGTACACGACCGGATCGCCCGGCTCGGCACCCTGCCAGACGGCGAGTGCCGCGCCCAGGGACGCGATCTGCGCCAGCGACAGATCGACGAAGATGACACCGCGCTCCACGACGTGAAGCCCGAGGTAGGCGTGGATGCCGGCGATGATCAGGCTGGCGGCAATCGCCGGCGCAAGAAACTGCAGGATGGCCCAGTCCACCAGCCGGCCTACCTTCCGGTGATCTGCTTCAGCGTGCCCGCGAGCAGACGGATGTTGTAGTCGAAGAGGGCGATGTAGTTGGTCGCCTCCTTCACGCCCCCGACGGAGGGCGCGAGCACGACGACTGTCGCGCCCGGAACCTGGTTCGCGATCGCCTGCGGCGTCTTCGGGCTGAAATACGGCTCGGCCACAATGAGCTTGATGCCGCCGCGCTTCATTTCCTCGACGAGATCGAGGATATGCGCGGGCGACGGCGGGATGCCGGGTTTGGGTTCGACATACCCGACGACCTGGAGGCCGAACCGCTCCATGAAGTTCGGCCACGAGCGATGGTAGGTGACCAGCCGGGTGCCCGTGTAGGGAGCCATCGCCGCATCCCAGCGTTTTTCTGCGGCTCCGAGCCGGGCGCTGAAATCATCGTACTGCTGGCCGAAGTACGCACGGTCCGCCGGCGCCAGTTCGCCCAGCTTGTTGCGAACAGCCTGTGCGATGAGACGGCCGTTACCGGGTTCGAGCCAGTAGTGCGGGTTGCCGAGCGGATGCACGTCGCCCATCGCCCGGGTGATCTGCCCCGTCGCCACCTCCAGGATCCGGACACTGAGCGACGCGTCCAGGTAGCTCGAAGCGCCAGGCTGGATTCTGGCGTTGCGGCTGCTCGTCAGCAGCGGCGGCAGCCACCCGATTTCGAGCTCACGCCCGACGGCGACGTACAGCTGCGCACGGTTGAGCGCGAGAATGAAACTCGGCTTCGGTTCGACGAAGTGCGGATCCTGGAATCCCCTCGCCAGTGCGGTGACGTTCACCCGGTCCCCGCCCACGTCGCGGACGATCGACGCGAGGTCCTCGGTGGAGGTCACGACATTGAGCCTGGCCTGGGCGTGCGCGCTGCCGCCCGTCAGCATGAGCAGGGCAGCCAGCGCCGCGCCGAATGATCGGACGTTCATGATGCTGATCCTCGCTAAAACGAATGTGCGCCGTGCGCGCCGATCGAGAAGAGCAACTGGAACAGCAGCTCGTTGGCGACCGGGCCCTCCGCATACGTGACGCGGCGATACTGACCGCGCACCTGGCTGTATTCGCTTGGCCGGTACGTCAGCGTGGCGGACTGACCGCTGTCCCGCTGACCCGCCTCCCCGACTCTGTCGGCGCGGTCGTACCGAACGCCCGCAAACCAGCGGCGCGCCAGCTGATAGTCGCCGGACGCGTAGAAGCCAAACGTCCGCTCCTGTCCCGCAAAGTGCTCGTCGCGCCTCCACACGAGCTCCGATCGGCCGAGGAAGGAGCGGTAGATGGCGCGCTGCAGCGGCCTCCACCGGACGGCCGCGTCAAGCCCCCACATGTTCGTATGAAACCGCGGCTCGCCCACCTTGCCGGCGATCGCCGACCCGCCGCGTGCGTACGACGCTCCAAGATCCACATTCGCGTTGTCAGTCAGGTCGCGGTAGCCCCGGAGACGGCCGACGTAGCTCAGGTCGTCGCGCGTGGCGGACGAAAAGACTTCCGATGTCCCGCGATAGATCTCACCGGTCGCCTCGAGAAAGACCCAGGGATTGGAGATCAGCCGCGCCACCGAGATGCCGGCGTCGCTCATCCCCTCCTCGCCTCCGACGAGATTGTTCGTGACGAGCGGCCTGTCGGTCCAGGGCAGGATGTGGTTGTGCATCGTGTTCACCTTGCCGAACGCCGCGCGCAGCTTGCCTGCCTTCATCAGGAGTCCGCCGGGCAGCGTGGGGAACGTGATGAATCCTTCCTCGACCTCCGCGCCTTCCGTGCCGAACGCGACGAAGAAATCCGCGCGGGCGTACGGATCGACGATGGCCTGGAGCGACAGCTCCGATTCGTGCATCTCGAGCGCGGGCGACGGCTTCACCGTGTTCCGTCCCGCCGCACCGAGAAAATCGCCGACGATCGCCATATCGGGATTGAAGATCTTGGACGCGACTGACGCAGGCCCGTACACGGGCAGCGCCCCGCTGGGACCTCCAGCGCCCGCCGCGCCTGCCGGAACCTCCACCGTTGTCGGACCCGCGGGAGGCTGAGCAACGGGCGCAGTCTGGCTGCCGCTCGCGGCGGTCAGACGGGCTTCGAGCTCCGACAGTCGCGCCTCGAAATCCTTCCGCAGCTGCGCGATTTCCTGGCGCAGCGTCTCGGCGTCAACGGTCTGTGCGGAGACCGGCTGCCCGCCGAACAGCAGGGGCATCAGGACGATCCCCACCTTCACATATGTCGTTCCTCGCATACTGCCTCCGCACAACGCCGCCACGATGGCGCGGCCCTGGGATCACTGACTGCAGGCGGGCCACGTCAACGTGGCTACGCGCCTGACCCTGCGTGTGGGGGAACCACCCCGCACGCAACTTCTCTTACGCAGTCAGGGATGTGGGAGGCGAGCGGAGCGGCGGCTGCGAGACCGGAGCAGTCGCGGAAATCGAGAAAAACTCGATGGGAAGCCTGATACCGGCATCAGTGGCCGGCAGGGACGCGATCCGGGCCTCGGTCCGTGGACGGAACGCGCGGGCCCAGTGGCAGACGACACAGTGCAGCGGATGGCTCTCGACATCCGACCCCGCCGCTTCGACGCGGTGCGCCGAATGGTCGTGCGTGACGACGGATGCATAGGTGTCGTGCGAATCATCCTCGTGCGGAACGATCGCCGATGCGCCGACCATGGCCATCCAGACCATCGTGACGGCCGCAATACGCGCGGCATGGGCGCGAAACCACTGCAACATCAGCAACCAGACTAGTGACGCCGCACAAGGGTGTCAAGCCGGCGGTATAGGATCTGAATCGCATGCCGCTCACCAGACGCCAGTTCCTGTGGAGCACGGCCGCCTCGGCCGCGGCGATTTCCGTCGAGTGGGGCGGTTCCGGGCGCGCGCACGCGCAGGGCGCGGGCGGCCCGGTATTCGCCCACGGCATCGCCAGCGGCGATCCGCTGACCGACCGCATCATGCTCTGGACGCGCGTGGCCCCGCCCGAGGGCGCCAATGCCGTCGACAACATTGAATGGCGCGTGGCCACCGACGAGGCAGCCACGCAGGTCGTCGCGCGCGGGCGCGTCACGACGAATGCCGCGCGGGACTTCACGGTCAAGGTGGACGCGGGCGGCCTGCAGCCGGGCCGCACGTATTACTACGCGTTCGAGGCGCGCGGCGAGCGGTCGCCGATCGGACGCACGAAGACCTTGCCGGCCGGCGGCGTCGAGCGGGTGCGACTGGCGCAGTTGTGCTGCTCCAATTACCCTGCCGGCTTCTTCAACGTCTATCGCTGCGTGGCGAATCGCGATGACATCGATGCAGTCGTGCATGTGGGCGACTACATCTACGAGTTCGAGAATGGCGTCTACGGAGATGGCAGTGCCCTGCTGCGGATCCCCGAGCCCCGCCGCGAGGCGGTCACGCTGAGCGACTACCGGATTCGGTACGCGACGTACCGCACGGATCCCGACTTACAGGAGGCGCACCGCCGCCACCCGTTCATCGCGGTCTGGGACGACCACGAGCTGACGAACGACGCGTGGGCCGGCGGCGCGGCGAATCACAATCCCGAACAGGGCGAGGGCGACTGGCCGACGCGCCAGGCGGCAGCCTACCGCGCGTATCTGGAATGGATGCCGATACGTGAGGCGGCAGGACCGGGCATCCGGCTGTATCGCAGCTTCAGGTTCGGCGGTCTCGCCGACCTCGTCATGCTGGATGTACGAGGCCATCGCGATCGCCAGGTCGCGACCGACGACCTCGCGGGGCTGGCCGCCCCGGGGCGGTCGATGCTCGGGAGCGAGCAGGAAGCGTGGCTGTTCTCCCAGCTTCGCGCGTCTCAGGCGTCCGGCGCGGCGTGGCGCGTGCTTGGCCAGGGGGTGATGCTCTCCCGGCTCGTGCCCCAGGGCCAGCCCGTCCTGCTGTCGGATACGTGGGAGGGATATCAGGCGAGCCGCGACCGGATGTTCGACTTCCTGCAGGCGGAGCGGGTTCGCGATCTCGAGATTCTTGGCGGCGACCTCCACAGCTCGTGGGCGCTCGACGTTCCCAGACATCCTGTCAGCGGATATCGCGCGGCGACGGGCGAGGGCTCGCTCGGCGTCGAGATCCTGGCGCCCGCCATCAGCTCACCGGCGCTTTTCTCGGCGCCCGGACTGCGTGAGCGCGCGCCGCTCCTGCGCGCGATCCTGCAGAACCTGAAGTACCTGGAGGGGGACAGCCAGGGCTACGTGCTCGTCGACATCACGCGCGAGCGGCTGCAGGCCGAGTTCTTCTTCGTGCCGACGGTCACGGAACGGTCGGCTGCGGAAACCCGCGCGGCCGCGTTCGTCTGCGAACGCGGCTCGTCGCGGCTCGTGCCGGCGTGAATAGGTAATCAAGGCACAAGTCAGAAGTCAGAAGTCACAAAGGGAACGTTGTGCCTTGTGCCTTGCCTACCAGCCAGTCTGGGGCAATCCGGGCGTGATCTTCAGCGCGTTCTGGTGATACACCTTGCGCAGCACCGCGTCGGGCAGCTCCATCCCGTACAGCTGCCAGAACGCGTGATAGTCGCGGTAGTAATCGAAGTACTCGTCACGCGTCTCCAGCACGCGCCAGTAGTACGGGAACTCTGACGGCGCGTACGTGTCCTTCCCGAACAGAATCCGGTCCTGATACTTCACGAAGAAGTCGTGCGCGGTGCGCGGCTGGCGGCCGAGGTCGTACAGGATCGCCGCGAGCTCCAGCGTGACGTTCGGATAATCATCGAGGAGCTTTCCCGCGCGGCCGAGGTCGTGCCCGTGCCACCCGAAATGCGCGGAAATGAAGCGCGTCTTCGGATGCTTTTTGAACAGATCGTCGCGCTCCGACATGAGCAGGTTGAACGACACGTTCTTGTTCAGGTACTGACGACGGTCGGGAAAGAGCGCCAACTCGAGCCAGCGCTCGTTGTGCATGTCAAGCGGGTCAAAGAACGCCTGCGGCTCGGCGGTGTGGACGATGACCGGGATGTTCAGGCGGCCCGCGGTCTCCCAGATCGGCGCGAGCTCGGGGTCGTTGATCTTCAGGCGCGTGCCATCTTTCTTCAAGGTGTCCATACCCGTTTCCTTGAAGATCTTGAAACCGATGGCGCCGTTCTTCACGTCCTGCTCGAGTTGCGCCGCCGCTCGCTTCCCGTAGCCGGGCTCGACATCACGGAATCGATCGAGGCCATTGGCGAACAGCGTGAACCGATTCGCGTACTTCGTGCCGCGGATGTAATCGACGCGCTGCTTGAGTTCCGGTCCGAATCCGCCGCTCAGGTTGTTCAGCACGCGGATATTCAACGCGTCCATTTCCTTGATGAGCCGATCGATGGTCTCTGGCGTCGGGCCCGTGTGGCTGTGGATGTCGACCACCGGGAACTTCGCGCGCGGTACCGGGTGCTCTTCGACCTTCAGCAGCGAGGCGGGACGGTAGTCCACGATGCTCGGAGGCGGGAACCCCGGCGCCTGGCACTGCCCGACCCTGACAAGTGTCGTCCCCGGGGGGCATTCCTCGCCCGGCGTAATCGCCACGGCGCCGCCGCGCCCGCCACGGCCCTGTCCCGAGACTCCCTCAACCGACGTCAACGCCGCCAGAAGCGCGGCCCCGAACAGCGTCAGATAACGTGCCATGCTGGACATCATAACCAATCGTACGCAGGCCGGCTCCGGGGCAAGACTGGTTCCGATGGAGCCACCGTACGTAGGCCGGGTCCACGGCGAGACTGGTTCCGATGGAGCTACCGTACGTAGGCCGGGTCCACGGCGAGACTGGTTCCGGTCGAGCCACCGTACGTAGGCCGGGTCCACGGCGAGACTGGTTCCGGTCGAGCCGCGGACCCGGCATTAAGATGCCCCATGCACCGCCTGGCCCCACTTTTCGCCCTTCTCATCACCATGACCGGACACGCACAGCAGCCGGACCTGGCCGCCCGCGCCGCCGCCCTGCACACGCAGGTGCCCTTGATCGACGGCCACAACGACTACCCCTGGGCCCTTCGCCAGCACAACGCCGCGCGCGATCTGGACAGGCTCGACATCCGCATGCCCCAGCCGACGCTGCAGACGGACATCCCACGGCTGCGCCAGGGTGGCGTCGGGGGCCAGTTCTGGTCCGTGTATATCCCGGTAGCCATCCAGGGGCCGGCCGCGATCCGCGCCACGCTCGAGCAGATCGACATCGTGCATCGGATGGTCCGGAAGTACCCGGACACCTTCGAGCTCGCGACGACCGCCGCCGATGTCGAGCGCATCTTCAAGGCGGGCCGTATCGCGTCGCTCATCGGCATGGAGGGCGGCCACTCGATCGACAACTCGCTCGCCGCGCTCCGGATGTTCCACGCGACCGGTGCTCGGTACATGACGCTGACCCACAGCACGAACGTCCGCTGGGCCGACTCCGGGACCGACAAGCCGGTGGCAAACGGCCTCACGGCGTTCGGCGAAGAGATCGTCCGCGAAATGAACCGCCTCGGCATGCTGGTCGATCTCAGTCACACGTCGCCCGACACGATGCGCGATGCGATTCGCGTGTCCGCCGCGCCCGTCATCTTTTCGCACTCCGATGCGCGCGCGCTCAACGACCATGGCCGCAACGTCCCGGACGACGTGCTGACCTCGCTCCGCACCAACGGGGGCATCGTCATGGTCACGTTCGTCCCGGGCTTCCTCCGCGCCGACAGCAAGGCGACGCTCGCCGACGTCGCGAATCACATGGACCACGTCCGCAAGGTGGCGGGACCCGATCACGTCGGCATCGGTGGGGATTTCGACGGCATCACGGCCGTTCCGGCAGGGCTGGAGGACGTATCGAAGTATCCGGCACTGACGATGGAACTGCTCCGGCGCGGATGGCCGGACGACGATATCCGGAAGGCGCTCGGCCTGAACGTGCTGCGCGTGATGCGGCGTGCGGAGGAGGTCGCGGCGCAGCTGCAGAAGCAGCGTCCGCCCTCAGTCGCGACGATCGAATAGACCGCCGTGGCCAACTAGCGGCGCATGATGTCGAGATACTTCGCGAGCAGCGGCTGATACGGACCGGTATAGGCGCGGACGTAGCGCGCGAGCTTGGCCTGCTCGGGCTGCGACAGGGCCAGCTTTTCGCGCGTGATCACGTGGTACTGCGCGTAGACGGCCGCGAACAGCGCGACCTGATCCTCGGGGTGCTGCGTGAGGTACTTATCGAGAACCGGGAGCGCCTCGGCATAGCGTCCGGTCATGAGGTACACCGCCGTCAGCCGCTGGTTGATGTCATCGTCGGTCGGATTGCGCTCCTGCGCCGATTTCAGGACGTCGACGACCGAGTCCGCCTGACCGTCTCGAAGCCGCGCATCCGCCAGGACGATGTACGCCACGGACGGCCGTGGCTCGTTGCCGAGGGCCAGCTGCCAGATGCCGGCGGCCTCGCGGTCACGCCCACCGGCAGCGTACGCGGCACCGAGGTAGAACGCGGCCGGGAAGAAATCGCGGCGGGGACCGGCAGCCAGCGCCAGCTGTGTCACCGCTTCATTGAGCTGGCCCTTCGTGTACCACTCGAGTCCCTTGAAGAACGCCGCCGCGACCTGATCGCCGGCGACGAGCGAATCGAGCGCCGCCGCGCCGTAACGTCCGGCCTTTGCGTCGGCAACAGGGCCCTTGAGTTCCGGCGAGCGCTTCAGGACCGCGTCAATCATGCTGTTGAGCAGCTCGCGCTGCAGCATCACCTTCGGGTCAAAGCTGCCGACATTCCCGCGGAGGAACGGCGACGCCGCCGGTCCACCGGCCGCGTCGACGATGAACGGCCTCGCCAGGAGACCAGCGACGCTGGTGCCGCGCATGACGCGGGCGCGCGCGACATAGCGGCCGGGCGGCAGCATCGACGGCGAAATGAGTCCCTGCACCACGAGGCGGTTCGGATCCGCGCCCTTCACCACCTCCGCCGGCGCCGACAGCAGCGCCGGCGTGTCCTGGTCGTCCGCGATCTCGAAGGTCACCTTCGAGCCCGCGAGGATGTCGGGCGACGTCGAATACATCTCGAGGAACGCCGCGACATTGCCGGACACGCGCGGCTCGACGCCCGGACGGATGCTCCGGCGGCCATCGCTCCCCGCGTCGCCGATCAGGAGATCGCCAAGCGCGAACTCCTCCCCGCCCAGCTTCCATGCGTTGACGTCGCGAATCACGCCGCCGCGGCGGCCAGTGGGATCGACCACGCCGAACCGCAGCGAATAGTTGCCCGGCTCGACGAGCAGCTCGGTGAGGTAGTCCCGCGGCGAACCTGGAGATCCGGTCGGGACAGTCAGCGTGCGCTTGTCCGCGGTGCCGGTGACCACGGTCCCCGACTCGTCGAGCAGCACGTAGCCGACGGTGTACTCCTCAGGCTCGCCGCCCGGCTGTCCCACTTCCGCCGCAATCATCAGCCGCGATTTGTCGCTTCCCGGATCCTTCTGCGTGAACGTGGTGACGCGGACCGGCACTTCGGCCACGCCGAACGGCGACTTCAGCGTATCCATCAGCGTCTCTTCCGCCGTCTGCCGGGTTGTGGTCGCCGACGAGAGGACGAAGGCGCGGCGCGACTTCACCGTCACGTTCCGGCGCCGTACTTCGACGTCGATGCGGTGCTGCTTGCCGTCACGATCGCTCGGCGCCTGTTCGACGCCCAGCATGTAATACGCGAGCGTGTCGGATCCGATGCGATCGAAGATCGACTCGCCCGTCCCGGCCACGTAGTAGAGCGATCCCCGCGTGCTGGCCGCCAGGTCGCCAAGCCCCTGCACCTGCATGTCGCGGTCTTCGGTCGGCGTCGGCTGCAGCCGCGTGACCGTGATGTCGTGCCGCGGCACGTCCAGGAGCAGCACCTGGATCGACACCCGCGCAAAACTCGCCGCCCGGACCACGTCGTCCAGATCGCTGGGGCTTTCGAGCACCATGCCTTCTGAGATCAGGATCAGCGTCTTCTGGCCTTCGATGACCGAGAGACCCATCAGCAGGTTGTAGAGCCCGCGGAGCGACTCGACGGTGTCCTGGCGGACCTGCCGCACGAACGAGCCCGCCTCGCTCAGCACGTCGCGTTCGCACTGCTCGAGCGCGACGCCAATCATGCGCGGGCACTCACGCTGGATGACCTGGGCGAAGACGCGGCCGTCGCCCTTCTCCGAAATCGCGATCGCTTCGTACAGGCCAATCGTGAAGCGCCCCTGGAACGACTGCTGCCGCCCGACGACACGCGCCATCGCGTTCTTCAGACGGAGCTTGTTGTCCGTGAAGGCCACCTGGATGCCCGGATCGGGGAACGCGACAAACGCGGTGCGGTCCGCGGGACTCAGCTTGTCGATGAACTTGGCGGCGGTGTCGAGCAGCCCTCGCGCTCCGCCGAAGCGGATGCTGAGCTGATCGACGGCGATGACGAACATGCGCCCGTTCGACGGCTTTAGGTTCGTCGTGTAGAGCGTCTCGAACGGGTCGGCGGCTTCGCGCCGCGCCGCCTCGAGATCGATCCGCACATGTTCCGAGGAGACGACGCGGCGCACCTGGCCGTCGATCTTCACCTCGAAGTCGGGCGGCAGAAGGTCTTCCACCGGCTCGCCCTTGCCGTCGGTCACCGCGACATCCACGGCGATCACTTCGATGCCGGTCCTGAACGTCGGACCCTGCGCCGGGGGCTCGGTTTGGGTCTGGGCCGCCGCCGGCGCCGCCGCGCCAGCCGCCAGTATGAGGACGAAGGCGAACAGCTGTTTCATCGAGAACTCCCGGACGCGACGATCACAAACCAGGGCGTCCCAAAACGCAAGCACAACATGTCGGGCTTTGGGCTTCAGGCTTTGGGCTTTGGGCTCCGCTTCTGCCGCTATAATCGGCGCGCTCGTCCCCTCTACTCCATGGCACTCACGACCGGCACTCGTATCGGACCGTACGAAATCGCGTCCCAGATTGGCGCGGGCGGCATGGGCGAGGTGTATCTGGCCCGCGACACCCGGCTGAACCGCGACATCGCGCTCAAGATCCTCCCCGACGCGTATGCCGCGGACCCCGACCGCCTCGCCCGATTCACGCGCGAGGCGCAGCTGCTGGCGTCGCTCAACCACCCGAACATCGCGGCCATCTACGGCCTGGAGGAACAGCCGGCTAAAGCCGGCCTCCACACCCACGGACGCGCCGGCACCTCGGACGTGGGGGCCGGCTTTAGCCGGCCCATCCTGGCGCTGGCGCTGGAGCTGGTCGGCGGTCCAACGCTGGCGGAGCGAATCGCCGAAGGCCCTCTACCTGTCGCCGAAGCGCTCGCGATCGCGCGACAGATCGCCGCGGCCCTCGAAGCCGCGCATGAGCACGGCGTCATCCACCGGGATCTGAAGCCGGCCAATATCAAGGTCACGGATGACGGCGTCGTGAAAGTGCTCGACTTCGGGCTCGCGAAGCTGGCACAGCCGGCTGAAGCCGGCCTCCACAACCGAGCCGCGGGGGCGGGCTTTAGCCGGCCCGAGGCCACCGCCTCGCCGACGCTGACCTCGCCCGCCATGATGACGGGCGTCGGCGTGATTCTCGGCACCGCGGCCTACATGGCGCCGGAGCAGGCGAAGGGCCGGCCGGCAGACAAGCGCGCCGACGTGTGGGCGTTCGGCGGTGTGCTCTACGAGATGCTGACCGGCCGCGCGCCGTTTGCGGGCGACGACGTGCCCGACACGCTTGCCAACGTGCTCAAGCGCGACCCCGACTGGGCCGCGCTCCCGGCCGACACGCCGCCGGCCGTACGCGCGCTGCTCATGCGGTGTCTGGAGAAGGATCGCCGCAAGCGGGTGTCCGACATTGCCGCGGCGATCTTTGCTCTCGACGAAGCCGGGCGCCTCGTAGGGGCCGCCGTCGCGCCTGTCGTCGCGCCCGCGATCGTATCGAGGCCGTCGGTGCTGAGGCGCGCGGCCGTCCCTGTTGCGATGCTCCTCGTGGGTGCCGCGCTGGCGGCCGCCGCGGCCGCGTACCTCCGCCCAGCACCGGCCGAGGCGCCGGAGATGCGACTCCAGATCGTCACGCCTCAGCCCGGCGTTGGTAGCGCCCCCCTCTCTTTTGCACTCTCACCGGATGGACAGAGCATCGTGTTCAGCGCCGGAGCCGAGGGGACGGCGCCGTTGTGGCTTCGCACGCTGGGCTCGGAGGTCGCGCGGCCGCTGTCTGGAACGGAAGGAGCGCTTTTTCCGTTCTGGTCGCCCGACGGCCGGTCGATCGGCTTTTTTGCAGATCAGAAGCTGAAACGAATGGACGTCGCCGGCGGGAGCGCCCAGACCCTCGCGGATGCGCCCAACCAGTACGGCGCGACATGGGGCGCTGACGGCGTCATCCTGTTCTCAGCCGCGAACACGGCGCCGCTGTACCGCGTCCCGGCTTCAGGCGGTCAGCCACCGGTTGAAGCCACCCGGATCGAAGCGCCTGGGCAGGCCGCGCATCGTCGGCCGCACTTCCTGCCGGACGGGCGCCGGTTCCTATTCTTTGCCACTGGCGCGCCCGACGTGCAGGGTGTCTTCGTCGGGACGCTCGACTCGATGGACGCCACGCGGCTGGGCGACGCGGACACGGCCGCGGTGTTCGTACCGCCCGACTGGGTGCTGTTCGGCCGCGGGGAATCGTTGTATGGACAGCGCGTGGACCCTCAGGCCATGACGCCCCTGGGTGATCCTGTTCTCGTCGCCGACGCCGTGGCGCAGAACCCCACGACTTTCGCGAGCGTTGCCCTCTCCGCCTCCAGAGCCGGACTCTTCGCCTATCGAACGCCCGTCGAGGCGGCGCGCGAACTGGTGTGGGTGGGGCGGCAGGGTGCACAGACGGGCACGCTGGGGACCATCAGCGGGCTCGGTGGCGCCGTCCCGAGCCTCTCCCGCGACGGCCGCACAGTGGCAGTGCAACGCGTCGTCGATGGAAATCTTGACATCTGGCTGATTGAAACGGCGCGCGGCGTGCTTCGCCGTTTTACCTTCGATGCGGCAAACGACAACGCGCCAACATGGTCTCCAGACGGGAGCCGCATTGCCTTCAATTCCGGTCGAAAGGGCGGCGGCCTCAACGACCTGTACGAGAAGTCGCTGAGTGGCGGTGCTGAGCAGGTCCTGCTGGAATCAACGGAAAACAAGAACATTTCGGACTGGTCGCCCGACGGCCGTTTCGTCCTGTTTTCAATCCAGAATCCCAAGACCGCACGCGACATCTGGGCGCTGCCGCTCGACGGCGATCGCAAGCCGTTCGTGGTGGTGCAGACGAGTTTCGAAGAAACCTTCCCGCGCTTCTCGCCGGACGGCCGCTGGATCGCGTACCAGTCGAACGAGACTGGACGAGCCGAAGTGTTCGTCCAGCCATTTCCCGGCCCCGGCCGCAGTTGGCAGATTTCTACGGATGGCGGTACGGGGCACCAGTTTCGGGCTGACGGCCGGGAACTCTACTATCGCGCACCGGACAATCGGTTGATGGCAGTCCCACTGATGCTCGACGCGAAGGGCGTGACCGTCGATGCCGGCAATCCTGTCGCGCTCTTTCCTCTCCGCCCAGGCGCGCTCGCCGCCACCTCCGACGGCCAACGGTTCCTTATCAACCAGCCGACCGGCGACGCGACCGCCTCCCCCATCACCGTCGTCCTCAACTGGAAGCCGCCAGCGCAATAGCGGGCCTCCGTTTTCTTCCGCGGCGAAGGACCGCTTGAATGGGCGTTGGGAATTGGGAGTTGTCAGATGCCGTAGGTCTCCGGGTCCCACTTCAATCCCAGCGCCGACGGCGGTCCCATGTAACCCAGCAGCGCCGATGCGGCCACGACCGCAGGACTGGCCAGGTACCCTTCCCCGCCCAGTCCCATCCGGTTCTGCCAGTTGCGGTTGAACGACGTGATCGCGCGCTGGCCGGGCTCGAGCACGTCCGGCCCCTGTCCGAAGCAGGGACCGCACCAGGACTGACGAATCTCGCCCCCAACCGATCGAAAGACCTGGGCAACCGATTCGCCGGCCAGCCGCGCGTCCGGCCGCTCGATCTGCGTCGCCACGCCGCCCGATCCGGGGAACACGATGAACGGCCGCGCCGCTTGCGTGGCGCCGGCCGCGCGCGCATGGCGGATGACGAGCGCCGCCTGCATCAGGTCGTCATAGCTGCCGTTGGTGCACGAGCCGATCATCGCCTTGTCGAACGTGATCCGCTCGCGCGCGACCGCGTCGGCGGGGAACGCGTTGCCCGGACTGAACGGCCTGGCAATCATCGGGACGATGTCCGCGAGCGGAAGTTCTTCATCGATCGCATACTCCGCATCGGCGCCAGGGGTGATGCGCGGGTACGGCAATGACGTGATGCCCTTGGCCGCGTACCACGCGTCGGTCACCGCGTCGGCCGCGAAGATGCCGTTCATCGCCTCCGCCTCGGCCATCATGTTCGCGATGGTGTTGCGATAGGCGATCGGCAGCTGCCGGTCTGGATCGACAAACTCCACCGACATCCCCTGCGCCTGCTGCGCGCCCCAGCGCCGCAGCAGCTCGAGGACGATGTCCTTGCCGCCCACCCAGGGTTGCAGTGCTCCCGTGAACGTCACCCGCCGCGCGCGCGGCACCGTGAAGTAGATGTAACCGGTGGCCCAGCCGAAGCCAAGCGTCGTCGAGCCGACGCCGATCCCGACGGCGCCATACGCCCCGTACGCGCGGCTGTGCGAATCGGCACCGGGGATGAACTGGCCGGGGAGCACCAGTCCCTGTTCCGGGAAGTAGAAGTGGAAGATGCCGTCGCCCGGCGTGGCGTAGTACGGCGGCGTCAGGCCATGCTGCTGCGCGAACGCCCGCCCAATCGCCGTCTGCCGATCGTCGTCGTCCCGTCCCGTGAACACAAAGTGATCGTTCGCGATCGCCGCCTGACGCGGCGCCTGCGCGCCGCCGGTGATCTGATTGAACGTGTGGATGGCGAACGGCGCCGTCCCGTCCGACGCGGGCAGCAGGTCCGCATACACGCGCAGCGTGTCGCCAGGACGCAGCGTCTGCCTGCCGGTATCGACACGATGTCCCCACAGGATCTGCTCGGTCGTCGTCATCGTCCGCACGAGCTGGGCATCGGGGAACACCAGCGGCGCCCGGTCCCGCAGCCCCGCGGCGAGCTCGCGCCGGCCAAGCGCGATGATGCCGCCGCCGCGCCGAATCTCCTCTTCTTTCGGCGTCAGCGGCAGCGGCTCATAGGTCTTCCCCTGCGTCACGTTTTCGAGGCGGCGCGAGACAGTATCGAACTGCAACTCGTCGCCATCGCGCGCGTCTGCAACCGCCTCGGGCGCCTGGACCACATGCAGCCCCAGATTGAGGGCGTTGCGGCGGAAGATGTCGCCCATGCTGGCGCCGCAGACGATCACGAGATCGAGGCCGGCTTCGTCCCCGATGCCCTTGAGCCCGGCGGGGCTCATCTCGCGCGACGACCCGATGGCGAAACGATCCCCCGCTACGATGAAATTTTCCCCACGTTGGACACGGGCGCGGAAGTCGGGCATGAGGTAGCGAAATGCTCCGGCTTTCCACCGTGCGTCCAGCGTTTCGAGGCTTTCCGAGACGCAATCGGCGGCCGGCGTGATCTGGTCGGTGTCGATCGCATCGAGTTTCCGGCCGTATTTCGTGCCTGGAAACCGCGGATCCCAGAAGATGAGCGCCTTGCCACGAACGTTCATTCCGGCAGATAGTACGGCATCGGTCCTGCAACGTCTCCCCGTGATTGCATGGGAGGGTCTGTTACACGCCTCTGCTAACATCGCCGGCCCTGACGCTGGCACACCTATGGATTCCTCCCGCGACGCCGCCGTCGTCGAACGGCGACAGTCGAGATCGAAACGACACACTGCGCGCCTCGCGCCCCGCCCTGTACTCCGCGCGGCGCCCCCGGCCGACCTCGATCCGGACGATCTCAAGAACCCGGCGCTCTATCTCAACAGGGAGCTGAGCTGGCTCGAGTTCAACCAGCGCGTGCTCCTGCAGGCCCACGACACGACGCAACCGCTGCTCGAGCGCGTCAAGTTCCTGGCGATCAGCGCCACGAACCTCGACGAATTCTTCATGATTCGCGTGTCGACGACGCAGAAGAACCTGCGGCACGGGATTGAAGATGTCGCGCCCGACGGCCTGAATACGCAGCAGCAGCTCGACGCCATGCGCGCGCGCGGCGTCGAGATGCTCGGCGACATCACCGGCTGCTGGGAGCAGTTGCGTCCGCTGCTTGCGGCCGAGAACATCGTCCTGCTCGAACCGTCAGACTGGACGGCAGAGGTCACGGACTGCCTGCACAGCTACTTCTCGCGGGAGGTCTGTCCGGTCCTCACGCCGCTCGCCTTCGACCCGGGCCACCCGTTTCCGCTGATTTCCAACTTGAGCAAGAACTTCGCGGTCGTCGTGCGCCACGCGGGCCGCACGAAGTTCGCGCGCGTCAAGGTGCCGGACGTCCTGCCGCGGTTCATTCCGATTCCACAGGCGCTCAGCCCGGGCAAGACGCTGACGTTCGCGTTCCTCGAGGACGTGATCCGCGCCAACCTGCCGGCCCTGTTTCCGGGAACGCAGGTGAAGGGCAGCCACCTGTTCCGCATCGTGCGCGACGCGGACCTGGAGATCGAACAGGCGGAGGCCGACGACCTGCTGGAGACCGTCGAAACCAGCTTGCGCCGGCTGCGGCACAGCGCGGTGGCGCTGCTGCAGGTCGGCTCCGACATGCCGGCGCGGGTCCTGAACATCCTGATTGAAAATTTCGGGACCGACGAGGAGCACGTGCAGCGGACCGACGGCCGCCTCGGGTTCGGCGACTGGATGCAGCTCACGAAGATCCACCGGCCCGAGCTGAAAGACGCCCCGTTCTCGGCGCGGTCGCTCTGGCGCCCCGACGAGGATCCCGAGGTGATCTTCGACCAGATCCGCTACCAGGACCAGCTGGTGCATCACCCGTATCAGTCCTTCGGATCGGTGGAGGCCTTTCTCAGCGCCGCGGTGCGGGACCCGCACGTCGTCGCGATCAAGATGACGCTGTACCGGATTGGGCCGAACTCGCCGCTCATCGACCTGCTCGTCGAGGCGGCGGAGGCGGGCAAGCAGGTGGCGGTGCTGGTGGAGCTGAAGGCGCGCTTCGACGAGCGCAACAACATCATCTGGGCGAAGCAGCTCGAAGCGCACGGCATCCACGTCGTCTACGGTTTCGCCGACATCAAGACGCACGCGAAGCTGTGCCTGGTGGTCCGGCAGGAAGCAGACGGCGTGCAGACGTACGTGCACACCGGCACGGGCAACTACAACCCCGGCACCTCGAAGGTCTACACGGACGTTGGCCTCTTCACGGCCGACCGCGACATCGTCGCCGACGCGTCGGACGTGTTCAATTACCTGACGGGGTATTCGAACCAGAAGGAATTCCGCAGCATCCTGGTCGCGCCCATTCAACTGCGCACGCGGCTCTCCGAGCTCGTCGCGCGGGAAGCGGAGCACGCGCGCGCCGGCCGGGAAGCGCGCATCATCATCAAGGTCAACGCGATCACCGACGATCAGATGATCCGGGTGCTCTACAGGGCGTCACAGGCGGGCGTGTCGATTGACCTGATCGTGCGCGGCATCTGCTCGCTGCGTCCCGGCATTCCCGGCGTGAGCGACAACATCCGCGTCCGCTCGGTTGTGGGCCGGTTCCTCGAACACTCGCGGATCTACTGGTTCATGAACGGCGGGCACGAGGAGATGTATATCGGCAGCGCCGATCTCATGGAGCGCAATCTCGACCGGCGCGTGGAGACGCTGACGCCGATTCGCGACAGCGAGATCCGCGGCCACGTGCGCGACGTCGTCCTGGGGTCGTACCTCCGCGACACTGACCGCGCCTACGTGCTCGACGCGGCAGGCGCCTATTCACGCCCGGAGGCCACGGGTGCCGGCAGCGTCAGTTCACAGGACTTTCTGCTCCGGCACTACACGGACGCAGCGACGGACTAAGTCGCTCGAATCGTTCGAGCCGTTCGGACCGTTCCCCTCTATAATCGCCGGCATCCATGAGCCTCACGCCTGGCACGCGCCTTGGTCCGTACGAAATTCAGTCCGCGCTCGGCGCGGGCGGGATGGGCGAGGTCTATCGTGCGCGTGATACGCGCCTCGATCGCACGGTCGCCATCAAGGTGCTGCCGGAGGCCTTCGCGTCGGACCCGCAGTTCCGCGAGCGGTTCGACCGCGAGGCGCGCGCCATCTCGCAGATCGCTCATGCCCATATCTGCACGCTGTACGACGTCGGTCGGGAACAGGACACCGACTTTCTCGTCATGGAATACCTCGAGGGCGAGACGCTCGCGGCGCGCCTCGAGCGGGGCACCCTGCCGCCCGATCAGGCGTTGCGCCACAGCGTCGAAATCGCCGGCGCGCTCGATGCCGCCCATCGGATCGGCATCGTGCACCGCGACCTCAAACCTGGCAACGTCATGCTCGTCCGCGGGCCGGCAGGCGTGCCGATTGCCAAGCTCCTCGACTTCGGGCTGGCAAAAACGGCCGCGCCGACTCTTGCCGGCTCGCAGTCGATGCTGCCGACCACCCCCAGGAACCTGACCGTGCAGGGCACGATTCTCGGCACGTTCCAGTACATGGCGCCCGAGCAGCTCGAAGGGCGCGACGCCGATGCGCGCACCGACATCTTTGCGTTCGGCGCGGTGGTGTACGAGATGGCCACCGGGCGCAAGGCGTTCGACGGCCGCAGCCAGGCCAGCCTCGTCTCGGCGATCATGTCGGCCGACCCGCCGCCCATCGCCACGCTTCAGCCCCTGGCGCCCGCCGGGCTCGAGCGGATCGTCAGGAAGTGCCTGGAGAAGGAAGCCGATCGCCGCTGGCAGAGCGCCGCCGATCTGCGCGACGAACTGGAATGGATCGCGAAGGCGGGCCCAGCCACCTCGACCGGGCCGCGCGCAGCGGGGTGGCGGCGGCTGGCTGCACCTGCGGCGATGACCGTGGGCGCAGCGGCGATCGCGGCAGCGGCAGGGGTGACGACGTGGATGATGACGCGTCCCGCGGCGCCCTCGCCGATGCGGTTCGAGGTCGTCCCGCCGGATGCCGAGGCCTACAGCAACGACCTCGGCGGGCTGAATCTCGCGATCTCGCCCGATGGGCGGTATGTCGCGTACCACGTCTGGCGCGGCACGAACTTTCAGCTGTACCTGCGTGGGATCAACGCCCTGGAGGCGACACCGGTGCCGGGGACCGAAGGCACCGCGGAAGTGTTCTTCTCGCCGGACAGCCGGTGGATCGGCTTCTACTCCATTCGGGAACGCAAGCTGAAGAAGGTGGCCGTCACGGGTGGACCGGCCGTCACGATCTGCGACGCGCTCGGCGTGGATGGCGCCGCGTGGGGCGAGGACGACACGATTGTCTTCGCGGATGGGGGCGCGACGGGCGGCCTCTACCGCGTGTCGGCCAACGGGGGCACGCCTGAGCGCCTGACGACTCCAAACGCCGCGGATAAAGAATCCGATCACTGGCGGCCCGAGGTACTCCCTGGAGGCCGCGGCGTCGTGTTCAGCATCCTTCATGGTTCCGACCTCCGGCGGGCCAGCGTAGCGCTGCTCGATCTGGCGACCCGGGAGCGGCGTGTGCTTGTGGAGGGCGGGAGCAACCCACGCTACGCCGTGAGCGGGCACATCGTCTACGGCCACCTCGGAGTGCTCATGGCCGTCGCCTTCGACGCGCAACGGCTCGAAGTGACCGGTAACCCGGTGCCCGTGCAGGAAGGGATTGTCACCAAGAACGGTGGCGTGGCGAACTTTGGCGTCTCCCAAACGGGCACGCTTGTCTATGCGCCTGGTGGCGCTGCGGCGGTGCTGGGCAGGCCGGTGTGGGTGGGGCGGGACGGGCGCGAACTGGCGCCGCTCATCGAGAGCGACCTCGATTCGCCGCAGTTTCCGCGACTCTCGCCAGACGGCGGGCGGCTCGCGCTCAACGTCGCCGGTGACCTCTGGGTGTACGACCTCGAGGGACGCCCGCCCATCAAGCTCACCTTCGACGGGAGCGACTTTGCCGTCATGTGGTCACCTGACGGTCAACGACTGATCTACGAGAGCACGTCCGGTGCGCTCTTTTCCATTCCGGCAGACGGCAGCAGCCGGACGCCTGAGAAGATCTCGCCTGACGGCCACTTCCACCCGCATGGCTGGTCAGCGAACGGCTCCGAGCTCGTCGCGGCAGCGATCGGCGCGCCGACGTTGTCCGACCTGGTCGGTCTGCCCGTCGGTGGAACCGGCACCCGCCGCGCCGTCGTACAGACGGACAACAACGAGGGGCAGCAGGGCGCGGCGATGTCGCCCGACAGCCGGTGGCTAGCGTACGTCTCCGATGTCACCGGCCAGGCCGAAGTGTGGGTTCGGGCATACCCGGGGCCAGGGGCACCCGTGCGCGTTTCGCCCGGCGGCGGCGTCGAGCCGGTCTGGTCGCGGAACGGCCGTGAACTGTACTACCTGCAGGGCGATCGACTGATGGCGGTTGCCGTCGCCCCGCAGACCTCGTTCACCTTCAGCCCCGCCATGCAACTCTTCGAAGGACGATTCCGCCGCGGCGGCCAGCCGCCGTCTTACGACGTGGCGTCTGACGGGCGATTTCTCATGCTCAAGTCGCCAGCCGGGCAGGCGATCACCGCCCACTTCGTCGTGGTGCTGAACTGGCTCGAGGAGCTGCGCGCGCGCGCACCGGCGAACTAGGACACCAACCACCAGATCGACGCAGCGGCGAGCCACAACGGGATTCCCACCTTCGGGAACGCGACGGGCAACGCGATCAACAGCAGCATCACCGTCACGACGAACGCCAGCGGACCGAGCGGCCAGCAAACGGCGAGCGCCAGACGCTGAGGGACCGGCGCGTGGATCTTGAGCAGACCCCACAGCACTCCAACGACATAGATCGCAACGGCTCCGCCCACGCGCGCGATCTTAACCCTGCTACACTGGCGCGCACCAATGACCTTCGCGAAGGCGCTACTCGTGTGCGCTTTTATCGCGATCGCGTCTCCGGCGGTCGCTCAACAAACCACAGGCAGTATCGCGGGACGCGTCATCGACGATCTCGACGCGGGCATCCCCGGAGCCGCCGTCACCGCGCGCAACCTCGACACCGGATTCCTCCGGGACACCACGAGCGGCGAGAACGGCGTGTACCGGCTGGCCGGCCTTCCGGTCGGGCGGTATCGCGTCGAAGCCCAGCGCGCCGGACTTGTCAGATTCGAGCGCGACGGCCTCATCGTCAACATCGCGCGCACCGCCGATGTCGACATCATCCTGCGCGTCCCGGCGCTCGCCGAAACCGTGACGGTCGCGGCCGACGTGCCGCTGCTGCCGGTGACTTCGTCGACCGTCGGCGAGATCGTCGACACCGCCCGGATCGAGGGCCTGCCCCTCAACGGCCGGCAGTTCGCGAATCTTGCGGCCACCGTTCCTGGCGTGGGACTCGGATTTCACTCGGAGCTGACCAAGAGCACGCAGTACAGCCCGCAGATCAGCGGCGGAAACGGCCGCAACGTCAATTACGTCGTCGACGGCGGCGACAACAACGACGACACCGTCGGGGGGCTCCTGCAGCTCTATCCGCTCGAGGCGATCCAGGAATTCAACGTGATGACGCAGCGGTTCGACGCCGAGTACGGCCGCGGCGGCGCCGTCATCAACGTCGTGACGAAGAGCGGCACCAATGACCTGCGAGGGAGCGCATTCTCGTTTCTCCGGCATGACGCATTGAATGCGCGGACGTTCAGCGAGCAGGCCAATCGAATCGACAAGCAGGCGTACCGCCGTTACCAGTTCGGCGGCAGCCTCGGCGGGCCGATCGTCGTCGATCGCGCGCACATCTTCGGCGCCTACGAGCGGACGCAGCAGGACACGCGGCAGGTCGTCAACACGCTGGGGCTCTTCCCGGTGGAGGATGGCGTCTTCGACGTGCCCTTTCGCGAGGATCTTCTGACCACGAAAGTGACGACCACCGTCACCCCGTCGCATTACCTGGCGCTGCGCTACGGACGCGACGGCAATTCGCAGCCCGCGGGCGCCGGTCTCCGCGCCGCACGGTCATCCTGGGCGACCAGCAGCAACACGTACCACTCCGTGAATGCCAACCATAACTGGATGATTGGCGGCCGTAGTCTGAACGAGCTCGTTGTCCAGTACTCGCGCTTCGTCAACGAGATCCCGCCGACGAACATGGGGCCGCACCTGCGTTTCCCGAACGGTGTGACGACGGGCACCGCCACGGTCGCCGACCAGGGGACGCAGCAGACCAAGTGGCAGTTCCGCGACGACATCTCGTGGAGCACGACGCGCCTCGGCGGATTGGGCCACGAGCTCAGGGCCGGGGCGAACTGGATCCACGAGCCGCGCCTGTTCGTCCATGTGGGCCAGGGGACCACCGGGATCTTCGGCCTCGGCGCCAACACCGTCGACGCTCCGGTCACGTCGATCCTGGTCATCGGGGGAACGACGGACTTCAACATCCCGCTCGACAGCTACGCGTTCTACGCGCAGGACGACTGGAGGGTGAATACCCGGCTGACGCTCAACCTTGGCGTGCGATGGGACTACCTGAGCGGCATTCCGTTCGATCAGAGCCGGAATGCCAACTTCCAGGCGCTCCAGGCTGCCGGCCAGGCGGGCAGATTTGCCGGGACCGTGCTCGAGGATTTCGGGGAGCAGACGCGCGGCGACAAGGACAATGTTCAGCCGCGGTTCGGGTTTGTCTACGACCTGCACGGCAGCGGACGGCAGATCATTCGTGGCGGCTGGGGCGTCTACACCGACTTCGCCTATACGAACGCGAATGTACTCACGGCCGCCATCGACGCGATCGGCGGGGGCGGGCCTGTGTTTGTCGCGAACGCGCCGGCCGGCATCCGGCGGCCCGACGGGACGCTCTTCCGCGTCACCGATCCGTTGTCGGTGATCGCCGCGCAGAACCTGGTGAACCCTAATATTCCGTCGCTTGCCGGCGAAGTGGTCTCGCCGCTGCTCGAGCAGCCGTACACGATGCAGTCGAATCTCGGATGGGCGCGCGAGATCGACCCGGCGACCGCGGTGACCCTCGACTATGTTCGCGTGGACGGACGGGATCTGAACCTGCGGCTGCGCCCAAACGCGCTGGTCGGCGGCCGGCGGTACCTCGCGGGCCTGCCGATCCAGCCGAATGCCATCAGTTTCCGCACGGCCCTGAGCAAGGGCTCCAGCCGCTACGATGCGTTGATCGCCGCGGTCCGGCGGCGGATGTCGCGCGGCCTCGATCTCAATGCGTCCTACACGCTCGCGAGGGCCACGAGCGACGTCGGCACCGCCTACGACGAGATCGTCGGGAACCTGGTGCAGGACGTCCGCGATCCGTTCGCCGATGTGCAGAAGGGACCGTCGACGCGCACCGACGCGCGGCACAGGATCACCGTGAGCGCCATCATCGAAGCGCCGTGGGGTGTCCGGATCTCTCCGATCTACATGTATCGATCGGCGCTGCCCACGCATTCCTTCGAGGGCATCGATCTGAACACCGACGGCAACCTCAACGACAAGACCGCCCGGGCGTACCGGTTCACCGGGTTGAATGACGCCAGGACCGCGACCTACGAGGAGACGGGCGACTGCGAGACGGTGAACTGCAGCCGCCGCGCGCCCTTCTCCCAGCTCAACCTGCGCGTCAGCCGCGCCTTCCCGATTCGCGGCCCTGTGCGGGTCGAAGCGATCGCGGAGATGTTCAACCTCTTCAACGCCACCAACCCGTCCATTCCGCTGACCACCCAGCGTCTGTCGCCGGCCCGCGCGCCGCTCGCGTCGTTCATGCAGCCGACGGCATACGCCGGCGACGTCCAGCAGCCCGAACAGCGCGTCGGCCAGGTCGGGGTGCGGGTGACGTTCTGAAGTCACAAGTCACAAGTCACAAGGCAGAATATTTGTGACTTCTGACTTCTGACTTCTGACTTGTGACCTCCCCAACGAACGACGCGCATGTCCACTTCTTCTCGCCGGCGTTCTTCGCCGCGCTCGCGAGGCAGCGCGGCGCCGGTTCGGCCCCGGACATCCTTCGCGAGCTGCAGTGGGACGATCCCGGCAGCCCTGAATCGCTCTCCGACCGCTGGGTGCAGGAACTCGACTGCCACGGCGTCACCCGCGCGGCGCTGATTGCCAGCATCCCCGGGGACGAAGCATCGGTCGCCACCGCGGTGGCGAGGCACCCGTCCCGATTCGTCGGCTACTTCATGGTGGATTCGTCCGCCGCGGACGCCGTGGAGCGGACGCGGCGGGCCCTGACCGAGCTCCGGCTCCGTGTGGTGTGCCTGTTCCCCGCCATGGCCCACGTCCCCCTCGATGACGACAGGACCTATCGCGTGGCCGAAGCCGCTGCGGCGGTACCCGGCGCCGCGGTCTTCATCCACTGCGGGCTTTTATCAATCGGCGTGCGGCGAAAGCTCGGCTTGCCCAGCCGGTTCGATCTGCGGCTCGGCGACCCGCTTGCCGTTTCGCGCCTGGCGCTCGCGTTTCCCGGTACGCCGTTCATCATTCCGCACTTCGGCGCGGGACTCTTTCGCGAAGCGCTGATGGCGGCCGACGCCTGCCCGAACATTCATTTCGACACGTCGAGCTCGAACAACTGGATTCGCTACACGCCCGGGCTGACGCTGGACGCGGTGTTCAGGACAGCACTCTCGGTCCTCGGCCCCTCGCGGCTTCTCTTTGGGACAGATTCCTCGTTCTTCCCGCGCGGATGGCAGAAGGCAATCTACGCCGACCAACGATCGATCCTGCAGGGCCTTGGCCTAGGTCACGCTGATACCGACTTGGTCCTTGGCGGGAACTTCGAGAGGCTGTTTCCAGGGTAGGTCAAAGGTCAAAGGTCAAAGGTCAAAGGTCAAAAATTTAAAGGCGAAGGTTGGTTCGGTGTTCTAGGTTCTGCCCTTGGACCTGACCACGATTGCTCCCAGGATCCTGGCTAACTGCCTCCCTTCATCGAGGAGCCTTGGCGCCATCTGTTGGTCACCGAGTTCGGATGCCACGAACGCCCTCAGCCACATGACGGACTCATTCGCGCTTCGTAACGCGATCTCATTGAAGCGTATGAATTCACGCCTCGACGAGGCACCCAGCGCTTCCTTGCGATTCGCTGCGATCGAACCAGCGGACGCCACCAACTGTTCGACAATCCGGCGGACGCCGGACGCGTGGCGGATGGATGGCACGAATCGAATCACGTCGCACAGGAAGCAGAACGCGCGTTCGTCGAGTTCTTGCGGGGCGGAAGCCACATTCGTACCCGAGCAATCCTGCCGCCGTCGCGGGAACTACAGATGATCGAGCGAACAGCCCGTCGCTCGTGCATAAACGAAACGGTACCGGCGAGTAGACGTACGCCGTTTCTACACGCCACAATGACGAACCCCCGAACGTACTTTTGACCTTTGACTTTTGACCTTTGACTTTTGACTTTTGACTTTTGACCTTTGACTTAAAGGAGTCCCCGTGAAAGCTGTCGTTGTACGCGAATTCGGTGCACCAGAGGTCCTCAAGGTCGAAGAAGTTCCTGTGCCCACGCCGGGACCGACGCAGGTGCTGGTGCGCGTGAAAGCGATTGGCGTGAATCCGGTTGAGACCTACATCCGGACCGCGTCCTACGTGAAGAAACCGAATCTTCCCTACACGCCAGGTACAGATGCGGCGGGGGTTGTCGAGGCCGTGGGATCAAGTGTCACCAGCGTAAAGGCCGGCGACCGCGTGTACACGCACGGCACAGTGAGCGGCTCGTACGCGGAGGCGACGATCTGCGAAGAGCTCCAGGTCCATCCACTGGCCGCGCGGCTGTCGTTCGCGCAGGGCGCCGCCGTCGGCGTGCCGTACGGGACGGCATGGCGGGCATTGTTTCTGAAGGCACAGGCGCGGCCTGGCGAGACGGTCTTCATTCACGGCGCCAGCGGCGGGGTCGGGGTTGCGGCCGTGCAGATCGCGCGAGCCTCAGGCCTGCGCGTCATTGGCACAGCGGGGAGCGACAAGGGCATCGCGCTCGTGCGCGAGCAGGGTGCCCACGACGTGCTGAATCACCGCGACCCCGACTATCTCGCCAAAGTCCTGCCGCTCACCGGCGGACGCGGCGCCGATGTGATTCTCGAGATGCTGACGGACGTGAATCTCGACAGGGACTTCGCCGTGCTCGCCCTGCGCGGGCGACTCGTGGCCATCGGCAACCGCGGCCGCATCGACATCGACCCGGGCGCGCTGATGACGAAAGACGGCATCCTGCTCGGGATGCGCATGTTCAACGCAACACCGGACGACCACCGCACGATTCACTCGGCGGTCGTGGCGGGACTGGAAGCCGGAATACTGAACCCGGTTGTGGGCCGGGAGATGCCACTCGCAGACGCGCCCAAGGCGCACGTGGCGGTACTGGAGCCGGGGGCTTACGGAAAGATCGTGTTGATACCGTAAGTCACAAGTCACAAGTCACAAGTCAAAAGTCAAAAGTCAAAAGTCACAAGTACCTTTGACCTTTGACCTTTGACCTTTGACTTATTTGCCGCCCGCTCTTTGAAGCTCTTCCTCTATGACGGCGGCAAACGTTTCATAGGGCTGCGCGCCGGCCAGCAGCCGGCCGTTGATGAACACGGCCGGCGTGGAGTTGACGCCGAGCCCGGCACCCACGCCCATCTGCGCCTGCACGCGCTCGGCGTATTTCGCCGTATCGAGGCAGCTCCCGAACTTCGCCGCGTCGAGACCCGCGTCGGCCGCGTACTTCTTGAGCGATTCGACCTGCAGCGCCTGCTGGTTGCCGAACAGCCGGTCGTGATACTCCCAGAACTTTCCCTGCTCCCGCGCGCACTGCGCCGCTTCCGCGGCCTTGAACGCCTGCGGGTGGATTGACGTCAGCGGAAAATCCTTCCAGACAATCCGCACGCGATCGCCGTACGCCTCGCGCACGCGCTTGAGCGTCGGCGCGACGCGCTGGCAGAACGGGCACTGGAAATCCGAAAACTCGACGATCGTGACCGGGGCGCTGGCGGGACCGAGGACGGGATCGTCCGGATCGACCGCGACCGCGGAGCGTGGCGCGTCCAGCACCATGGTGACCGCAGGACCCGCCTTCTTGAGATCGGTCACCAGCGCCCGGTAGGCGTCGGCCCGCTCCTGTTCCTCGAGGTAGTTGCGAATCAGCGTCGTCATCGCCTGCAGCGGCCGGCCCTGCATCTGCGACTGATTCTCCTGAAAGAAGCTGACGATCTGCCCTTCCGTGATCGGCCTGATGCGGCTGGCGACTTCGGCGTCGGTGAACTGTTCGACCGCCATTCCCTTGCCCTTCGCGGCCTGCTCGATGAGCATTTGCGCGACGATGGACTCGAGCGCGACGCGGCGGCCCTCGTACATCTGGTTCATCGCCTGCGCCTGCTGCGCCGCATCGTTCTGCTTCCACCGATCGTCGAGCTCTTTCAGCGTGATCGTGCGGTCGCCCACACGCGCCGCGACATCCGATCCGGCCTGCGCGGACGCGGGCTGCTGAACGGACGTGGAACAGGCCAGGGCGAGCAGAATGGCGAAGGTCGCGAACAGCGTTCTCATGGCCAGCATCATATGAAAAGGGTGCCTGGAGTTCCTAGGGTTCCTGGGGTTCCTGGGGTGCCTAGAGTTCCTGGGGTTCGGGTGCCTAGAGTTCCTGGGGTTCCTAGGGTTCCTAGGGTTCCTAGGGTTCCTGAAGTGTTCACGGCAGGAACACGCGGACGCCGATCCGGACCGTGCGGGGCCAGCCGATCGTGCGAATCGGTGTGCGGCCGACGTCGTAGTCCGCATCGAGCACGTTCTCGACCGCCGCGAAGACGTTCAGCCCGTGCCGCACGGACTGGCTCGCCGACAGGTCCACGAGGCCGAACGATCCGAGCTCGAAGATGTTCAGGTCGTCGTCGTACTGGACGCCGAGGCGGCGCGCCTGCAGCGATCCCGTGAAGCCACGTGGATCGGCATACGTGGCGCTGACGCCGAGCTGATACGACGGCACCTGCGGCACCCGGTTCCCTTCGATCGCCGGCTGCGCGGGTGCGTCGGCGAACGTCGAACGGGTGAAGCCCGCCATTGCACCGACCGTCAAACGCTGATAGGCGCGCAGATCCACCTCGAGCTCGACGCCGCGTGCGCGGACGGTGTCGGTATTCTGCCGCTGCCGCGTGATCTGATTGCCGACAATGCTGGTCGTGACGTTCGTCACGGCGCCATCGAGCGTGTTCCAGAATCCCGTGGCGCGCGCCGAGACCGCACGCCACGACCAGAGGATGCCGCCGTCGACACCGGTGAGCTGCTCGGGGTCGAGCTCGGGGTTCGGGTTCGTGACCGCGTTGCCAACGCTGAATCCACGGTGCAGCTCGTTCAGCGTGGGCGTGCGGTGCGCCCGATAGACGGACGCGTGCACCGATGCCATCGGTGACAGCGTCCATGCCGCCGCCGCGCGGGGGCTGAAGAAGCTGGCGGAGTGCGTCGCCAGCGCGGCATTGAGCGGCGTCGACTGCCAGAAATCGCCGCGCATCCCGATCGTCACCGTCAGCCGGTCGACCGGGATGACGCTCGCCCGCGCGAACATCGCGCCCGACTGTTCGGTGCCACCCAGGAGGAACGGCCCGCTCCGCACACCGGCCACGGAGTAGCGGAGCTCCTCCACCGTTGATTCGGTTCGTTTGGCCTCGACGCCGAGCAGCCACACCGTCGTCGACGTCCCGCTCGTCCACTGAGCGGCCCCCGTCGAGAAGGATGACGGAATCGACTGCTCGAATATCAGGCGTTCGGTGGCGCGCCCGCCGAGGACCGCGCTGAACGTCTGGTCATAGGTCTGCGTACCGACGGACGCGCGCACCAGCCACGCACCGTCGCCGACCGATCCGCCGGCTTCGCCGGACGCCTGCGTCCAGTCGGTGGCGTTCACGGTCCGTGGCGTACCGTTTCCGCGCTCTTCCGCATAGAGGCTGAGACGCACCGAGGCGTGCCAGACGCCCGGGTTGAATCCGCCGCCCAGAAAACCGGTGGTGTAGTCACTGTCGGCGGGCACGTCGACGAGACCACGCGCCTCTTCGCCAACGGTGATGACGCCGTCGGTTCGCAGCCATTCCCCGGCGCCTTCGACATTCCACAGACCGCGCTGCTTGCCGCCGAATCCCGAGAACCGCGCCGTATCGTGCGACCCGGCCTCAACAATGCCGCGAAACCTGGTCCGGCCCGGCTGGAACGTCAGGACCTGCACGACGCCGCCCAGCGCATCGGCGCCATAGAGATCGCCGGCTGCACCACGCACCACTTCCACCCGTTCCACCGCGGCCTGCGGAATCCGGTTCCAGTACACCCAGCTTCCAAAGGGATCGTTGAGCGGCAATCCGTCGGCAAGCACCAGGGTACGGCTGGCGCCGGATCCCGAGACGCCGCGCAGCGTGACGCCCTGCGTCGTCGGATTCGCGACGCGTGACGACGAGCGGCGGAACAGACTGAAGCCGGGCGTATTGCGAAGGGCGTCGTCGAGTGAACCGGCGGCCGACGCCAGGAGCTCCGCCGACGTGACGACCGTCGTGGCCTCCGGCGTGGCGAGGCGCGCCGCGCCGCGCGACGCGGTGACCACGATCGTGTCGACGAGCGGGGCCGGCTGCAGGATGACACGAACGCCTTCGGCGTCGGCGGCGACAAGGACGGCGGCGGCGAAGCCGGGGGCGGTAATCCGGATCTGGCTGCCGTCCGGCGCGTCAGCCAGCACGAACGACCCATCGTCAGCGGTAGTGGTGGTCGCGGTGCCGGCGGCCACCAGGGCGCCGGCAATCGGCGCTCCCGAGCCATCGACCACCACGCCGGCGACCCTCGCGGCAAACGCCGGGGCGGCCGCGAACGAGGACACAAGCGCGAAAACCGCTGCGACAAACGCTGTCCGCATGCGGGAAATCTTAACGCCAAGCTGGTTTACTCGGCGGAACAATCGTTGCTAAGCTCCCCTCCATGCGTCACCTTGTCGCTCCCGCGCTCGCACTCGCAGCCGCGTCGGCGATGGTCGCCTACCCCGAAGGACAGGCGACCTTCCGTTCAAGCACGCGGATCGTCCCGATTGTCACGACCGTGACCGACGCGGACGGGAGGCTCGTCCCCGGCCTCGAGCAGGACCAGTTCGAGATCCTCGACAACGGCAAGCCTCAGGAGATCACGTTCTTCCAGAACGACGTGCAACCGTTTACCGCGGTCGTGATGATGGACTACAGCGCCAGCATGACGGCGAACCTGGATCGCCTGCAGGCGGCCGCCGAGCAGTTCCTGCTGCGGATGCTTCCCGAAGACACGGCACAAGTGGGATCGTTCAGCGACAAGATTCAGTTCAGCGGCGAGTTCACGAGCGACCGCGACGATCTGATCTTCGCGCTCAAGGATCTGCAGTTCGGCAACCCGACCAGGCTGTACGACGCCATCAACGAGAGCATGGCGATGCTCCGGCAGGCGGAGAACCGCAAAGTCGTGCTCGTGTTCACCGACGGCGACGACACCGCCAGCCGCGTCGGTATGGGCGACGTGCTCGACCGCGCCCGCGATGAAGAGGTGATGGTCTACTCGATCGGCCTCGAGTCGGAGTACTTCAACGGCCAGCGGCGCGTGCGCACGCGACCCGATCGCGGTCTCCGCCGGCTCTCCGACGAAACCGGCGGCGGCTATTTCGAGCTGAAGAAGACCGACGACCTCGGCCCCACGTTCAGCCGCGTCGCGCAGGAACTCCACAGCCAGTACACGCTGGGCTTCACGCCGGCCACGCTCGACGGCCGCGAGCACAAGCTGGTGGTCCGGGTGAAACAGCCCGGGATGAATGCGCGCGCCCGGCGCACCTACATCGCGGCGCCCGAGAGACTGTCCCCTGCGGAGTGAGCTCGAAGTAGGTCAAAGTCAAAAGTCAGAAGTCAGAAGTCGGAAGTCAAGAGTCAAAAGTCGCTGTAAATAGCTCGATCTGCGTGGCTTAGGGTTTGCAGCCTCGCCTTGAAGTGTCCTGGAAGTCTGCTTTCACTGTGATCCTCGCTGCGGCCTGCCTGGTGGCGGCGCCGGCGTCTGAGGCGGCGGCCCAGGGGCGCGGAAGGGCCGGCGACCGCGGCAACGGCCTTGCGCGCGGGCGCGCGCTGAACCGCCAGCAGCCGCCTCCGCGGCAGCTCGGGCGCAGCCAGCAGGAGCCGGCGTTCGCACGCGGGTATGACGACGGGTATCAGGATGGTGCGGCGGACGGGAGGCAGGGCCTTCGTTACGATCCGGCCGACAGCCGCCAGTACCGCGACGGCGACGGCGGCTACGTGATCGCCTACGGCACGCGCGACGCCTACCGCAACAACTACCGCGCCGGCTTCAGGCAGGGCTACGAAGCCGGCTACCGCGGCGCGACACGCTAATTAATTGCGAAGACGTACGCCGCGCCCGCTTCGGGCGTCGCGTTGGCCTGCCCCGCTTCCGTGCGAGCTCCCACGACAAGTCTGCGCCCGTCACCCGACAGGGCCACTGACACGCCAAACTCGTCAAACGCTTCTGCATTCGCCGCCTTGACGTACGCGTGCTGGCGCCAGGTCCCGGCATTCCGCGTGAAGAGGTACGCCGCACCCGAATCCCGCGCCGAGTCATCATCCTGCGGGCCGTTCGCACCGGTCGCAGCGCTGTCTTCCATCGACGCGCCCACAAACAGCACATCGCCGTCATCGCTGATCGACAGCCGGACGCCGAACCAGTCCTCCATGTCGGGATTCGACGCCTTCAGGAACGCCTCTTCCTTCCACATGCCTGAGGACTTCGTCCAGACGTACACGGCCCCGGCTGACCCTGAGATGCCTCTCTCCGGATACGCGTCGAGGTGGCAGTCCGAGGGATTCACGCCGCCGTTGAGACATCCTTCTTCGCCCGTGCCTGCGGCGATCGTGTTGCCGTCTGCACTGATGGCGACGGTGTAGCCGAGCGCGTCGTTGCGCTGCGATCGCGACCCCTTCAAATAGACGGTCTGACGCCACGTCGTCCCGTTCCGCTCGAACGCGTAGATGGCGCCGGTGCCGCCGCTGCCGTTATCGTCCGGTGGATTCACGGTGCGGCCGGAACCGTCCTCGTCGTACGCCGCGACCGCCATCGCGCTCCCGTTCTCACTGAGCGCGACGCCGTACCCGAAGAGATCTCCCGCCTCGTTGTTCGAGCTCTTGACGTAGGCCTGCTGGCTCCAGGTGGACCCCGCGCGCGTGAACACGTACACGGCCCCCGCCGACAGCGCGGCATCGTCCTGCTGCGGGCCATTCAGGCCCTTCGCGCCGCTGTCTTCAGAAATGGCGCCTGCGGCGATCGTGTTGCCGTCGGCACTCACGGCAATCGAATAGCCGAACTGGTCGCCCTCGACGTCGTCACCCTGCCCTTTGCGCCCGGTATTGGACGCCTTCAGGTAGGCCTGTTGCGACCAGGTCTCTCCCGAGCGCGTGAAGACGTAGACCGCCCCAGCCTGCGGCAATGCGTCGTCGTCCTGCCGGCCGTTCACGCCCATCGCGGCACTCGACTCCCACGGAGCGGCTGCGACGAGGGTGTTGCCGTCGCGGCTCAACGCGACGGTCAGACCGAACATGTCGTTCCGTCCGGCGTTGGACGCCTTGATGTACGCCTGCTGCGTCCACGCCCCGTTTCGGAGCACGAACACGTACACGGCGCCGGCGTTGTACATCGAATTGTCGTTCTGGTTGCCGTTGATACCGCGCGCCGCGCTGCTTTCGTGCGGTGCACCCACGGCGATGGTGGTGCCGTCGCCGGAGACGGCGACGGCATTTCCAGTGTGACCCGGCAGCGATCCGCCGCACCCTAGATGATCCGAACCTTCCGTATTGGATCCCTTGAGATAGCCGATCTGTCGTACTGACGCGCCGGCCGCGATGGATTGCGGCCGTGCGTTGACCCGCACGGCCGCTATTGTCACGACGCCGCAGGCGAACAGGACGAGGAGCGGTCGACCGCTCATGACGACTCCGGCACGCCTATTTCCAGGCGGAGTACACGTGTCTGCCGACAAGGTACTCGGGGTTGGCACCCGGGCGCGGCGCGAACTTCTGCACGCCGCTGCGGCCGACCGCTGCCAGGTACAGGTTCTGTTCCTGATCGACGCTCATGCCGTGCACGCCCCAGAGCGCACCCGGATGGGCGCCAAGGCTGCCCCAGGAATACACGAGCCGGCCGTCAGGCGTGAAGCGTGCGAGCTTCTGCGCGACCTGGTCGAAGACCCAGATCTTGCGGTCGGCGTCGATCTGCACGAAGTGCAGGTTCGCGCGGTCCCATGTGAGCGACCACATGCGCAGGAACTTGCCGTTCTCGTCGAAGATCTGAATCCGGCGGTTGTTGCGATCGTTGACGTAGACCTCGCGCGTCTCTGGATCCACCGCGACGCCGTGCACGTTGTTGAAGTAGCCGGGACGCGTTTCCTTCCCCTGCTCGCCGGGCTGGCCCCATGCGGTGAGGTAGTTGCCGTCCTTGTCGAACTTCACGACGCGCGTGTTGAGATAGCCGTCCGCCACGTAGAAGCTGCCGTCGGTCTGGAACGCCATAAATGTCGGACGGTAGAAGTGCTTCTCATCCGACGCGTGGACGTTCGGCTCGCCGATCGTCTGCACCAGCGTCTTTCCATCGTTGGTGAACTTGAAGATCGCGTGACGGAAGTCGTCGACGATGTAGACGTGCTTCTCCGGGTCGTAGGGGCTGATGTACACCGAGTGCGGCCGGCGCAGCATCTTGTCCCACTGCGACCACGTTTCGACGATGTCGCCGGCGCGGTTGAAGATGACGATGCAGTTGGCCCACAGGAAGTCCACGCCCGCCTGTCCGGCGTCGGAGTCGTCGCCGACCTTGCCGTTGACTTCGAGCGCTCCGGGCGGGCTGGCCTGCGTCGCGTTGCGAAGCAGGTTCATGACCGGGAACTGCAGACTGGGCGCGACGTTGCCCAGCGGCACGGGCTTCACGCCCGGCAGTACCGGCAGCTGGCCGCGCTGGATATACAGCACGCGGTCGGGGCTCTCCGCGAAGACGCCCTGGCCGGCGCCGAAGGTCCACTTCTCGTTGCCGGGAATCGTGCTGAGATCCTTCGGCCACCCTTCGACGACGTTGTAGGGGCCGGTATGGTCGAGCGACCCGATGTCACCCGGAACTGCTGCCGCCGGGTTATCGACGCCTTCTTCCCCCTGACCCTCCAGAGGGGCCTGCCGATTGGAGACGACATACCCGCCGAGAAACGCCACGAGGATGGCGGCCGTAATGATGAGTGAACGCTTGGACATTGAAGCTCCTCCTGCTGTCTGCGGGGCGAATGTTAGGAGATCCCGCGCCGCGAAGTTATCATTAATTCTTATGCCTGCCGCACTGATCCTTTTGCTGGTTCTCCTGTCCCCTACCTTGACTGCCGCCCAGGGAACCGCGGTCCTTTCCGGGCGCGTGCTCGACATGCGTGACGGCCAGCCGGTCGGCTTCGCGACCATCGTCATCGAGAACGCCGCCTCGGGCCAGCCGGTGTCCGGCGCGCTGGCCGGGGAGAACGGCCGCTTCCTCCTGCAGGGGCTGGCCAGCGGCTCGTACACCGTCCGGATCACGTTTCCCGGCTTCCTCGAGGCGGAGGCCGACGTGGTCGTCAGTCCCCTGAACCAGACGTACGACCTGGGGGACATCCGCCTGCCGCGCATCGCGGGGGTCGAGGAACAGGTCACGGTCACTGCGGAGGCGATCCGAGCGGCCGGCATCGACACGCAGGTCTTCAGGCTGGGCGATGGCCCCGTCCAGTCGACCGGCACCATGCTCGACGCGATGAAGAACCTTCCGGGCGTGACCGTCGATCAGGAAGGCAAGGTCTCCCTGCGCGGCAGCGACAAGGTCGCCATCCTGATCGATGGACGGCAGTCGAGCCTGACCGGGTTCGGCACGCAGCGCGGCCTCGACAGCATCTCGGCGGCGAACATCGAGGCGATTGAAATCATCAACAACCCCTCCGCCCGGTTCGATGCCGCGGGCATGGCCGGCATCATCAACATCATTTACAAGAAGGAACAGCAGCTTGGCTGGTCCGGCGATGTCGGCTTCGGGCTCGGCGTCGGCCAGTTCACGAAGCAGCGGCGCGACCTGCCCACCGACGCCGGTCTTCCACATAATCGCGGCAGCTTCACGAACAACGAGAAGATCATCCCGAGCGTGAACCTGAACTACCGCACGCCGCGGACGCGCACGTTCATCCAGGGAGATCTGCTGCTGCAGGACCGGCTGCCGAACAATGAATTCACCACGCGTGTCTATGACGACGGCCGCGTGATCGAGTCGCAGGTGCCGGAAAACCGCGAGCAGTACAACTACACGATCCGTGGCGGGTCCGACCTGACGATCAACGCCACGAACACGCTGACCGTGTCGGGCGTTCACAACTACGAGCATCACATCGACATCGCGCAGGTGCCGTTCATCCTGCAGGCGACTGGACAGCGGGAGCGCTTCTGGTTCTGGCGGGAGGACGAGGGGACCGGCTTCACCAACGCCAACGTGGATCTGACGCACAAGCTCGGCGCGCCCGGCCACGAACTGGGCGTCAACCTTCAGTTCACGCGGGGGAAGGAAGACGAGGCGTACTTCCTGAACGAGGAATCGCCGATCCGCGTCGGGACTGACGACACCCACATCGTCGCGATCGAGAACACGCTGCCGCTCAGCATCGACTACACGCGGCCGCTCGCGACCGGCCGCCTGGAGCTCGGCACCAAGCTGCAGCGCCGCTGGATCCCGGTCACCTACACCGTGCGGCGAGGCGTGCGGAGCGTGATCTACCCGGGCCTCGGGGATTTCTCGGACTGGGACGAAGACATCTTCGCCGGTTACGCCAACCTCGTCCGCATCACGCCGCGCTACACGCTCGAAGGCGGACTCCGGCTCGAAGAAACGCAGGTCTCGTACACCATTCCCACCGAGAACATCTATTACCCGGGAAGCGACAAGTACGACTATTTCGGCGTGTTCCCGAACGCGAAGCTGACGGTGAACCTGACCACGACCAACCGGCTCACCACGGCGTTCAACCGGCGTGTCGATCGTCCAGGGGAGCCAGAGCTCCGGATCTTCCCGAAATACGACGATCCTGAAATCTTGAAGGTGGGCAATCCGTTCCTGCGCCCGCAGTTCACCAACGCGTACGAAGTAGGGTTCGCGCGCTCGTGGCTCAGGGGCACCGGCAGCGCCGCCGTCTACCACCGCGACGTCAGCGACGCCTTCATGCGGATTTTTGCGATAGACAACTCGAATCCCAGCTACGACATCGTCAACCGCATCTACGAGAATGCGGGCAACTTCCGGCAGACCGGCGTGCAGCTGACGGCCTCGCAGGAGATCGTCCGCCCCTGGCGGATGACCGGCAGCGTGAACTGGTTCCAGAACGACATCGAGACGCTCGATACGATCCTGTTCTTCCCGACAAGGCGGCCGTTCACCCTGTCGGGCTCGAAGGACAACACCTGGGACATGACGCTGAACAACCGCTTTGTCCTGCCACGCGGGCTGGAGCTGCAGGCGAATTACATCCGCTACGCGTCGCGGAACGTGCCGCAGGGCCGGGAACGCGCCCGGTCGTCGCTCGACTTTTCCGCCAAGAAGCTGCTCATGAACGAACGGGCCGAGCTCGTCTTCACGTTTACGGACATCTTCAACGACTTCGCGCTCCAGCACGAGATTGCCGGCAACGGCTTCACGGCGCTCTACCAGAACTTCCTGGAGACGCAGATCGCGACCGTCGGATTGAGATTCAGGTTCTGAGGGGGCCCGGCGTTCCGGACCCGCCCATCTCGCGCAGGAGCCAGGCTTTGGCGAACTTCCAGTCCCGCATGACGGTCTCGGCGGAGACCTGGAGGATCGCGGCGGTTTCGTCCACAGTGAGGCCGCCGAAAAAGCGCAGCTCGATCACTTTGCTCTTCCGTTCGTCGACCGCCGCCAATGCCACCAGCGCCTCGTCCAGCGCAACGAGGTCGTGTCCCCGCTCATTGGTGACGGGCAGCGCCTCGGTGAAGGTCACCTTCACCGCGCCGCCGCCGCGTTTCTGATAGCGCTTCGAGCGGGCGCGGTCCACGAGGATGCGCCGCATCAGCCTCGCGGACATGGCCAGAAAATGCGCGCGATCCTGCCAGTTGACCTGCTGGGTGTCGATCAGACGGAGGTACGCCTCGTTCACCAGCGCGGTTGCCTGCAGGCTATGGCCGGCGCGCTCCCCTGCCATGCAGCGCCTCGCTATGCGGTGCAGCTCCTGCTCGACGAGGGGGACCAGTTCCTTAAGTGCGGTCTCGTCGCCATTGCCCCACGCAACGAGGAGTGCGGTGACGTTTCCTGAGTGAGTCAACGGATTCTGGAGTGACCCATTTCTCTCCGCACGGCGCGTCCCGCTTCTTGAGCAGCGACCGTCTCGAAACCACCCGCGAGGGGCCTCCGGCCGTGACGAGCGTAGAAAGAATACATGGCGTCGACGCTCGTCACATCGGGATCAGCCAGCACTTCAACGGCGTGACGCAGCTCGTGACCAACCAACGCCGGAAGGTCCAACCCCACCGTGCGAAAATTCACTTTCACCGATACCAACCGGTTCGCTCCCGCGGCGGTGATGCTGACGAGACAAGCTTTCACCCCATGTTCGCAGGGGCCGTGCTCGACGTAGACGATGCCGTTGGTCGTCTCAATCGTGTCAGCCAGCGCGCGAAAGGTCGTCGAGCGCTCCCTGGCGTCTCGCATCATGGCGACAAGGCGCGAAGCGGACGAGCGAACGCGGCTCTGGGCTGACGGGGCGGGAATGTGTCCGTCTTCGGCCCAAGCCATCGACGCTGCCATCGTCCCAATCACCGCCAGGATACCTGCCAGGTTTCGTGAATGCTTCGCCATGTCGTTTCCCCCCTCGCTGGAGGAGGCGGGAAACGCGGAAGAAAACTGGCACCGGGCTCATATAATCACTGCCCCATGGCGCGCTCGTGTCGCTAACGCCTTACACCTCAACGTTTGCGGACTGATGGCCGCGATGACGCCTGACCGGTGGGCGGAGGTCGAGCGGCTGTATCACGCCGCGCTTGCACTTGGCGCGACCGAGCGCGGCGCGTTCCTGCAGGAGGCGTGTGCGGGCGACGAGCCCTTGCGGCAGGAAGTGGAGACATTGCTCCTGCAGTCGAGGAGTGGCGACTTCCTGGCGGCACCGGCCATCGCGGTGGCTGCTGGCATGATGAGTTCGCCTGACGCGTCGCTGGCGACGGGCCGGCGACTCGGCGTCTACGAGATCGTGGAGCCGATCGGCGCCGGCGGCATGGGCGAGGTCTATCGTGCGCACGATACGAAGCTCCAGCGGGATGTCGCACTCAAGATTCTGCCCCCCGCATTCACCACCGATCGCGATCGGCTTGCCCGCTTCGACCGCGAGGCACGAATGCTCGCCGCGCTCAATCATCCGAACATCGCGACCATCTACGGCTTCGAGACGATCGATGGCGTCAGTGCGCTGGTGCTGGAACTCGTCGAGGGACGGGAGCTCGCGGATCGGATCGCGCACGGTGCGCTTCCCCTGGACGACGCGCTGCCGATTGCGCGGCAGATTGCCGAGGCGCTCGAAGCGGCGCACGAGCAGGGCATCATCCACCGCGATCTGAAGCCAGCCAACATCAAGCTGCGGCCGGACGGCATGGTGAAAGTGCTCGACTTCGGCCTGGCGAAGGTCTTCGAGAGCGAGCCCGCTGCCGGGGCTTCGATCGCACCCACCATGACGCCTCCGGCCGCGACGCGCATCGGGACGATTCTTGGCACCGCGGCGTACATGAGCCCCGAGCAGGCGCGCGGCAAGACGGTGGATAAGCGCGCGGACATCTGGGCGTTCGGCTGCGTGCTGTTCGAGATGCTCACCGGACAGCGGGCCTTTCCCGGCGAAGACATCACCGACACGCTCGCGGCGGTGGTGAGGAGCGAACCGCAGTGGGACGCGCTGCCCGATGCGGCCTCCCCAACCCTCAGGGTGTTTCTCCGCCGCTGCCTGCACAAGGACCCAAAGCAGCGTATGGGTGACATCCGTGACGTGCGGCTGGCGCTGGAGGGCGCCTTCGATGTGCCCGTCGCAGCGCCGGCCACTGCGGCGGCACCCGGCGGACCGCTGGTCGGGAGGGCGGCACTCGTCGTCGCGGCGGCGTCGACCGCCGCGTTGATTGCCGCGATGGCCGTCCCGACGCTGAGGCATCTGCGCGAAACCCCGCCGGCCCCGCCGCCAGAGACGCGCGCCGACATCAGTACGCCGGCCACGTCCAGTCCTACGTCCTTCGCCCTCTCGCCTGACGGGCGGCAGTTGGTGTTCGTGGCGACCGAGGACGGAGTGCGGCGCCTGTGGCTGCGCCTGCTCGGGGCCGCGTCGGCGGACCCGTTGCCGGGAACGGAAGGCGCGGCCTTTCCCTTCTGGTCGCCCGACAGCCAGTTCGTCGCCTTCTTCGCCGACGGCAGACTGAAGCGGATCGCTGTCGGCGGCGGGCGGTCACTGCCGATCGCGGACGCCGAGAGTGGCCGCGGCGGCACATGGAACGCGGACGGCGTCATCGTGTTTGCGCCAACCCTCACCAGTCCGCTCTTCCGTGTGCCGGCCTCGGGAGGCACACCCGTGGCGGTGACGACTCTCGACCAGCAGGTGAGCCACCGTTTTCCCTTCTTCCTACCCGATGGACGGCAGTTTCTGTTCTCCGCTGCAGGGATGCGGGACACCGCGGGCATGGAGGCCGGGGGCATCTATCTGGGTTCGATCGATTCGACCGAAGCGCATCGGCTGACGCCGGCCGACACGGCGGGCGCTGCCTACCTGCCATCAGGATGGCTCCTGTGGGTGCGCGACGAGACACTCGTGGCCAACGTCTGGACCTGGAACGGAAGGCGCTCATGGGCGACTCCGTCACCCTGGCCGATCCCATAACCGTCCAATCCATGCCCGCAGGCACCCTATCCGGGGCAGGCGCCGTCTCGGTATCGGCGGCGGGTCTGGTGGGCTACCGGGCGGGTGTCGCAACCGGCCAACGGCAACTGACCTGGTTCGACCGTACCGGCAAGACGCTGGGCGTGCTGGGCGGGCCGGATGAAAGCGCTCTCTCCAGTCCCGAACTGTCGCCCGACGGCCGTTTCGTCCTCTTCGAGATCAGCGACCCAGGTCGCAACGACGACCTGTGGGCAGTGCCGCTGGAGGGAGACCGCAAGCCTCAGGCGTTTCTGAACACGAGCTTCTTCGAACAGGGGGGTCAATTCTCGCCCGACGGGCGATGGGTGGCGTACGTCTCGAACGAATCGGGACTGTATCAGGTCTATGTGCGCCCGTTCCCCGGGCCGGATGGGCAGTGGGAGGTCTCAACATCGGGGGGAAGCCAGCCGCGATGGCGGTCCGACGGCAAGGAGCTGTACTACATCGCGCCAGAGGGGACACTCATGGCCGCGTCGGTCGCGGTGAACGGGGCGGCCTTCCAGCCGGGCGGTCCGGTGGCGTTGTTTCAGCCACCGATCTTTGGCGGGGGCACGAACATCGGCCAACAACAATACGACGTCGCTCCCGATGGCCGTTTCCTGATCAACGTGACCATCGGAGAGGAGACCGCGGCACCCATCACGCTGCTGATGAACTGGAGGCCGCCAGCGCCGTAGCGCTCAGGACGATGTGAGGACTGAGCGCAGGAAATTCGGCCAGATTGCGAATCGCTTCGCCAAAGATGTCGCTGATCCGCTTAACGGGTCACATGGGTCGTAGTCAGAGCCCAGCTCCGAGACGATACCAACGAAAATGCTCGAAGATGTCGGATCTGTCTACGTCTTCGATCAGGAGCCGTCCCTTCTCTCTCGCCACAATTCCTATCTCGGCGGCATCCGGATCGGTGAAGCGATCAAGCACTCCCGCCACGGCGCGGCCGAGGGGTTCGTCCAGGAATCGCCGCCCATCGTCGCCGAGCAGATACGCGCAGGTGTATTCGTAAGGCACCCCCTCGCCTTGATGCTCGACGCCGTATCGGCGCTCATCCTCTTCGAGGTAGTGCTGAAGACAGTGGAAGACTCCAGCCAGGTCCTTGGCTTCTTTCCTGTCGCTGAATGCGACCAGTTTGAGCAGGGCGTAAAGGGGCAGCGGCGCGAGCGGCAACGTCGGGCCACCCTCGATCGCCGTGGGGAGGGCATGCGGCACAACTTGGCCGAAACCGGCCATGTTGAACACGAAGCCTTCTTCCAGCTGGAGCCGCCCGTCAGGGGCGATCGACTCGCTGAACGGAAGAAGGTCCACGAGCCCTCCGGAGCGGTGCTGCATCCGATGCGGCACGCGCGTACGAGTGAAGCCAAAGTCCGCAAGTCGGTTCTTGAGCGTCTCGAAATCGGCGAGGCTCTGAACAACAACGGTCACGTCCGCGTCGTTGGTCATCCGCGCCGGGCGAGCATCCAGGAGGAGCTCCGGGACAAGGGCACCCACGATTCCGAAGGGGATGCCGAGCTCGCGCAGGCCGCGCTCGAGATCCGTCACCACCGGAACGAGCGTGGGCTCAATTCGTGACATCGCCCAGCACCTTCGGCAGCAATATTTCGGCGGCCTCGAGGGCCTGCCCGGTCCCGCGATAGCGGAGTTCGGCATAGGCGAGGAGGTCAGGAGCTACAGGAATTGCCTCATCGACCGTCGCTGGAACCGCGAGCGGACCAGGGGGTTCGATGATCAGAAGGTTGCCACCTCGCACGGCAGGTTGAGCGACGAGGGCCCTCTGAACGTCGCGCTCTTCGATTGCTCGGATGGGCGCGTAGATCTCGGTCTCGTCTGCCCTGAAGAAGTGGGTACGCAGCTCCGCGGCGTCGGCGCCGGTCAGGGCCCAGGGTTGTCCGCGCTCGGCGAGAGCCGCCCGGAGGCGAGCCCAGATCTGCGGCTTATCTTCGGCGCGAACCTGAAACCGTCGTTCCTTGAGCTTGGGGCGTAGCCCTTCGACATAGGCCTGTACCCAGAGCGCCACGAGGCCCTGTCGATCGGGGATCGTCCGGCCGTCCTTGCGTTCCAGCAGGAGCCCTCTGAGCGTCAGGTCGTTCATGCACTTCGCAATCGTGCCGAGAGCCACGTCCGCCTCTTCGGCCAAGGCGCGGTAGGGGGCGTTGACCAGGTCGGGCCGGATGAGGATGGCCATTACGGCCTTGATCCAGCCCTTGTGTGGCCGTCCGGGGCCCGTTGTCGGCTCCTTCGGTGGCTGCCGGCCCTCAACATGAACGAACAGACCGGGTGCGTTGAGGTGGACATTGCCGGCGAGATCCAGATAGTCGATCTCCGCCCGCTCAAGAGCCGCGGCCTGTTGTGCGCGAACGTGAGGTGCAAGGAGGAGCAGACGGTCCTCAGCATGTTCGGTTGGCAGGTCTGCGCGACGTCGGTTCAGCTGGTCGACGATGACGGCGACGTCCTGGTGACGGAGGTGTCGTTTCTCTTCGACCAGGTATCGAATGGTTCCGCCGGCTGTCCTCCAGGTGATAACGCCATCGAAGCGGCCCAGGGGCTTGGCGGGCAGGCGGATCTCGGCCTTCGGCATCCACTTCTGGAGAGCCGGCTGGTATGCATCCAGATCTGCCGCCGGTGCTGGCCGGGCCATGTTCGAGATGCTAGCATGTTCATTAATAATGAACAATGACATAATATGAACGTCCCAGACGGGAAGTCGGCCGACGACCGCTCGACGTGCCGAGCTCTTCCGCCGGAAGACCGACGCTGCTGTTCGAAGGACAGTACGAACCGACGCGGGTCTCAAATGCCAACTATGATGTGTCACCGGACGGCCAGCGGTTCCTCATGCTCAAAGCGAGCGAGGCGCAGGAAGGCGCCCCGACACAAATCAACGTCGTGCTGACCTGGTTCGAGGAGTTCCGGCAGCGCGTCCCGACGAACTGACCGATTATGAGGAGAACGACATGACATTTCGTCTCGCGACATGGGGATTCGCGGTAGCCGCCGCACTCGCGTCTGGCGGAGCGGTATTCGCCCAGAACGTGCCAGCGCAGTTCGTCGTCAGCGGCAAGGCTGCCGAGCAGATTCAGGATTTCACCACGATCAACCTGGCCACGGCGGAACGCATTGCCGAGGCGTGCCAGAGGCTCGCCGTGGAGCAGAAGGTCGCGATCAGCATTTACGTGCTCGATAACGACGGCAACCACGTCTACATGGACCGCATGGATGGCCAGGGCTACCTGAACATCATCACGGCGGAGATGAAGGCGCGCACGGCGCTGATGGAGCGGGGGCCGAGCAAGAACGTCATGAACCGCGTCCGCCGGACGCCGACCGACGAGCTGCAGCGGATTCAGCTGGGCATGTTCGCGAATTCGGGCGGCCTGCCGGTCGTGGTCAACAAGCAGCTGATTGGCACGATTGGTATTGGCGGCTCCGCGCCGCGGGTGCCGGTCTGGAGCGATGAGATCTGCGGACACAAGGCGATGCAGGAAGTGCTCGGCGCTGCGAACGTCGCGCCGCTCATCGAGGATCTGCCCAACCCGCAGAATGCGCCTCCCGCGAACCCGGCGCCGGTTCCGCGTTTCGCGACCACTGCGACTCCGAAGACGAACGTCTCGAATCCCGAATGGGTCGTCGGCGGCCGTGGGGCGTCGAATGTGTTCGACGGTAACCAGATTTCGCTCATGGCCGCCAAGAAGATCGCCAGGGTCTGCCGCGACTTCGCGGCGGCGAAGGGCGGCGGCATGTCGCTCTACATCATCGACAATGCCGGCGAGCTCGTGCACATGGAGCGGATGGACGGGCAGGCGTTCAATAACATCCGGACGGCGCTCCTGAAGGCGCAGACCTCGCTCAAGTCGCGCGTGCCGACGTCGGTCTACACGGCACAGGGACGGAACAATCCGGCCGGCCTGAACCGCACGATCGCGCAGTACGACTTCTTCACGAACTCGGGGGGCCTGCCGATCGTGGTCGATGGCCAGATGATTGGCGTGATCGGCGTCGGCGGCGGCGCGGGGGGCGGCGGCGACGAAAACTGCGCCATCGAGGGACTGAAGGCGACGTTCGGCGAGCACGTCACGCTGCCGGTCTACCCGCCTACCTGAAGAACTCGAGTCGCGCTTCCCTGACGAACACCGGGTTGAGCGGCGCCAGTGAAATGGGGCCGTTCATCCCGAGCACCGCAATCTGAATCGTCTCGCCGGGCTTGGCCGCATCGCTGACGACAACCCGATTGGGCATGTTGAACCCCATGACGAGATTGGGGCTGGGTTTGCCCACCGCGCGCGGCAACTGTCCGTTCACCCACACCTCCGCATAGTCATCCACCACGATGTGAAAGACGGCGAGCGCGCCGGCGGTGTCGAACGTGCCGACCCGCTCGGGCATCGTCAGCGTGATGCGGTACCACGTCATGAACACGCCGCCGCCGCCAATCCGGTCGGCCAGCGCCTTCGCCTCGATCGCCGGCCACGCCGAATCATCGAATCCGGCCTCGCCCGCTTTGGGTCGGAGGTCATACGACACCTTCCAGCGTCCTGCGTTCGGCCGCGGCGGCGCCTCGACGATCTGCGCGTCCATGATGCGCCACTGACCGCCCAGCACGGCGACGCCCTCTGACGTCATCAAGTCGACGCTATGCGCTGGCGTGCCGGGCGGCGCGACCTTCGGCGCCGGCGCAGGTGTCGCAGCCGGTGCGGGCGAGGTGGGTTGCTGCGCGGCCGCGAGCGGAATCACGCACAGGGCGACGAGCGGAATAGACAGTCCAATTCGCATGCCGCGATGCTACCTCACACGGCAGTAGTCACCTGTGGACGGATTTGGTCCTCCGTGTCTCCGCCCTCCCCTCTCACCCATATAATCGCCTCACATTTGGCCCTGACTCCCGGCACCCGCCTCGGCGTCTACGAGATCGCCGCCCAGATCGGCGAAGGCGGGATGGGCGCCGTCTATCGCGGCACGGACACGACGCTCGGCCGGCAGGTTGCGATCAAGATTCTGCCCGACGCCTTCGCGTCCGACCCCGAACGCCTGGCGCGGTTCGAGCGCGAGGCAAAGACGCTCGCGTCACTCAATCATCCGCACATCGCGGCGATCTACGGCTTCGAGAAGTCCGGCGGCACGCACGCCCTCGTGATGGAACTGGTCGAGGGGGACGACCTGTCGCAGCGGATTGCGCGCGGCGCGATCCCGATCGACGAGGCGCTGCCGATCGCGAAACAGATCGCCGAGGCGCTCGAAGCGGCGCACGAGCAGGGGATCGTCCATCGCGACCTGAAGCCCGCCAATATCAAAGTGCGAGCCGACGGCACCGTGAAGGTGCTGGACTTCGGCCTGGCGAAAGCGGTCGAGGACGTAGGCAGCAGGCAGAGGGCGGTAGGCAGTGCGACGCCCTCGATGGCGCCGACGATCAACCCACCGGCGCTCATGACCGGCGCCGGGATGATCCTGGGCACCGCGGCGTATATGGCGCCCGAGCAGGCCCGCGGCAAGACGGTCGATCGACGCGCGGACATCTGGGCCTTCGGCGTCGTGCTGTTCGAGATGCTGACGGGCCAACGCGCATTCAGCGGCGAGGACGTGGCCGACGTCTTGTCCCGCGTGTTACAGCGCGAGCCAGATTTCGATGCGCTTCCGCCCGCGACGCCCGCACGCGTCGCTCAGGTGCTCCGCGTATGCCTGCGGAAGGACCTGAAGCAACGCGCGCACGACATGGCGGACGTGCGTCTCGCACTCGACGGCGCGTTCGAGACGACGGGGCCCCAGGCGAGGGACTCGGTCGTGGCGTCGCCGGCTGCGGTCTGGCGGCGACCCGTGCCCCTGGCTCTCGCCGCGTCGCTGGTGACAGCTCTGGTCGTGGGTCTCGTCGGCGTGAGCCTTCGGCCTCCCGTCGAGCCACGCGCGGTGTCTCGTCTCGAGTTTGGCGTTCCCGAGGTCCAGGAGTTCCGGGACGCCAGCGGTCGCGGCATCCTGGCCATCTCGCCAGACGGAGGTGATATCGCCTACTCGGTCGGACTCGGACTTCGGGTGCGCGCGATCGGCGAGCTGGAGGCGCGAACGGTGCCCGGCACTGGGACCGTCGTCGGCAACCCGTTCTTCTCTCCCGATGGAGAATCGGTGGGGTTCTGGGACGTAGCGACCGGTGAGCTGAAGCGCGTCGCGGTGAGAGGAGGGACGCCCAGCGTCGTCTGCAGGGTTGAACTCACCTCTGGCGCCAGTTGGAGCCGGGACAACACGATGCTCTTCGGCGCGCCCGAGGGCATCTTTCGCGTGTCGGCGAACGGCGGTACGCCGGAGCTCGTGATTCCAGCTCAGGCCGGTGCGGAGAACATGTGGGGCCCGCAACTGCTGCCCGACGGGGAATCTGTGTTGTTCACCCTGCGATCGGGTGCCACGACGGCCTGGGACCAGGCCCAGCTGGTTGCGCAGTCGCTTCGCACCGGCGAGCGGACCGTGGTGTGGCAAGGCGGGAGTGACGTTCGCTACGTGCCAACCGGGCATCTGGTGTTTGTCCAGGGGAGCACGTTGTACGCAATGGCGTTCGACCCTGATCGATTGGAAGCGCACGGCGCCCCCGTCCCCGTGGTGCAAGGTGTCAGACGGGAGGGGCTTCAGGTCGCGACTGCCCAATACGCCGTGTCCAATGCGGGGACGTTGGTGTACGTCCCCGGTGCGGCGTCCGACCTCAGAACCCTGGCACTGGTCGATCGTTCCGGGACAGTTCATCCGCTCGACCTGCCGCCAGGGGCCTACATTCATCCGAGACTGTCACCGGACGGGGCCCAACTGACGGTCGGGACCGAGGACGGTGGCGAGGTGTGGGTGTACGACCTCCGCTCGCGGGGGGCCTTGCGTCGCCTCACCTTCGGCGGCGGCAACTTCTTCCCGATCTGGACGCTCGATGGGCAATACATCACGTTTCAGTCGAATCGCGACGGTGATCGCGCGATCTACCGCCAGCGCGCCGATGGCAGCGGCAGCGCGGAGCGGGTGACCCGCGTGGCGAGCGGAGACGCGGCCCACGAACCCGAGTCATGGAGCCCGGACGGCACGCTCTCTTTCGACCTCTTCGGCGCCACCGGCGGCCAGGGTGTGTGGACGCTGCCGGCCGGGGGCGACCGCACGCCGACACGTTTCGTCGACGAACCCGCCATCGTGGAGAAGCACTCGGCCTTCTCGCCAGACGGGCGGTGGCTCGCGTACATGGACTCGACAGAGCAACCACGGGTGTTCGTGCAGCCGTTCCCGCCGACGGGCGCCTTGTATCAGCTGTCGCCGGATGGAGGCCGTGCTCCGGTCTGGTCGCGCGACGGGAGGGAGCTCTTCTACCACGACCAGCGCAGCAACCGGCTCCTGGTCGTCAGGGTGACCACCTCGCCAGGTGTCACGTTCAGCGCCCCGACGGCCCTGCCAATCGAGGGCACGGTCCATCCTCTGCTTCAGCGAAACTTCGACGTCACACCGGACGGTCAGCAGGTATTGGTCGTGTTACCCGCCTCAACCGATGGCGATACGCGCCCGCGTATCCAGGTCGTCCAGAACTGGTTCGAGGAGCTGACGCGGCTGGTGTCAACCGCCAGCCGCTGACCGGCAACGTTCACCCGTTCCTCACGTCTACGATTTCGATCGGCCGCGACCAGCGCTGAACTGCCTTGACGATGGGGTGCGTTCGGTCCAAGAATCGGCGCATGTCTTCACCCGTCGCCATCAAGGCCGCCCTCGAGCGCAACGTGAAGGTCGTCGAAGCCCGCCCGTCGGTCGGGCAGGGCACGGCCGTCACCAAGGTCACACTCCATCCCGGACTCGCGTGCGAAGTCGAGGAAGGGCCCTGGCGCTTCAGCGTCGGGATGACGGAGAAGTACGGCGGCGAGAACACAGGGCCGAACCCCGGCGTCTACGGCCGCGCCGCACTGGGCTCATGTCTCGCCATTGGCTACGGGATGTGGGCCGCCCGGCTCGAGATCCCCGTGCGCTCGCTCACGGTGGACGTGCGCGCACGCTACGACGTCCGCGGTGAGTTGGGGATCGATGACACGATCCGACCGGGCTATGCCGACATCGTGTACGTGGTGACCGTCGATACCGACGCGTCGGACGCCGACGTCCAGCGCCTGCTTGACACCGCGGATCGCTATAGCTCCTGGCTCGACGACCTCCGTCACCCCGTGCCTGTGTCCCGCGAAGTGCACATCGTCCGCCAACAGACAGCCTGACGTGGAAGCCCGACTTCAGCGGCGCGTCCAGCGGTACGGCTGGAACAAGGCGGCCGCCTGCTACGAGTCCTTCTGGGCTGAGCAACTGCGGCCCGCGCAGGATCTGATGCTGGCGCTCGCCGCACTCCGGCCCGGTGAGGGTGTACTCGATGTCGCCTGCGGCACCGGCCTCGTCACGTTCCGCGCGGCGGACGCCGTCGGCGCCGGCGGATTCGTCGCGGCCTCGGACATTTCAGAGGAGATGGTGGCGTCGGTCGCCGCGGCTGCCGCAGCCCGCGGTCTTGCGGGTGACTTCCGGCGCATGGACGCCGAGACACTCGACTATCCCGATGCCCGGTTCGACGCCGTGCTGTGCGCGCTAGGGCTGATGTATGTGGCCGAGCCGCCGAACGCCTTGCGCGAGATGCGGCGGGTGCTTCGGCCGGGTGGACGCGCCGCCGCCGTGGTGTGGGGCGCCCGGCGCAACTGCGGCTGGGCCGAGATCTTCCCGATCGTCGAGAGTAGAACGTCGAGCGATGTGTGTCCGATGTTCTTTGCGCTCGGGACCGGCAGCACCATGGCCGACGCGTTCCGTTCCGCAGGGTTCGCCGACGTGCGCGAGGAACGGATCTCGGTGCCGATCGTGTTCCCCTCGGAAGACGTGGCGATCGGCGCGGCCTTTGTCGGCGGGCCGGTCGCTCTCGCCCACTCCCGGTTCGACGATGCCACGCGCGCCGGCGCCTATGCCGAGTTTCTGACATCGATCCAGGGGTACCGCCAGGGCGACGCCTACCACGTCCCGGGCGAGTTTGTGGCAGTCGCCGGACGAGCGTAAACCCGGCCGAACGGCGCGGACGATGTTGAATCCGTGCCTGGCCGGCCAGTCATCTGCTAAACAGGTATTTCGCGGAATCGAAACTGGTACCGGTACGGGGATTCGAACCCCGGTTCCATGGTTGAGAACCATGTGTCCTAACCCCTAGACGATACCGGCGCGGGGGCCTGTCCCGCCGAAGGCGGGAGGATTTTTCATGTTATCGGATGGAGTCTGGGCAGTAAAGGCCGGTGACAAAACGGCGGCAGGTATGATCACGACATGCGCCTGCTGCTGAGATTCCTCGCCCTCGCCGCCGTGCTCGCGCTCGTCGTTGGCGGAGGGGGCTGGTTCTGGGCCGGACGGCAGGCAGGCCCGGCGATCGAGATCCGGCAGCCCGAGCGCTTCGTCGGCCAGGCCACGCCGCTCGACCTCGTGGTCGAATCACCCGGCGGCCAGTTTTCCCGCGTGGACGTCCTCCTCGAACAGGGCGGCCAGTCGTATCCGGTCTTCAGCCTCAATCAGCCCGCCGAGGGCGACGTGCGGCAGGAGAGCGCCGAGCGACTGTTCATCATGCGGCGCATCGGCAAGAGCGACGTGCCGCAGCTCCAGGCAGGCCCCGCGCGCATCGTCGTGCGCGCCGCGCGTCCGGTGTTCTTCGGCCTTCGGCAGGCAGAATCAGAAGCGACGCGCGATGTCGAGGTGCGGCTCGAGCCGCCGCGCATCGCCGTGCTGTCGACCTTTCACTACGTCAATCATGGCGGCGCCGAGTTCGTCGTCTATCGCGCGACGCCGGCTGACGTCGAATCGGGTGTCCGCGTCGGCGACGTGACGTATCCGGGATTTCCCGCCAGCGGTTCCGGCATCAAGAGCGACGAGGCGACGCGCGTCGCATTCTTCGCGCTGCTCCACGACCAGGACCTGACGGAGCCAGTCAGCGTGTTCGCACGCGATCCCGCTGGTAACGAAACGTCAACGCCGCTCGATCACCGCCCGTTTCCCAAGCCGTTCGCCCGGAGCCGCATCACGATCGACGACCGGTTCCTCCAGCAGGTGGTCCCGGCGATTGCGTCCACGACGCCCGACATGAACCTGTCAACGACGCCAGTCGATCTCCTGCCGTCGTTCCTGCGCATCAACAACGATCTGCGGCGGCGCAACAACGAGACACTCGTCGAGCTGGCGAAGAAGACCGCCCCGGAGATGCTGTGGAAGGACGCCTTCCAGCCGCTCGTGAACGCGGCGGTCGAATCGCGGTTCGCCGACAACCGCACGTACATCTACGAGGGCAAGGAGGTCGATCAGCAGGTGCATCTCGGCTTCGATCTCGCCGTGACGCAGCGTATTCCGGTCCTCGCGGCCAACACCGGGATTGTGGTGCATGCGGCGGATCTCGGCATCTACGGCAACTGCGTGGTGGTGGATCACGGCCTCGGGGTGCAGTCGCTGTATGCCCACCTGTCGTCGATCGACGTCAAGCCGGGCGATCGCGTCGAGAAGGGACGCCAACTGGGTCGCAGCGGCCTCACCGGCCTGGCGGCCGGCGACCATCTGCACTTCACCATGCTGCTGAATGGGCACGCCGTGAATCCGGTGGAATGGTGGGACCCGAAGTGGATGCAGGATCGGGTCCTGCGCAAGATCAACGAAGCAGGCGGCCCTGCCTCGCCGTGAGATAATTCACGGTTGGAGATGAGCATGACGCGACGTGTGTATACGGCGATTCCCGTTTTCATCCTTGCGGTGCTGGCGGCGGCGTGCGGCGGCGGAAATACCGAGTCGGCGGCGGTGCCCGACGCACCCACGGTCAGTCCGGTCGATGCCGCGACCGCAGGCAACGTGGCGGGGCGCGTGACATTTGCGGGCGCGGCGCCGAAAGCGGCGGTGATCCCCATGGAGTCCGACCCTAATTGCGTCCAGCCGGGGGCCACGCCGACCGACGAAGCTGTGGTCGTGGGAGACGGCGCGGCGCTGCGGAACACGTTCGTCTACGTGAAGGAGGGCCTTGGCGACCTGCGGTTTCCGATCCCGTCCAGCACCCCTGTGCTGGACCAGAAGGGCTGCCTCTACACGCCTCACGTCCTCGGCGTGCAGGTCGGCCAGTCGGTCGAGATACTGAACAGCGACCCGACGCTGCACAACGTGCACGCCGTGCCGACCGCGAATCAGGAGTTCAATACCGGCCAGCCGCTGCCGGGGATGAAGCACACGCACCGCTTCAGCACGCGCGAAGTCATGGTGCCGTTCAAGTGCGACGTCCATCCCTGGATGCGTGCGTACGTCGGCGTGCTCGATCACCCGTACTTCGCCGTGACCGGACCGGACGGCTCGTTCGACCTCAAGGGCCTGCCCCCGGGGACGTACACGATCGAGGCGTGGCACGAAACGCTCGGCACGCAGACGCAGACGGTCACGATCGCCGCGAAGGAATCCGGGAACGTCGCGTTCGAGTTCACGCCGAAGCCGTAAGCCCATGCTTCACCGTTTTGCCGCACTCGTGGCGGCATCGACTGCCCTGCTTATCTTCGCCGGCGGCCTTGTGACCAGCACGGGATCGGGGCTCGCCGTTCCCGACTGGCCCACGACCTACGGGTGGAACATGTTCACCTTCCCCATCGACAAGTGGGTCGGCGGCATCTACTACGAGCACACACACCGGCTCATCGCGAGCGTCGTCGGCTTTCTGATCGTCATGCTGGCGATCTGGTTGTGGCGGGCGGAGCCGCGCGCCTGGGTGCGGCGTCTGGGGTACATCGCGCTCGCGGCCGTGATCACGCAGGGCGTCCTGGGCGGCATCACGGTCCTCTGGTTCCTGCCCGCTCCGGTATCGATCGCGCACGCGGGCCTCGCGCAGCTGGTGTTCTGCCTCACGATCGCGATCGCGCTCGTGACATCGCCCGGGTGGACACGCGGGACACCGGGTGACGACCGGACGCTTCAACGGGTCGCGGCGGTCACGACCGCCGCGATCTACATACAGATCATCGCCGGCGCGACAATGCGGCACACCGGTGCGGGGCTGGCGATTCCGGACTTTCCGCTCGCATTCGGCCAGATCGTTCCGCCCATCTGGAGCGGTCCGATCGCGATTCACTACGCGCATCGCGTCGGGGCGGTGATGGTGTGCCTGCTGGCGCTCGCGACCGCGGGTCATGTCCTCTATCACCATCGCCGCGAGGGCGGCCTCCGGGGCCCGGCGATCCTGCTGGCCGCGCTTGTGGCCGTGCAGGTCACGCTCGGCGCGCTGACGGTGCTGAGCGGCAAGCACTACGTCATCAACTCGCTCCACGTCGTCACAGGCGCGCTCGTCCTCGGCACATCCCTGGTGCTGACGCTGCGCGCGCATAGGCCGCGATTCGAGGGGCTTGGGGATTGGGGGTCGGGGATTCGTTCGATCCCGGATCCCGGGTCCCGGATCCCAGGCGCGCACGGAGTGCGCGCATGAAGCCGGCGGTGCATGCGGCCGGGGCGGAAGGGACATTCCCGGTCCCGGTGGCACAGTCGGGGCGGTTTGCCGATTTCGTCGCGCTGACGAAGCCGCGGCTCAATCTCCTCGTCCTGGTCACCGCGGTCGCGGGACTGTATCTGGCCTCGCCGGACGGCGTGCCGACGGCGATCCTCCTGCACACCATTCTCGGCACCGCCCTCGTCGCCGGCGGCGCGGCGGCGTTCAATCAGGTGTGGGAGCGCGACACCGACGCGCTGATGAAGCGCACGAGGACCCGGCCGGTGCCGAGCGGCCGTCTGGGCGCCACCGAGGGCCTGCTGTTCTCGATCGTGCTCTCGGTGGCCGGGGTCATCGACCTCGCGATCGCGGTCAACCCGCTGTGCGCCGGCGTCGCCGCGCTGACGCTCCTCACCTACGTCCTGATTTACACGCCGTTGAAGAAGCGGACGTCCCTGGCCACCCTCATTGGCGCCATTCCCGGCGCGCTCCCGCCGGTCATCGGATGGACTGCGGCGACCGAAAGCCTCTCGCTCGAGCCGCTCGTCCTCTTCGGCATCGTCTTCCTGTGGCAGATGCCGCATTTCCTCGCGATTGCCTGGCTGTACCGCGACGAATATGCGGCCGCGGGGATCCCGCTGCTGCCCGTGCTCGAACCCGACGGACGGCGGACTGGCCGGCAGGCGCTCCTCTATGCGGCGGCGCTCTGGCCGGTGAGTCTCATGCCGACGCTGATCGGTCTGGCGGGCGGGGCGTATCTCGCGGTGGCGACGATCCTTGGTGCAGGCCTCCTTGCGCTGTCGGCCCAGTTCGCGCGCGACCGATCCAGGGTGGCCGCGCGGCGCCTCTTCCTGTTCTCGATCATCTACCTGCCGCTGCTCTGGGGCGCGCTCGTCGCCAATCGGCTCTGGATCTAGAAAGTCAGAAGTCAGAAGGCACAAGTCTCAAGTCACAACAAGATTCTTCTGACTTCTGACTTGTGCCTTCTGACTTGTGACTTGTGACTTCTGCCTTTATGAACATTGCCGACCTCCCTGCCGTCAACGCGGTACTTAACGGCACCGCGGCGGTCTTCCTGATCGCCGGGTACATCCTGATTCGGGGCGGACAGCGGGCGCTGCACAAGCGCTGCATGCTCGCGGCGCTCTCCACGTCGGCGCTGTTCCTGGTCTCGTACGTCATCTATCACCTGAACGCGGGGTCACGCCCGTTTCCAGGGCAGGGTCCGGTTCGCATCCTCTATTTCGCGATTCTAATCACGCACGTCGTGCTCGCCGTGACCGTTCTGCCGCTGGCGCTGACGACGGCCGCCCGGGGGCTGTGGGGGCAATACGATCGCCACGTGCGCATCGCGCGATGGACGTTCCCCATCTGGATGTACGTGTCGGTGACGGGTGTCGTGATCTACGTGATGCTCTACCAGATGTACTGAGGCGGTGCAGCAGGCCCGGCCTGCCCGGCCGGGCCTGCTGCACTAGAATAGGTGGGACACATGCGGTCCACTTCGCCTGCCTCCAGCCGCCGATGGCAGGCCACGATCATCTTCACGCTGTTCGGCGTCGCCGTCATCGCATCAGCGGTCACGGGCTGGTGGTACGCCCGCGAATCAACGCCGCATCAGGGACCGATCGTCCTCATTTCTGTCGACGGACTCCGCCCGGCCGACCTCGAAGCGTATGGCGTGACATCCGGCAGGTCTCCCGGCATCGACGCGCTCGCGGCGGAGGCGGTTATCTTCGAGCGTGCCTACGCGCATTCGCCGCTCACGCTCCCGGCGCACGCGTCGATCCTGGCCGGTCAGCTGCCGTTCGAGCACGGCGTCCGCGACGAAACGGGTTTTACGCTCAAGGATGAAGCGCGGTCGCTTCCGGAGCTGCTGCGCAGTCGCGGGTTCGAGACCGGTGCGGCGGTGTCCTCGTTCCTGCTGCGGCCTGAATCGGGCGTCGCGCAGGGCTTCTCGTTTTTCGACGCCGAGATGCCCGGGTCCACCCGTCCGAACACGCCTGTCCTCGTACGCGACGGCCTCGAGACGACCGATGCCGCCGAACGGTGGCTGCGCTCGCGCCGCGGGCACCGCTTCATGCTGTTCGTGCAGGTCGACGACGCGTCGGCCGATTCCGCGGTCGCGCGACTGGTCCAGGAGCTCAGGGCGCAGGATCTCTACGACCAGGCCACCATCATCCTGACGGCGGATCGGGGCGACGCGGGGACGGGGCTGTCGCTCAACGAGGCCGCCCTCCGCGTGCCGCTGCTCGTGAAGCAGCCCGGCGGCGAAGGCGCCGGACGTCGCATTGCCGGACCGGTGCAGCACATCGATCTCCTGCCGACGGTGCTCGACCTGGTTCGCGCGCCGATTCCCTCCGGCCTGCGCGGCCGCTCGCTGCGCGCGGTCCTCGACGGCGACGAGGAGATGCCCGGCAACCGCCCGATCTACGCAGAAACGCTCGCCGCCCGGTTCCGCTTCGGAGGGCCCGGCAAGTTCTCGCTCGTGACACCGACCTACCGCTACGTCCGCGGCGGCCGCGATGAGGTGATCGATCTCGGGTCGGGCGCGGTCATGCCGGTTGACGACACGCCCGAGACCGCGGCCCTGCGCTCCGAGCTGGAGGAACTGATCGAGCAGCAGAGCGCCGCCGTGCCCCAGGACATCACGCCGGCGGACGAAGACCTGTTTGCGGCGATCGGGTACCTCGGCGGGGGGCTGCTGTTCGATCCCGAGGCGGAGCCGCTGGATCCCGCGCAGGAAGCGTCGCTCGTCGAGACGCACAGCGCCGCGGCGACGCTGGCCAGCCAGAGGGACTATTCGGGTGCCATCGTGCAGCTCCGGCAGATCGCGCGCGCGCACCCGCGCATGGCGGTCGTGCAGTTTCAGCTCGGCACCCTGCTCGCACGCATCGGCCGCTTCGACGAGGCCCGGCGCGCGTTTGGCGCCGCCGCGGCCGTGGAGCCGGACAACCCGCACGTGCCGATCGCGCTGGCTGGCATGCTGATTCGGGCGCGGCAGGCGCAGGACGCCGAGCCGCATATCGCGCTCGCCATCGCACTCGCCGAGCATGGCGATGCGCAGGCGCGGGCGGCGGCCCATGAAATGGCCACCCGGGTAGCGCTCGCGCTCGACGATTTTCCGGCCGCGGCCGCGCATGCCGAAGCCGCGCAGCGTGACGACCCCGCCACGCCGCTGGTCCCGCTCGTTCGCGGGCGTGCCCTGCTCGCCGAAGGACAGTTCGAGGAGGCGCTGACGGCACTCGAGCAGGCGGTCGACACCGCCACGAGCAGCGAGACGACGGTCGAGGACCTCCACCTGCAGCTCGGCCAGACGCTGGCGCGCCTCGAGCGGTATGAGGAGGCTGAGGAGCAGTACCGGATGGAGATGCGCGTCTACCCGCGCACCGTCGCGGCGTACTCGAGCCTGGTGTCGCTGTATCAGGCGTCCAACCGTTCGGCCGACGCGGAAGAAATCCTGGATCTGCTGGTGGAGTCGGTTCCGACGCCGGAAGCCTACGACACGGCTGCCAGCCTGTGGACCGTGCTGGGAGAGCCGGCGCGCGCCGCGGCGATCAGGTCTGACGCCCGGGCACGCTTCCGGACGGCTCCGCCGGCGACGCGGATTGCGCGGGGTGGGCAGCGATAATCGCCAGCCCGGCGCCGGTCCAGAACAGGTTTCGCACCTTCCGCACCACCGCCAATGTAATTCCGGCCGCCGGATCGAGGGCCAGCATCGGCGCCACGGCACCGGTCAGCGCTTCGTCGATCCCCACCCGGAACGGCACAAACTTGAACGCCACGGTGACGACGCGGTTCAACGCCTCGAAGGCGATGGCCTGCGTGAGCGTGATGTGACCGGCCCCGCTCACTGACGAGGCGGGGTCGCCGAGGACCCACCGCAGGGTCAGGTACACCTCCAGCACCGCTGTGGCGTGATAGACCAGGTCAAGGGCGTACGCGCGCTGGAACCGCCCCGACTGGCCCACCGAAAACGCCGCCACCGCCTGCCGCACAGCGGCGATCTCTTCCCGCCACCTCGGCCGCAACCCCCGGCGCTCGTCCCATGTCCCGCGGAGCAGCCGCCGCCCGCCAATGACCGCCGCGGCGATGGCCGCCAGGGCCGCGCCGAGCGCCCACTGCCACGTGGACGGCAGCGGCACCGTGAGCAGCACGACCAGCAGCCCCACCGACACCATCGTCGCCACCGACGAGGCATAGACGACGTTCTCGGCGGCCAGCGATGCAACCGCGTCGCGGGTCGCCAGGTGATGTCGGGAGAGAAAGACCTTCGTCGGCTCGCTGGCCACGAGGCCCAGCGGCGTGACGTTGCCGACGGAGTCGCCGGCGAGGAACGCCCGGAAGGCGCGGCCGAGCGGCAGCCGGGCGCCGTCAGGCATGCAGAGCCTCCAGGACTGCGACCGGAGGACGAAACGGACGCCGGCGATCAGGAGCACGACGATGAGGCCCCAGCCGACGCGCTGGATGCCATTGAGGATGTCGGCGGCGCCGGCGCGCCGCACGACGAAGACGAAGAGGGCGACGCCGGCGACAGTGCTGGCCGCGGTCAGTAACCGGCGTCGGCCTGCGGTCACACGCGGGGCTGCGACTCGACCTGCTTGAGGGTTTCCTCGATCAGCGCCTGATTGTCTTCCTTCGACACCTGGCGCCTGAGGATCTTGGACGCGATCGCCACGGACAGATCGACCGCTTCGGTGCGGATCTGCTGGACGGCGCGGGCGGTTTCGAGCTGGATCTGGCGCTCCGCGTTCTTCACGATCGACGCGGCCTCGGCCCGCGCCTTCTGCTTCAGCTCTTCCCGGAGCGCTTCGGCATCGGTCCGGCTGCGGGCGATCACGCCTTCGGCCTCGACCCGCGCCTGCGCCATCATCTGGGCCGACTCACGCTGAAGGCGCTCGAGCTCCTGCCGGGCGCGCTGCGCCTCCTCGAGCGAGGCGGAGATGGCCTGCTGCCGCGCGTCGAGCGCCTGCAGCAGCGGCCGCCACGCGAACTTCGCGAGCAGCCCCACCAGCACCAGGAACGTGAGGATGGTCCAGATGAACAGCCCGGGGTCGGGCTGGACAAGCGGGTTGTCCATGGCTTACCTCAGGAGGACGATCAGCAGACAGAACACCAGGCCGAGAATCGCGACGCCTTCGAGCAGGAAGAGCGGCAGGTTCACCGCGCCCGTGATCTGGGCCGCCGCGCTCGGCTGCCGTGCAATTCCCTCGGCGAGCCCGGCCGCAAGCCGCCCGATGCCAAATCCGGCGCCGATCACGATCAGACCCAGGCCGATGCCGGCTCCCATGTAATGCAGAACTTCCATCTTTCTCTCCTCCTATAGTCGACAGGTCACGACGTCACACACGCCACAGCCTCACGACGGACACCTGGGGGTGCCGTGTGCCTTGCGGCCTGTATCAAGTGCCCTGTCACTCTCAATGGTGCGTATGAATGGCCATGCCGATGAACACGGCCGTCAGCAGCGTAAACACGTACGCCTGCACCAGTACCACGATGATTTCGAGCGCCGAGATGCCGACCGCGAGCGGCACCGACAACGCCAGCCCGATCCCCATCCCGACCGTCTGGCCCGCCAGCTCCGTGAAGATGAACACGAACGACAGAATGGCGAGGATCGCGATGTGGCCGCCCGTCATGTTCGCGGCGAGTCGCATGGTGAGCGCGAACGGCCGGACGAGCATGCCCAGGATCTCGATTGGGATCAGGGCGGCGGCCAGCGCCGGCGACACGCCGTGGGGCACGAGGTTCTTCCAGTGCCCCACCGCGCCGTGCGCGCGGGACCCGGCGACGATGATCGCGAAGAAACTGACGATGGCCAGCGCCGCAGTCACGTTGAAGTTCGAGGTCACCGTCGAGCCGCCATGGAGCACCTGGGCGAAGAACGTCTCTTCTCCGAAGTGGAACACCCAGTGATTGAGGAGCGCGAGAACCTCGAAGATCGGAATCATCCCGATCGCGTTGGCGACCAGGATGAAGAGAAACAGCGTCAGGAGGAGCGGCGTCCAGGAGGCGACCCACTTGTCGCCGACGCTGGGCCGGACGACGGAATCGCGGATGAACTCGACGAGCGTCTCCAGCGCGTTCATGAAGCCGGTGGGCACGAGCCGTTCCTGCCGCACGTAGCGGCGCACGGCGGCCGTGACGATCACGAAGATGATCGCCGACACGACCCACAGCATGAGGACGTGCTTGGTGACCGAGAAGTCGATGCCCGCAATCGTCGGGAGGTGGATCAGCGGATGATCGAGACCGCTGTTGGCGACGTGCTCGATGATCACCTCGCCGGCGTTGAATCCCTCGGCGGCCGCTTCCGCCGCTTCGGCGGCCTGTTCCTGAACCTCAGCTTCGATTTGCATTTCTACAGCTCACACTAGACCCGGCTCGCAAACAGGCGCTGCAGATACAGCGCCTCGACGATGTGCAGCGTGATGAAGTACGCCGTGAAGCTGGCGACGAACGGCATCGGCTGCAGCATGACGACTTTCAACATCACGGCGATATACGTTCCGAAAAACACCAGCTTCGCGCCGAAGGTCGCGACCATCATCGACATCAGCAGCTCGGGGCGCGAGGGAAACAGCCTGGCCGCCGTCACCCAGGTCACCGCCGCGCCGGCCAGTGGCGCCAGCATGCCGAACACGACCTCGCGACCGCTCTCGACACCGGGGAGCGCCGCAATCACGGCCGCCGTCACCAGGCTCACCGACGTCATCGTCCAGAGCGGCTTCATGAACGCCAGATCGTCTTGGCCAGCTCGTAGAAGCCGACGATGAGCCCGAGCACGAGTCCGCCGAAAAGAAACCAGGGCGAGGTACCGCGCCACATGTCCACCATGTAGCCGAGGCCCCCGAGCAGGACGATGGCGCCGATGAGCGTGTAGCTCACCGTCGCCGCGGGACCCGACTGCTGAATCGTTGTCTGCAGCGCTTTCAGTGAGTCTTTTCGGGCCCCAAACAAACACTCAATCGTATCAGAGGCGGATTGACAGTGGCAACGCGGCGGGGACTATACTCGACCCGTAGGGGGGCCCCATGCGTACGGTCAGCATTTCCCGCCTGGCGCTGTTTGCGGTCGTGTTGGCGGGCGTCCTCGCCGCCGTTACCGGTGCGCGTGCGCAAGCCGGCCTTCGCGAGCGGACGGTGTTCGTCAGCGCCGTCGATTCCCGCCGCAATCCGGTCGAAGGCCTCGGCCCCGCCGATTTCACGGTCACGGAAGACGGACGGCGACGCGAAGTGCTCCGCGTCACTCCCGCGCTCGAACCGATCGACATCGCCCTGCTCATCGACACCAGCGCCGCCGCCACGCGGATGATCGCGCCGACGCGCGAGGCCGTCCGGGCGTTCGTCGCGCAGATGGCGGTCGGCAATCAGATCGCCATCATCGGCCTCGCGGATCGTCCGACGATCCTCACCGACTTCACGTCGAATCCCGAACGGCTGGAGCAGGGCGTCGGACGGCTCTTCGCCATGAGCGGCAGCGGCATGACGCTGCTCGATTCGATCGTCGACGTCGCGAACGGGCTCCGGAAGCGCGACGCGCCGCGGGCCGTGATCGTCCCGGTGATCACGACGGGCGCCGAGTTCACCAACCGGTACGCCCGCGACGTGACCGCCGCGATCAGAGGCTCCGGCGGCGCGCTGCACGCGATCGTCATCGGCAACCTGACGATGGGCACGACGGAAGAACGGGAACGCGCCCTGTCGATCGAACAGGGGTCTCGGGAGAGCGGCGGCCAGCACGTGACCCTGCTGGCCGAGACCGCCGTCGAGCAGGCGCTGCAGAAGCTTGCCCGCGAGCTAGTCTCGCAGTACAAGGTGGTCTACGGCCGGCCGGAGTCGCTGATACCGCCGGACAAGATTGTGGTGACGGCTGCGCGCGCGGGCGTCACAATGCGGGGAACGCCCGCCCGCGGCCAGCCGGGAACCTGACGTGACGCCAGCCGTTCGCGCCGCCGTCATCGTCGCCGCCGTCATCGTCACGGCCGCCGCTCTCCCCGTCCTGGCGCAGCGGCCGCAGTTCCGATCGACGGTCGACATCGTCTCGCTGAACGTCACCGTGGTGAACGGATCGAACTTCTACGTCACCGACCTCGAACAGTCCGACTTCTCGGTGTTCGAGGACGGCGTCAAGCAGGAGCTGATCTTCTTCACGCGGCGGCCGCAGCCCATCGCGCTGTCGCTCCTCCTCGACAGCAGCGCGAGCATGGAAAACAACATGCAGACGCTGCAGACCGCCGCCACCAATTTCGTGAAGCGGCTGAAACCGAGCGACCTGGCGCAGGTGATCGATTTCGACAGCCGGGTGTCCATACGTCAGGGATTCACCAACGACCTCGCGCTGCTCGAGTCGGCCATCCAGCAGACCGTCTCGGGCGGCTCGACCTCCCTGCACAACGCCATTTACGTGTCGCTGAAGGAACTCGCGAAGGTCAAGGTGCAGAGCGACGAGGACGTGCGCCGGCAGGCGCTCATCGTGTTCTCGGACGGCGAGGACACGTCGAGCCTCGTGTCGTTCGAGGAAGTCCTCGACCTGGCCAAGCGCTCCGAGACCTCGATCTACACCATCGCGCTGCGCGGAAACGACAGCACCACGCGCGGCTTCCGCGAGGCGGAATTCATCCTGCGGCAGCTGGCGCAGGAAACCGGCGGGCGGTCGTTCTTCCCGCAGAAGGTCGACGATCTCAACGCCGTCTACGGACAGATCGCCGACGAGCTCGCCAGCCAGTACACCGTCGGATACTCATCGAGGAACCCCCGCGTTGACGGCGCGTTCCGCCGGATCGTCGTGCAGATCGCCCGGCCCAACGTGACGGCCCGCACGAAGCGGGGCTACTTCGCCCCGGGACGTTGAACGTCCTCCCCCTCGTTCTGTACGCCGCCGCCGGCGTCGCGTACGCCGTGCACTTCGCCAGGCGGACGCCGCAGATCGGCCGCCTCGCCACGACCCTGCTGATCCTCGCCGCGCTGACGCACACGTTCGTGATCGGCATGCAGACGATGGAGGTGCGGCACGTGCCGTTTGCCAATCCCTCGCGCGCAGTCTCGACGTTCGTCTGGCTGCTCGCGCTGTCCTATCTGTACCTGGAGATCACCACCGACGAGCGCGCCATGGGCGTCTTCATCATGCCGATGCTCTTCGGCCTGCAGTCGATCCCGGCCGTCTGGCCCGGCGTCGAACGGATGGACCCGGTGCTCGACAGCCCGTGGTTCTGGGTCCACGTGTCCTCACTCCTCTTTGCGTACGCGAGCCTCGGCCTCGCGGGCGTCCTCGGGCTCACCTACGTCATGCAGTTCAAGGAGATCAAGAAGAAGCATCTCGGCTATCTCTATACGCGGCTGCCGTCGCTGCAGACGCTCGACGTGATGAACTCCCGGGCGGTCGCGATCGGCTGGGTCTTCCTCACCGTGGGCGTCGTCGTCGGCGCCGTCTGGACCGGCCAGGCGCGCGCCCTGGCACCGGACGACCCGAACCTGCAGGCGATGTCGCTGAACGATCCGAAGATCCTGATGGCGATGCTGACGTGGGCCGTCTATTCCTTCGGGATGTTCGCGCGCCGGACGATGGGGTGGAGTGGCCGCCGCGCCGCGTGGCTGTCGGCATTCGGGTTCGCGATCGTGCTGCTCAACTTCGTTCCGGTCAGCTATTTCGTCACGACCAGCCATACGTTCTAGGTGACGCGGCGTGCATCTCTTCCTGCTAGGCGTCAGTCACCGCACCGCTCCCGTCGACCTTCGTGAGCGGCTGGATTTCTCGAGCCGCGATGTCGGGGCGGCCGTCGAGGCGCTCGCCGCCCGCTCGTCGGCGGCGGAGTCGGCCGTACTCTCCACGTGCAATCGATCCGAGTTGTACGTCGCCACCGACGAGCCGGGCCGCATCCGCGACGAGCTCGTCACCTTCCTGAGCGAGTACCACCAGGTACCGCGGGACGTCTTCCTGCCGCACCTCTTCTCCCATGACGCCGGCGCCGCGGCGCATCATCTGTTCCGCGTGGCGGCGGGACTCGACTCGCTGGTTATCGGCGAACCGCAGATCCTCGGGCAGGTGAAGGACGCGTTCGAGGCGGCCTCCGGACGGCGATGCACCGGCCCGTTGCTGACGAAGACGTTCCACTGGGCATTCGGCGTCGGCAAGCGCGTGCGCACCGAAACGGCGCTCGGCGAGGGAGCGGTATCGGTCAGCTTTGCCGCGGTGGCGCTGGCGCGGAAGATTTTCGGCCGTCTCGACGGCCGCCGGGTGCTCGTGGTCGGAGCCGGCGAGATCAGCGCGCTCACGGCGCAGCACCTGCGCAGCCACGGCGTGGCGGAGGTCGTCATCACGAGCCGGACGGCGGCGCACGCCGAGGCCCTCGCCGCGCAGGTCGGCGGGCGGGCCGTACCCTGGAGCGACATGCGCGCCGCCATGGGACAGGCCGACATCGTCGTGACCGCAACCGGATCCCAGCGGCCGATCATCTCGCGCCGCGATGTCGAGGCGGTGACCGGACGCAAGCGCGCCGATCCGCTGTTCATCATCGACATTGCCGTCCCGCGCGACGTCGAGTCTGCCGTCGGCGAGATCGAGCAGGTCTTCCTCTACAACGTCGACGACCTGCAGGGCATCGTCCAGGAGAACCTGGCGCGGCGCACGTCGGAGATTGCGCGCGCGGAGGCGATCGTCGCCGAGGAGCTCACGCGATATACGACGTGGCATCTGTCCCGGAAGGCCATCCCGACGGTCGTCGCCCTGCGCCAGCGGTTCGAGGAAATCCGGCGCGCGGAGCTGCGGCGGCTGGAATCGAGGCTGGCCGGCCTACCACCGGATGCGCGCGCACGAATTGAAGAAGTGACCAAGCTGCTGACCGAGAAGCTGCTGCTCGAGCCGACCGAGCAGCTGAAGGCGCTGCCGGACGAAGAAACGCAGGCCACCTACACCGAGGCGGTGAACCGGCTGTTCAGGCTGGGCGATCAGGCGGCGCCCTTGACCAGACCGGACAAGGAGTGACCCGCCACCTCAACATCGGCACCCGGGGCAGCGAGCTGGCGCTGTTTCAGGCACACGCCGTCGCCGACCTCCTTCGGGCCCGCACCGACACCGACTGCGACATCGTCATCATCAAGACGTCCGGTGATCTGCTCGCCGAGGCGCCGCTGTCGCAGATCGGCGGCAAGCGGCTGTTCGTCAAGGAGATCGAGGACGCGCTCCTCAGCGGGGCCGTCGACCTCGCCGTCCACAGCAGCAAGGACATGCCGGCCGTGCTGCCGGCAGGCCTCGCGATCGCCGCAGTGCTCCCGCGCGAAGATCCGCGTGACGCCATAGTGTTGCCCGCCGGTCGGCCCCAGCTCGGCGATGCTCCCCGGATCGGAACGAGCAGCGTCCGGCGGATTGCGCAGCTCCGGCGGATGCTGCCGGGCGCTACGTTCGAACCCGTCAGAGGCAATCTCGGGACACGGCTCCGGAAGCTCGACGAGGGCCAGTTCGATGCGCTCGTGCTCGCCGCCGCCGGCCTCAGGCGTCTTGGCCAGGAGTCGCGCATCTCGACGTGGCTGCCGGCCGCGGCGTGCGTGCCCGCGCCGGGTCAGGGCATCATCGCGATAGAGATTCGGAGCGACGACGCCGGCACGCGAGAACGTGTCGCGAGGGTTGACGATGCGCTCGCCGGTGCGGCGCTGGTGGCCGAGCGCACGGTGGTCGAGCGGCTTGGCGGCGGATGCCAGATGCCGATTGGCGCCTATGCCGCAACGACAGGCGGCGTACTGACGCTGACGGCGATCGTGCTCTCGATCGACGGCAGCCGTGCGGCGACGGCGACGCAGTCCGGGCCGTTGAGCGATGCAGCGGCTATCGGCATGCGCGCGGCGCAGGAGTTGCTCGCCGGCGGCGCCGGCGAGATCCTCGCCGAGGTCGACAAGGCCCGCTCCGGCGTCGAAGGGCTGCGGCCGTGACGCCGCTTGCCGGGCGCCGTGTCCTCGTGACGCGGCCGCGCGAGCAGGCCGCGGAACTCGCCGACGCGCTCACCGCCCGTGGCGCCGAGGTCCTCCTCGCGCCCCTCATCAGGATTGCGCCTCCCTCCGACCCGGAGCCGCTGCGGCGCGCCGCGTCTGAGATCGGCACCTTCGACTGGGTCGTCCTCACGAGCGCCAACGCGGCCAGCGCACTCTGTGACGCCGTCTCCGCGTCCCTCGGCACTCGTTCGCTGCCCGGGACGGTCCGGTTCTGCGCCGTCGGATCCGTGACGGCGGCCGGGCTGAGAAGGCTCGGGCGGGACGCCGACCTGGTCGCGGAGAATTCGACGGCGGAAGGGGTCGTCGCGGCGCTGACTGCCGCAGGCCCGGTGAAGGGCCTTCGTGTGCTCGTCCCGGGGGCCGACATCGGCCGGGAGCATGTCGCGCGCGCGCTGACGGATGGGGGCGCCGAGGTCACGGAGGTCGTGGCGTACCGAACCATCGCGGCAGAGACGATGCCCGACGAGGTGCGGCAGGCGCTGGCCTCGGGCCTCGTCGACGTCGTCATCTTCACGAGCGGCTCTGCGGTCCGAAGCTTCGCGGCCATCCTTGGCCCGGAGCTACCGGCGCTGCTTCGGCACACGTCGGTGGCCGCCATCGGACCGACGACGGCGAGTGCGGCACGCGAGCTGGGAATGCCCGTGGCCATCCAGCCGGACACCTACGCCGTGCCCGCCCTCGTCGACGCGATCGTCGGCCACTACGCGAAGTGAAATAGGATCGATTCCATGGCTGTGAAGACCGCAACCCGGCTGACCCTTGCGCGGCGGCCGCGCCGGCTGCGTCGCACCGAGACGATCCGCAGCCTCGTACGCGAGACGCACCTGACGCCAGACTGTTTCATCCTGCCCCTCTTCGTCGTCGACGGGCGCGGCATCCGCCGCGAGGTCCCGTCCATGCCGGGCGTCTTCCAGCTGTCGGTCGACGAGGCGGTGAAGGAAGCCGCAGGCGCGAAGGGGGACGGCGTGCCCGGCGTCCTGCTGTTCGGCCTGCCGGGCTCGAAGGATGCGTCGGGAACTCTCGCCTCGGATCCCGAGGGCGCAGTGCAGCGCGCGATTCGCGAGATGAAGCGCGAGATGCCGGATCTCCTTGTGATTACCGACGTCTGCCTCTGTGAATACACCTCGCACGGCCACTGCGGCATTCTCGACGGCGAAGAGATCCTCAATGACGTGACCGTCGGCCACCTGGCGCAGGTCGCGCTGTCGCACGCCGCCGCCGGCGTCGACTTCGTGGCGCCCTCGGACATGATGGACGGCCGCGTCGCCGCCATCCGCCACGCGCTCGACGAGGGCGGATTCGAGCGGGTCGGCATCATGTCGTATGCGGCCAAATACTGCTCGGCGTTCTACGGGCCGTTCCGCGACGCCGCCGATTCGGCGCCGCAGTTCGGCGATCGGCGCAGCCACCAGATGGATCCCGCGAACGTCAGTGAAGCGCTGCGCGAGGTCGAAACGGACCTGGCGGAAGGGGCCGACATCGTGATGGTGAAGCCCGCGCTCACGTATCTCGACGTCATCAGCCGCGTGAAACAGCGGTTCAACCAGCCGACCGCCGCGTATCACGTGAGCGGCGAGTACGCGATGCTGAAGGCGGCGGCGGCGAACGGGTGGCTCGACGAGCCGCGCGCGATGATGGAGACGCTGACGGCGATCCGGCGCGCGGGCGCGGACATCATCATCACCTACTACGCGCGGGACGCCGCGCGGGCGCTCCGCGCGGGTCGTTCGTGATGAAGAAGCCGGTTCAGAGCCGAAAGCTCTTCGAGCGGGCGCGTCGCATCCTGCCGGGCGGCGTCGACAGCCCCGTTCGAGCCTTCCAGGCGGTCGGCGGATCCCCGCTGTTCGTCCGCCGCGCGTCCGGCGCGACGATCGACGACGTCGACGGCAACCGGTACATCGACTATGTGATGTCGTGGGGGCCGCTCATCCACGGCCACGCGCCCGGGGGACTCGTCCGGGCCGTCACGGCGGCGGCGAAGCTGGGCACCAGTTTCGGGGCGCCCACCGCGCTCGAACATCAGCTCGGCGAGCGTGTGCGGCAGCTGATGCCCTCGATGGAGCGCGTGCGGTTTGTCAGTTCCGGGACCGAGGCAGCCATGAGCGCGGTTCGCGTTGCCCGCGCGTTTAACCGGCGCGACAAGATCATCAAGTTCGCCGGCTGCTACCACGGCCACGCCGACGCATTCCTGGTGAAGGCGGGATCGGGCGCGACGACGCTGGGCGTTCCCACGAGTCCCGGCGTCGCGGCGGCCGTGGCTGCCGACACGCTGATTGCCGGCTACAACGACCTCTGGTCCGTCGAGGGGCTGTGCGATGCCCACCCCCGTCAGATCGCGGCGATCGTCGTCGAGCCGATTGCCGGCAACATGGGCGTCGTCGCGCCGACGGATGGATTTCTCCAGGGCCTGCGGCGGGTCGCCTCCGCGCATGGCGCGCTGCTCATCTTCGATGAGGTGATCTCGGGCTTTCGCGCCTCTGCCGGCGGCGCGCAGGCGCTCTTTGACGTCACGCCGGATCTCACGTGTCTCGGCAAGATCATCGGCGGTGGACTGCCGGTCGGCGCGTATGGCGGCCGGGCGGATGTGATGGAGATGGTCGCGCCGGCGGGACCTGTCTACCAGGCGGGGACGCTGTCGGGGAATCCGGTCGCAATGACGGCCGGGCTCTGGGCGCTCAGCCGGCTCACGCCGCGCCTCTACAGGGACCTGGCCCGCCGCGGCGCGATGCTCGCCTCCGGCCTTGCCGATGCCGCACGGGCGGCCGGCGTCGCGCTGCAGGTCAACGCGTTCGGGTCGGTGCTGACGCCTTTTTTCACCACGTCACCGGTACGGGACTATGAATCGGCGCTCCGGTCGAACACCAACGCCTATGCGGCGTTCTTCAGGGCGATGCTCGCGCGCGGCATCTATCCGCCGCCGTCGCAGTTTGAAGCCTGGTTTCTCTCAGCCGCGCATACGGACGGCCACGTGAGGAAGACCATCGCCGCCGCGAAGGCAGCGATGGTCGATGTCGCGAAGCAGATCTAGCGAATCGCCTGAATCTGGACCGGCGCGTCGAAGCGCACACGCAGGACCGAGCCCTGCGGAAGCTCGACTTCCTTGCCTTCGGTCGCGGCAATCGTGCCGCCGGCGCCAATCAGGATGCCGGCCAGCGCACCCTTGAAGCCGCCCAGGATGCCGCCGATGATGGCGCCAACGCCCGCGCCGGTGCCGACGCGGCCCGCCTCACCCTTGATGCCTTCTCCCTCGATCGCCTGCGTCACCGTGCCGCGGATCGGGTACGACCGGCCGTTGACGGTGAGCTGATCGAAGCTGAGGGTCATCCTTGCCGTGCGGTTGGTCCGGGTGGCCGGTTCGACGCTCGTCACGACGCCTCGCATCACCGAACCGGCAGAAACAAGCGTCCGGCCGTTCGCGTTGAAGTCCACGAGCGTCGTCGCCTCGAAGCGATCCTCGACCCTCGCTTCTCCCGAATTGAGGCGGCCGGCCAGGCGCACGTCCATCTCGGTTCCTGACGGGATTTCTCCAGTGGTCGTGGTCTGCGCCGAGGCGCCGGCGCGCGGCTGTGTTGCCCCCGGAGCCGCGGTCCCTCGGGCGGGGGCGGCGGGAGCCGTGGCATAGGCGTTCTGCGCATCGCCGCGGGCGGTCGTCCGGACGTCCTCGATGCGGTCGCGAAGGTCGGCGTATTCGGCCCGCACCAGCGAGCCGTCCTTGCGCAGCTTGACCTTCAGGTAAATCACTTCCTCGCGCAGGTCGTCGAGCTCCGCCTGGAGCTGGTTCGCGCGCACGTTGTCGCGCCGGCGCAGCTCCGTGATGTCGGTGCCGGCCTGGTAGATGCTGTCCTGCAGGCGAGTAATGTCGGTCTGGGTGACCTGCTGAGCTGAGGCGGCCGTCACGAACACCGTCACGAACACCGTCACGAACACCGTCGCGAACGCGACGACCATCAGCGCCGTCAGCGCCGGTCGGATCAAGAACATAGGAATTCCTCCGCTGACGCGTGGATGCACTAATTGCGCCAAGGCATGAGGTTCTCGATCCAGCTGATGCGCGTGAGGTCGTTATAGACGACCGTGACCATCAGCATCATCAGAAGGACAAATCCGGCGAGGAGCATCTTCTCCTTGACCGCCATGCTGAAGTCGCGCCGGGCGACCCCTTCGACCGCCATGATCAGGATGTGGCCGCCGTCGAGGACCGGAATCGGCAGCAGGTTGAGCAGCCCGAGATTGAGGCTGATCGACGCCATCAGCGTAAAGAGCGCAATCCAGCCGGCCTGTGCGGACTCGCCCGAGAGCTGGGCGATCGCGACCGGTCCCATGAGCTGGCGGGGGGACGTCTCGCCGACAAAGAGCCCGCCGAGCGTCTTGAAGATGAGGCCGCTGAACTCGATGTTGCGCTCGACGCTCATCTGAATGGCTTCGAAGGCATTCGGATCGAACCGGCGCGTCGGCTCGGTGACATAGACGCCGAGCATGCCGCGCTCGCCCTGCTGTTCCGGCGTCGCGGCGACATTCATCTGCTGGCCGTCGCGCTGAATCGTGAGATCGATCTCCCGGCCGCCGTTGCGTGAAATAGCTTCGATCAACTGGGTGCGGGTGGTCATCCGCTCCCCGTTCACGGCAAGCACGACGTCCCCGGCCTTCAGGCCGGCCCGCTCCGCCGCCTGGCCGGCGATGACCGACGCGACGATCGGGTTGATGTCGGGAAGCACGCCGATGTTGCCGATCTCGAACCGCGTCTGCGGCTCGGGCCGCACCTGCACGGTGCGGGTCTGTCCGCCGCGCAGCAGCGTCATCGCGACGTCGCGATCGGCGCGGGTGCCGATGGCAAGAAAGAGGTCGTCCCACGTCTCGACGGGATCGCCTGCGACGGACAGCACGCGGTCGCCGCGCTCGATGCCGGCACGCGCCGCGGGTGATCCCGGTGACACCGCGCCGACAACCGGCGGCTGGTCCTGGTACACCGGCACCTCAGCGCCCTGCGCAAGCACCACGGCCATCACGACCACCGCGAGGATGATGTTCATCACGGGGCCCATGATGAGGATCTGGAACCGCTGCCATTTCGTCTTCGACAGGAACTCGTCGGGTTTGCCGGTACGCGGATCGTCCGGATTCTCGCCTGCCATCTTCACGTAGCCGCCGAGCGGCACGGCGCTGATGCAGTACTCCGTGTCGCCGCGTGTGAACTTGAGCAGCTTCGGCCCGAAGCCGAGAGAGAAGGTGAGCACCCGGACGCCGAGGCGGCGGGCGGCCAGGAAGTGGCCGAGCTCGTGTACGAACACCAGTACGCCGAGGACGAACAGAAACGCGAGCAGCGTATTCACTCCGTTAATTCTAACTCCCGGGCTGCACGAACTCCCGGACCGCGCCCCTGGCGTACGTTCGGGCCCAGTCGTCCACGCGCCGGACGACGTGCAGGGCCGGGACCTCCTCGGGCGTGTGGGCATCGAGCGTCTGCTCGATGACACGGGGAATGTCCATAAAGCCGAGCGTCCGGTCGAGAAAGGCCTCCACGGCCACTTCGTTGGCGGCATTCAGCGCTACCGGCATCGTGCCCCCGGTCCGGAGCGCGCGATAGGCGAGCCGCAGGCACGGAAACCGCTCGTCTGGCGGCGGCAGGAAATCGAGCCGGCCGGTACGGGTCAGGTCCAGCGACGGAAGGGACCCGCCCCAGCGTTCGGGATAGGAGCAGGCGTACTGAATCGGCAGCCGCATGTCGGTGACGCCCAGCTGCGCGAGGACCGAGCCGTCGATCATCTCCACCATCGAGTGGACGATCGACTGGGGATGAATGACGACGTCGATCTGATCGGCGCCCACGCCGAACAGCCAGCGCGCCTCGATGACCTCGAGCCCCTTGTTCATCATCGTGGCGGAGTCGATGGTGATCTTGCGGCCCATCTGCCACGTCGGATGGCGCAGCGCGGCGTCGGGATCGACCTGCCGGAGCGCCGCGGCGTCGTACTCGCGAAAGGGTCCACCTGACGCGGTGAGGATGAGGCGCCGGATCTCGGCGGCCGGACGCCCGTGCAGGCACTGATGGATGGCGTTGTGCTCGCTGTCGACCGGAAGGATCGCGACGCCGCGACGCTGTGCGGCGTCGGTCACGAGCTGGCCGGCCATGACGAGCACTTCCTTGTTGGCGAGCGCGATGGTCTTCCAGGCCTCGATGGCGGCCAGCACCGCTTCGAGCCCTGCGGTGCCCGCCGACGCGCAGATCACGATGTCGGCCTCCGGATGCGTGGCGACCGCCACCAGACCTTCGGTGCCGGTGGCCATGCGGGGCGCCCCGGCGCCGCACAGGTCCCTGAGCCGATCGATCCCGCCGCCGTTCGCCATGGCGACAACGTCGGGACGGTACCGCGACACCTGCTCCGCGAGCAGCGCCGCATTGTCGCCCGCCGCCAGCGACACGACCCTCAGGCGGTCTGGATGCGCGTCCACGACCGCGAGCGCGCTGCGGCCAATCGAGCCGGTCGATCCGAGAATGGCGACGCGTTTCACGTCAGGACAGGAGATACAGGTACAAGGCCGGAGTGGCAAACAGGAGCGCGTCGATGCGATCGAGCACGCCGCCGTGGCCCGGAATCAGCGACGAGCTGTCCTTCACGCCCGCGATGCGTTTCAACCGCGACTCGAAGAGGTCGCCGCAGATGCCGAGACTGACGAGGGCCACGCCCACGAGCGCGAGCGGCGCGAGGGCGGCGCCTGGAAACAGGCGCGTCCCCGCAATCATCAGAAACGCCGTCGCACAGACCACACCGCCAATTGCCCCCTCCACGGTCTTCTTCGGGCTGATCGCCGGCGCGAGCGGCCGCCGGCCGAACGCGCGGCCCACGTAGTACTGCGAGGAGTCGCTGACAACGACCGTCGCGATAAGCAGCAGTGTCGCCATACGCCCGCCGACGGCGTGCACGGCGGCAAGCATCCCCAGCGGCATGCCGATGTACCACGGTGCCAGGAAGTGCGCGGCGGCGCGCTCGACGGTGAGGCCGCGCGACAGGACTTCAACGGCGGCCCACCCCAGCATCACCAGCACCAGCGGCAGCAGATCACCACGCTCGAACTCGGACATCCACCAGCAGACGGCAACCACGAGCACGAGGACGGGCCAGAACAGCGGGGCCTTGCCGTCGCGATGCAGGATCGTCAGGTACTCGTGCGCGGCCAACGCCGCCACGGCACACGCGAGCAGGCGGACGCCAATCGGGGGAAGGTAGAAGATGGCGGCAAGAGCGGCGGCGCCGAGGACGATCCCGCTGAGAACGCGGGTCATGTGGCGCCGATGGCCGCCCGCGCGGGGTTGATGCCACCGTAGCGGCGTTCCCGCTTCTGGTACGCGAGCACGGCCTCGAGCATGTGACGACGCCTGAAGTCGGGCCACAGCGTGTCGGTGACGTAGATCTCGGCGTACGCGATCTGCCACAGCAGGTAGTTGCTGACGCGCATCTCGCCGCTCGTACGAATCAGCAGATCCGGGTCGGGCTGACCCGCGGTGTACAGGAACTGCGCGAACTGCTCTTCGCCGAGCGCCTCCGGCCTGATGCCCGACGCGATTGCCCGGCGCGCCGCATCGACAATCTCCGCCCGTCCCCCGTAGTTGAGCGCGATGTTGAAGAGCATCCCCGTGTTGGCGGCGGTGCGGTCGATCGCCAGACGCAGCTCCTGCTGAATGTCGGGGGCGAGTTCTTCCATGCGTCCGATCACACGGAACCGGATGTCGTTCTTCAGGAGGGTGTCCAGCTCGGACCGCAGGTAGCGCTTCAGCAGCACCATCAGCGTGCTGACCTCGGTCGCCGGGCGCTTCCAGTTCTCGATTGAAAACGCGTAGAGCGTCAGGACCTCGAGCCCGAGCCGCGCGCCCGTCTCGACGGTTTCGCGCACGGCGTCGGAGCCGGCGCGGTGGCCCTCGACGCGCGGCAGGTGCCGCTGCGCCGCCCACCGGCCGTTGCCGTCCATGATGACGGCGATGTGCGCGGGCAGCCGTTCGAAATTGATGTCCCGGGCCAGCACTTCGTCTGGATGACCCGCCGGAATCACCGCCAGCAGACGCTCAAGACTCACGGTTGCCCCTAATCATATTTCACGGATACCAGGAACAGCCCCTGCGCCGGCGCGGTGGCCCCCGCGTCCGCTCGGCTGCCGCCGTCCAGGAGCGCGGCCACCGAATCGGACGACCGCTCCCCGCGTCCCACCTCGACCAGCGTCCCTGCGATCGCCCGCACCATGCGGCGCAGGAAGCCGGTGGCGGCGACTTCGTAGACGAGAAGGGAACCGGGATCGGGGGTCCGGGATCCGGGATCCGGGGTCAGGGATCCGGGATCGAGAAACGCCGACCGGGTGATCGTGCGCGTCGTGCCCCTCTTCGCCTCCTGCCCGGTACTGCGAAAGCAGGCAAAGTCGTGGGTGCCGATCAGGATCGCCGCCGCCGCCTGCATGGCGGCCAGATCGAGGCGTTCCGGGACCTGCCACACGAACGGGTACTCGAAGGGACTGACGGTCGACGCGTTGCGAATGGCGTACCGGTACGTCTTCGACCGCGCACTGAAGCGGGCGTGAAAATCGTCCGCGGCCTCGTCAACCTGGAGAACGCGCACGTCCAGCGGGAGCGACGTGTTCAGGCCTCGAAGCAACTGCTCCGTGTCGTGCCCGCCCGACAGCCGCGCGCTCGCCACCTGGCCATGGGCGTGCACGCCCGCGTCTGTCCGGCCCGCGCCGTGCACCGTGGTCGGACGCCCCTCGAATCGCGCGAGCGCCTCTTCGAGGAGCCCCTGAATCGACACGCCTTCGGACTGGCGCTGCCACCCGACGTACCTCGTCCCGTCGTAGGCGAGCGTGATCTTGATGGTGCGCGTCAGGTGCGTGATCCGGGTTTCACCACGGGCTGACCCGCAAGGCAGAGCGGGCAGGTCTCCGGCTGATACGTGGGGATGTCGATCGCGGTCAGCGCGTGGAATGGCACATCGACGCGCTGCTGCTGGCCGCCGCTGCGATCGATGATGGCGCCGGCGCCGATGACCTCCGCCCCGGCCGCCCGCGCGACGTCGATCGTCTCGCGCGTCGAGCCGCCCGTCGTGACGACATCCTCGATGACGATGACGCGTTCGCCCGGCTGGATGGTGAACCCTCGCCGCAGCGTCATCACGCCGTCCTGACGCTCGGTAAACATCGCGCGCACCCCGAGCGACCGCCCCACTTCCTGGCCAATGACGATGCCGCCGATCGCCGGGGAGAGCACCGCCTGGACGCGGTCCGCGCGAAACCGCCCGGCCAGCGCGGCTCCCAGGGCCTCGGCGTCCGTCGGATGCTGCAGCACCAGGGCGCACTGCATGTATCCGGAACTGTGAGCGCCCGAGGTCAGGCGGAAATGTCCTTCGAGCAACGCACCCGACCGGCGGAACCGCTCGATCACCGACTGTGCATCCATACGCCTAGTATTAATCATGCTCACGATTCTTCTTCGCGCCGCCGCCACGCTCGCGATCGCCACCCTCGTCGCCGGGCCTCCGGCGGCTGCCGCACAATCACTGGCGCTGCCGGCGCCTCAAGCCGAGTCGACGCGGCGGCTGACGGTGGACGAGGCGGTCGCCCTGGCGCTCGAGCACAACCTCGGCATTCAGGCGTCGCGATTCGCACCGCAGATCGAGGATCTGGCGGTGGCGCAGGCGCTTGCGGCATGGCAGCCCACAGTGAACAGTACCGTGCAGGCAAACGGGGCCGACTCGCCCAATGTCAGCTTCCTGTCGGGCGCCCTCGGTTCCAAGACGAGCGACGGCCGCTTCAACACGAATGTCGGCGTGAGCCAGGCGCTTCCATGGGGCGGGAACTATTCAGTCGGCTGGGACAGCGTGCGGTCGACGACCACGAACATCTTCTCGAATTTTTCGCCGCAGCTTCGTTCGTCGCTCGCGCTGAACTACCGCCAGCCGCTGCTGCGCGGCTTTTCCATCGACACCGCCCGCCAGCAGCTGCTCGTGAACCGCGTGAACCGGGAGGTGGCGGACGTCACGCTGCGCGACGCGATGGCCGCGACGGCGCGCACCGTCCGCTACGCGTACTGGGACCTGGTCTATGCCATCGCCGCACTCGAGGTGCAGGGCCAGTCGCTCGAGCTGGCGCGACAGTCGCTGCGGAACACGCGCGCCCGGATCGACATCGGCACGACCGCGCCGGTTGACGCCATCGAATCTGAGGCGGAGGTCGCATTGCGCGAGGAAGCGGTGATCGTGGCGCGCGCCCAGATTGCGACCGCCGAGGATCGCCTTCGCACGCTGATCTTCGACCCGTCGATGCAGGATTTCTGGACGCTGCGACTCGAGCCGGTCTCACCGCCGGCCGCACTCGCGCGGCCGATCGATCCGGAAGCCGCGGTGCGGAACGCGCTCGCCGGCCGAACCGATGTCCAGCAGACCGTCAAGGCGCTCGAAACGGCCGACATCAACATGCGGTACTTCCGGAACCAGACGCTGCCCGACGTCACGGCCGCGGTCGACTACGGCGTGACCGGCCTCGGCGGGACCCAGTTCGTGCGCGGCGCGGGGTTTCCGGGCCCGGTGATCGGCCAAAGCGAACGCCGCTTCGGGAGCGTGCTGCAGGACCTCTTCGCCAACGACTTCCCCGCCTGGACGGCGTCGGTCAGCGTGAGCTATCCACTCGGCACCACGCCGCAGGAAGCGGGCCTCGCCCGCGCGCGGCTGCAGTACACCCAGTCGCAGACGCGGCTGCGCAGCCAGCAGCTGCAGGTCGTCGCGGAGGTGCGGCAGACCGTTCGCCAGCTCGCCACGAACCAGCAGCGGATGGAGACCACGCGGGTATCGCGGGAGGCCTCAGAGCGGCGCCTGCAGGCCGAGGAGCGGAAGCTGACCGCCGGCACCTCGACGAGTTTCTTCGTGTTCCAGGCCCAGCGCGACCTGGCGCAGGCGCGCAACACGGAGCTGCTCGCGCTCCTCGACTACAACCGGTCGCTCGTCGACTTCGAGACGGTGCAGGACACGCCGCTGCGATGAAAGGGCTTTGGGCTTTGGGCTTTAGGCTTTAGGCTTTCGCACGTAAGAATCCTCCTGTGCCCAAGCTCTCGGTCACGATCATCACGCTCAACGAAGCGGACCATATCGCGGCGGCGATTGACAGCGCCGCCTGGGCCGACGAGATCCTCGTCGTCGATTCGGGAAGCACCGATGCGACGGTGGAGATCGCGCGGGGCAGGGGCGCCACGGTGCTGTCGCGCGACTGGCCCGGCTGGATCGATCAGAAGAACTTCGCGGCCGGGCGCGCCTCGCACGACTGGATCTTTTCGCTGGATGCGGACGAGCGCATCACGCCGGCGCTGGCGGCCGAAATCAAGGCACTGCTCGCCACGGAGCCCGCGCGGCGCGGCTACCGGATGCCGCGGGTGACGTTTCACCTCGGGCGCTGGATCCGGACCACCGATTTTTATCCCGACTACCAGACGCGCCTCTACGACCGCCGCGCGGCGCGATGGCGCGGGAAGTACGTCCACGAGTCCGTGTCGGTGGATGGCGGCGCAGGTCAGCTGAGGAGCGAGATCGAGCATTACTCCTACCGTGACCTCCGCGATCAGCTGGAGCGGATCAACCAGTACACGACGCTGGCCGCACGACAGATGCACGAGTCGGGTCGGCGCGCAGGACTGCTCGATCTGATCGTCCATCCGCCAGCGGCGTTTCTCCGGAATTACGTGCTTCGACGGGGAGTCGTCGACGGTGCCGCCGGGTTCACCATCTCGGCGATGAACGCGTATTCGGTTTTTCTAAAATTCGCGAAACTACGCGAGCTTCAGAGGAAGGGAGCCTGGAGCGGAGGGCTCTGAGGTAGCTCCTCGTCGAAGTGCTGGACGACGATGAGGCTGGTGGGCGCGGTGGCCGCCCAGACTCAAGCCCTGCCGACGGCCGTTTCCGCCCGGGCGAAGAGGTCGGAGACGCCGAGGCGCTCGGCGCGCTCTCGAAGATACATCCGGTCCAGCGCGTCACCCTGCACCAACAGGATACCCAGCACATCCCGCCACTGGCGGTCCGATATCTCGTGCCCCTTGCGGAACCAGCGCAACTTCTGCAGCAGGATGTCTTCGGGCGTGTAGGCGTAGAGATAGCGGTCGGGTTCGGTCGTCACCTGGATCCGTTGCCGCCGATTCATCTGCTCGTCGTCAAGCGGTGATCCGCCCATGATGAAGAGGTCGACCTTGATGGCGCTCGCCCGATGGAACACGTTGACGCTCGACCGCTCGCGAACGGCTCGCGCGACCGCCGGCTCGTCGACGTCGAACTCGCCGCGCAGCGCATCGGCCACCTGGCCGACGTCCGACGCCGTCATCGCGACCACGATGTCGACGTCCAGGGTCGACCGCGGCTCCCCACTCATCGAGCTGGCGAGAGATCCGCCGACAAGGTAACGCAGTCCGCACGCGTCGAGAATCTGCGCCACGCTGAGCGCGACCGCGACGGGGTCGCTCACCTCGGCCCGCGGAGGTCGGTCAGGTGCGCGGCATCGGGATAGACCCGCCGAGCCGTGTCCACGCCGAGCAGGATGGCTGCCAGGCGGAGGAAGCACTCGCGTTCGGAGGCCTGGGGATGGCGCCGGCGAATCCCAGCCAGGGAAAGGTCCAGCACAGCGCGGGTGGTGTCGCTGACGAGCCGCAATCGCTCAAGAGGTGAGAGCCGCCGCCACGAATCTACCTGGCGCTGCTCGATATCGGCCGTCGTGTCGGCAGCGAGGACCGCCATGTGGGGTGCGGACGCTGGCTGGGCCACCGCGTGATTATAGAGCGCGCGTGAACCTTGGGGGCGGAGATCCCGTGGGGCAGATGGTCCCTGCTGACCGCCAATTGGGATCCAGCGTGGGTCCGGTTCCGGCCAGGTCCAGTTCCGGATCGGCCCAGAGCCCAGAGCCTAAAGCCTAAAGCCCAGAGCCTGTCTACCGCCCCACCAGCCGCTTCAATTCCTCGTCGAAGTGCTGGATGACGATGAGGTTCGCAGGCGCGGCGGCCTGATCCGAGCCGTCGCCGGCTTTCAACAGCAGGAACCGCTGGCCGTCGGGCGAGATGTCGTACGAGCGGCCGGGATTGCCTCCCGGGACCGTGACATAGCCTTCCTTGATGAGCAGCGTGGGTGTGGTGGCCGCCCACGACGGGCCGCGCTCCACACCCACGCGCATGATTGCCCCTGTCAGCGAGGCATAGAAGAGCTCCTGTCCGTTCGGCGCCCAGAGCGGGCGCGTGCCGCCGCCCGTCGACACCTGCCAGAGTCCGCGGTTCACGTCCGGAAACGGCCGCACGTAGACCTCGAACCGCCCCGAGTCGTTCGCCTCGTACGCAAGCCAGCGGCCGTCGGGCGAGAGGATCCCGTTCTGTTCGGCGAACGGGGTCTGCACGAGCGGCGTGACGCGACGCGTGCCGTCCAACTGGAGCTGCATGACATCGGCGCCGGTCTTCGGCGCTGTTTCGTAGAAGATCACCCGCGTGCCGTCGGGCGACACGGCGGCGCCATTCTGCGCGTTGGGACTCTCGGTCAGCCGCTCGACCGCGCCGGTGCCATCGGCCGCCTGCCAGTAGAGATTCCGCGTACCTGTCCGCTCGGAGCTGAAGACGAGCCGGCGGCCGTCGGGGGTCCAGGCGGGATGACCATCGAGGGCCCCATCGAAGGTGAGACGGGTCAGCGTGGTGCGCGCAAAATCCCAGCGCCGGATGTCGCTCTCCTGATCGCCGTCATAGAGCACCACGCTGGCACCGTCGGGGGCGATCCGGGGATAGGCGTAGGCGCGGGGCGGTGCCGCGATCGCGGTTTCCTGCCCCTGGCGGTTCACCCACACCAGCGTGCGTTGCAGTCCGGCTAGGCCCCCACCGCCCGACACGTACGCGAGCGTGCCGTCGGCCGCGACGACCGCCTCCACGCCACCAAGGATCGCGGTCACCACATCGGGGACGACAGGCACCGGTGTCCCGCGCGTCTCCAGACGGTCGACGTCGAACGCCACGGCGCGCAGCGTCCCGGCCGCGGCGTAGACGAGGTGGCCACTCGACACGTAATGAGCATGACTGCCGCCGCGGATGAGCACCGTTCGCGCCCCCGTCTCCAGGTCCAGCACCGCCACCTGCGCCGTGTCGAGCCCGCCCGTCAGCGCGGTGATCGTGAACAGCACCGCGCGGCCGCCTGGCAGCAGCTCCGGCCACAGATGGTCGGCCTCCCCCTGCGCGCGATCCGGCGTCGTCAGTACCTCAGGCGTGCCGCCCGCGGCGGAGACGCGCTGCAGACCGGTCGCCGTGGTGAACGTCGCAAAGATCATCGTCCCGTCGGGCGCCCAGGTCGCTCCGCGCGGTGTGGCGTCGAGCGTCGCGAGCGTGACAGCCGGCCCCCCGGTCATGGCCACCTTTTTCAACGACGTCGTGCCGTCCACAAAGCCGATCCACTGGCCGTCGGGCGAGACGAACGGTCCGCGAGGGGCGCCCGTGAAGATGGCGACCGGTTCGAGCGTGTCGAGCGCGCGGACGAAGAGCTGTGTGCTGTTGGTGCCGACGTAGACGACGCGTGAGCCGTCGGGTGTGATCGCCAGGCCGCGATCGTCGCCGTTGATGGACAGCGCCGCCGCGGCCGCGGGGGTGATGGTCATCCGCGTCACGCGTGGCGCGGGTGGGCGCATCGCGTACCAGACGACGCCGCCGGCCATCGCGGCGCTCAGGACAACAGCGGCGGTGCTGGCGAGCGCCACGCGCCGCCGCGTCGATCGTACGTAGGCCGGGTCCGCAGCTGTTGCGTCGGCGGACCCGGCGCCGGCAGCTTCGGCGATCGCGTCGAACGCGCCTTCCAGCGCGAGGCGCATAGCCGCAATGTCGGGGATCCGCTGCTTCGGGTCTTTCTGGAGGCTTCGGCGCAGGAACACGAGCAGCGTCGGCGAGACGGTCCCCGGAACGAGACTCCAGTCCGGTTCCGAGCGAACGACCGCCGCCAGCGTGTCGGTGATGTCCTCGCCGGGGAATGCCCGCCTGCCTGTCAGCATCTCGAACAGCACGGCCCCAAACGCCCAGATGTCCGCACGCTTATCCACCGTCTTGCCGCGCGCCTGCTCCGGGCTCATGTACCCGGCCGTGCCGAGAATCATCCCCGCCTGCGTCATCGCGGGCGTCGTGATCGTCGGCGACGCCGTCATGTCGAGCCGGCTGAAGCCGGCCCCCACGTCCCGGTTGTGGAGGCCGGCTTCAGCCGGCTGTGCAAGCTTCGCGAGCCCGAAGTCCAGCACCTTCACGGTGCCGTCTGGGCGCACCTTGATATTCGCGGGCTTCAGGTCCCGGTGGATGATCCCCTGCTCGTGCGCCGCCTCCAGCGCCTCCGCAATTTGTCTCGCGATCGGGAGTGCTTCATCCAGCGGGATCGCGCCTTGCGCGATGCGCTGCGACAGATCCTCGCCCTCGACCAGTTCCATCACGAGGGCGTGCTGGCCGGTCGATTTCTCGATCGCGTAAATCGCTGCGATGTGGGGATGATTGAGCGACGCGAGCGTCCTGGCCTCGCGCTCGAACCGCGCCATCCGTTCAGGATCAGCGGCGAATGCGTCGGGCAGGATCTTGATCGCGACCTGGCGACCGAGTGTCGTGTCCGTCGCGCGATACACCTGCCCCATGCCACCTTCGCCGATCTGGGCGGTGACTTCGTAGACGCCCAGGCGGGTGCCGGGAGTGAGAGCCAAACGGTTGGAGTATAAGGGCTGGACCGGTCGTTTCAGCCCCTGCCGCGCCGAAGCTCCTCGCCCAGGATGATCTTCCGGGTCTTGAGCCGCTCGGACAGCTTCAGGCGGACTTCCTCGGACGGCAGAGCCCACGCAGCGGGCACTGCGCGTCGCGCTGGGCGCTCCCGTACCCGCAGGCGTTCATCATTCCGACGTGGCACAGCGAGAAGTCGTATCGCACCGGGTCGCCGGGATTCAGCACGCGCAGTGACGCCGTGATGTCGGCTGCCATCTTCCACCCCGGACTCTTGTAGCGGGTCAGCCGCAGGCATCGGCCGAGCCGGATGATGTGCGTATCGAGCGGCACGATCAGCCGCGACGGTGAGGCGCGCGTCCAGACGCCGAGATCGATCGCGTCCTTTCGCACCATCCACCGCAGAAACAGGTTCATGCGCTTGCAGGCGCTGCCGGCGGAGGGGCGCGGAAAGAAGTAGGAGACCCCGGCGCGCTTCGGCACGCGGCCGTACGCCGGCCGGAGGTCGATGTCGAGCGCGCGCGTCGAAAAAGCGTCGATGGCGGCACTGAGATCGGGCGCCGCCGAATCGTCGCCAGCGAGAAAGAACGCTTCAATCGATCCCGCCTCGCGCAGCATCCGCTGCAGGACGAGCATCAGCGCCGCCAGATCCCGGCCCCGGATCCAGCGATGGACCAGCGGCGCCAGCGCCGGGCCGTCCCGGGCCGCGTCGAAGCGCCTGACGAACGTCGCCGGCCGTGGCCCCATGACCGCCAGCAGCGATTCGATGGAGTTCAGGACGCTGGCGACCCGGCCGAACGCCAGACCGGCCGCGCAGAATCCGACGACCTCGCGGTCGGCAGGATCCGCGTAGCGCCGGACGATATGGATGGGATCGGAGGCGGAGGTCGGGTGGTCGAAGCTCGTGTAGAGCTCTTCGAGTCTGGTGCTCAGGGTGCGTGGGGGTCCTAGGGTTCCTAGAGTTCCTGGGGTTCCTGGAGTTCCTGGGGTTCCTGGGGTTCTTGGGGTTCTTGGAACTCTAGGCACCTTAGGAACTCCAGGCACTCTAGGCACTCTAGGCACTCTAGGCACTCTAGGCACTCTAGGCACTCTAGGAACCCCAGGAACTCTTACGCCCGAGCCGTGCGAGCGCGTCACCGGTCAGTCTGAACACCGTCCATTCGTCCATCGGCACGGCCCCGAGACTCTTGTAGAAACCGATCGCCGATTCGTTCCAGTCGAGCACCGACCACTCCATGCGCCCGCAGCCGCGTGCGACCGCGATGCCCGCCAGGTGCACGAGCAGCGCCTTGCCAATGCCCTGTCCCCGCCATTCCGGGAGGACGAACAGATCTTCGAGATACAGGCCGCGCCGGCCGAGGAACGTCGAATAGTTGTGAAACCAGATGGCCAGGCCGACCGGTTCGCCATCCGCATACGCGATCACTGCTTCCGCCTGCGGGACGCCGGAGAACATCGTCTCGCGGATCTGATCTTCGGTCGCCACGACGTCACCGGCCAGCTTTTCGTAGTCGGCGAGCGCCTTGATCAACCGGAGCAGGATCGGCACGTCGCCGGCGGTGGCCGCGACGATGCGAACATCCGTGGCCATGGCTAGAACGTCGTGATGGGCACGCCGGCTTTGCAGAGCGGGCAGGTGTCAGCCGGCATGTTGTCGGGGGCCTTGTACTCGGCCAACGCGATATTGGAAACGCCGGCATCCACCACCGATTCCATGCGGTCATAGATTTCGGCGGTGGCAAGCACGGTGGCGCCTGCTTTCCGCAGGAGCTCGGCGCAGAATGCCTGCGTCTGGCCCGTGTTCCGCACGTCGTCCACGAGCAGCGCCTTCTTTCCCGCGACGAGCTTTTCGTAATACCTGGTGAGCGTGTGGCCGCAATTCACGTCGAGCGTGAACGGCGCGAACAGCGTGGGCGGCCGCGTGATTTCGCGGCGGCTGTCCAGCAGGCCGGCAATCGTGTGCGCCAGCAGGGCGCCGCCCGTCACCGGCCCTACGACCACCTCCGTGGCCTCGACGATGGAGGCGGGCAGCACGTCGAGCAGATCCTGCGCGAAGCGCCAGATGGTGGCGGGGTACCGGAACAGCTGGTGCGGGTTCAGGTAGACCGTACCGTGAAACCCGTTGCCGAAGTCAAAATGCCCGTCCAGCATCAGGACCTCGTACGCCTGCAGGTCCTTCATCGCCTTCGCGCGGATATCGTCCCGGCGTGTCATCTACAACTCCCAACTTCCCACGCCGCAACTCCCATTCACGTAGACCATCCGGCCGCCGACGATCGTCGCGGCGACACCCCCGCGCAGCTCCCAGCCGCCAAACGGCGTGTTCTTCGAGCGCGACCGGAGCGCCGCGGCGTCGATCGTCACCTTCAGGTCGGGAGCCAGGATCGTGATGTCCGCCGGCGCGCCCTCGGAGAGGGTCCCGCCGGGGATGCGGAGAATTCGCGCCGGATTCACCGACATCAGCTCGACAAGCCGAGACAGCCCGACGACGCCGGCGTGCACGAGCCGATCGAGCGCGAGCGGCACCGCCGTCTCCAGTCCGACGATACCGAACGGCGCGCGATCGAACTCCACGTTCTTCTCGTCGTAGTGGTGCGGGGCGTGATCGGTCGCGATGACGTCGACGGTGCCGTCGGCGATGCCGGAGACCATCGCATCGCGGTCGGCCGCTTCGCGCAGCGGTGGATTCATCTTCGTGTTCGTGTCGTACGGGATCGGCGTGCCGAGCGCTTCGTCCGTCAGCGTGAAGTGATGCGGCGCCACTTCGCACGTCACGCGGATGCCGGCCGCCTTCCCGTTCCGGACGGCGCGGAGCGACGCACGGGCGCTCATGTGCGCGACATGGAAGGCGGTCCCCGTCAGCTCCGACATGAGGATGCCGCGCTCGGCGCCGAGCGCTTCGCAGGCCCCCGGGATGCCGCGCAGTCCGAGCGAGGCGGCGTGAAATCCCTCGTGCGCCACGCCGTCGCCTTTGAGCGTCTGATCCTCGCAGTGCTCGACGACCGGCATGTCGAACATCCCCGCGTACTCCATCGCACGCCGCAGCAGCAGCGCCGTCGCCACCGGATGGCCGTCGTCCGTGATGGCGACGCAGCCCGCCTGCCGCAGGTCCGCGATGTCCGCGAGCAGCTCACCCTTCGAGCCGCGGGAGACCGCGCCGATCGGGTAGACACGCGCCAGGTTCGCCTCGGCCGCGCGCGCGAGGATGTAGGCGGTCACATTGGCGTTGTCGTTCACGGGCTCGGTGTTCGGCATGCAGGCGACGGCCGTAAAGCCACCGGCGACCGCCGACCCCGTGCCGGTGGCGACGGTCTCCTTGTGCTCCTGGCCCGGCTCGCGCAAATGGACGTGCATGTCGATCAGCCCGGGACACACCACCAGTCCCTTCGGAATCGCAATGACCTGCGCGCCGTCCACCGGCAGGTCCCGCCCGACGCGGGCGATGCGATCGCCATCGATCAGGATGTCGTACACACCGTCGATCCCGTTGACGGGATCCACGACCCGTCCGCCCTTAAGCAGCCGCTTCATCATTCGCTCCGCCCGCCAGCAGGTACAGCACCGCCATCCGGACCGCTACACCGTTTGCCACCTGCTCGAGAATCACCGAGTAGGGACCATCCGCCACTTCCGACGCGATCTCCACACCGCGGTTCATCGGACCGGGATGCATGACGATCACGTCCGATTTCGCCTGCCGCAGCCGCGCCTCGGTCATGCCGAAGACGCTGAAGTATTCGCGGAGCGACGGAAAGTAGGCGCCCTCCATCCGCTCCAGCTGAATCCTCAGCAGCATCACGACGTCGGCGTCGGCCACCGCCTCGTCAACGACGCTCGTCGCCGTGACGCCGAACCGTGTGATGTCCGCCGGCATGAGCGTCGGCGGGCCGCACACCCACACGTCGCTGCCCATCCTGGTCAGCAGCTGGATATTGGAGCGCAGCACGCGACTGTGCAGCAAGTCGCCGATGATGGCGACTTTCAGTCCCTTGAGGCGTTTCTTGTGCTCGCGGATCGTGAACGCGTCGAGCAGCGCCTGCGTCGGGTGTTCGTGCATTCCGTCGCCGGCATTGATGATGGCCGCCTTACAGATGCGCGACAGCAGGTGGCACGCCCCGGACGAGGAGTGCCGCAGCACGATCATGTCCGGGTGCATCGCCTCGAGGTTGAGCGCGGTGTCCGCGAGGCTCTCGCCCTTGACGACGCTGGACGAGGCGACGGCGATGTTCAGCGTGTCGGCGCTGAGACGCTTTTCGGCAATCTCGAACGACGTACGCGTTCTGGTACTCGGTTCGTAGAACAGGTTGACGACCGTCTTGCCCCGCAGCGCCGGGACCTTCTTGATCGGCCGCTCGCCAACCTCCTTCATCGCCTCCGCGGTGTCGAGGACCAGCGAAATCTCCTCGGGAGAGAGATCCGAAATCCCGAGCAGATCCTTCCGGCGCAGCGCCGTCAGGACGGTCATACGGCACCCCCCTGCAGGATGATTTCGTCGCGTCCGTCGCTCTCCTCAAGATAGACCTGCACGCTCTCCTCGAGCGACGTGGGCAGGTTCTTGCCGACGTAGTCGGCCTTGATCGGCAGCTCGCGATGGCCGCGGTCGACCAGCACGATCAGCTGGATATTCTTCGGGCGGCCGAAATCAATCAGCGCGTCGAGCGCGGCGCGCGTCGTCCGGCCCGTATACAGCACGTCGTCGACGAGGAGCACCTTCCGGCCGTCGATGGAAAACGGAATCTCGGTCTTGCGCACGATGGCTCGTGGTCCGACGGCCTGGCGCATCAGGTCATCCCGATAGAGCGTGATATCGAGCGCGCCGGTCGGGATGTCGTGGCCCGAAATGTCGCGAAGGCTGCGCGCGAGGCGCCGGGCCAGATGGTCGCCGCGCGTACGCACGCCAATCAGGACGAGGTCTTCAACGCCTCGATTGCGTTCGACGATTTCGTGGGAGATTCGAGTGAGGGTGCGGCCGATGCGGTCCGCGTCGAGTACAACCGGCATGTGTCACCTCTTCGCGGTCTCGCTGGGCCGCGGTTAAAGAGTCGAACGATTATACACTTCCAGTAATTGGCACTGTACCCGTGGGCGGCTCGTCCAATCCTCTTTGCGCTCGACGCCGAGCGCGCGCACGAGCTGACACTGGCCGTCCTGTGCCGCCCTGCTGTCGCCGGCGCGCTGCGCGCCCTGCGGACGCCCGCGCACGACGCCCGTCTCCGACAGACCGTTCTCGGCCTCGATTTCGCGCACCCTGTCGGCCTGGCCGCAGGTCTCGACAAGCATGGCGCGGCGGTCCCGGCGTGGACGGCACTCGGATTTTCGTTCGTCGAGGTGGGCACGGTGACACCGCGGCCGCAGCCGGGAAATCCCCGCCCGCGCCTGTTCCGGCTGCCGGCCGACCTCGCGATCATCAACAGGTTCGGCTTCAACAGCGTGGGTGGCGTGGAAGTGGCGCGGAATCTTGCCGCCAGCACGCCGGCCCCCATCCGCGTCGGCGTGAACCTGGGCAGGAACAAGACAACGCCGAACGACGATGCGGCTGACGATTACTGCCGCGCGCTGGAGATGATTCACGCCTACGCCGAGTACGTCGTCATCAACGTCAGCTCCCCGAACACGGCCGGACTCCGGGACCTGCAGGACAGCCGCACGCTGCGGACCCTCGTCGAGCGCGTGGTGACGCGCGCGAAGGAGCTCACGACGCGCCGCACGATTCCGGTGCTGGTCAAGGTCGCGCCGGACATGAGACCGCAGGAATTGCTCGCGTCGGTCGATGCGGCGGTTGAGGGGGGCGCCTCCGGCATCGTCGCAACGAACACGACCATCGGACGGGAAGGACTCACGTCCGGTGGCAGTGCGGCCGCCGAATCCGGTGGCTTGAGCGGGCAGCCGCTGCGCCCGCTGGCCGTCGAGACCTGCAGGCAGTTGTACGCGCATCTGCGCGGGAGAGTGCCCATCATCGGCGTCGGCGGCATCTTCACGGCAGACGATGCCTACGAGCGAATTCGAGCGGGGGCATCGCTGGTACAGTTGTATACGGCGCTCGTCTACGAAGGTCCCGGCGTCGTATCCCGAATCGTGCGGGGCCTTGCCGAGCGCCTTGACCGCGATGGACTCTCACACGTGCGCGATGCGATAGGCACCGATGTCCGCTGATCGTCTCCTGGTTGCACTCGACGTCGAATCGGGCGTACGGGCGCTGGAGCTGGCCGATGCGCTGAAGGGCGTGGCCGGCGGCGTCAAGGTCGGCAGCCGGCTGTTCACGCTCGAAGGTCCGCCACTCGTGCAGGCGCTCGTCGCGCGCGGCGCCAGGGTCTTCCTCGACCTGAAATTTCACGACATCCCCAACACCGTCGCGCAGGCGGTTGATGCGGCCGTGCAGACCGGCGCCTGGATGATCGACGTGCACGCGTCCGGCGGCAGCGCGATGATGCAGGCCGCCGCCCGCGCTGCCCGCGACGCCGCAGCGCGGATGGGCCGAACGCCGCCGCTGATGATCGGCATCACCGTCCTGACGAGCATGGACGGCGCGGCTCTTCAGGAAACCGGTGTGGATCGGGCGGTTCTGCCCCAGGTTGTCGCGCTCGCACGCATGGCGAAGGCGGCCGGGCTTGACGGGGTCGTCTCCTCCCCGCACGAAATCGCGCCGATCCGGCAGGCATGCGGCGAGGACTTCCTCGTCGTGACGCCGGGCATCCGCGGCGCCGCTGCCGGCGCCGTGAAGAACGATCAGATGCGGACGATGGGACCCGCCGAGGCGATACGGGCGGGTGCGAGTTATCTGGTGGTTGGGCGGCCGATTATCGCTGCGCCGGACCCGAGAGTCGCGGCGCAGCGAATCGTCGAGGAACTGACTACTTCGCGGTAAACACAAACGTGCCGCGGCGGTTCCGCTGCCAGCACGCTTCGTTCTCGTCCGCGCACTGCGGGCTTTCCTCGCCTCGCGTCACCGCCATCATGCGGTCGCCGGCGATGCCGAGGCTCACCAGGTAATCGCGCACCGCCGCCGCGCGGCGATCGCCAAGACTCAGGTTGTACTCGTTGGTGCCCCGCGAGTCGGCGTGCCCTTCAATCCGGACGCGCGTTGAGGTCCACCGGCGCAGGAAGTCGGCGTTCTTCTGGAGCGTCGCCTGGCTGGCCCCGGTGATGGCCGACATGTCGTAGTCGAAGAACACGTCGGCGAGCGGGCGCTCCGCGTTCAGCTGATCCAGCGTCTTCCGCGCGAAGAGCTCATCCTCGGTCAGCGGCTTGGGCGCTGGTGCCGGAGGCGGCGGGGGCGGCGGAGGCGGTGGTGGCGGCGGCGCGGGCGTCGCAACGGGCGGCGGTGGAGCCGGCGGCGGCGGCGCAGGAGGCGGTACTCGCCTCGCGCAGCTCGCGAGGACGCTCACCAGGAGCACCGCAAGGGTGCACAGCAACATTGAACGGCGCAGTTTCATCAGCGGAATCTCCTGCGAATCCTTACGTTTTTCGCGTAGCCGGGTCGAGCTTACGTGCGCGACCCGATGCCTGTCAATCGAGGCGGAGCGGTATCAGGCGCGTTTCGAAGACCCGGAGCCCCAGTTCCCGTTGGTCGGTCGTGCCTTCCGCTTCCCCGGGCCGATACACCGGCGTTGTCTCGATGGCGATGGCCCCGGCCGCTCGCCCCACGTCGGCCGCCGGGATCCGCACCGTCCACGTGAAGTCGGCGGCGGGCTGAAAGCGGGCGATCGTGCGGCCCCCCGCCGTCACCTGTACATCGGGCGGAGCATCGAGATACCGCAGGGGCGACTCCCCGCTCAGCACCAGATCGACGTCGGAAACAGGCCCTTTTACGCGAATTACCGCGCGTCCGCTGGTCCAACGCCAGCGCCGGCCGGTCGCCGGGTCGTATTCCTCTTCGTGCCAGCCCTCACCGAACGCGGAGATCATCCGGCCGGCCGGCTGGACGTCGAACTGGCGGACGGCGGACGGCGCCTGGCGCCGGTCGCCGCCTGCCGGCCGTGACGCGACCGCCAGACGCGCATAGTCGCCCGCACCGGCGAGACCCTCCGGTACGTCCACGAAACGCAAGAAATTGCGCTCGTCGACCGTCACCGTCCATCGATCCCGCACGGTCCCGTCAATCGCGAGCTCAAAGTCGGCCGCCGGATCGCCGGGGTTGCCAAGATGCCGCCCCCCAATGACCAGGTGTGTCGGCTCGGCGCGGCGGCGCACCCACGCCTCAATCGGCTGCCTGTCGGGACCCCTGGCCGTGGCGAGCGCCAGGCCACCGCTTTCCGGGGTCAGCGACCACCCCTCCGACGCAAACCATCCGGGCGGGGCAAGCCGGTACCAGTCCGCCCCCACAGGCCGGACGCCGCTGAACACCGGCCGGCCGTCGACCGCCCAACGGTAGTGAACGGCGTCGAGGCGTGACTGCGGATCGATCAGGTCGAGGTCCGTACGCCGGGGGTCGGCCAGAAACCAGACCGGTCCCCGACCACCGGCCTTCCAGTAATTCACGGGACCCAGCCATTCATACAGCCGCGGGGGCTCGATCGCAGGAAGCCCCGTCTCGGCGGCCTGCACCGCTCGCCAGATGCTGTGGTGGGCATAGACGGCCTGCGGGGGAGCGAGCCTCGCGTATGCGACAGCGTCTGCCAGCGCCTGGAACGCCGGATGCGGCGCACGCGCATACGCGATCGCGTCCGGCACGGCGGCGAACAATCCCGCTGCGACGAGCGGCGCCGCGACAAGGGGCGTCCATCGGCGCGAGCCCGCCGCGGCATGTGCCGCAAGCCAGGCAACCAGCGGCAGCGTCGGAAGGGCGTATCTCACCGTGATCGTTTCCTGCAGCAGCAGATGCAGCACGGTGTACGGACCACACGCCAGCACCCACAGTCCCAGCGCCGCGGGCTGGCGTGTCGCCGCCAGCATCGCGCCGGCCGCGGCAGCGGCGCCGACGGCCGCCGCCAGCGGCATCGCTCCCCATGGGAGAACGAAGGTTTCATACAGAGCGAAGGCGAGCCTCCGTGGCGTCGGCTCGAGCCAGAGCATGTTGACCCAGGCGAAATCCTCGCCCGCCTGCGAACCAAGCGCACGGAGATAGGCGTCGACACCGCCGCTGTCCAGCACGAGCGGTACGCCCCACGCGAGCACACCGGCGGCAGCCGCGGCGAGCGGCCGCCATGGCAGCCGACGCTCGATCAGCACGAACGCGAAGAGCGGCATCGTCAGCGACAGGGTCTGCACGCGAATGCCCGCGGCAAGGCCCGCCACCAGACCGCCCGCGATCAGCGCCGGCGCACGCGAGCGTCCGGTCAGCATCAGCGCCTGCGCGGCGAGCGCTGCGGCGAGGCCCGGCAGATCGCTCATCGGCCGAAGTCCGGAGATCCACATCAGCGGTGACGCAGCAAAGATCGCCGTGGCCCAGGCGATGGTGGGGTCACGGCCGGGCGCGAACATGCGCAGGCAGACACATGCAAAGGCCACGATCGCCAGCGCGCCACCCACCGCGGAGAGCAACGCCAGCGCCAGCGCCTCTGTCCCGGTCCGGTCAGCCGCGGGCAGCGCGGTATCGACCACGAAGAGGGCGATGCGGCCGAGCGCAATGTAGACGGGCGAACCCGGTGGATGCGGCTGGTGGCGCGCGGGATCGAAGTCGCGAAGGCCCAGCGCGAAATTGATCGAGTCGTAGTCTTCGAGCGAGGGGGCGAGGAACGGAAGGTGCGCCGCCAGGTATGCGGCGGCCAGGAAATAGACGCTCTTAGGCAGGCCGGAGACGGACACCTTCATTCAGGCTGCCCATCCTATATCCCTGCAGGTCGATTGTGACGTGCTGGTACCCGAGGGCGCGCAGCTCGCTGACGATCCGGTCGCGGACGGCCGGCTCCAGCGCCCGCGCCATTTCGTCGCGCCCGATTTCGAGGCGCGCGACCGTGTCGTGGTGCCGGACGCGGCACACGCGGAAGCCCATCTCCCGCAGGACGGTTTCCGCCTGCTCGATGGTCCGCAGTTTCTCGCCGGTCACTTCCGAGTGGTACGGAATCCGCGACGACAGACAGGCTGACGCGGGCTCGTCCCATGTCGGCAGGCCGGCCTGCTTCGACAGGGCACGAATGTCGTCCTTCGTGAGGTCCGCTTCGTCAAGGGGACTCCTCACGCCGAACTCCCTGGCCGCCTTGCGTCCAGGCCGGTAGTCCGAGCGATCGTCGGCGTTGCTTCCGTCGACGATGACCGGAACGCGCCGCTCGGACGCGACTCCAGACAGGACGGTATACAGCTCGTGCTTGCAGTGGTAACAGCGGTCAACCGGATTCGCGCGGTACTCGGGGCGCTCCATCTCGCCGGTGCTGACGAATTCGTGCCGCAGCCCGAAGTCCCGGGCGATGCGCAGCGCGAGCTGCCGATGGTGGTCGGGGTAACTGGGGCTGTCGGCGGTGATGCACTGGGCGGCGGGGCCGAGAACCTGTGTCGCCGCCCAGGCGAGATAGGCGCTGTCGACGCCGCCGCTGAAGGCGACGATGACGGAGTCGAAGGAGCCGATGAGACCGTGAAGGCGGCGCTCACGCTCCGCGAGCGTGTCAGTCGTCGTCTTCCTCGTTGACTTCGTCCTCATCTTCGACTTGCTCTTCTTCTTCGGCGTCGTCCTCGTCGTCCTCGTCGTCATCATCGTCATCATCGTCCTCGTCGTCATCCGCGACGTCGAGGCGATCGGGACCGGCCATGACGAGCGCCTTGCCGCATTCGGGACAGCTCAACTCATCACCCTCCTCGTGGTCGGTGGTGTCGATCTCGTCGAATTCACATTCAGGGCAGATAGCCATAGCGGAATCAGCACTCTCCAGCAAAGGTCGGATTATAGGCCGATTTCCGGGGCTTCGCAACGCGCGCATCTGTCTGTGCAACGCCGCACTAAGGCCTCCGCGTGCCACTTCCGACACATGTGACGTGCCAGCCACGACGGAGGTTGCGTCGAAGTCGGTCATCGTCGTGGATCTCCGGCTTCCGGCGCTGCAGGGTACGGCGCTCGTCCGCGCGCATTTCTTTTCAAACAGAAAAGCGTAACGGGCTCTTCGAACAGAAAAAGCCTAACGCGCGCGCAGCAGCCGTAACGCGTTCCCCACCACAATTACCGACGCACCCGTATCGGCCAGCACGGCCATCCAGAGCGTCGCGGTCCCGGCGACGGCCATCGTCAGGAACGCCGCTTTCAGCGCCAGGGAGATGGCGACGTTCATCCGGATATTCCACATCGTGGCGCGCGCCAGACGGATGGCATAGGGCAGGCGCAGGAGCTCGTCCGACATGAGGGCGACGTCTGCGGTTTCGAGCGCGGCGTCCGACCCCGCGGCGCCCATCGCGACGCCGACGTCGGCCGCGGCCAGCGCGGGCGCGTCGTTGATCCCGTCGCCGACCATCAACACCGGGCCGCGCGCCTTCAACGAGCGAACCAGCGCGTGCTTCTCCTCGGGCAGGAGTTCGCCGTGGTGTTCGTCCACCTGCAGTTCCCGTGCGACCCGTTCGGCGACGCGGCGATGATCGCCCGTCAGTATGACGACGTGCCGAATTCCCTGATCGCGCAGCAACCCGATCGCTTCCCGTGCCGTGTCGCGTGCGCGGTCCTGGAGCAGGATGCCGCCGGCGAGGCTGCCGTCTATTGAGACGTACACCGTGGACACGTCAGCGCTCCCATACCGCGCGGCCGCAATCGACGCGGCGAGCGGACCCGCCTGAAACAACCGCTCGTTGCCCACGGCGACGCGCACGCTATCGACGTCCCCTTCGGCACCCATCCCCGGCAGGGCCTGGAACGCCGATGCCGGCGCGATCGCGGACCCGTCCGCCCGCGCGGCGTCCACGATCGCCCTGGCAACCGGATGCTCCGACCGCATCTCGATAGCCGCTGCCAGGCGGAGGATCTCCGTGCCTGTCCGGCCGCCAGACGGGATGACGTCCACCACCGACAGATTGCCCGTTGTCAGCGTGCCGGTCTTGTCGAATGCGACCACTCGCACCGCCGCCAGCCGCTCGAGGTACACCCCGCCCTTGATCAGCACACCGTTGCGCGCTGCCGCCGACAGTGCCGCCACGATCGAGACCGGCGTCGAGATGACCAGGGCACACGGGCAGGAGATGACGAGCAGCACGAGCGCCCGGTAGACCCACGCCGCCGGGTCGCCACCTGTCAGGAGCGGCACGAGCGTGAGGGCCGCGGCCAGGACGAGCACGGCCGGCGTATAGATGCGGGCGAAGCGATCGACGAACGTCTGCACCGGCGCACGAGTCGCCTGCGCCGCTTCAACGAGATGAATCACGCGCGCGAGTCGTGTATCACGTACGAGGCGGGTGACGCGCACGTCGAGCCCCCCGCGCCCGTTGATGGTGCCGGCAAACACCTCGGCGTCGGGGCTTTTGTCGACCGGCAGCGATTCTCCGGTGAGCGGGGCTTCATTGACGTCGCTCTGGCCGGCAGTCACGACGCCGTCGAGCGGGATCTTTTCACCCGGCCGGACGAGCATGTCGTCCCCGATGCGAATGTCTCCCACCGGAATGCGCTGCTCGACGCCGCCCCTCCTCACGAGGGCGTCGCGCGGCGAGAGCTCGATCAGGGCGCGAATCGCCTGCCGCGCCCGCTCCATGGTTCGCACTTCGAGCCACTGGGCGACAGCAAACAGGAGCACGACGCTGGCGGCCTCGAACCATTCGCCGAGCAGCAGCGCGCCAGCGACCGCAATGACCATCAGGGCGTTGATGTCGAGCGTCCGGGACCTGAGGGCCACCGCCGCCCGCCGCGCGGGAAACACCGCCCCGGCTGTCGCCGCGGCCGTGAAGACGACCGCGGCGGTTTCCGTGCGGCCTGCAGCGGACATCAGCGCTCCGGCGGCTGTCGCGACGGCGCAGCCGACCATGAAGCGCCAGCGCCACACCAGATCGGCGCCGGCGACGGCCGGTTCGTCATGCTCCAGCCACATCCGCATGCCCGTCTGACCGACCGCGTCGACCATCGCGGCGGTGGTGAGCCTGGCGGCGTCGTATTTGACGTGCAGCCGCTGGCCGAGCAGGTCGGCCGAGATCGCCTCGAGCCCGGTCAGCGGCTTGAGCCGCCGCTCGAGGATGAGTACCTCCTCGTGGCAGTCCATGCCTTCCACCCGAAAGACGGCTTCGGCGTGAAGCTCACAGGTCGCGCAGGGTGCCGGCTGCAGGGACGCCACCGTGACTCCCAGCGTACTGGCGCCCGGCCGCCGGTGCCAGTCGAGCGTCGAAACCATCGGCCCAGGTTGCCCACGGCAGCGCGGATGGACTAGGATTGCGGGCTGGGCGCAGCTAAATCGCTCTGGTTCTAGAGGTTACGGGAGGAGTTCTACGTGATCGAGGTGCAGCACCTCACGAAGCGTTACGGCCCGACGACCGCCGTCAACGACGTGAGTTTCAAGGTGGAGAAGGGGGAAGTCCTGGGCTTCCTCGGACCGAACGGCGCCGGCAAGACGACCACGATGCGGGTCCTGACCGGCTACATGCCCGCCACGGAAGGCAAGGCCATCGTCGCCGGGTATGACGTCTTCGAGCAGCCGATTGAGGCCAAGCGCCGCACCGGCTACCTGCCGGAGACGCCGCCGCTTTATCCCGAGATGACCGTGCGCGACTACCTGATGTTCGTCTCGCGCATCAAGGGCGTGCCGCGCGCGGAACGGAAGTCACGGGTACAGGACGTGATGGAACGGACGTGGGTCGCCGACATGGCGGAACGCCACTGCGGGAAGCTCTCGAAGGGCTACCGGCAGCGGGTCGGCCTCGCGCAGGCGATTATCCACAACCCCGAAGTGCTGATTCTCGACGAGCCGACAGCCGGTCTCGACCCGAAACAGATTATTGAGACCCGCAGGTTGATCAAGGAGCTTGGCGGCGATCACACGATCATCCTCAGCACGCACATCCTTCCCGAGGTCAGCCAGACCTGCCAGCGCGTCGTCATCATCAACAAGGGTCATGTGGTGGCGGTCGACACGCCCGACAATCTGACCGCGCGGCTCCGCGGTTCGGAGACGATGTACATACAGATTGACGCTCCGCCCTCGGCCGACGTCAAGGCCGCGCTCGAGTCCATCCCGGGAGTCTCGAATGTCTCCGAACCCGAGCTCCGCGGGCCGATCGCGACGTTTGAAGTGAACAGCGCGTCCGGCGAAGACGTCCGCCGTCAGCTGGCATCGACGGTCGTCTCGAGCGGGTGGGGATTGCTGGAACTGCGGCCGCTCCGCATGAGCCTCGAGGAGATCTTTCTGCACCTGACGACCGAGGACACGGCCCAGCCGCCCTCTGTGGAGGAGGCCGCCCATGAATAACATGATCGCGATCGCGCAGAAGGAGCTGAAGAGCTATTTCGCCTCGCCGATTGCGTACATCGTCATCGGTTTTTCGGCGATTCTCTTCGGCTGGTTCTTCATCAACCTGCTCTACTACTTCGACCGGATGGCGATGCAGGCGGGCGGGGGGTTCGGGGGGCCACAGGCGGTCAACGTGAATGAAACCCTGATCGCTCCCCTGTTCATGAACGTCAGCGTGATTCTGCTCTTCACGCTGCCGCTCGTCACGATGCGGACCTATTCCGAAGAGAAGCGCTCGGGCACCATCGAGCTGCTGCTGACGTCTCCGCTGACCGATGCCCAGATCGTCCTGGGCAAGTTCTTCGGGTGCCTGATCCTCTACGCGGCCATGCTGGGTGTGACGGTCGTCCACATGGGAATCCTGTTCGCGTTCGGGAACCCCGAATGGCGCCCGGTGCTCACCGGCTACCTGGGCCTCCTGCTGATGGGCGGCTGCTTTCTCTCGATGGGCCTCTTCATCTCGAGCCTGACGAAGAACCAGATTGTCGCCGGCATGATCACCTTCGCGGTGTTCCTGATGTTCTGGGTGATCAACTGGATTTCCACCTTCACCAGCCCGACGACGCAGGCCGTACTGAATTACCTCTCGATTACCGAGCACCTGAACGACTTCACCAGAGGCGTGCTCGATACCAAGCATCTGGTCTATTACGTTTCTTTCATTGCGTTCAGCCTGTTTCTGACCGTGCGGTCGGTCGACAGCGAACGCTGGCGCGGATAAGCCATGCAGCAGATTCTCAGCATTCTCGGTTGGGTCGGAACGGCACTCGTCTTTGCTGCCGTGGCCATTCGCTTCATCAGGCCTGAGTACGAGCAGTACGGGACATGGGCCGCCTGGGGCGGCCTCGCGCTCGTCGTGCTCTACACGCTGGGCCAGTGGCGCGAGATCGTCGCGTATTTCCGGAAGCGCAACGCGCGATACGGCGCCGTCGCTACGACAGGCGTGCTCGTCGCCCTGGCCATCGTCATCGCCGCGAACTACCTGTCGACCAGACAGAACAAGCGCTGGGACCTCACCGCCAACCAGCAGAACAGCCTGTCCGAGCAGACGGTGAAGGTCCTGCAGGGGCTGATCGCTCCGGTGAAGATCACGGTGTTCGACCGGCAGAGCGAATTCGATCGCTTCCGCAGCCGCCTGGATGAGTACCGCTACCACTCCGATCAGCTCACGGTCGAGTACGTCGACCCTGACACGCGGCCGGTCGTCGCCCGCGAGTACGACATCCAGGCGTACGGGACCGTCGTCATCGACTACATGGGACGCCGCGAGCGCGTTACCACCGACACCGAGCAGGACCTGACCAACGGGCTGATCAAGGCGCTGTCGGATCAGCAGCGCAAGATTTACTTCCTGCAAGGCCATGGCGAGAAGGAACCGAACGACACGGAGCGGGATGGCTACAGCGCCCTCAGCGGGATGCTGCGGCGCGACAACTATCTCGTCGAGCTGCTCGTCCTCGCGCAGCAGAAGGAAGTGCCGGCTGACGCCACGGTCGTGGTCGTCGCGGGTCCGACCACCGACCTGCTTGAAACGGAGGCCGCGGCGCTGAGGCAGTACCTCGACAAGGCTGGGAAGCTGATGGTGCTGCTGGATCCGGCGGTCGGCAACCAGCCGGCGCGGCTGCCGAATCTCGACATGCTGCTGACCGAATGGGGCATCACCGCGGGCAACAACGTTGTCGTTGACATCAGCGGCGCAACCAACGAGCCGAGCATCGCCGTGGCCGCCACGTATCCGACGCATGCCATCACGGACAATTTCGGGACGCTGACCATCTATCCGCTCGCGCGCACGGTCGAGCCGATCGAGGGGGGAACGAGCGGCCGCACTCCGCAGACGATCGTGCAGACAAGCGGCGGCAGCTGGGCGGAAAGCAACCTGGCCTCCCTGACGACCGGCGTCCAGATGGAGCCGGCGAGCGGTGACAAACCCGGCCCGCTGTCGATCGGCGTGGCGGTGTCGGCGGGTGCTGACAGTGGTGCTGACGGCGGCGCGGCGGCCCCTGCCGCAGGCGACGCGCCCAAGCCCGAAACGCGTGTCGTCGTCTTCGGTGACTCCGATTTCGGGACCAACGCGTATGCGGGCGTTCCCGGGAATTCGAATTTTTTCGCCAATGCCGTCAACTGGCTGGCCCAGCAGGAGAACCTGATTGCCATCCGTCCGAAGGAGGCCGGCGATCGGCGCGTCACGATGACGCCGCGCCAGCAGTCGGCGGCGTTCTTCACATCCATCTTCCTGCTGCCGGCCGTCGTCTTCGGCGCGGGCATCTATACGTGGTGGCGGAGGCGGTAGGATGCGCGGCCTGAAATCGACGGTTGCCCTGCTCGTCGTTCTGGTTGGGCTGGGCGCGTACATCTACGTCGACCGGAACCGGGAGATCGAAGACCCGAACGCCAAGCCGAAGGCGTACACCACGCTCGCGACGAACGACATCGAGGAGCTGCAGATTCGAAACGCCGGCGGCGAATCGACCCGCCTGCAGCGCGCCGGCGAAGACTGGACGCTCGTGGAGCCAGTGAAGGCCGACGCCGACAACGGCGTCGTCGGGACCGTGACGAGCAACATCGGCACGCTGGAAGTCCAGCGCGTCGTCGATGACACCCCCACGGACCTGAAGCAGTACGGGCTCGACCCCGCGCGTATCGAGGTCGCCTTCCGGCTCAAGGGCCAGAAGGATCTTCAGCGGCTGCTCGTCGGGGACAAGACACCGGCCGGCGGCGATCTCTTCGCGAAGCGCGGCGACGAAAACCGCGTGATTCTGGTCGCGTCGTTCCTGGATTCCATCTTCAACAAGACGCCGTTCGAACTGCGCGACAAGATCGTGCTGGCCTTCGATCGCGACAAGGCCGAGAGCGTCGAGGTCGCGTCCGGTGCCATGACGACGAAGTTCGCGCGCAGCGGCACGGACTGGCGCATCGTCCGGCCCGTCACCATCCGCGCCGACTACGCGGCGGCCGAGGGCCTCCTCACCCGCCTCTCCTCGACCAACATGCTCGCGGTGGTCGCGGAAGACGGCGACCTCGCGATGTACGGGCTGGACCGGCCGTCGGCAACGGCCACGGTCATCATTGGGAGCTCGCGTGCGAGCCTCCTGATCGGCCGGATGGTCGAGGGCGGCGGCTACTACGCGAAAGACGCGAACCGGCCGATGGTGTTTACCGTCGAACAGGCGCTCGTCACCGATCTCACCAAGGACATCGGCGACTTCCGGCGCAAGGAGCTGTTCGACTCGCGATCGTTCAACGCCACACGGCTGGAGTTCCAGCGTGCTGGCGCGACCGCCGCGTTCGAGCGGACGGACGCGGGCGGGCAGACGACCTGGAAGAATGCCTCGGGGACGGCCGTCGAGACAGCCGTAATCGAGGAGGCGCTGACGAAGCTCTCGAGTCTTCGCGCCGACGCATTCCAGCCTGTCGCGCACCCCTCACTGAAGACGCCGGCGATCACGGCCATTGTCCGGTTCGATGAAAACAGAACGGAGGCCGTGACGTTTGCGCGGGCCGGCAGCGAGGTGTTCGCCAGCCGCACGGACGAGCCTGGCTCGGCCAGAGTGGACGCGGCAGCATTCGACGAAGCACTGAAGGCGGCGGATGCGCTGAAATGACCCGAAGGGTAAAGACTAAAGGGCAAAGGGGAAATCCTGCCCGTTGGTTTCGCCGTGTTCTATTTACACTTTTACCTCTTACCTTTCACCTCGTGGGATGCGCGAAGGCGCCCGTCGCCATCACCCCAGCCCACCCGTCCGATCCCCTCGCCAAGCTCGCCACCGACATCACCAGCACCATCAGGACTCCCGGAGTCGCGCGCGGCATCTGGGGCGTTTCCGTCTATTCGCTCGACCGGCGCGAATCGCTCTTTGCGCTCAATGACAGGACCCTGCTCGTCCCTGCTTCGACCGCCAAACTGATCGCACTCGGAGCGGCGGCGCAGGCGGTCGGCTGGGATTACGAGTACGAGACTGTCGTCCGTGCCACCGGTCCGATCGTCGACGGAGTCGTGCAGGGCGACCTGGTCGTCGTGGGATCGGGAGATCCGTCGATTGGCGGGCGCGGCGGCGGCAGTCTGGCGCCGTTCGTCAACGTGATGCGGACCGCCGGCATCAGGCGCGTCGACGGCCGCGTGATCGGAGATGACGATGCGCTCGAGGAGCCTCGGCCTCAGCTGGCATGGGCGTGGGACGACCTGGGCTACACCACGGGAGCGCTGTTCGGTGCGCTCAACTATGGCGAGAACCGCATGGACGTCATCGTCGGTCCGGGCCACGCCGTCGGCGCGCCGTCGACCTTGACGCAGCCGTACTCGTGGAGCCGGCCCATGGTAAATCGCGCGATGACGGGCGCCGCGGACTCGGCGCAGCTGCTCTGGCCGGAACAGCGGCCCGGAGAGCCGTTCCTCACCATTGCCGGTTCCCTCCCGATCGGCGCCCCGCCCGCACGTCTGTCCGTCTCGGTTGGTAATCCCACGCTCTGGTTCGCCAATGCTCTCCGTCAGGCGCTGATCGAGGCGGGAATTGACGTCCGAGGCGAGGCGCAGGATGTCGACGACGTGGTCCTCGAGCCGCTTGAACCGGAGCGAGGGGACGGCATCCTGTACATCCACCGCTCCCCACCCCTGGCCGCGCTCGCGCGGCCGATGTTGAAGGACAGCGTCAACCTGTACGGCGAAGCGGCGCTCCGCCTGAACACGCCCGGCGGCGCGTTCCCAACCAATGATGCTGCGCTTGCCGGGTTGCGTACGACGCTTGCCAGCTGGGACGTGCCGACTGACGGGTGGCAGGTCGTTGACGGGTCCGGGCTCTCGCGGCGGGACGCGATCGCGCCAGACACGTTGATCGCGGTCCTTCGGCGCATGTGGGATCCGACAGGCGCCTCGCCGTGGATGAACAGCCTGCCGATTGCCGGCGTGGACGGCACGCTCGCCGGACGCATGGTGGGCACTGCAGCGGCAGGCAACGTGCGGGCGAAGACCGGGACGATGTCGAATATACGGGCGCTGGCGGGCTACGTCCGGACCAAGGACGGCGACACGCTGGCATTCGCGGTCATCGTGAACAATTTCGAGGGCCCTGGCGCGGCAGCGGTCGATGCGATCGATCGCATTGCCGTGACGCTGGCGGATTTTTCGAGAGTTCCTGGAGTGCCTGGAGTTCCTGGAGTTCCCGAAGTTCCAGCACCCTGAATTGAGGCACCCCAGGAACTTCAGGAACCTTAGGAACTTCAGGAACCTTAGGAACTTCAGGAACCCTACTGTGCCGCCGGCAGGTCGAAATAGAAGACGGCGCCGCCAGTGGCCGAGTTGCGGTAGCCGAGGCGGCCGCCCAGCGAGTCGATGATGCCGTAGCTGACCGACAGTCCCAGGCCCGTCCCCTGCCCGACCGGCTTGGTCGTGAAGAACGGCTGGAACAGACGTGCTTCGTGATCCGGCGGAACGCCGGGCCCGGTATCCTCCACCTCCAGCACGACGCGGCCGTCCCTGTCGAATGTGCGCACCGTGATGCGTCCCGGCCGCCGGCCGGACATCACGATCGACTGCTCCGCGTTCACGACGAGGTTGAGGACCACCTGCTGGAGCTCGGTCATCACCGCGGACACATGACGAATGGATGCATCGTCAATCTGGAGCTCGATGCCTTCGGATTCGATGCGGCGCTGCCGGAGCTCGGCGACGGAGCGGATGACGTCCGCCAGCCGGACAGGCTCAGCATCCCCGGCCTGCTGCCGCGCGAACATCGCGAGGTTGCGGATGATCCCGCAGGCCCGCGCGCTTTCCTTCTGAATCAGGACGAGGTCTTTCTTGATGGCGTCGGGAACCTCCTTCTGCATCTGCAGCAGCTCGGCAAACCCGAGGATGGCCTGCAACGGGTTGTTGATTTCGTGGGCCACACCCGACACCAGCTGGCCGACCGCCGCGAGCCGTTCCTGCCGGATCACCTGGCGCTGCAGCGACTCGACCTCCTCCCGCATCCGGCGCTCCTCGGCCATCTGCGTATCGAGCGCCCTGCGCGTGTCGTTGAAGCGCAGCAGCATCTGATCGAAGGCCTTCTGCAGCTCCACGAACTCGCGCGTCGGCATCGGACGCGGCTCGATCGGGCTGAAATCACCGGCGGCGATCCGCTGGGCGGCCGATTCGAGATGGGCGACTGATCGAGCCAGGCGGCGCGAGAAGACGAACGCGATGAGCATCCACCCTAACAGGGTCAGCGCCAGCACGGGCAGCGTCCGCAGCCAGAGTGCCATCGCCCGATCAGTCGCGACCGACATCGGGATGCCAACGGTCACCATCCATGGTCCGCGCTCGACGACCGCCTGGGCCATCATGCGGCGGACGCCGTCAGCCGGGTCGTCCTGCCAGGGCCGCTGTGGCGCGTCGCTGAGATCGACGTCGAGCACCTGGCCGACATACCGTTCGGGCTTGAGATTCCGCGCGAGGATCCGACTCTCGCTGTCAACGAGGGCCAACAGAGAGCCTTCGGGCAGCAGCCGCTCATCGACGCTTGCCTGGAGGAGTGTCGGATCGACAAGAGACACCATCGCCGCAGTCACCGACCCCGACGGGCCCGACATCGGGTACGCCACTCCGACATAGGGCCCCGATTGGTCGGACCGAAGAATCGTCGATACGACGCGTGCGCTCCCGTTCCGCAGACGCGGCAGCGAATCCGCCCAGTCGGCGGCAACGGGCATCGAGTCACCCCCGCTGGCGATCACGCGGCCGTCAATGCTGACCAGGATGACATCAAACAGATATGGACGACGCGCGAGCTGAGCCTGCAACAGCTGACGCGCATCCGCATTGAGCCCGGAGATGCTCGGGTGGCCCGTGAGATTCAGGGCCATTCGATCCAGGCCCTCCAGCTCCCGATCGAACGCCGCAGCCGCGCGAAGCGCTGTGGTCTGCGTCAGCCCGGCGAGCTCGCCCGACGTCTCCCGGAACTCGTCGACGGCAAGCCAAGCGGCCGCCAGAATCGTCGGCGCGACGAGCAGCGCGATGGCCACGATGAGTTGTTGCCGGAGAGGCTGCGTGAAAGCGTTACGCATGGCAGCAGAGCGAAATGGTAGCAGTCTTATCGGCCCGCGGCGGGGTCCGGAATACCTGCCTGTGCAAAGCCTGCCGCCCGCAGCGCGCAACTGTCGCACCCGCCACAGGGCCGTCCCCCCGGGTCGGGGTCGTAGCAGCTGTGCGTCAATCCATAGTCCAGTCCGAGCGCGATGCCCTTCCGGATGATGTCGGCCTTGGTCAGGTGCTGCAACGGCGCGAAGATCCTGAACCGGCTTCCGCCGACGCCCTTCGCGGTTGCCAGCGTGGCCAGATGTTCGAACGCCGCAATGAACTCGGGGCGACAGTCTGGATATCCGGAGTAGTCGACCGCATTGACGCCGATCACGATGTCCTCGGCCGACAGCGTCTCCGCCCACCCGAGGGCAAGGGCCAGCAACACGGTATTGCGGGCGGGCACATAGGTCGAGGGGATGTCGCCGCGGTCAAGCGGACGGTCCTTGGGCACCGGCTCGCTGCCGGTCAGTGACGACCCGCCGAACGCTGCCAGGTTGACGTCGAGCTCGATGTGGCGGGCCACGCCGAGCGCGGCCGCGACCGCCCGCGCCGACTCCAGCTCGCGGGTGTGCCGCTGGCCGTACTGCACGGTCAGCGCGAAGAGGCGGAAACCCTCGGCCCGGGCGATGGCCGCGGCCGTGTAAGAGTCCAGGCCCCCGCTGAGCAGCACCACGGCGTCCCGCATGGCGCTACACGCCCCGCGTGCCGGGATCCCAGATGTACTTGTGGAGCTGCGGCTGGAGTCCGGCCGGCAACCGGTCCGCCAGGATCCACTCGGACAACGTGCGAAGGTCGAGCACACCGTGCACCGGCGACACGTGGACGGCCGCCGTGCGATCGGCCAGCCGGTGACGGCAGATGACATCGCGCGCGAACTCGTAATCGGCGCGATCCTGCACGACGAACTTCACCTCGTCGTGCGGGCGCAGCCGGTCGAGATTCGCCCAGTCGTTGCGGTGCGATTCGCCGCTCGCGGGACACTTCACGTCGAGGACGATCGTGACCGCGTCCGGAACGCGTGCGATGCTGCGGTGCCCGCCTGTTTCCAGCAGAACGGTCCGCCCACGGTCGACAAGCGCCTGCATCAGTGGGTAGACGTCGTCCTGGAGCAGCGGCTCGCCGCCGGTCACTTCGACGAGCGGGCAGTTCAGTCGATCCACCTCAGCCAGCACCTCGTCAATCGACTGCTTGCGGCCTTCATGAAAGGCATACGGCGTATCGCACCACGAGCAGCGGAGATCGCATGCCGTGAGCCGGACGAAGACACACGGGCGGCCCGCGTAGCTCGATTCGCCCTGAATCGAATAGAAGACTTCATGAATCGTCAGCAATCTCCTTATTATCGTTCCTGCCGTTTATGCCCGTACACGTCGGGACGTCAGGCTGGAACTACCCCTCGGGACGGGGCACCTGGAACGGGGTGTTCTACCCGAAGACGCGCTCGAAACGGGCCGGCACTCATACATTCGACGAGCTGCGCTTCTACGCGGAACACTTCGACACCGTCGAGGTCAATACCACCTTCTACGGGCAGCCCCGCCCGGACGTCGCCGCCGATTGGGTCGCCCGGACGCCGCCGGGATTTGCCTTCTCGCTGAAGCTCTATCAGAAGTTCACGCACCCGAAGATGTTCAGGGAGGCCGCCCTCAGGACCGCACCCGGGTCCGAAGGGGCGCTGCTCGACCTGCTGGCCACGGTGACGCAGAGCGACATCGATGACTTCCGGACAGGCATCGACCCAATCGCCCGATCGGGAAAGCTGGGCGCGCTGCTCGCCCAGTTCCCCCCGAGCTTCACAGCCACCGACGCATCCCGCGACTACCTCACCCAGTTGTTGCGCGCCTTCGGCGACTACCCCATCGCCGTGGAGTTGCGCCACCGAAGCTGGAGCGACGCGTTCGGCGACACGCTGCAGCTGCTGAACGGCTTCGGGGCCGCCTGGGCTCAGATCGATGAGCCGAAGTTCAGGTTCTCGATCCGCCAGAACGCGCTGCCCAACGTCACCAGCTTCTACTACATGCGTCTGCACGGCAGGAACGCGGCGCAGTGGTGGCACCACGAGAAGAGCGAGGACCGGTACAACTACCTGTATTCCGCCGATGAACTGAAGGCGTTCTCCGACACCGCCTCGGCCGCGAAGGCGCTTGTCAAAAAGGCATACCTGTACACGAACAATCACTTCTCGGCGAAGTCCGTCGTCAATGCGGTGATGTTGAAAGCGCAGCTCGGCGAGCCGATTGAGGGCGAGTACCCGCCGGAACTCGTGGAGCACTACCCGGAGATCAGGGACATCCTCAGGTCACGAGTCAGACGTCACACCTCGGCGGTCACGGTTTTACCGTGATCCTCCGGATGACGTCATTGATCGCGAGCTTCTGCGCGACGTCCATCCCGGAGATGACCTGGCCGAACACCGTGAACTTGCCATCAAGGCTCGGCTGCGGCGTCAGGGTGATGTACATCTGACTGTCGCCGGTGCGCGGATCGTTCAGGTTCGCCAGCGCGACCGCTCCGAGACGATGCCGCCTCTTCGGGTTGACCTCCGACACGCCGACCGGCCGCCCGCTCCCATACGATCCCCAGCGATCGCGCTTGGTCATGTCGCGCGTCTGCGGGTCGCCAAACTGGACGACAAATCCCTTGACGACGCGATGGACGCGGTGGCCGTTGTAGAAGTTCCGCTTCACGAGGGCGAGGATGTGCTCCACCGTCTTGGGCGCTTCACCCGGGTAGGTTTCGATTTCGATCACGCCCTTCACCGTCTCGACGACGAGCACAGGCCCGGCGCCGGCTGACTTCTGGCCGCCGGCCTGCGCCGCCATGCGACCGGCCAGCGGCGCGACGAGCGTCAGAGCGAGTATCGTCCACAGGATCCGCGTCATCTCGTCCTCCGTTGAACACCCATTCTTGGACATTCGTCATGGATCGCGCAATCGCTGCAGCGCGGCGACAGCGGCCGGCAGACGTTCTGGCCCCACGTGACCAGGTAGAGATTGATAGAGGGCCACCACCGCCTGTCCGTCGCCCGATACAGCGCCGCCTCCGTTTCATCGGGCGTCCGGGTCTTCACCCACCCGAGCCGGTTCGAGATGCGGTGGACGTGGGTGTCAACACAGATGTTCTGAACGCTCCTGAAGCCGAGGATCAGGACCAGGTTCGCGGTCTTGCGGCCAACACCCGGCAGCATGAGCAGCTCGTCCATCGTCGAGGGGACCTTCCCGCCGAATCTGGTGACGAGCATCTCGCAGCATGCTTTCACGTGCCGCGCTTTGTTGCGGTAGAAGCTGACCGGGTAGATCAGCTTCTCGATCTCCTTCACCGGCAGCTTCGCGATCGACCGGGGCGTCCGCGCGCGCCTGAAGAGACGCGTCGACGCCGCGTGCGTCGTCGCGTCCTGCGTCCTCGCGGAGAGGATCGTTGCGATCAGGATCTGGAACGGGTCCTCGGCGTGTTCGTCGGAGATCTTTTCAACGGCGGGGAGCTCAAGGCCGGTTATGGCCTTCGCCAGGCCGCGCATGACGCGCTCGACCGTGCGCGAACGAGGCTTCATCCGCTACGGAACGGGCGTCAGGGGCGGTTGTCCCGTGATTACGGCTATCGCGTTGCGGGCCGCCAGGTCCGCCATGGCCGTCCGCGTCTCCATCGTCGCGCTGCCGAGATGCGGCGCCAGTACGACGTTCTCCATCGTCAGCAGCTCTGCATGGATCTCGGGCTCGCGTTCGTACACGTCCAGCGCCGCGCCCGCGATGAGGTGATTCTTCAAGGCCCACGCCAGCGCCGCCTCGTCGACCACCGGGCCCCGTGTGGTGTTGACGAGATACGCGGTTCGCTTCATTCGCGCGAGCTCGGGTTGTCCGATCAGATGCCGGGTGTCCACCGTGAGGGGCACGTGCAGCGAGACCACGTCCGACTCGGACAACAGGCGGTCGAGCGGAATGCCTCCCGACCGTGCCGTGTGCGCGACGGTCATCCCGAACGCCGCCGCGCGGGCGGCAACGGCGCGGCCGATGCGGCCGAGCCCCACGATGCCGAGCTGGCGGCCGCCGAGCTGCATGCCGAGGAGCTGGTCGAGCGCCCACCCTTTCCACTCCCCCCGCCGTACCATGCGCTCCCCTTCACCGAGGCGCCGCGTCACGGCCAGGATCAGCGCCATCGTGAAGTCGGCGGTGGCGTCAGTCAGGACATCCGGGGTGTTGGTCACGATGATGCCGCGCGCACGCGCGGCCGCGACATCGATGTTGTTGTAGCCGACGCCCACGTTGGCGATCACGCGGAGACTGGTGCCGGCATCGATGACCGCGCGATCGACGGCCTCCGTGACGGTCGGCACAAGCGCGTGCTTGCCGGGAATGCGCGCGAGAAGCTCGTCGTGGGGCATGGCGCCCCCGCCTTCGAAGCGATCGACGTCGCAGGCAGCCTCGAGCCTCGCCATCACAGACGAGGGGAGCTTGCGCGTCAACAGGAGGGAGGGTTTAGTGTCCGTGCGACTTGCAGTAGCCACAGTGATTACACATGACGGCCGGCTCGATCACGCAGGAGCCGTCCTCCGCCGCGCCGTCGGCCAGGGTGGAGAACATGCCGTGGCTGGCGTGCAGGCGCAGTGACGCGACGAGCGGATGGGCCTGCGGCCGCGACGCCGGACCCATCTGTTGAGCGATGGCGGCGCGGACCAGCGCCCGCAGCTGGTCGTCGTTCATTCGCTGATGTCCACGGTATCGATGATGCCCACGACGGCGGCATCCACCGGTGCGAGCTTCTGGCCGAGCGCCTCACCCGCCGCCCGGCCTTCCATGACGACCAGCACCTTTTCATGGACGCCTGCGCCCAGCGCGTCAACCGCGAGCAGCGCCGGTCCGCGCGGCTTGTCGTCCATCGTGAGGGGCTGCACGAGGAGGAGCTTCGCCCCCTCGAACTTCCTGTGCTTCTGCGTGGCGACCACGGTGCCGATCACGCGGGCGATCTGCATCAGCCCAGGTCCCAGCGGTCGACGATCCCGACGATGCCGGCGTCCGTCGGGACTTCCGTCGGGTAGAACGGGAAGCTGGCTTCCTTGCCGCGCACGAAAAACACGGTTTCGCCGACACCGGCGCCGGCCGAATCGACCGCCACGAGCGTCCGCCCTGCCGGCGATCCATCCGCGGTGATGGGCTGCAGGACGAGCAGCTTCAATCCATGCAGGTTGTCGTCCTTGCACGTGGCCACGACGTCGCCGATGACTCTGGCGAGCTGCATGTCAGTTGCCGGCGGGAACTTCGATATTGTCGATGATGCCCACGATCGCGGCATCCACGGGACAGTCCTTCAGGCCGGCAGCCATGCGGGCCGAGCTACCGCTGACGATCAGCACCGTCTCGCCGACGCCGGCGTCGACGGTGTCAATCGCGACGAGATAATTGCCTTCGCTCTTGCCGTGGGGGTCGATCGGGCGGACCACCATCAGCTTGCAGCTGAGCAGCCGTGGATCCTTGCGAGTCGCGACAACGGTCCCGACGATACGTGCCAGGATCATCGGGGACCGTGACCTCCGTTAGGCCTTGGCCGAGCCGGACGAGGCCCTGCCGATGGGCAGCGCGTCTTCGAGGTTCGCGTGCGGCCGCGGGATGACGTGGACCGACACGAGCTCGCCGACCCGGCGGGCGGCGGCGGCGCCGGCATCGGTGGCGGCCTTGACGGCCGCGACGTCGCCGCGAACGATCGCGGTGACATAGCCGGCGCCAATCTTCTCCCAGCCGATGAGCGTGACCTTCGCGGCCTTGACCATGGCATCGGCCGCCTCAATCATGGCGACCAGCCCTTTGGTCTCGATCATTCCGAGCGCCTCTCCCATTCAGTCCTCGCTTCGTCTAATCCTTGAGGGTCTTCACCGCATCGGCGATAAGCGCCGTCAGTTCGGCGTATGTTAGCCGAATTTCGCCGTCTCTGCTCGCCCGCGCGAGCGCATCGTCCGGCACCAGCCGGCGAGCGGACTCGGGCGATTCGAGCACCTGGCAGAGGACTTCGTCGCCCGTGACCTCGTTCGGATCGGCGCAGAGCGGCGCCGGCGACGGAATCCCGTAAAAACCACGCAGCCCCTGGAGGCGCTCGACCTCCTCACGCGAAATCAGGTTCTCGCCGCCAAGCTGCCGCGCCACGAGGCTGATGTTCGCGAAGTGCTCGATCGTTTCCATCTTGTAGTACGCGCTGAGCACGTCCTTCCCGCACGTCACTGCGCCGTGGTTCGCGAGGAGCATCCCGTCGTGCGCCTTGATGTACTTGCGCACCGCGTCGGGGAGCTCCTTCGTGGACGGCGTGCCATATTCCGCAATCGGGATGCTGCCGAGCGTCGTAATGACTTCCGCGAGCACGGCGCGCGTCAGCGGAATCCCGGCCACGGCAAATCCGGTCGCGACCGGGGGGTGGGCATGGACCACCGCGTTCACGTCGGGCCGGTTGCGGTAGATCTCCAGGTGCATCGGGAGCTCGGTCGACGGGTCGCGGTCGCCGGCAATCTTGTTGCCGTCGTAGTCGACAATCACCATCATGTCGGGCGTCATAAAGCCCTTCGAGACGCTCTTGGGGGTGGTGATCAGCCGCTTCTCGTCAAGACGGGCGCTGATGTTGCCGTCGTTCGAGGCGATATAGGCCCGCGCGTACAGACGTCGTCCCGCCTCGACGATGTCCGCGCGAATCTGCTCCTCGATCCGTGTCATGGATGGGTGAACTTCGCCTTGCAGGCTTCAGAGCAGAAATAGTGCGTCGCCCCGCCGGCGGTAGCCGAGAGCGCCGTGCGCGGCGGAACAAAGGTGCCGCAGACGGGATCGCGCACGAGCTTGACCGCCCGACGTCCGCCGCGGCTCTCACCTGGTGCCCGGGACGCCTCGATCACCGCGTCCACCATCCGCCAGAAGGTCCGCGCGATGACGATGAGCAGGATTGCAAGAAGGATGAACCTGACCATCGTCGCTGGCCGTCAGCTGCCGGGAGTCGCGGCGCCCGCAGCGCCGCCGGTCGAGTGGCCGGCCGCGGCGATTCCCTCGAGGGCTTTCTGGGCGGCCTGTCCTTCCGGACTGCTCGGCGCGAGCGCCACGACCTGCTTCCAGGCGCCTTCCGCCGCCGCCAGGTTCTGCTTGCCGAACGCCAGCACGATGCCCTGGTTGAGTAAGGTTTTCGTGTGCTTCGGGTCAATCTTCAGCGATTGATCGAACTGTGTGAGAGCACGGTCGGTCTGCCCGGCATAGTAATAGCTGATACCGAGGTCGGTGCTCGCATCCGGGTTCTTCGGGTCGAGCCGTATGCTTTCCTCATACCACTTGATGGCGTCCGGATAGCGCTCGGCGTCGAAGTACACGTTTCCGAGCTGGACGGCCGCGCCCGCGTTCGTCGGATCGCTGTTGATGACGGTCGTGAGCGCCTGCACTCGCGCTTCGTCGAGGAGAGGAGGCGCCTGCTGCTGCCCGGCCCCCTGCGCCGGCCCGGCCGCGGCCTGGGGGGGCAGCGGGGGCGGCTGGTTCCCGCTCTGCTGAATGCCAATGACCCACCCGAGGATGATGCCGAAGCACATGCCGGCGACCGCAAAGACGATGGATTCAGCTTTCATGAGGGACTAGAGACCAGAGGCTGGAGACATCTTACGACACGCTCAGCGTCAGCTGAAACCACTCGATGAGCGAGCGGACCAGGTCCGGATCGCGCGACAGGAGGACCGTTCCATGGCCTGCGGTCGTCGACCAGCGCATCTGCCTGGGCCCAGGGGCGTCCTTCGCCAGCGTCCTGACGGACCGGGCGGCATAGGGGTCGTGCAGGCTGGCGATGAGCAGCGCGGGGCGCGTGCCGTACTGGGCCAGGGATGGCTCGATCCGAACGCCCCGATAGTCCAGCGACGGCGACACGAGCGCGAGCGAGCGGACCGCGGGATTCGTCGCGGCCGCCACCGCCGCGAGATTGGCGCCCAGAGAGGCTCCCGCCACGCCAATGGCCGCGGCGTTCACCTCCCCCGGCCTGACGGCCAGATAGGCCACCGCGGCATCCACCACCAGCGGCCAGCCGGACAGGTCGGCCGGGTCGGGGCCGGCCGACGGCAGGTCAATCGCCAGGGCGGTGATGTGTGCGTCGACGAACCGCTGCGCCACCGCCTGCCAGTCGTCTTTTGTGCGGCCCAGCATCGGCACGAGCACGACCGCCGGCGCAGGCCGATCGCCGGCCTCGAACATCAACCCGGCGATGGTGCGTCCATCGCTCGTCCGCAACGTCACGCCGCGGCCTGCCGCATCGACGCCGCGTGAAGGAAACAACGTGGCCGCGACGACAACTCCCAGCGCCCAGAGACCAACGCCTACAGAGACTTTGCGTGACGCATTGGGCGTTGGACGTTGGGCGTTGGGCGTTGATGTCATGGCCGTTCCGCCAGCACGGCCAAGTAGTTCCTGACGCTCTGCGCCAGTCCGACGAAGAGCGCCTCGCTGACGAGCGCGTGGCCGATCGACACCTCATCCAGGTGAGGCAGCTCGCGGAACAGCACGAGGTTCTCGAGATTGAGATCGTGTCCCGCGTTGATGCCCACGCCGAGTGCATGCGCGGCCTGCGCCGCTGCGGCATAGGTCTCGAACGACCGGCGCGCGCTCGGCGCATCGCGTTCCCACGCCCGCGCAAATGGCTCCGTGTAGAGTTCAACGCGATCGGCGCCGACCGCCGCAGCCCATCGGATCGCGTTCTCGTCCGGGTCCACGAACAGGCTGACGCGGACGCCTGCGGATTTCAGGCGGCCAATCACGCGGGCCATCTCGCCGCGCGGCGTCTCGGGCGACCAGCCCGCCTGGCTCGTGATCTCGCCCGGCTTCACCGGCACGAGCGTGCACTGGTCGGGGCGCACGTCGGCGACAAGATCGAGCAGGTCGGGTCGGGGATCGCCCTCGATGTTGAACTCGACGCGGCCTTTCATCGGCGCGAGGGACGCGGCTATGTCGCGGACATCGCGCGCCGTGATGTGCCGGGCGTCGGCCCGCGGGTGAACCGTGATCCCGGGCGCGCCGGCCTCGACGCAGACGCGCACGGCGTCCAGCACCGATGGCGTCGTGCCGCCACGGGAATTGCGGACCGTCGCAACCTTATTGACGTTCACAGAGAGCCTGATCACCGGACGTGCTCACGAACTGCGTCCGCGATATCCTGCGCCCACCGGCGGATGTCCGTCTGGTTCCTGCCTTCGAGCATGATCCGCAGCAGCGGTTCGGTGCCAGAGTAGCGGACGAGCAGCCGACCCTCGCCGGCCAGCCGGCGCTCCACCGACTCCATCACCGCCGTCACCCCAGGCACGGTTCGCAGATCGGTCTTCCGCGCGACGCCAACGTTGAGTAGCACCTGCGGGTACGTCGTGAGATCGGAGGCGAGCTCGGCGAGCGTGCGTCCGGTGGCGTCAACGGTGCGCAGGACATTCAGCGCCGTGGCCAGGCCGTCTCCGGTGAACAGATGATCGGAGAAGATGATGTGGCCGGACTGCTCCCCGCCCAGCGCCAGGTCGCGCTTCACCATCTCTTCCATCACGTACTTGTCACCAACCGCGCACCGGACGATGTCGATGCCGGCATCTCGAAGGGCGATCTCCAGCCCGATATTGCTCATGACCGTGGCGACGACCGCATTGCCCTTCAGGCGGCCTTCGGCCTTCATCTGCTTGGCGCACATCAGCATCACCGCGTCGCCGTCGACGATCCGCCCGGCCGCATCCACGAAGATCGCGCGATCCCCGTCACCATCGAAGGCCACGCCAAGGGGAAAGCCGCCCTCAACGACCGTGCGCGCGAGCAGGTCCGGGGCCGTCGACCCGCAGTGCAGGTTGATGTTCCGGCCATCGGGCTCGCACCCGATACAGGTCGCCTCGAACCCCAGCTCCGTGAACAGCCGCGGAGCCACGCTGGTGGTCGCCCCGTTGCCGCAATCGATCGCGATGCGGCGGACCGGGCCGGAATGGGGCGGCATGATCCGGATCAGGTGCGCGACGTACTCCCCGCGGTAATCGATCTGCTCGATCGCCGCCGCGGCGCTCTCGGCAGGCTTCTGCCACGAGCGATCGAACACGAGGGCTTCGATCTGATCCTCCAGCGTCTCTGTGAACTTGGCTCCGCTGCCCGAAAACACCTTGATGCCGTTGTCATCGAACGGGTTGTGAGACGCGGAGATGACGACCCCGGCGGCATAACCCCTGCGCGGGGTAAACAACGCCACGGCCGGGGTGGGGATGACGCCGGCGGTGACCAGCACGCCGCCCTCGCTCCGGATCCCGTCCGCCAGCGCGCGCTCAATCCAGGGGCCTGATTCCCGCGTGTCGCGCCCTGACAGGAAGCGGGTGCCCGGCGTGCCGCCGCCCAGCGCGCGCGCGAGAGCGGCTCCCAGCCGCCGAATCGTCGCGGGATCGAGTGGATACTGACCGGCCTTCCCGCGCACCCCATCGGTGCCGAAGAGTTGTCCCATTGGTGTCTTCTGAACTCGGTCCCCTACGGGGTCATCGAACCCGTACCCGAACAATCGGGGGCTCCACGCTCACGACGCCGACGCGGGCCGGTGGAGTGATCCGGACAGGAAGGCGAAAGATCCCCGCCTGGAGGCCCTCGGTGTCGATCGCCGCCTCGTAGTCGTCCGCGCGCGACGATCGCAGCTCGCGCGGCCCGCGAACAAAGACGGAGACGGTCGAAGGGGTGATCTGCACGCCTTCGGTCTTCGCCTTCACGGTGATGCCCGCGATCGCCCACTCGGCCGGCGCCGGCCCGATCCTGACGGTTACTGTGGCATTACCGGGCGACACAAGGCGGATCGAGGGGTCGGTCACGCCAATGTTGACGACCTCGACAATCGTCGAGTCGGCCTTCCGAATCGTCACCGGCTCGGTGATCGCCTCGGTCAGCCGCATCACGGCCGTCGCCGGGCCGATGACGTCGACCGTGGATGGCTCCGCCGACACCGTTTCGACGACAGACCCGTCCAGCGGATCGCCCTCGAGTTCGGGCACCACGGGCACCGCTTTGATCGCCGAAGGCTCGAAGACCATCGAGACGTTCGACGGCGCGATCTGCACCACTTCGATCCCGAACGGCGCACGGACGTCGGAGCCAGTGAGGTTGAACAGCCGTCGGCCCGGACGGGCCCCGCGCAGATCCAGCACCGCGATCAATTCACCGGCGGCAACCCGGCTGAGCGCGCCTGACGATCCGCGGACCCGAACCTCGACGAGGTCCGGCGTGTCGCCGACCAGTTCGAGCTCGGCGGGCAGGTTGGTGAATTCGAGCGGGATGCGGAGCGCCCGCTCGACAATCTGCTCCCCTGAGACGACCAGCCAAATCAGGGAGGCCAGAACGATCGACAGGAGCTTGAGGCCGATATGGCGGAATCCCGGGTATGCCATCAGGCCGGTGATCCGGTCGGCTCCGCGCGGAAGATCCGCGGCCGGCGGCGGCCGAGCAACGTACGCAGCGCCGTGCGCAGCGCATCGGACGAGATGCCCCGTTCGATCCTGCCGTCCCGTACGAGCGAGATGCTGCCGGTCTCTTCGGAGACGACCACCGCAATCGCGTCGTTCTCTTCCGTCAGGCCGAGGGCCGCGCGATGCCGCGTCCCGAACTCGCGGCCGAGCCGGGGATTGACGGAGAGCGGAAGGAAGCAGGCCGCCGCCGCGACCCGGTCGCCCTGAATAATGGCCGCGCCGTCGTGCAGCGGCGATCCGGGATGGAAGATGCTCGCCATCAGGTCGTAGGTGACCATCGCGTCCAGCGGAATGCCTCCCTCGATGTAGTTCCGCAGGCCGATCTGCCGCTCGAGTACGAACAACGCCCCCGTACGTCTTGCGGCCAGGTTGGAGGCTGTCGCCACGAGTTCCTCGATCGTTTCATCGGCGCTCTGCGCCCGCTCGAAGTAGCGGAAGAAGGGCGCGCGGCCGAAGTGTGCCAGCGCACGGCGGATGTCCGACTGGAACAGGACGATGATCGCAAAAACGACGTAGCCCGCCAGGTTGCGAATCACCCAGTTGACCGTCTCGAGCTGCAGCCACTGCGAGAGGAAAAAGAGGCCGATCAGGAAGCCGCCGCTCAACGCCATCTGGACCGCGCGCGTGCCCCGAATCAGGAGCAGCAGCTCGTACACCATGACCGACACGAGCGCGATGTCGAGCAGGTCCCACCATGCGATCGTGGGCCGGCGAAGAAGATCCGTCAGCCAGGTCAGCACGTGTCACGCATGATAGCGCCGAATCTCCTCGGCCACGCGAACCACCTGCCCCATCTCGCGGACGGCGTGGACGCGAACGATGTGCGCGCCGCCGAGGACGGCGGCCGTCACCGCCGCGGCGGTCGCCCAGTCGCGCTCACGCGCGGCGATCGTGCCGTCGAGCGGTTTGGCGAGAAATGATTTTCGCGACGGCCCAATCAGAATCGGGCACCCGAGCTCCGTGAAGGCATCGAGCCGCGCGAGCGCTTCGTAGCTGTGGCGCGCCTCCTTCGCAAACCCCAGTCCCGGATCGATGATGATCCGGTCCGCGGAGATTCCCGCAGCCGTGGCGAAGGCGATGCTCTCGCGCAGCTCGTCGAGCACTTCCGCCACGACATCGTGGTACGACGCCTGTGCGTACATCTCGCTCGACCGCCCGCGCGTGTGCATCAGCACGATCGCTGCGCGGCGCGACGCGACAACCCCGGCCAGCGCCGCATCGTATCGAAGGCCGCTGACGTCGTTGACGAGCGCCGCGCCCGCCGCCAGCGCCGACTCGGCCGTCGTCGCCTTGTAGGTATCCACGGACACCGGCACCCGCACCCGGGACACGAGCCCTTCGATCACCGGAATCACGCGCCGCCGCTCCTCCTCGTCGTCGACCTCTCCGGCGCCGGGCCGCGTCGACTCACCGCCGACATCCAGCAGGTCGGCACCCTCTTCCACCATGCGCACGCCGGCATCAATGGCGCGCGCGGGGTCGAGCAGTTGGCCGCCGTCGGAAAAGGAATCGGGGGTGGCGTTGATGACGCCCATGACCAGGACGCGGTCGCCGAGGACGAGGCTGCCGCCGGCCGCAAGCGGCACGGTGAAGCGGCGGCGGGGATCCAGGACTACTCCTGCGTGACGGGGCGCGGCTGCAGGGGCGGAACCATCGAGGGCCGCTCTTTCTCGCGGGCGGCCTTCGGCTCGCGCGGCGTCGCTGGTGGGGCGGCCGGCAGATCGTCGAGCGGCAGGCCGGCGGCGATGCGGCGTACCTGCTCGGCATCGAGCGTTTCCCGCGACAGCAGGGCGTCGGCCATGTCGAGCAGCTTCTGCTTGTGCTCGGACAGGACGGCCTGCGCGCGCGCGTAGTTATTGGTCACGAAGCGCCTCACTTCGTGGTCGATCTTGAGCGCCGTGTCCTCGCTGTAGTCCTGGTGCTGCGCGATCTCCCGGCCGAGGAAGATCTGCTCCTCCTTCTTGCCGAACGTCAGCGGACCCATGGCGTCGCTCATGCCCCACTCACAGACCATCCGGCGGGCCAGCTCGGTGGCGCGCTCAAGGTCGTTGCCCGCCCCGGTCGTGATGCTGCCGATGGTGATCTCCTCGGCAATGCGTCCGCCCAGCAGGATGGCGAGCTGGTCTTCCAGGTACTCGCGCGCGTAGTTGTGCTTCTCGTCGAGCGGCAACTGCTGGGTCAGGCCGAGCGCCATCCCGCGCGGAATAATCGTCACCTTGTGGATCGGATCCGCGTGCGGGAGCATCACGGCCAGGATCGCGTGGCCGGCCTCGTGGAGCGCGGTGACGCGTTTCTCCTGCTCGCTGATGATCATCGAGCGCCGCTCGGCGCCCATGAGCACCTTGTCCTTCGCAAACTCGAAGTCGAGCATCCGCACGACTTTCTGGTTGTAGCGCGCGGCGTTCAGCGCCGCCTCGTTCACCAGGTTCGCCAGATCGGCGCCCGAGAAGCCCGCCGAGCCCCGCGCCAGCACAGGGACGTCCACATCGTCGGACATCGGAATCTTCTTGGTGTGAACGGCGAGGATGCCCTCCCGGCCCTTGACGTCGGGACGGTTCACGACGATCCGGCGGTCGAAGCGGCCCGGACGCAGCAGCGCCGGATCGAGAACGTCCGGGCGATTGGTCGCGGCCACAAGGATGACGCCTTCGTTCGACTCGAAGCCGTCCATTTCGACGAGCAGCTGATTGAGCGTCTGTTCGCGCTCGTCGTGGCCGCCGCCCAGTCCGGCGCCGCGATGACGGCCGACCGCGTCGATCTCGTCGATGAAGACGATGCACGGCGCGTTCTTCTTTCCCTGCTCGAACAGGTCGCGAACGCGCGAGGCGCCCACCCCGACGAACATCTCGACGAAATCGGAACCGCTGATCGAGAAGAACGGCACGTTCGCTTCGCCGGCAACCGCGCGTGCCAGCAGCGTCTTCCCGGTGCCCGGGGCCCCCATCAGCAGGACGCCCTTGGGGATGCGGCCACCCAGCTTCTGGAACTTCTGGGGCTCGCGGAGGAAGTCGATGATCTCCTGCAGCTCCTCTTTGGCTTCGTCGACGCCCGCGACGTCCTTAAACGTCGCTTTCTTCTGGGTACTGGAGGAGAGCTTCGCCTTACTCTTGCCAAAGGAGAGGGCCTTGTTGCCGCCGCTCTGCATCTGGCGCATGAAAAAGATCCAGAACCCGATCATCAGGAGGATCGGGGCCCACGAGTACAGCAGGGCCGCCCACGGACTGGCCGCCGGCTCACGCGCCGAGAGAACGACGTTCCGTTCGAGAAGCCGGTTCGCGAGGCCTTCGTACTGCCCTGGGGCGTAGGTGCGGAAGTTCTCGTTGGCCTTGTCGACGCCCGTGATTTCGTTGCCGGTAATCATGACCCGATCGATCTGGCCGGCGTCTACCGACGCCATGAACTCCGTGAAGGTCAAGGACTTATGGGTCACCTGGAACTTGGTCGAAAAATTCCACACGAGGACCCCGATGACGACCAAGGCCATCCAGAACACGAGGCTTTTCAGGGTCGAGTTCAACCTTTATTTCCTACCCTTCACTCAGCTCCAAGAGTATCACCGTACCGGGACCCCTTGCTGGAGCAAGACCAGCTTTCCGCGGCGAAGTTCCATGCGGCAACCGGGCAAATCGACCCCCCCGTGGAGCCCCCCCAGGAGCGCCAGCACGGACTCCACATGTTCGAGGCCGATTTCGCGTCCCCCGACGTGCTGACGGATGGTTTCGAGCAGCACCCTCCGGGCCAGGGGTCGGGGCATCCCGGCCAGCGCCGCAGCATCCAGCGCCGGCCCCCCCTCGTCGCCCGTCGCAGCAGCCGCCATCTGCTCGCGGGCCAGGCCGTCGAGCCAGTCGGCATCCTCGCGGGCCAGCGCGGCAGCCCTGGCAATGGCCGGACTCGTCGGAGCACCGGCCGCGCGGTCCAGCTCGGGAATCACCCTGTGCCGGATGCGGTTGCGGGGGTTGCCAAGGTCCGCGTTGCTTTCGTCCTCGGTCCAGGCTTCCCCTGACGCCTCGAGATAGGCGCGAAGCTCGGCCCGGGAGACGTCGAGGAGCGGGCGAATCACGCTGTTGCGCCGCGGATAGATGCCGGCGAGTCCCGTCAGACCGGCGCCGCGGATCAACTTGAGCAGCAGCGTCTCCGCCTGATCGTCCTGCGTATGCCCGACGGCAATCCGGTCGCCGCCGAGGGTGAACGCGGCGCGGGCCAGGAAGCTGTATCGAAGCCGCCGCGCCGCGTCCTCCAGGGAAAGCCGCTGGGCGGCCGCGAAGGCACGGACGTTCGCCTCTTCCACCACGCTGGGCAGCGAGACACGTCCCGCGAATGCGCGGCAGAAGGCCTCATCGCGGCCGGCCGAGAGACGTAATCCGTGATTCAGGTGCGCCACACCGGCCACGGTGAAGCCGCCGTGTTCGGCCAGCTCAAGAAGCAGCCGCGCCAGCGCGATGGAGTCCGAGCCGCCGGACAGGCCCACGACGACCCGCGTGCCTGGCGGCAGGAGACCGTGGCGCCGAATCGTTCGCCGGACCTGTTGATGGAGAGAAGTCACAACCACAACCCCAAAACCCAAACCCCACACCGCCAACCCCCGCGCCGGAGGCGCTGGGACTGGGTGCCTGGGATCTGGGATTTGGTATGCCGGAGGGCGGACTCGAACCGCCGACCCCGCGCTTATGAGACGCGTGCTCTAACCGGCTGAGCTACTCCGGCAGGAATCGTTCATTTTATCAGTCCTCTTCGACCAGCGCGGCCGCAAGAAGGGGGATCAGGATCTCATGATGCCCGATCAGCGAGATGCCGGTCCCGCCGGTCCCGGCAACGGGCCTGGCGACGACGTTCGTCTGGGGTCGATACAGCCGCAGAAAATCGAGGTTCACCGTCGTCAGGCCGTCCAGGGCGATGCCCTGGTTCCGCACGAGCGCGACGGCCTTCAGGAACACCTCTGGCAGGATGACGGCCGACCCGCAGTTCAGGTACACCCCGCCTTCGAGCCGCCCCACGCAGGAGGCGAAGTACCGGAAATCGCGGAGGCTCGCTTCGCCAATCGCGGCGCCCGATGCGGCCGCGTGCATGTGAATGATGTCCGTCCCGATGGCTACGTGCACCGTGAGCGGAATGCCAAGCCGGTGCGCCGCGACCGCGATGCTGTAGTCCGCATGCGGTGCACCGCGCTGTGCAAGGAACTCCGCGACCGCCTGGCCCAGGCCCTGCTGCCGCTCGACGCCGCGGCAAATCGCCTCGTTCAGCAGGAGCGCGGTTTCCTCCGCCATCCCGAAACGCCCGGGGCCGAGCGCTTCATCGACGTCTTCGGACGTACCCCCCGAGAGCGCGATCTCGAAGTCATGGATGATGCCCGCCCCGTTCATGGCGACAGCCGACACCCACCCGCGCCGCATCAAATCGATCACCACCGGCGATACGCCGGTCTTGATCACGTGCGCGCCGAGTCCCCACACGATGCCGGCGTCCCGCCGGCGCGCCGCGACAATCGCGCGCACGACCTTCCGCAGATCGTCTCCGCCGAGAATCGTCGGCAGCGATTCGAACCAGTTCTTGAACGTGCCCCTGCGCTCGACGGGCCGCGCGCAGTCGCTGATGCGGGTCTTGCTGACCCTCGACTGCAACGGGTACGTGCGGACCCCCGACAGATCGAACTCCTCATAGGGGAATGGCATAGGCCCACTAAAGTATCAGCATCGCGTCACCGTAGCTGTAAAAGCGATACCGCCGGGCGATCGCTTCCCGGTACGCTCCGAGAATCCTCTCGCGGCCCGCAAAGGCCGCGACCAGCACCAGGAGCGAGGACTGCGGCAGATGGAAATTCGTGATCAGGCCGTCGACGAGATGAAATTCGTGGCCCGGACGGATGAACAGATTGGTTTCGCCGGCGCCGGGTTGGCGCCCTCCCTCGACGGGTCCGCTCAGCGATTCCAGCACACGCACCGTCGTCGTCCCGACGGCGATGATGCGGCGCCCCTCGGCGCGGGCGCGCGTCAGCGCCGCGGCCGCCGCTGCATCGACGACGTACCGCTCGGGGTCGACGACGTGCTCTTCGACCCGCTGCGTACGAATCGGCTTGAACGTCCCGTACCCAACGTGGAGGGTAATTTCAGCGCGCTCGACGCCGCGTGCGGCGAGCGCGTCGAACACCTCCGGCGTGAAATGGAGCCCCGCCGTCGGAGCCGCGATCGAGCCGGATTGGCGCGCGTAGACCGTCTGATACCGCTCGCGGTCCGAGGGGCGGTCATCCCGCCTGATATAGGGCGGCAGCGGAATGTGTCCGATCCGCTGGACCGCGGCGCCGACGTCCGAACCGTCTTCCGTCCATAACCGCACGCTCCGCCGCCCAAAGAATCGCCGCGCCAGCACTTCGCCGAAGAGACGCGCTCCCTCGCGCTCGAGCACGATACGCGCGCCTTCCTTGAGTCTCTGGCCCGGGTGAACCAGGGCCTCCCACACGCCCTCCCCTTCGTCGCGAAGCAGCAGACACTCCACCGCACCACCGCCGGGCAGGCGGGTCCCCAGCAGGCGGGCAGGGAATACCTTCGTATTGTTGAGCACGAGGAGGTCGCCGGGGCGCAGATGGTCGGCGAGGCGGTGAAACTGCGTATGTTCAACGGACGCCCCCTGCCGGGGCACGACCATGAGCCGTGATTCGTCTCGCCGGGCTGGCGGGTCCTGCGCGATCAGCTCATCGGGAAGATCGAACCCGAACGCGGCGACGTCCATCCGTCACGACTGTATCTCAGCCACGTACGGTGGTTCGGCCCAGGAACGCCTGCGAACGCCTAGCCCCACCTCAACAGCACGGACCCGACGGTGTAGCCCGCGCCGACAGACACGAGGACGAGGAGATCCCCTTTTTTCACCCGGTTCTGTTCGATCGCGTCGTTCAGCGCCAGAGGAATCGTCGCGGCGGTCGTGTTGCCGAACCGCTCGATGTTGATGATCACTTTGTCGGGGGGCACACCAAGCTTCTCCGCAGCCGACATGATGATGCGGCGATTGGCCTGGTGCGATACGAACAACGCCACGTCGTCGGCGCTGACGTTATTGCGCTCCATGATCCGCCGGCACGCCTCTTCGGTATTGCGCACCGCAAACTTGAACACGGCCTGCCCGTCCTGCTTGACGTAGTGCAGCCGCTGATCGACCGTGTCCTTGCTCGCCGGCCGTAGACTTCCACCGGCGGGCATGCAGAGCGCGTCGCCGCCGCTGCCGTCGATGTAGTTCTCGAAATCCAGAATTCCGAGACCGGGGTCGTCGGTCGCCTCGACGATCGCCGCGCCCGCGCCATCGCCGAACAGGACGCAGGTCGTACGGTCGGTGTAGTCGATGATGCTCGACATCACGTCCGCGCCGACCACGAGCGCTCGCCTGCTGCCGCCGCTGCACACGAGGTGTGCCGCCGTCGTCAGGGCGTACGTGAAGCCCGAACAGGCGGCGAACAGGTCGAACCCCCATGCGGAGGTCGCGCCAATCTTGTCCTGCACCCGGCACGCGGTGCTCGGGAACAGCGTGTCCGGCGTGGTGGTCGCCACGACGATGAAGTCGATGTCTGCGGCCGTCAGTCCGGCCTTGGCCAGCGCCCTCCTCGACGCTTCGGCGGCCAGATCGGACGTCGCCACGCCTTCATCGACGATGTGCCGTTCGCGGATGCCCGTGCGCTGCAGGATCCACTCGTCGCTCGTGCTGACCATCTTCTCGAGCTCGGCATTCGTCAGCACGCGTGGCGGGACGTACGTGGCGAGGCTCGAGATGCGCGCGCGCAGCGGGGTACGCGGCCTGACGCTCACCACAGACGGGAATTCTTCTCTGGAGGCTGGAGTCCGAAATATTCGTAGGCGCGCGCGGTGGCGACACGCCCGCGCGGCGTGCGATCGAGGAACCCAGCCTGTATCAGGAACGGTTCGTACATGTCCTCAATCGCATCCTTCTCTTCATGAATCGCGGCGGCAAGACTGTTGACGCCCACGGGGCCGCCGCTGAACTTGTCGATGATGGTGCGAAGCAGCCGGCGGTCGACTTCGTCGAACCCGTGATCGTCAACCTCGAGCAGTTTGAGGGCGGCGGTGGCGACATCCAGCGTCACGCGTCCATCGGCGCGCACCTGTGCGTAGTCCCTGACCCGGCGCAGCAGCCGGTTGGCGATGCGCGGTGTCCCCCTCGACCGCCGCGCGATCTCTCGGCCCGCGTCCTCGTCCACGGGGATGTCGAGGATCCGGGCGGAGCGGCGCACGATCTCGTGAATGTCGCGCTCTTCATAGAAGTCGAGCCGATGCACGATCCCGAAGCGGGCGCGGAGCGGCGCCGTCAGCAGGCCGGCCCGGGTCGTGGCGCCGATGAGGGTGAACTTCTGCAGCGGCACCTTGACCGAGCGGGCGCTCGGACCCTGGCCGATGACGATGTCGAGCTCGTAGTCCTCCATCGCGGGATAGAGGATCTCCTCGATCGCCGGTGCCATCCGATGGATTTCGTCGATGAAGAGCACTTCGTGCTGCTGAAGATTGGTGAGCATGGCCGCCAGGTCGCCTGGCTTTTCGATCACGGGACCGGCCGTCGCACGCACCGGAACGCCCATCTCGTTGCCAATCACGTACGCGAGCGTCGTCTTTCCGAGGCCGGGCGGGCCGTACAACAGCACATGATCGAGCGCTTCGCTGCGCCCGCGCGCTGCCGCAATGGACACGGTGAGGTTGTCCCGGACACGGTCCTGACCGATGTACTCGTTCAGGGTCCGCGGGCGAAGTCCAGCTTCGTACTGCTTGTCGTCCTCGGCCCCTGCGGCGGCGATCAGCCGGTCGGTCACCGCATCAGCTCCCGCAGCGCACCACGAAGGGCGTGCTCGAATGTTGGGGCCTCCGTCTTCGCCAGCGTCGCGTCGACAGCCTTCTCAGCCAGCGGCCGATGGTAGCCCAGATTCTGCAGCGCGGAGAGCAGGTCGTCGCGCAGCCGGTCGCCCGTCGCGGCCGCCGAGGAGGCGGCGCCGGCAGGGACGGCCGCCATCTGAGAGAGCCGATCCTTCAACTCCAGCACGATGCGCTCAGCGGTCTTCTTGCCGACGCCTGGAATCGTGGTGAGCCGCGCGACATCACTGCGCTGAATCGCCGTGACGAGCGCGGCCGGTTCAATTCCCGATAACACCGCAATACCAAGCTTGGGCCCGATGCCGCTGATCGAAATCAGCCGCTCGAACAACTGCTCTTCGAGCGCCGTGAGAAAGCCGTACAGCTGCAGGGCGTCTTCACGGACATGCGTGTGAATCCGCAACGCCTGGTCAGCGCCCGCCTCGCCGGCTTCGTAGTACGTAGACAAGGGCACGTGGACTTCATAGCCGACACCCTGTACATCGATGACGATCAGATTCGGCTGCTTGTCGATGATTCGGCCCCGCAGGAAGGCGATCATCCGGCCGTCGGGGGGCGGTACTCGCGCCAGCTGCGCGGCTTGCGGCCCGGAGCATCCGGCGTGTCAACCGCCTTCAGGCCGGCCGGGGCCATCGAATGCAGGTGGCAGATGGCGACCGCCAGCGCGTCGGCGGCGTCGTGGGGCGACGGGGCCTGCGCAAGGCCGAGCAGCAGCTTGATCATCTGCTGGACCTGCTGCTTCTCGGCGCGGCCGTAGCCGACGACGGCGCGCTTGATTTCTGCGGGGGTGTACTCGACGACCGGGCAACCCGCCTCGACGGCGGCCAGCACTGCGACGCCGCGCGCGTGTCCGAGCTTCAGCGCGCTGCGGACGTTGACGGCGTGAAAGAGGCTTTCCACGGCCACGCAATCGGGGCGGCAGCCGTTGATTGCCGCGAGCAGCTCACGATGGATGCGCGCAAGACGCTGTGGAAAGGGGTCGGCCGCCGATGCCGAGATCGCGCCGCAGATGACCAGACGAGTGACGCGGCCGTCCGCCTCCACGCACCCATAACCGGTGCGCTCGGAGCCCGGATCGATGCCGAATATTCTCACGCGAGCGAGGCCTCGATCTCCTTCTCTTCGACGTCGAAGTTCGCCCAGACGTGCTGCACGTCGTCGTGGTCCTCGATGGCTTCCATCAACTTCAGCATCTGCTGCGCTTCCTTGCCAACGAGCTTCACGTAGTTCTTCGGAATCATCGCGATGGCTGCGCTCACCGGCTCGATGCCGAGCGCTTTCACGGCATCGCGAACGGCTTCAAACTGCTCGGGCGGGCAGACAATCTCCCAGGCATCGCCGTCGTCGCTCATGTCCTCGGCGCCGGCGTCAAGCGCCGCAGCCAGCAGATTGTCCTCGTCGATTTTCCCCTTTTCGATGAGGACCTCGCCCTTCCGGGAGAACATCCACGCGACGCTGTTCTCCGCCGCGAGCGTGCCGTTGTGCTTGCCGAGCATGAAGCGGACCTCACCGACCGTCCGGTTCTTGTTGTCGGTGAGCGTCTCGATCAGCAACGCCACGCCACCGGGCCCGTAGGCTTCGTAGGTCACCTCTTCGTAGGTCACCCCGGGCTCTTCGCCGGTCCCGCGGCGAATCGCGCGCTCGATATTTTCGCGCGGCATATTGTTCGCCTTGGCGTCGGCGACAATCGTGCGCAGGCGCGGGTTCATCTCGGGATCGCCCCCGCCGCCGCGCGCGGCGACCGTCAATTCCTTGATGATCCGGGTGAACACCTTGCCGCGCTTCGCGTCAGCGGCGCCCTTCTTGTGCTTAATCGTGTGCCACTTGGAATGGCCAGACATGTCAACACTCCAGAAACAAAGATGAATTCTAACTCACGGGACGCTGCGCGAGGATCATCCACACCTCGGCACGCTCGTCCCAGGGACCGCCCCGATAATCGCCGAGAAGGGCCCTCACCTCGAACCCGGCCTTCTCCAGCCGCCGCACCATCTGGGGGACCGTCAGGGTCCGGAACGTCAGCGCGAACCTGCAGGTGCGGCGCTGTCGCCCGCGGCGCTCGGTAAACTCCTGGTCAAAGATCGTCAGGCGACGCGCACGGTCCTGCCGGACGGTTTCGACGAGTGTGACATGCGCGCCTCCCTTCCGTCGTTTCCAGCCCTTGAGGCTGACCCGCTTCCGGTATTCCTCCCAGGAGGGCAGGTCCGCGACAAGTTCGAGGCCGAACGTGCCGCCGGGGCGAAGGGCGCCGTGAACAGCCGCGAGCGTGGCAGCGAGGTCGCGCTCGCGGACGAGCGACTGAAGGATGCCGTACGGGGCAATCACAACCCCGAAGGCACCGCGGGAGAACGGCAGATGCCGGATGTCGCCGCGAATGAGGGCGAGTCGCCGGCTCAGGCGGTTCCGCGCGAGGCGCCGGCGAGCCCGCGTCAGCATCGCCTCAGATCGGTCAATCCCGACAATACGCGCCCGTGCCTTGCCCAGCGGAATAGCGATCCGGCCGGTGCCGCAGCCGAGCTCGAGCACGGGCCCGGGTGTCTCCAGCGCGAGTTTCTTCCAGAACGGCACGTCCCGGCGGCCGAGCGTCCGCGCGTTCTCCCAGTCGTAGAACGGGGCGTATTCGTCCCATCCCTCGTGCCCTTCAGCCATTACGCGGGCTTCTGTCCGACCGCCGCAAAGAGCATCGTGTTCTGAATCTCGACGAAGGCGGAGCCCGCGGAATCCGCCTCGTGGGCGTAGGCGTCGAGCGAGTCGAGGTACGCGCGGCCCGCCGCGCGGACCGCCGCCGCCGGAGCGCTTTCGATCGAGTGCTCGATCTCTGCCTTGCGATCGGCCCAGAGCGACGCCTGGCCGATGTGGATTTCGGCCAGGCCCTCGCCGCACCCCACGTCGAGGATGCGGTTGCCCGCGCGGGGCCGCAGTGTTTCGACGAGAAACTCCGTGAATTCCTCGTTCCACCAGCGCCCGCGCAGGTGCTTGAGTGTCGGTGATGTCAGCGCGTCGATGGAGAGCGGCATCAGCTAGTCGCTCACCGCCAGTTCTCCTGGAACGATCGGCCGCGTCCGGGGTAAGAGCCCCCGGCGAGACAAGTGGGCAACGAAGGCCAGCACGCCCGCAAAGACGGCGAGCTTGAGCGCGTCGCTCACGCGGCCCATCGGCAGCATTCTCCAGAGAAGCCACAGTATCGGTTGCGCAATCGCCACCGCCCAGACCGACCCGTAGAAGTAGCGCCGCTCGTGGCCTTCTCCCTTTGTCGAGCGCTTCACGCGCGGCAGCATCCCGAGCGCGCCAAGCGTCCACACGGTCCCGGCGATCGGGAAGTACGCGGCCTCGTACATCTGCTTGAGCCGCCACTCTCCGGACAGGACGGCGTATGCGAGGCCGGCGATGTTCAGCCCCGCAAATGCGACGACTTCGCCCCAGGCGGTCGTGTAGCAGGCGCGGCGATACAGGGGATTCGGACGGTCCTCGGTAAACCGGATGATGTAGGGCCGCGGCTCGCATCCGGGCAGGCGGCCGCGAACCCCGGCGACGCCGGTGCTCACGAGCACGGCGCCCAGCCAGGCGAGCAGACGTGCGTCGAACCCGCGCTCGAACAGGTCGAATGTCAACGGCCCCGGCGCAATGAAGAAGACGAAGATCCAGATTGGCCAGTGGTTGAACCGGTAATGCAGCTTGTTGCGATGCCGGATCTGCCGATCGGTATCAAACTCCACATAGCGGGCATCTGTGCGCACGGACGCGTCAGGCATCAGGAATCAGGACCGGCTGATATTCTAGTGGCATCCAACACGACGATGCGGGCCGCGCACCATCGCACGAACTCCTCATCGTGAGTGGCGACGAGCACCGTGCGTCCCTGCCTGGATAGATCGACCAGCGTCGCCGCCAGCTCCTGGCGGCGTCCGGCATCGAGCGACGCCGTCGGCTCATCCAGCAGCAGGACCGGCGGGTCGACGGCGAGCGCCCGGGCGATGGCGACGCGCTGCGCCTCGCCGCCAGACAGCTCGTGAGGCATTGCGTCAGCGCGATGTCCGACGCCAAGATCCCGCAGGAGCGCTCGCGCCCGCTGTTCGACGCCGCCCGGAGCCTGATTGAGCACATGGACCGGGGCGAGGCAGACATTCCGTACCGCGGTCATGTGCGAAAAGAGATGATGGAACTGGAAGACCATCCCCACCGAGCGATGCAGTGCCCTCAGCCGCGCGCCCCGGGGGATCGGGCCCGGCGCCAGCCGGAGGGTGCCGACATCGATCGCCCCCGCTGCGATCGGATCGAGCCCGCTGATGGCGCGCAGGACGCTGCTTTTCCCGGTTCCTGACGCGCCCATGATCGCGACCAGCTCGCCGGGCTCCGCCGTCAAAGCAAGACCGTCGACAACCGCACGAGCGCCGCGGCGAATGGACACGGCCTGCAGGCGCAACGTCACTGGATGCGCCATCGCGCCTCGAGCCGCCGCGCCAGCTGCGCCAGTGGCAGCGACAAGGCCAGATACAGCGCCGCACAGAGGATGCCGGGCAGCAACCAGCTTCCGATGTTGGCGGCAAAGATCGACGTCTGCTTAGTCAGCTCCACGACCGTGATAACCGACACGAGCGAGCTGTCTTTGAGAAGCGCGACGAAGTCGTTCGTCATCGGCGCCAGGGCCAGACGGAGGGCCTGGGGGCCGCGCACGAGGGTGAGCGCCTGCACGTCGGAGAGGCCGAGAGTCCTCGCAGCGTCAAGCTGCCCCTGCGGCACCGCCAGCAACGCACCGCGATAGATCTCGCTTTCGTACGCCGCGTAGTTGAGCGCAAGGCCAAGAAGCGCGGCGGCGAACGCCGGGAGCTGCACGATCGACGCCAGCCCGAAATACAACACGAATAACTGCAGGAGGAGCGGGGTGCCCCGAATGACTTCGACATAGGCCAACAGGGCCATCTGCACGCTGCGAGGCCCGTAGACGCGTCCGGTCGCAATGAGCACGCCCACGGTGACGGCGAGCGCCATCGCGATGCATGACAGCAGCAGGGTAATGAGCGCCGCGCGAACGAGGGACGGTAGATAGCGTCGTGCGGCCTCCCACTGGCTGAGCGCAGCAGCGGGGCCTGAGGGGGGCACGAGCTCGCGGGACTCGCCCGCCAGCACCCGTGCATACAGCCGGGGCTGGTCCTCGTTCCACATGGTCCAGCGCCGGAAGATCGCCTCGAGGCGTCCGTCCCGCATGGCCTGGCGAAGTGCCTCGTTCACCCGATCGCGAAGTGCCGTCTCGGCAGGCGCGAGGATTCCGACGTAATGTCCGACGCCGGCATTCGTATCCTGGTTGGCCAGCCTCGCGTTGCGTGCGACGCCACGGGCGGCCAACACCTCATCGAGCAACACCGCGTCCACGCGCCCGACGGCAAGGTCGGCATACGGATGAACATCGTCTTCGTACGTCACAGGTACGACACCGTGCTCGGACGCCGCCGCGATAAGGATGTCGTAGGCCAGGGTGGCACCGAGCGTCGCCACGCGCCGCCCGCGGAGGTCGGCCAGGGTGCGATAGCGCTCGCGGTCGGCCTCGCGGACGGTGAGGATTTCGCGAAACTCGTAGTAGGGGACCGTAACTGCGAGTCTGGCACGCCGCGCGGAACTGTCTTCGATCCCGCTCAGGCCGATATCGAAGTCGCCTCGCGCTGCGGACGCATCCAGGCTCGTGAACCCAACCTGGACAAAGCGCGGGACGCGGCCAAGTTCGGTCGCCAGAAGCGTGGCGATTTCGACATCAAACCCCACCAGACGGCTCGGATCGCGAGGGTCGGCTTCGACAAAGGGAGCGCCTCCCTCCGCATCACCTCCCCAGCGCAGTTCGGACGGCGACTGCGCGCCGAGGACGGCGCCGCAGACTGTCACCGCGACACACACGAAGAGCAGGCGACGTAGCGGGACCATGGGAGCCGTCAATGATACGAGACGAGGGAGGTGGCGACCCGGGCCATGCGGCTCCGCGGCAGCGGCGCCGTACAAAGAAAAAGCCCGCTTCGCGTGAAGCGGGCCTCGTCAGAGTCGAGCGGAACGCCTTTTCTGCGGCGTTCTCTCACAAATAATCCCGGCAGCGACCTACTCTCCCACACACCTACGCATGCAGTACCATCGGCGGTGGCAGGCTTAACTTCCGTGTTCGGAATGGGAACGGGTGGGACCCTGCCCCTATGACCACCGGGAAACTGGCTGCCTGGGGTCCGACAGA
>CAXNKG010000002.1:0-144951 GCA_964202965.1 Vicinamibacterales bacterium
ACTGACGTGGGTCGATTGGTTCAACACGCGCCGGCTGCTCGAGCCGATCGGGTACGTGCCGCCGGCCGAGTACGAAGCGCAGTACTATGAGCAGGCCGCAGTGGCCTGACTCAATTAACTCGCCCTCCGAGATTCCCGGTACGATTCACACCGCGCCTTGCGTCAGCTTCTCAAACCCCTTTAGAACGATTGGCACGGGGTGATCCTATCTGAACCGAACGCCGCGTACGTGGTTCGTTACGTCACATCCAGGGGCACGTCCAGAATGCAGAATCTGCAACTCAGATTTTCGAACGGTTCCAGTTCGAGTTGTTCAAGGAGCCAGCGTCAGCGTATGAACGGTCGGGCCCGGCAAGAAGGGTGTGGGTTCACCTTTCACCCACGCATCATGCGAGTTCGCGTAGAACGGCGACAGCGGATGCCCGCTCTGGCCCGTTGGCATGTGCATGATGCCTTCGGCTTCCCGGCCAGGCGAGACGACCATCCGCTCTGACGCACCAATCGCGCCCCACTGGACCCGCGGCGTGTAGAGGTCTCCCGGCAGTTCCGCGAACGGCATGTCGAGGCGACGCCCGATAAAGGGGAGCGCTTGTGAGAGCGGGTGCCGGAAGGCGGTCACGTTGTACTCGGCCCAGACCCGATCGCGCAGCGAGCCGCTGCGGTCGCGCATCGCCTGCGTGATGGTTTCATCAACCGCGGCGAGGATGAATGCGGTCCAGGTCTCGTAGGCAGGGTCGAGCAGGTGTTGCGGCTGCTCCGAGAGCATCTGCCAGATTGCCGCGTCGCGGCGCCGCACCGTCGTGTAGTCAAACGACGGATCGGCTTCATAGCACTCAGACAGCACGAAGGCGATCACGCGAGCCGACGCGACGTCACGAAAGGCGCGCACCAGTCGATAGGCAGCTGAGTCAGCCTGTACCTGTCCGGTCCAGCCGCGGTCAACGATGTCGCGGAACTCCGCGCGGGCCGGGGTAGCGGGGCCCGCGTCGGTCGTGAGGACGTTGAGCAGCAGCGTCCGCCAGCGCTCGAGAAACGCCGACGACGTATCGAGCTGGATCGCCAGCAGGTCGCGCTCCGTGAACTGATTCCGCGCCGCGAGGCGATCGCGGATGATCCGCGCCCGCGATCCAATCTCGTAGCTGCCGTCGCCCAGCCTGTCGAGCATCGCGCCGCTCGCCACTCGCGCATTCGCCGTCCATACCCGGCCGTCCGGCGGATCGACCACGCGCGGGTATTCCGCATCGTCGAGCCATCCGTCCCACCGCCGCGATCCATCGGCCCACGACGCGGGGAGTCGCCCGTCGAAGCCGACGCGGCGGGGGATTGAGCCATACACGCTCCAGCCAATCCGGCCCGAGCGGTCGGCCGCGACGATGTTCTGGCCTGGCGTGCCGAGGCCATTCGCTTCGTCAAAGGCCTCGTCGAGCGAGCGAGCGGCCTCCATCGGGCGGACGGAGACGGCGAGCCGCCCGGCGTCGTGGGCGACCCATCGGTACGCGCGCGGCCGCCCGCGAGCGTCCGGTTCGAGCAGCGGACCCCAGATCGTCCACACGACCTTCTGCATCACCGGGGCCCCCCCGGCGACCTCGATCAGTTCCTGGTGCCGCTCGAACCGCCGCGGTCCGTCGGGCGTCATGTATCGGTCCGGGTCCGCCGGATCGGCATCGATGAGGACGATGTCGCTCCAATCGGCGTAGGTGTTGGTAAAGCCCCAGGCCACATGCGAGTTGCTCCCGGCGACCATGGCGGGGACGCCCGGCAGCGTCACGCCGGTGACGCGCTGGAGCTCGCCGCCGCGTTCGTCATCCGGCCATTCCAGTGAGGCCCGGTACCAGGTGTTGGGGACGCGGATGCTGAGGTGCATGTCGTTTGCGACGAGTGCGCGGCCGTCGGCGGTGAGCGCCCCAGCGACCGCAAAATTGTTGCTGCCGATGGCGAGCGCGGCCTCATTCGGCGTGTCGGCGAACGGCCACGTATCCGGCGAGCGGTCCACCCGTTCGAAGTCGAGTTGCTGGGGCACGATGACCGGACGCGTGCCGGCCCGCCTGGTCCGCAGGTCGTAGACGTCGGGCCCCGGAATCGGCGGGAGGGTGAAGGGCGGACCGGTCAGCGGCGTATCCCACTCGGATCCGCGCGGCGCCAGGAAGTCCACCATGGCCGCCGGCAGCCGCTCCTGCATGGTTCCCAGCGTCGCCTCGTACGACCCGTCGTCATCCTGCAGCGTGACGAACATCGATAAGACGACGAGCAGCGAGTCCTCCGGCTTCCATGCCGCCGGCGTCTGCCGCAGGACGAGGTACTCGAACGGCGGGGCCTCGAGCGCCTGCAGGCCGGCGTTGGCGCCTGCCGTGTACGCGTCGAGCAGCTCGCGATCGGCGGCGGCGAGCAAGTCGACCGCCCGCTGCGCCTCGGCGCGAAATCGATGAATGCGGATGTCGCGGTCGAGCGGGAGGGCGCGCGCGCCGACAAGCGCCGACAGTTCTCCGGCGGCCCGCCGGCGCGCCAGGTCCATCTGGAAGAACCGGTCCTGGGCGTGGAGAAAACCGGTCGCCCGCGCGGCGTCCACGCGGTTGAAGGCGTACACCGTCGGGATCCCCAGCGCGTCGCGCGTGATGCGCACGGCCGCCGTGAGCCCGGGCAGCTGGCGGCGGCCATCGAGCTGCGGGAGGCTGCCGCGAAGCTCGGCCCGTGCCCAGACGGCGCCTGCCACTGCCGCCACCACCAGGACGGCCAGCAGGATCAACACGATACGGAGAAAGACACGCATAGGGGCCGGATGCCGCTTGAATGCGTGAGCGGCGGGCGGGGGCCATCTTAGCCGCAAGGTACAATTCCGGACGAATCGATGCGAACCCGTTACGGCACGCCCCCGTGGGGCCGGGACGTTCCCGCGTCCCGAGTTCCGAGCTTTCCGCGCTTCCGGGGCGACCACACCGCGGACGTCGTGATCATCGGCGGTGGTCTCACCGGATCGGTGGCCGCGTACATGTGTGCGTCAGCGGGCCTGAAGACGATCCTGCTCGAGGCCGATCGGATCGGCCTGGGCCAGACGATGCGAGGCGCTGGACTCCTGTCTCCGGAACCGGGCCCGCTGTTCCGGACGGTCGCCGGTCAGCACGGCCTGCGCGCGGCCCGGCTGATTTTTGACACATGGCGGAAGGGCGCGCTCGACGGGGTGGCGCTGCTGAAACGGCTGCGCGTCACATGCGATGTCGACCCACGCGACACGCTCATTGCCGTGGCCACGCAGAACGAGCGCGAGCTGCGCCGGGAACACGACGCGCGCCGGGATGCAGGACTCGACGCCGCATGGCTGGTCCGCAAACAGATGCTGTCGAGGATGAAGCTCGAGGCGGCCGGCGGCCTGAGGATACGCGACGCATTCGCGCTCGAGCCCTATCGTGCATGCATCGGGATCATCGCTGCTGCCCGTGCCAGGCGCGCCGTGTGTTACGAGAAGTCGGCGGTCCGGAAGACGCGCTTCACGCGTAAGTACGCTGAGGTGCTGGCCGACGGGGGGAAGATTCGCACCGCCAAAGTGATTGTGGCCACAGGCTGCCTCACCGAGGTGTACAAGCCGTTGCAGCGCCATCTCGACGACCGCGCATCCTACATGGTGCTGACCGAGCCGGTGCCTGCGGCGATGCGAAAGGCGCTCGGCGATCCACGCATCCTTCTGCGCGATCTGGAGGGACTCTCACCGCAGATCGGCAGTCGCGACGACCGGCTCCTGATCTCCGGCGGCGACCAGGCCGCCACGCCTGCGAAACAGCGGGAGGCCGCGCTCGTCCAGCGAACCGGCGCCCTGATGTACGAGGTGCTCAGGCGCTATCCGGCAATCTCAGGTCTCCGGCCGGAGCTCGGATGGGATGCATCGTATGGCCAGACCGCCGACGGCCTGATGTACATCGGCGCCCACCGCAACTACCCTCACCACGTGTTCGCGGTCGGCGGCCACCCGGCCAGCGTCACCGGGTCGTTCGTCGCGGGCCGGCTGCTGTTGCGCGCCGTGCAGGGCGCCTCGGAAAAATCAGACGAGGTCCTCGGTTGGACGAGATGACCCCTGGCACGGATGTCGTGGACATCCTCGCGTTCGGCCCCCACCCGGATGACATTGAAATCGGCATCGGCGCAACACTGGCGAAGCATGCCGCCCGCGGTCACCGCGTGGGGCTGTGCGACGTGACCGCCGGCGAAATGGGAAGCAATGGGACCGTCGAGGCGCGGCTGTCGGAGGCCGAGGCCGCGACGAAGGTGCTCGGCGCCAGGTGGCGCGTCAATCTGAAGCTGCCTGACCGGGGGATCGGACACGACCCCTCCCACGTGCGCATCGCTGCCGAAATGGTGCGCGGCGCCCGGCCCAGGGTCGTGGCGCTCCCGTACTGGTCCGATCGCCATCCGGACCATGCGGCGGCGAGCCAGCTGCTCGTAGAGGCTGTCTTCAGTGCCGGCTTGCGCCGTTTTCCCGCTTCCGGGGAGGCGTGGAAGACCGAGTCCGTCTGCTACTACTTCATCAACGACTCGGCCACGCCGTCATTCGTCGTCGACGTGAGCGAGCATTACGAGACAAAGCGGCGGGCGCTCGCGTGTCACAAGAGCCAGTTCGCGCCGGACGGTCGCGACGCCGTTGCCACGCGCGTGACGTCGAGCCGCTTCGCCCAGCTGATTGAGAGCCGCGACGCGCAGTTCGGGGCGCAGGCCGGCGTGGCGTTTGCGGAAGGCTTCGTCGTGCGGCATCCGCTCCTGCGCGACGATCTCCTCCCGCACGGCGTCCGCGCATGAACATCGGCATCGTCTGCTACGCCTCCGTGGGGGGCAGCGGCATCGTCGCCACGGAGCTCGGAAAGGCGCTCGCGCGGCGCGGGCACCAGGTCCACTTCATCAGCACGGAAACACCGTTCCGGCTGGGCGAATTCCAGGCGGGGCTGGCGTTTCACCAGGTCCTGACGCCGACCTATCCGCTTTTCCGGGAGCCGCAGTACCTGCTGTCGCTCGCGAACCGGATCGTCCAGGTCGCCCGCGAATTCCGGCTCGACATTATTCACGCGCACTATGCGGTGCCCCATGCCACCGCGGCGTTCCTCTCCCGGCAGGTGCTCGCATCGGGGCATCACCCGGCGCCCCGCGTCGTGACGACGCTGCACGGCACGGACATCACCCTCATCGGCAACGACCCGTCGTACTCGCAGATTGTCGCGTTCTCGATCGAGCAGTCCGACGGCGTGACCGCCGTGTCCGAAAGCCTGCGGCGGACGACGTACGCGGAGCTCGGCGTCACCAGGGACATCGCGGTGATCCCGAATTTCCTCGACTGCTCGATCCACCGGCGGCAGATGATTCCGTCGCTGCGCAGCCGCTTCACCCGGAACGACCCGGCGGTGAAGATCGTGACCCACGTCTCGAACTTCCGTCCGGTCAAGCGGGTCGACTCCGTTCTGGCCGTGTTCGACCGCATCCGCCAGGCGATGCCGGCGCGGCTGCTGCTCGTCGGGGACGGGCCCGATTCTGACAAGGCCTCGCGGATTGCGCGCCAGCTCGGGATCGCGGATCTGATTGACGTCGTGGGCGCCCAGGAAGAAGTCGTCCCGCTGCTCTCCATCAGCGACCTGTTCCTGCTGCCGTCGGCGCAAGAGAGCTTCGGTCTTGCCGCGCTCGAGGCGATGGCCTGCGAGGTGCCCGTCGTCGCGTCGGACGTGGGCGGCCTGCCCGAGGTCATCGAGGACGGCGTCAGCGGCTTCCTCCATCCGCCAGACGCGATCGATGCGATGGCGGCCAGCGCCATTGCGCTGCTGCGCGATCCCGAGCGTCACCGCGCGGTGGGCCAGGCGGCGTGCCACCGCGTTCGCGTCGATTTCTGCGCCGACCGTGTCGTGCCGATGTACGAGGAGTGCTACAGCAGGCTGGTTGGTAGGTAGTAGGTAGTAGGCAGTAGGCAGTAGGCAGTAGGCAGTCGCTACGAAAACGGGGCGAGCTTCTTGAAGGTCGCCAGCACCCAGCGGTAGCCATCGGGATCGGTCACGGTTCCCGCGCGATCGCCCCACGGCTTGTCTTCCGCGGGGTCCACGCCGGCGCCGGCCTCGCGCGCCCGCGTGAGCGCGCGGTCGACGTCCTCGACGTAGGTATACAGCGCCGAGGCGCCGCTTGTTGCGGCGGTGCCGTCGCCTTTGCGAATCAACATGACGACCGAATGCCCGTGGCGCATCTCGGCGTATCGGGCGTTCCCGTCCGCGTCGTTCAGCACGACCCCGCGCGAAAAGCCGAAGGCCTTTTCCAGAAACTCCATCGACGCGCGGACGTTCGCGACCGCCAGGTAGGTGTTCAGCGCCTGCATACCGGGCGCAAGGCCGCTGTCGCCGGAGGCTCGCCGCACCAGGGGCAGTGTGGTCTGACGGCGCCGCGCCGGAAGGGCCTTCTTCTTGCTGCGTGGCGAACGCGACGGGGAACGGGAGGCAGGTTTCCGCTTTGGCACGTTTTCACAATCGTATTTCAAATCACGAAACCGGAAGTCCCTGGCGCCACCGAAAATTCATCGGGTGCACTCCATCGGTACGCATACAATTGAGCCTCCCGAGCATACATGCCTAGAGAGAACCGGCGGGTCGAACACGTACTGCGGCGCGCGGCATTTGGTGCCAGTGCGGCCGATCTCGTCCGCTTTGAGGGCATGTCTCCCGCGGCGGTCGTCGATTATCTCGTGAACTACGAGCGGCTGCCGGACGACGTGGACACGAAGATCGGGAGCGCCGACTACGTCGGTGTCGTGCAGAGCGGTGGGGTGTTCTCGCCCGACACCAATATCGATCACGCGCGGCAGCGATGGCTGTTCCGGATGGCGCACTCGGAGCGCCCGCTCCAGGAAAAGATGGCGCTGTTCTGGCACAACCATTTTGCGACCGCGTACAGCAAGATCGCGGGCGTCTACGGCGCCGTTCAGGCGACGAAGATGATGGCGCTCAAGCCGGGCGCGCTCCCGGGCCCGCAGGGACAGATCGAGCTGTTCCGTCAGTTTGCGCTCGGCAGCTTCCGCAACCTGCTCGTCGAAGTGGCGCGCGATCCCGCGACGGTGGTCTGGCTCGATGGCCGCACGAACGTGCGTGCCCGGCCCCAGGAGAACTTCGGCCGCGAGATCATGGAGCTCTTCACGTTTGGCGTCGGCAACTATACCGAGGCGGACGTGTACGCGGCGGCACGTGTGTTCACCGGATGGAATCTGCGGCTCGCGACGGCCGGCGGCCGCAACGACGATCCGAACACGTACTACGAGTTCTTCTACAACGCGGCGCAGCACGATCCGACCGCGAAGACGTTTACGTTCCCGGTGTCCTCGAACGGCAGTACGACAATTCCCGCACGGGCCGCCGCCGACGGGATGCAGGACGGGATCGACCTGATCACGGCGCTGGCGACGCATCCGGCAACGGCGCGCCGGCTGGCCGGGAAGCTGTGGAACTTCTTCGTCAGCGAGCTCACCGTGCCGGATCCGGCGTTCGTGGAAGCGGTGGCGACCGAATACCTGCGTAACAACACGGAGATGAAGCCGGTCGTTCGCTTCATTCTGCAATCTGAGTGGTTCACCCACCCGGATCGATGGTTCGGACGCTACTCGTGGCCCGCGGAGTTCGTGATCCGGTCGATCCGTGAAGTCGGCTGGACCGGCTTTTCCATCGACAGCGTCCGCACGCCGCTCACGAACATGGGCCAGACGCTCTTCGAGCCGCCCGATGTCGCCGGCTGGGAGCTTGGCGCCGGCTGGTTCTCGACCGGCGCGATGCTCGCGCGCATGAATTTCGCCGCGTCGCTGGCGTCCAACCAGCGTTTCAATGTGGCGCGTGCGGCGGACCGCTCGTCGCCCGACGCGCTGGTCGACTGGTTCCTGCTGGAGAAGCTCACGCCGTCGGGGTTCGAGTTCCCGCAGTTTCGCGAATTGCAGACGTACGCGCGCGCCGGCATTGCACAGTGGACCGGCTCCGACGCACAGGTCAATGCGAAAGCCGCCGGGCTCATCAGGCTGATCGTGGGCGCCGCTGAGTACCAGTTGATTTGAGGATGCCGTGATTACGCGACGAGACTTCATTCGTGACGGCGTAGCGGCATTCACCGTCAGCTTTGCCGCGCCGGCGTTCCTGAGCGATCTGGCGCTGGCGCAGGGCGTCCGCAGCCGCAACCTGGTCGTGGTGTATCTGAGCGGCGGCAACGACGCGCTCAGCACGGTCATCCCGTACCAGGATCCGTTCTATTACAGCCGCCGCCCGGCGATTGCGATTCCGTCGGGGCAGGTGCTGCAGATTGGCAGCGACCGGACCGGCAAGGCGCTCGGCTTGCATCCGCGGATGACAGGCCTCAGGAGTATCTTCAACGAAGGACGGCTCGCCGTTATTCAGCGGACCGGCTATACGAACTCGAGCCGCTCGCATTTTGAGGGGCTCGACATCTGGGGCACCGGCGACCCCAACGCCTCGACGGGGGTCGGGTGGCTCGGCCGTTATCTCGACACGCTGCCCTCGCCCGTGGACGCTCTCGCCGGGTGGAACTCCACGCGCGAAACCCCGCGCGCCCTTATGTCGCGCCTGGTGTCGGTGCCAGCGATTCCGGACTCGCGCACCTACAGCCTCTCGAGCCCGAACGGCGGCACCGAAGCGCTCAACGAGCGGACGGCGGCCAGCCGCATCGCTTCGCACGTCGCGGTGGACCGTCCGCATCTGTCGTTCGTCAACGGGTCGATCAAGGGGGCGCTCGATACCCTGGACCGCGTGGCGACCGTCAATACCTACACTCCATCCCTGACGTATCCCAACAACGGCTTCGCGCTCGCGCTTCGAACCGTGGCGGCATCCATGGTGCGCGGCATCGGCACGAAGGTGTACTGGGTGCAGACCGGCGGGTTCGATACCCATGCGGGCCAGGGGAACGCCGGAGGCGGCGCGTACGCGAACCTGATGGGTACGTTCAGCGACGGCCTCTTCGCCTTCTACACGGACCTCCGCAACCAGGGTCTGCTTACCGACACGCTCGTGCTCCAGTTCTCGGAGTTCGGCCGACGGATCAGCGAGAACGGCAGCCAGGGCACCGACCATGGCGCGGCCGGCGTCATGATGGCGCTGGGCGGCGGGGTCCGCGGCGGCATCTACGGGAGCGTCGCGTCGCTCGACCCGAACCCCGCGAACCCGACCCTCGAAAACGCCGGCGGCGACGTGCGCTACGAAACCGACTTCCGCGCGGTCTACGCCCGCATCCTCGACGGCTGGCTCGGGTCGAATTCCGTTGCGCTGCTCGGCCGCGACTTCCGTCAGGGCGCTCCGGCTATCATCTAGTTCATGACTACGTATCGACTCTGGGCCACGGCCGTCGCCGTGGCGCTGTTGGTTGCTGCCGGGCCGCTGGTCCGCGCGCAGCAGCCATCGGACGAAGCGAAGCGCGTCCAGGAGGCGGCCACGGTCTTCGGCGAGATCATGTCGGCCGAGGACCAGGCCATCCCGCGCGCCATTATGGGCAAGGCGGCCGGCATTGCGATCTTCCCCAACACGATCAAGGCCGGGTTCATCGTGGGCGCGATGCGCGGACGCGGGATCATCAGCGCGCGCAACAACGGCGTCTGGTCGGCACCGGCGTTCATGACGCTCACCGGAGGCAGTATCGGACTGCAGATTGGGGGACAGGCCGCGGATCTGGTCCTCGTCATCAACGAGGGCCGCGGCCTCGAGACGCTCGTCTCCAACCAGTTCAAGCTCGGCGTGGACGCGGCGGTGGCCGCCGGGCCTGTCGGCCGCGACGCGCAGGCCTCAACCGACCTGCAGCTCAGGGCCCAGATTCTCAGCTACTCGCGGTCGCGGGGCCTGTTCGCCGGCGTGACCGTCAACGGCAGCACAATCCGTCAGGATCGCGACGCGAACCAGCGGTTCTACGGCAAACCGCTCGATACAAAGCAGATCATCTTCGGGGCTGGGTCAGGGTCCCCCGCGCCGGTGCCGGCGTGGATCGCGGCGCTGCAGAAATACGCGCAGTAGGAAGGGGAGTGGCCGTAGCCTCGTTGCTCCGTTGGGGGCCTCCGTTTGGGACCTCCGTGGAGGGGGCGGAGGGAACGGGACGAGATCACAGGAGGAACGGGGGAACGGAGGCGAACGGAGAGTTTGCCGTACTCGTCGCCGTTCGACGGACGACGTTTCTGCGCTTTCGCGAAGGAGCTCGCTAGAACTCACCGGAATTCCGCCGGCGCGTTGATTGCTCCGGGCGTTGTTGATGCTCGCAGAAGCGCCATTCAACACACTCACCAGCCAGATCATTTCAGCCGCAATCGACGTCCACCGGGCACTGGGACCCGGCCTTCTTGAATCGACGTACTCGTCCTGTCTGAAATTCGAGCTGACGACTCGCCAGTTGCGCTACACGACTGAGCGGCTTATTCCGATTGTTTATAAAGGAAGGTTGCTCGAAGGCGGGCACCGCGTCGATCTGATTGTGGAAGATACGGTCGTTGTCGAGATCAAATCAGTGGAGCGTCTCGTGCCGGTCCACCAGGCGCAGCTTCTGACGTATGTAGGACTGACCGGATGTCCCGCGGGGCTGCTGATCAACTTCAACGCGCCGAAACTGGTCGAGGGCGTCAAGCGCGTCATCAATCCACGCCATCCGATCAACTCCGCTCCCTCTGCTCCCTCCGTTCCAACCTGATGAATTCCGTTCGTCTCCGTTCCTTCGTTCCTCCTGTGATCGTGTCCCGTTAACTCCGTCCCCTCCAACGGAGGCCTCCAACGGAGCCTTCCAACGGAGGCCGCCGATTACCCTGAAGACCCAGTTATGAGGGGTAGATGGCGCGAAGCGCGGACTCGAGCGCGGGGTAGGTGAAGTCGAATCCCCGCTCGTGCGCCTTCTCTGGAAACACGCGCTGACCGGTGAGAATCATCTCCGCCATCTCTCCCAGCACGAGACGGACCGCGAAGGCGGGAGCAGGCACGAGCGCCGGACGGTGCAGGGCCTTGCCGAGGGCGCGGGCGAACTCAGCATTCGTCACCGGATTCGGCGAGGTGACATTGAGCGGACCGGCAATAGCGTTCAACAACGCCCACCGGACCATCGCGACCCAGTCGTCGAGGTGGATCCACGACAGGTACTGCGTACCCGGACCAATCGGGCCGCCGGCGAAAAACCGGAAGGGGAGCGCCATTTTCGGCAGCGCCCCATCGTTCGGTGCGAGGACGACGCCGGTGCGAAGCAGGACGACGCGCGCTTCCGGTCCGGCCGCGAGTGCCTCTTTTTCCCATGCCTCGCCGAGGCCGGCGAGAAATCCGCCGCCGGGCCGGCTCTCTTCGGTCAGCGGTTCGTCGCCGTGCGGACCGTAGATGCCTATTGCCGATCCGCTCAACAGCACCGGCGGGATCCGTCGGACGCTCTTCATGGCCGCCACCAGCGTGCGGGTCGAGCGCACGCGGCTGTTCCACATGTCGCGCTTGTGGGTGGCGGTCCAGCGGCTGTCGATCGGCGCCCCCGCCAGGTTGATCACGGCATCGGCATCTTCCATGACGTGCGCCCAGGCCGTGATCGATCCGTATGGGTCCCAGGCGAGGTGGTGGATTTGCGTGACTTTGCGCGTGAGCACGGTGACCGTGTGGCCGTCGGCGCGGAAGGAATCGGTCAGGGCAGAGCCGAGGAACCCTGATCCGCCAGCCATGACGATGCGCATGTGTAGCGATCGTATCGCGGCTTGACAGCGGGACACGTCCCGGATTATTAACTAACCGGTTGGTTAATATCAGGACGCGGAAGCGTCGCGCCCGGGGAGATTCCCAGGCCGCCGTCTTCCAGGCCGCAGCCCAGGAATTCGCCGAGCGCGGGTACGACGCCGCCCGGGTGGATCGTATTGCCCTCCGGGCCCGCGTCAACAAGGCGATGCTCTACTACCACTACGCCAGCAAACAGGCGCTCTACCTCGAAGTGCTGCGCGAGATGTTTCGCGCGGTGGGCGAACGGGTGAGAACCATCGCCGACGAGCCCGGCGCCGCCGACGCCAAGATCGAGGCGTGGGTCGAAGCGCTCGTCGAGGAAGCGGCCGCGCGGCCCTGGTTCCCGCCGATCATGCTCCGCGAACTCGCCTCCGGAGCCGTGCACATCGACGACGCCACCTTCGAGACGATGAACGGGGTCTATCTGGGGGCGCGCGACATCATCGTTCAGGGACAGCGCGACGGGCTGTTTCGCGACGCGGATCCCCTGCTCACGTATCTGACGATCCTGCCGTCGATTCTCATGTTCTTCGCGCGCCAGCGCGTCGTGTCGCAGCGGCGGAGCGTGCAGGGACTCGCCGCGGCGGCGCCGCGCCAGACCGGCGAGTTCATCCGGCACATGCAGCTGTCGGTCCGCGGCATCCTGCGAAAGGACGTATGACGAACACAACCATCGGTCTCGCACTTGGCCTGGGCCTGGCCGCCTCGGCCTGCGCTCCAGAGCCGCCGTCGAACACGCTTCGCGTCTCCGGGCATGTCGAGGCCACGGAGGTCCAGGTGTCCGGCGACGTCGGCGGCCCGCTGCTGGAACTGCGGGTCTCGGAAGGCGACCGCGTGGCCGCGGGCGACGCCATCGCCCGGCTCGGGACGCGCGACGTGGAGCTGCAGCTCGATCGCATGCGGGCCGACCGGGCCGCCGCCGATGCGCAGCTGCGGTTCATCCAGCGCGGTCCCCGGCCTGAGGATGTCCGGCAGGCGGAAGCGCAGGTCGATGCGGCGCGCGCCGATGCCGCCGCCCTGGCGGCCGATCTCAAAGCGGCCGGGACGGACCTGGCGCGGTTCGAGAGCCTGCTGGCCGTCAACGCCGGCTCGCAGAAACAGCGCGATGACGCGCAGGCGCGGGTCGATATCGCGCGCGAGCGCGAGCGTGGCGCCCGCGACCGGGTGCGGGCCGCGGGCGAGGTCGTCGCGCGGCTTCAGGCCGGAGCCACGACTGAAGAAATCGAGGCCGCGCGCGCACGGGTCGCCTCGGCGGACGCGCAGATCGCGGTGTTCGAGAAGACACGAACAGATGCGGCGATCACATCGCCCGTCAGCGGTGTCGTGACGCAAACACTGGTCGAGGCAGGGGAGGGCGTCGCTCCCCGCGCGCCGCTGGTCATCGTCACCGATCTGGATCACGCATGGGCGAACCTGTTCGTGCCCGAGCCTGCCATGCCGCGCATCTCGCTCGGCCAGCCGGCGATCGTGATCACCGATGCCGGCGACCGGATCGAAGGCACAGTCACCTATCTCTCTCCTCAGGCCGAATTCACTCCGCGCAACGTGCAGACCGCCGACGAGCGATCGAAGCTGGTCTATCGCATCAAGGTCAGCGTGGACAACAGCGGCGGCATCCTGAAGCCAGGCATGCCCGTCGATGCCGAGCTGACGCTGCCATGAGCGCGGCCATCGACCTGGCCGGCGTGTCGAAGCGTTATGGACGGACTCCGGCGCTCGACAACGTGTCGCTGACCGTGCAGCGGGGTGAAATGTTCGGCCTGATCGGGTCGGACGGCGCGGGGAAGACCACCCTCATTCGCCTGATGTGCGGCCTGCTGCGCCCCGATGCCGGCCGTGTGCAGGTACTGGGGCGGGATCCGGTGGCTCAGCATCGGCAGACGACCGAGCGCGTCGGGTACCTGTCGCAGCGGTTCAGCCTCTACGGCGACCTGACGATCGACGAGAACATCGCGTTCCTGGCCGCGATTCATGGCGTCGATGACTTCGAATCCCGCCGGCGCCAGCTTCTCGACATGACGCAGCTGACGCCATTTCGCGACCGCCTCGCGGACCGGCTGTCGGGCGGCATGAAGCAGAAGCTGGCGCTCATCTGCACGCTCGTGCACGAGCCCGAGCTGCTGGTGCTCGATGAACCGACCACCGGCGTCGATCCGGTCTCGCGCCGAGAGTTCTGGAAGCTCCTGTCGGAGTTTCTCGCGCGCGGCATCACGATCGTGATGTCGACGCCCTATCTCGACGAGGCCGAGCGATGCACGCGCGTCGCGCTGCTGCACGACGGGCGCCTGCTGGCGAGCGACGAACCCGCGACGCTCCGCGCGTTGCTCCCTGGCGCCGCATCGCTCGAGGACTTTTTCATCAGCCGTCTTACTTCGGACACACCATCATGACCAGCTCACGAATCGCCGTCGCTCTCGTGCTGCTCCTCGGGACTGCGGTCCGGGCGCAGGAGGGGCCACCGATCCGGCTGTCGCTCGCGGACGCGACGGCACGGGCGGTCGCCGCCAGTCATCGCCTTGCCGAGGCCCGTGCGCGCGCCGGCGTGGCCGACGCCGCGGTCAACGTCCGCCAGCTGGCCGACCATCCGGTGGTCGGCGCGACGGCGGCCTACACCCGCACCAATCACGTGACCGAGTTCGCGGTGCCGGGGCCAACCGGTGCCCCGCGCGTGCTGTATCCGGATGCCCCGAACAATTACCTGACACGCCTCAACCTGCAGTGGCCGATCTACACCGGCGGCCGCGCCGACATCCTCGAACAGGCGGCTCGCGCCGACGCGTCGGCCGCTGCGGCCGATGTGGCCGTCACCGAAGCCGACCTGCGCCTCGAAGTCGCCCGGGCGTTCTGGGCGCTGGTGACCGCGCAGGCGACGGTCGCTGTGCTGGACCAGGGCCTGGTGCGGACGCGCGCCCACCTGAATGACGCGCGCGAGCGGATGAAGGCCGGGCTCGTCCCGCCGAATGAAGTGGCGACGGCAGAGGCCCGGGAATCGCGGCAGCGCATGCTGTCGATCGAAGCGAGCAATCAGCACGCGATGAGCTCGGCGGAGCTGGCGCGGCTGACGGGGGTCGACCTCGGTCAGGCCATCGAACCGGCGGCCGTCCTGGAACCGGCGGCGCCAGACGGTGTCGCCACGTCGACGCTCGCGGACGCCCGGTCGCTCCGCCACGAGCGCCGGGCGCTCGAGCAGCGGATTGCCGCGGCCGATCTGCAGCAGCGCGCGGCCGCCGCGGGGTCGCGCCCGATCGTTGCCGTGACGGGCGGCGTCGATTACGGCCGGCCGAACCCGCGCATCTTCCCGCGCGCCGACACGTGGAACGAGTCCTGGGACGCCGGCGTCTCGGTCGCGTGGTCGTTATGGGACGGCGGCCGTACGCGGGCGGAGGCGCTGCAGGCCGGCAGCGCCGCCGCCGCCGCGCGGCAGCGGCTGGCGGAGTTTGATTCGGTCCTGTCGCTCGAGCTGCGGCAGCGGGTGCTCGAGATCGACTCCGGCCGCGCCGCGGTCGCCGCCGCGGCGGATGCCGTGAACGCTGCCGCCGAGGCGCGCCGGGTCGTGAACGAACGCTATCGAGCGGGCGTGGCAACGCAGACCGACGTCCTCGACGCCGACGGCGCGTTGCTTCAGGCCGAGCTCGATCGCACCCGGGCGCTCGCCGGCGTGCGGTTCGCCGAGGCGCGCCTCGCCCGCGCATCCGGCCGCTCGATGCCGCGATGAACGCCATCGAAGTCACCGACCTGACGCGCCGGTTCGGCGCGTTCACCGCCGTCGACCGGCTGACGTTCAACGTCGGCCAGGGCGAGATCTTCGGCTTTCTCGGTGCCAACGGTGCCGGCAAATCCACGACGATCCGCATGCTGTGCGGCCTGCTGCGGCCCTCTTCGGGGAGCGCACGGGTAGGTGGCGTCGACGTCGGCGCCGACCCTGAGGGCGTCAAACGGCGCATCGGCTACATGTCGCAGCGCTTCTCGCTGTACGAGAAGCTGACGGTCGACCAGAACATCGCATTCTTCGCCGGCGTCTACGGCCTCTCCGGCGCTCGGCGTGCCGCGCGCCGCGACTTCGCGCTGGAGATGGCGGGCCTTCGCGGCCGCGAGTCCATGCTGACGCGCGCGCTCTCCGCGGGGTGGCGGCAGCGCCTCGCCTTGAGCTGCGCGATCCTCCACGAGCCGCCGATCGTCTTTCTCGACGAGCCGACCGGCGGCGTCGACCCGCTGTCCCGCCGCCGGTTCTGGCTCCTGATTCGCGACCTCGCGGCCCACGGCACAACCGTGCTCGTGACGACGCATTACCTCGACGAGGCCGAGCACTGCCACCGGGTCGCCATCATCACGGCGGGGAAGCTGGCCGCGCTCGGCACCGTGCCCGAGTTGAAGTCGGTGTTCACAGGCCGTTCGATTCTCGAGGTTCGGACCGCGAAGCCGATGGAGGCGATGCGGCGGCTCGAGGCCATGCCCGAAGTCGAGAAAACCAGCGTCTTCGGCACCGCCGTCCATGCGGTGCTGCGGACCCAGGACCTTCTGCCCGGCACCGTGGAGTCCCGACTGGCGAGCGGCGGCCTGCCCGCCACCTGCGCGGCGGTGGCGCCATCCCTCGAGGACGTCTTCCTCGATATCGCCGAGCGGAGTGTCGCGTCGTGACCAGTGCCGGTGCCGTCGCGCTCAAGGAGTTCAGGCAGATCGCCAGGGACCGGCGGACGCTCCTGATCCTGCTGTTCGTCCCGGCGTTCTTCCTGCTGCTCTATGGATACGCACTCAGCTTCGACATCCGCAACATCCCGCTGGCGGTGTACGACCAGGACCGCAGCAGCGCGAGCCGGGAAGTCGTCTCGACGTTCGTCAATTCCGGCTATTTCCTGCTCGTCGCCGATGTCGCGGACGACGACGAGATCGTGCGGCTGCTGGATGCGGGAGACGCGCGGGCGGCGCTCGTCATTCCAGCCGGGTTTGCCCGAGACGTGCGGACGGCTTCGCCCACGGCGCTCCAGATCATCATCAATGGTGACAACGCGAATACCGCCACGACGGTCGTCGGGTACGCGCTCGGGCTGGTCAGCGCGACCTCGACCCGGTACGAGATTCAGGCGCGGCTGGCGTCACCGTCCGGTCCGCTCCTCACCGCCGAGACGCGCATCTGGTACAACCCCGAGCTTCGCAGCACGTTGTTTCTCGTGCCCGGCCTCCTCGCCTACATCGCGATGCTGACGGCGGTCGTCTCGACCGCGCTCTCCATCGTGAAGGAAAAAGAAGCCGGGACGATGGAGCAGGTGCGCATGGCGCCGATCGGCCCGCTGCCGTACGTCGCCGGCAAGACCGCGCCGTATTTCGTGATTTCCCTCGCGTCCGCCATGGCGATCGTCGGCGCCTCGATGTTGCTCTTCGGCCTTCCGATGCGCGGGTCGTGGGTGATGCTCGTCGCGGCGATCTCGCTGTTTCTCGTGGGCGCGCTGGCATTCGGCGTCCTGATTTCCACGCTGGCCGAGACGCAGCAGGTCGCCTTTCAGCTGGCCGTGCTGACGTCGTACCTGCCGACGCTCATGCTCTCGGGCTTCATTTTTCCGATCTCCAGCATGCCCGAGGCGCTCCAGACCATTACCTACGCCGTGCCCGCGCGATACTTCCTCGCGATCCTGCGCGGTATCGTGCTCAAGGGCACCGGCGCGGCGGTGTTCTGGCAGGAGCTGGCCGCGCTGGCGATGTTTGCGATGGTGGTCCTGTCGCTCGCCTCGCTTCGGCTTCGCCGCGAGTGGAGCGTGGGGCGATGAAGCGTGTCGGCCACCTGATCCGGAAGGAGTTCCTGGAGCTGCGCCAGGATCCGCGCCTCTTTGGCATCGTCATCATCGCGCCGCTGATGCAGCTGATGATGCTCGGCTATGCCGCGACGACCGACGTGCGGAACGTGCCGATGGTCGTTGTCGATCAGGATCGCTCCGCGGCCAGCCGCGAGCTGGTCACGCGGTTCCAGGCATCAGGCAACTTCGTGGTCGTCGGCGACCTTCCGGCATCGGGCGGCGTCGACGCCGAACTGGACGCCGGGCGGGCCTGGCTTGCGTTGACGATTCCCGCGGACTACGGCGAGCGGATCGCCGCCAGGGAGCAGGCGGTCGTGCAGGTGGTGGCCGACGGCACCGATGCGAACTCCACCAACGTCGCCCTTGGATACGCCGGGGCGTTGATCGCGGCCTACGCGCGCGAGCTGGCGGCGCCGGCGGGCACCGCGGCACGCCCGCTCGTACGCGCGGACATCCGGGTCTGGTTCAACCCGAGCCTGGAAAGCCGGGACTTCATGATCCCGGGCATCCTGGCGCTCGTGCTGCTCGTGGTGACCACGACACTGTCGTCGATGGCGATCGTCCGTGAGAAGGAGCTCGGCACCCTCGAACAGCTCAACGTCACACCGCTCGCGCGGTGGGAGCTGATCGTGGGGAAGCTCGTGCCCTATGCGGTGCTCGGCATGGTGGACGCCCTGATCGTGGTGGCGGTCGCGGTCGGATGGTTTGAGGTGCCGCTGCGGGGCAGCGTCGCGCTGCTCCTGGGGATGTGCCTGGTCTACCTGCTCAGCGCACTCGGGCTGGGCCTGTTCGTCTCGACCATCTCCCGGACGCAGCAGCAGGCCATGATGACCACGGCGTTCTTCTTTCTTCTGCCGATGGTCTTTCTGTCGGGATTCATTTTTCCGATCGAAAACATGCCTGAAGCGATCCAGCCGATCACGTACCTGATTCCCCTGCGCTATTTCCTCGTGATCCTGCGCGGGATCTTCCTCAAGGGCGTCGGCCTCGAGGTGCTGTGGCCGCAGGCGGCCGCCTTGCTCGCGTGGGGGCTGGCGGTGCTGACGCTGGCGACGCTGCGCTCCACCAAGCGGCTGACGTAGGCGCGCGACCCGCCGCTACGGCAGGCCGAGGAGCCGCGCGGGGTTCTGCCTCGCCATCCGGTCGATCTCCGGCTGGCTGAATCCCCTGGCGCGCATCGCAGCGAGGAACGCGCCGAACCCATCGGCCGGCAGGGGATTGCCCATCTGGCCCAGGTCGGACGAGAGGACGACGACGTCCGGCCCGATCCGCCGGATGGCGTCGGCAAAGCGGTCGTATCGTGCCGACGCATCGGGAGAGACCGGCGTGCTGCCCACGAACTCGATGAACGCCCCCAGCTTCGCGGCGTCCTGCATCTGCGCGACGGTCATCTCGATGGGTGGGTTGATCGCGTGCGTGACGACCATCCGCTGGACGCCCTGGGTGCGCGCCTCGCGCAGCAGCATCAGCCCCTCGTCGGCCGAGGAATGCCCGGTCGCCAGAATCAGGTTGTGCGTCGCGATGAGACCAATGACCTGCCGCACCTCGGGAATCAGGGCTCCATTTCGCGACACGCTGACAAACGGCCGGCTCTCCTTCGAGAACCGGACCTGATTCTCGGCGTCGAAGGTCGGCATCCAGACGATACGTCCCCAGCCGCCCGTGACCTTCGTCATGTGCTCCACGGCGGCCGGATTGATGCCGCCGACCGTCAGGTTGAGATCGATCCCCCCGAACACCTCGATGCCAGGCACCAGGGTGCGAACCAGATGCACGAGACCGGCGGTCGACTCGTAGTGGTTCTTGAGGACAATCGCCCGCATGCCGCGGTCGCGCGCCTGACGCGCGGCCTCGATGGCGTCCACCGATCGCGGCCGATCGTCCGGGAGGCTGTGGACGTGGATGTCGATGGCGCCTGTCAGAGCCGAGGCCGCATCGGGCGGCGTCTGGCCGATGAGGGTGATCGAACCCAGGACGACAAGGATCGCCAGTACTCGCATCATCGCATCGCTCCTGATACCGGGTTCAACTGTGCCTGCCGTTCGCCTTCCGCGAGGTCCACGCGCGTCAGTACGAGCGCGCCCGCGATGAAGAAGATGATTACCGACAGCACGGCTGCGCGGCTGGATCCGAAGACAGTGACGGACCCGGCGAAGAGTGCGGGACCGGCGATCCCCGCGAACTTTTCGAACACCGAGAAGAAACCGAAGTGCTCCGACGACTTGTGCTTGGGAATCATCCGCGCAAACATCGACCGGCTCAACGCCTGGCTGCCACCCTGCACGGTGCCCACCAGAAACGCCAGCGCAAAGAACTGCCAGGTCGTGGTCATGAAGTACCCGAGCGTGCTGATGCCGATGTACACCGCCAGGGCAAGGTACAGCGCTGGCTTGGGACCGATCCGGTCGGCAGCGGCCCCAAACAGGAACGAGCACGGGATGCCGGTGAACTGGACGACAACGAAAGCCGCGATCTGGGCGTTCCGATCGATCCCGATCTCCGCGCCATAGATCGATGCCATCCGGATGATCGTCTGGATGCCGTCGTTGTAGAGCAGGAACGCGAGGAGCATCAGGAACGCGTTCCGATAGCCGCGCAGTTCGTGGAAGGTCTCCCAGACCCGCGTCAGCGCGACGCGCACCGGATTCTCCCGTCCCGTTTCGTCCGGCTCGAGGACGCGGCGCGGTTCAGGGACGCGGCGCAGCAGCGGGATCGAAAACACCAGCCACCAGACCGCGACGCTGATGAACGACAGCTTGATGGCCGCGACTGTATCCGGCAGGCCGAACAGCCCGGGATAGAGGATCCACGCGAGGTTCACGATGAGCAGTACGCCGCCGCCCAGGAATCCGGTCGCGAAGCCGGCCGTCGACACGCGGTCCATCTCGTCGGGCCGTGCAATGTGCGGGAGGAGGGAGTCGTAAAAGACCTGGCTCGCCGCGACGCCGATATTGGCGGCAATGAAGATCACCGCGGCGTAGATCCAGTCGCCGCGCGAGATCGTGGCCATCAGCAGCGTCGCGATGACACCCAGGACCATGAAGATCGCCAGCATCCGCTTCTTGATCGCGCGGTAGTCGGCAATCGCCCCCAGGACCGGCCCGAGGATCGCCACGATCGTCACCGCGATGGTGGTCGCCCAGGCAAAGCGCGCCGTCGCCGCCGCAGGCGTCAGGCCGGCGGCCGCGTAATCACTGAAGAACGGCGGAAAGACGGCCACGATGACCGTCGTCCAGAAGGCCGAGTTCGCCCAGTCGTACATGGCCCACGCCCGCAGTTCCGGCCTGCCGAGACCGATACGCGAGAGGAGGGAGGTCCGCACGGTCAGTACGTTTTCCTCGCGACCCACTCGCGAAGAAGAGAATCGACGACCACGTACTGCGATCCTTCCTTGAGGGCCAGGTCCTGCTTCATGAGCGCAGACAGGGATGCCTGAATGCTCGACGGGCCGCCGAGGCGATGACGGGTACGCGTCTCGGCCGACAGGATCTCGCGGCCGCCCTGAAGGACGACGGCCCTGAGAACTGCGCGCTGGGCGAGGGTCAGCCGCTGCCAGATGGCCTCGAACATCGTCTCCTGCTCGGCGAGGAGCCGACTCAATGTCGCGTGAAGCTGGTCCAGTCCCGCCCGTTTGCCGCCAGCCGCCCGCACGTCGTCCCACGTTTCGTGCGCGAGCCGCTGGACGTCGTAGGGCAGGTTGCCGGCAAGATCGACGATGGCCGCGCCCAGCCCGGGCTCGGCGCGAATCCCGCTGCGGCCGAATCGAGCCTCGATGAACTCGGCGAACAGGACCGGCGGGATCTTCTCGAGACGGATGACCGGGCCCGCCTTGTAGAACGGCCGCCGCGGACCGATCATCTTCTCCATCAGGCTCGGTTCGGAGCCGGCAAAGACGTATCCCACCTGCCGCTGCTGCTGGGCAGCGGCCCGCAGCGCATGCTCCACACTGCCGCCGTTGAACCCGTCGATCGCCTGGAACTCGTCGAGCGACACGATCACCGGTCGCTTGCGTTCGGCGCTGAGGCGCCCGGGAAGCGCGAAAATCTCATTCGCGAGGCGATTCACGTCCCGTTCGCTTCGCACCAGCGGAAACGCCACCGCCAATCGTCCAGAGGCTGCGTCCGCTTCGTATCGCAGCTCCGGTCGAGTGGTGGTGATGACCTCGTTCAGCCAGTCGCGTGCGCGCTGCCATTTGGTCTCCACGGTCGCCAGCGCCCGCGCATAGCCTTCGAGAAACGATACATACGAGCTGTAGCTGCTGACGGTCAGGTCAACGGTCAGCGCGCCCTGGCGCGCCAGCGTGGTGAGCGCGCGCCTGACGAGCGACGACTTTCCGTAGCGGCGCGGCGAGATCAGAAAGACCTTCTGACCCGCGCGGAGATCCGCGATCAGCCGGTCGAGCTCGACCTCGCGGTCGGCGAACGAGTCGTCGGGAACGATTTCTCCGTAGATGAACGGGTTCATTACGTTAAATACCGTAACGGTTACGGTGTTTAACGTAACACAGAAGAAGGTGCTCGGGTGCTCGGGTGCTCAGGTGCTCAGGGAGTAAGGTCGTCGAGCGGCAGGTGGCCCGAATAGATCGCCATACCGACGACCGCGTCGACGCCGTCGCGGTCGAGGCGGTGGATCTCGTCGGCCGTCGTGATGCCGCCGGCTGCCGTGACGCGGCGGGTTGTGGCGCGGCGGACGGCGAGGATGGCATCCATGTCCGTGCCGCCCATCAGCCCCTCGGTGTCAACGTGGGTATACAGGAACTCGGCGCAATATGGCTGGAGCGCGCGCACCGCGTCCACAGCGGTGATCGGAAGGACCGTCCGCCAGCCATGAATCGCGACGCGGCCGCCCCTGCTGTCGACCGCCGCGATGACGCGGTCGGCCCCGATGGCGTCCGCGAGCGACTGGGCGAACGGCAGGTCGACCTGTCCGTCACGGAAGAGCGCCGAGCTGACGATCACGGCGTGGGCACCGGCGCCGAGGACCGCCTGGGCGCGCTCGATGCTGCGAATCCCACCCCCCACGCGGCAGGGCAGGCGTCCACAGATGGCCGCCACCATCGCCGAGTTGTCGCCCTGACCCTTGGCCGCATCCAGGTCGATCAACTGTACGCGCGGGAAACGCGAGAAGCGGGCGATCCATGGCTCGGGGTCCTCGGCTTCGATGGCGAGCTTCTCGCCCTGCACGAGCTGGACGATCCGTCCGCCCTGGAGATCGATGGAGGGAATCAGCATCAGATGCGGACAGGAATGCCCTGGGCGCGGAGGTAGCGCTTCAAATCCGCGACGCTCGTGTCGGCGTAATGAAAAATGGAGGCAGCCAGCGCGGCATCCGCGTGACCGCGGGTAAACACGTCGGCGAAATGCTCCAGACCACCGGCGCCACCAGACGCAATGACGGGAATGTTGACGGCATCCGAGACGGCTGCTGTCAGCTCGCAATCGAACCCGGCCCGGGTGCCGTCACGATCCATCGACGTCAGCAGGATTTCGCCGGCGCCACGCGACTCGGCCTCGCGTGCCCACTCCACGGCGTCGCGTGCCGCGTCCGCGGTCCCGCTGCGGACGAACACGCCAAACCCGCTTTCTGAAACGATTCCTGAGACGCCGCGGCGCTTCGCGTCGATGGCGACGATCACCGCCTGACTGCCGTACCGGCTGGCGAGGGTCGTAATCAGCCCCGGGTTGTTCAGCGCCGCCGTGTTGAGGCTGACCTTGTCGGCGCCCGCATCGACAGCCGCCGCCGCATCGTCTTCCGCCCGGATGCCGCCGCCAACGGTCAACGGCAGGAAGATCTCCTTTGCCACCGCGCTGATGGTGTGGCGGAGGGCGCGGCGGGTTTCAAGCGTCGCGGTGACGTCGAGGACGACGATTTCGTCGATGCCCTCGACGTTATAACGGCGCGCCAGCTCCGCGGGGTCGCCTGCATGCCGCAGATCCTGAAACTGGACGCCCTTGACCACCTGGCCGTCGCGCACGTCCATGCACGCGATGATGCGTTTGGTCAGCACAGCTCGAGGAAGTTCCGCAGGATCCGCAGGCCGGCGTCACTCGATTTTTCTGGATGGAACTGGACGCCGAAGACGTTCTCCCGCTCGACTGCCGCGGCAAACGGCTCTCCATGCGTCGTCGAGGCGACGCACGCGTCCGTCACAGGGGCGGCAAACGAGTGGGTGAAGTAGACGTACGACCCGCCCGGCACGCCCGCCAGCAGGCGGCACGGGCCTGACACGTCGAGCGCGTTCCAGCCGACGTGCGGAACCTTCAGGCGCTGTTCGGCGTCGCCCCGGAGCAGCCGGCATTCGCCTTCGAGCACGCCCAGGCCCCGGACGTCCGGCGCCTCCTCGCTGCCTTCGTACAGCCACTGCATACCGACGCAGATGCCAAGCAGGGGAGTGCCCGCATCGACCGCGCGGGAGATCGCATCGCGCCACGGCTGGCCGAGCGCGGTCGTCGCCGAAAAGTGGCCCACGCCAGGGACGATAAGGCCTGCGGCATCGGCGCACGCGTCCGGAGATGCCGGTACCGTGAACTCGGCGCCGAGCGCGTGCAGCGCTTTCTTCACCGACGTGAGATTGCCGGCGCCATAGTCGATCAGCGCGATCACAGCAGGCCCTTCGTACTCGGCAGCATCTTCGCCATCCGCGCGTCGCGCGCGCAGGCGACGCGGAGCGCGCGTGCGAAGGCCTTGAACACCGCTTCGACGTGGTGGTGACTCGAGCGGCCGTACAGCACGACGACGTGCACGTTCGCGCGCGCGGCGGACGCGAACCCATCGAAGAAGTCCGCGATCAGCTCGCTCTGCAGATCGCCGACCCGTTCGACCTTGAGCTTCAGGTCGACGACGGCATGCGGGCGGCCACTGAGATCGATGGCGGCGACACCGAGCGTCTCGTCCATCGGCATGACGAAGTACCCTGCGCGGTTGATGCCTTTGCGGTCGCCGAGCGCCTTCAGCGTCGCCTCGCCGAGCGCGATGCCGACGTCCTCGACCGTGTGGTGCTGATCGACGTCGAGATCTCCCGTCGCGCGGAGCGTGAGGTCAAAGCCGCCGTGCCGCGTGAACAGTTCCAGCATGTGGTCGAGGAAGCGAATCCCCGTCCGGACGTCGTACTTGCCCTTGCCGTCGATGACCAGCGTGCCGCGGATCTGCGTCTCGGTCGTCTGGCGATTGATGCTGGCCTGGCGGGTCCGCGTCGCGGTGGATCGACGCCGCGCCGCGGGAGCCGCCCTCCGTGCCCTTGTTTTCATCGGGTTTGCCTCGTGGCCATCACGTCCTCGAGCGCGGCGATGGCGGCGTCCGTGTGTTCAACGATCCCGGCGGTGATCCGGATGCACCCGGCCGTCACCGGGTCTTTCGACCGATCGCGGACGTGAATCCCGCGCGCCGCGAGGGCGTCCACAAACGGCTTCGTCTCGCCCACCTTCACCAGCACATAGTTCGCCGCGCTCTGCCAGAAGGGCAGCCCGAGCCGGCGGCATGCGTCGTAGAGCTTCTCGCGAGACGCACGGACCTGCGCTGCATAGCGGGGAAGAAACTCGGTGTCGGACAACGCGGCCTCTATCGCTGCCAGCGCGACGCCGTTGATGTTGAACGGGAGCGTCACGGCGCGAATGGGGTCCAGCACCGGCGGCTGCCCGATCACGACGCCCACGCGCAGTCCGGCCAGGCCGTATGCCTTCGAGAACGTCCGCCCGATCAGCACGTTCGGAAACCGCGGCAGCTCGGGCAGGAACGTCGTGCCCCCAAACTCGATGTACGCCTCGTCGATCAGGACCACGGCGCCGCGAGCTGCCTGGCTGATGCGCACGAGATCGGGCACCGGAATCAGCTGGCCGGTCGGATTATTCGGCGTGTTCAGAAAGATGATCCGCGTCCGGGGCGTGATGGCGTCGATCACGGCCTGCGTCGGGAAGGCGAAATCCGCCCCTGGCGGCACGCGGATCGCCGTCGCCCCGACAGCGGCTGTTGAATTCGGATACGGATCGAAGGCCGGCAGCGGAATGATGGTTTCCGCGTCGTGCACGCGCGGCCGGGAAATGTGCCCGATCGCGGCCATCAGGATGCCTTCGTCCAGTCCGTTTGTCAGAAGCACCCAGTCCGGATCGACTCCGAAATGACGGGCGGTCGCGCGGACCGCGCCCGGGTACGACGGGTAAGTTGAGACGTCGGACGGGCGGACACGGCGGATCGCATCCAGGACGCGTGGCGAGCAGCCGCCCGTGTTCTCGTTCAGGTGCAGCCGGAGGCCGCCGCCGGGATCGGGGTAACCCTGTATGACCATCACTTCACCCGGATGCCCACCGATGCGGCATGGGCGTGGAGCCCTTCTGCCGAGGCGAGTGTCATCGCGGTCTCTCCAATTCGCCGCAGACCGGCCTTCGTCACGCGCTGCACCGTCATCTGGCGGACGAAGTCAGCTCCGGACAATCCGCCGCGTGCACGCGCGGCCCCTGCCGTCGGCAACACATGGTTCGATCCGATCGCATAATCGCCGGCGGCCTGCACCGACCAGGGTCCAACAAACACGGAACCCGCGCACGTCACCTGCCGCGCGAGCTTTTCGTCGTCCACGACAAGGTGCTCGGGAGCGGAGGCATTGGCAAGCCTCATCGCTTCCCCGATCGATGACGTGACGATGATGCCGCCGTGGGCTCGCAGGGACGCGCGCGCAGGACCGCTGTCGGGCAGCATGGCCGCGACGTCGCGAGCCACCCGTTCCGCCAGCGTACGGCTTGGCGTGATGAGCACGGCCCGCGCATCCGGATCGTGCTCGGCCTGCGCGAGCAGGTCGGCGGCGATCCACCGTGCGTGTCCGCGCGCCGCGACGATGACGATCTCGGTCGGGCCGGCGTAAAAGTCGATGCCGCAATCGGCCGCGACGAGCGCCTTCGCTGCGGCAACGTAGCGGTTGCCCGGACCGACAATCTTGTCCACGCGCGGAATGGTCTCGGTGCCGTAGGCGAGCGCCGCAATTGCCTGGGCGCCGCCGACGCGGAACATGCGCGAGACACGGGCCTCGAGCGCGGCTGCCAGGACGACCGGCGCCGGCCGCGGACACACCGCGATGACCTCGCCTACTCCCGCCGCGGACGCGGGAATCGCCGACATCAGCAGTGAGGAGGGAAGCGGGTAGCGGCCGCCAGGCACGTAGCAGCCGACACGGTCGAGCGGGACGACGCGTTGCTCGACGGTGACGCCACGGTCGACGCGCGCCCGCCAGCCCCGGGGGACCTGCTTCGCGGCGACGATACGAATGTTGCGGGCCGCGGCGCGCAGCGCGGCGCGCACAGGACGGGGCACCCGTGACGCGGCGTCCCGCATCTCGTCCATCGAGATTTCCAGCGCACCCTCGAAGTTGTCGAACCGCCGGGCGTACCGCTGAAGCGCCCTGTCGCCGTCGCGTCGGACGTCGCGGACGATCTGCGCCACACGCCGATCGGTCGCGCCGTCGCGCTCGCGCTCTGGCGACAGCAGGGCCCGGACAGCCCGGCGGTTTCCCGCCTCAACGATTTTCAGCATTCCTTCAGCCTCGAGCCCCGAGCCTTGAGCCTTAGACCACGATCTTGTTCAGGGGGTATTCAACGATGCCCTGTCCGCCCGCCGCCTTCACCCGCGGGATCAGATCGCGCACGGTCCGCTCTTCGATAATTGTGTTCACCGCGACCCAGTCCGGATCGCTCAGCGACGAGATCGTCGGGCGCTGCAGCGCCGGGAGCAGCGCAAGGATCTTGTCGAGATCGGTGCGTTTCACGTTGAGCATCATTCCGACCCGGCCCTGCGCCTCGATGGCCGCCCGGAGGAGCAGGGCAATGTTGTCGATCTTGGTCTTCTTCCAGGGATCGGCCAGGGCCGCGTCGTTGGCAATCAGCTGCGTGTTCGATTCCATGACGGTATCGAGGATCCGCAGCCGGTTGGCCCGCAGGCTCGAGCCGGTCTCGGTGACTTCGACGATGCCGTCGGCGAGTACGGGTGGCTTGACCTCGGTGGCGCCCCAGGAGAACTCGACGTTGACCGGTACCTTCAGCGTTTCGAAGTACGCCGTCGTCACACGTACGAGCTCGGTCGCAATCGTCGCGCCCGCGAAGTCCGCCGGCGCCTTGAACCGTGAATCCTCCGGCGCCGCGAGCACCCAGCGGACCTTGCCGAAGCTCTGTTTGGCGTAGATGAGATCCGTGATGCTGGTCAGCGCGTGCTTCGGCTCGCCTCCGAGCTTGTGCTCGGCAATCCAGTCCTGGCCGGTGAGGCCGGCGTCGAGCACGCCGTCGCAGACGTAGCGCGCCATCTCCTGCGCCCGGATGAGCATGCATTCGATCTCGGGATCGTCGATCGACGGAAAGTACGACCGGGAGTTGACGTAGATGGTGAAGCCGGCGCGCGCGAACAGCTGGATCGTCGCGTCCTGCAGCGAGCCCTTCGGGATGCCGAGTTTGAGTGTCATGGAATCGTCACGCCTTCCGCGCGCTGAAAGAAGCAGGTCCGCTCGCCCGTGTGGCAGACGTTGCCGTCGCCCTGGCGCTCCGCCTTCACGAGCACGGTGTCGTCGTCGCAGTCGATGAGGATGTCGCGCACGGCGAGGCGATTGCCCGAGGTCTCACCCTTGGTCCAGAGCGTGTTCCGCGTGCGGCTGAAGAACGTCACATAGCCGGTTCGCCTGGTGATGTCCCAGGCGTCCTCGTTCATGAAGCCGACCATCAGCACTTCGCCGCTGACGTGGTCCTGCACCACTGCGGGAATCAGTCCGTCGAGTTTGGAGAAATCCATATCGTTCCGAGTTCCGAATTCCGTACGTAAAAAACCCCGCCACTCATGTCGGCGGGGCTCGTCTGCGTTTACCTGTGTCGCTTGAAAGCGTCCTACAGCGTGCGCAGTCCTCCCCACCGGCCAGCGTGGCCGTGATGGCGATGATGCGCGTGGTGCAGGTTGGTGAACATCAGAGCCAGCAGGCTATCAAAGTTACCGGTTTGCACGCAAGGACGGCCCCGTTGTTCGGCCCGTCCGGGCGTAACATAGGCCGCCATGCGTCGCCTGGTGTACGTATCGGCCGCCATCCTCCTCGCAGCAGGCATGCACGCTGCGGCGCAGGACTGGCCGCAGCACCTGGGGCCCGGACGAGACGGCGTCTACCGGGGGCCGGCGCTGGCCGAGACGTGGGGCGCGCAGGGACCCCGCGTCGTGTGGCGCAAACCGGTGGGGCAGGGCTTCAGCGGTCCTGTCGTGGCCCAGGGGCGCGTCATCCTCTTCCACCGCGTCGGCAACGAGGAGGTCGTCGAGTCGCTCGACGCCCGGACCGGCGCCCCGCAGTGGCGGTACGCCTACGCGACCGGCTACCGCGATGATTTCGGGTTCGACGAAGGTCCCCGGGCTGTTCCCGTAGTGGCGAGCGGCGTCGTGTATACGTTCGGAGCCGAGGGGCAGCTCCACGCGCTCGATCTGGCGAAGGGGACGCGGCTCTGGAGCGAGGACACGATGCGGCGCTTCAAGGTCCAGAAGGGGTTCTTCGGCGCCGCGGGATCGCCCCTCGTCGAGGACGGGCGCGTCCTCGCCAACGTCGGCGGGCCGGGTGCGGGCGTCGTGGCCTTCGATGCGAAGAGCGGCAAGGTCCTCTGGACGGCCACAAGCGATCAGGCGAGCTACTCGTCGGCGGCCGGCGCGACGATCGCGGGCCGCCGGCTGGCGCTGTTTCTCACGCGCGCGGGTCTGCTGGGACTGGATCCGGCCAGCGGCGCCGTCGAGTTTCAGCGCCCGTGGCGCGCGCGGATGGCGGCCTCCGTCAATGCCGCCACACCGCTCGTCGTCGGCGACCTGATCTTCGTGTCGGCGGAATATGGCCCGGGTGCCGGCGTCTTCCGTCTTCAGGGCAAGACGCTCACGGAGCTATGGGCGTCGGATGAGGTGCTATCGACCCACTACGCGACGAGCGTGCACTTCGACGGCCATCTCTACGGCTATCACGGCCGCCAGGAGTTTGGCCCGAGCTTTCGCGCCGTCGACCTTCGGACAGGCACGGTCCGCTGGAGCGAGGAGCGCTTCCGCGCGGGGTCGGTCATCCTGGCCGGTGACCGGCTCGTGATTCTCCGGGAGTCGGGCGAGCTCATTCTCGCGGCGGCGTCGCCCGACCGGTTCAGGCCGCTGGCGCGTGCGCGGGTTCTGCCCGCCACGGTCCGTGCCTATCCGGCGCTCTCGGACGGATACCTGTTCGTCCGCAACGAGAACACACTGGTGAGTCTTGACCTGCGCAAGTAAGACGGGAGCGCTGAGGACGCCCGCGTGGACGGTTGCCGCGTGGCTTGCCTGTGCGCCGGCGGCGGCGTTCGCGCAGCAGCCGCAGGACATTTACGATCGCGCGGTTGCCCATTTCGAGGCCGGCCGCGTCGTCCAGTCGGCGGAGGAGTTTGACCGGCTCGCGAAGGCGAGGCCGGAGATTGCTCCCGAGCTCTGGCAGCGCGGGATTGCGCTCTATTACGCGGGCCGCTACGACGACTGCCGGAAGCAGTTCGAGCTGCACCGTACGGTCAATCCGAACGACGTCGAGAACGCCACGTGGCATTTCCTGTGTGTCGCGCGCGCCGAGTCGCCCGCGGCCGCGACAGCGGCGCTCCTTCCGGTCGGGCCCGACGCGCGCGTGCCGATGCGCCAGGTGTATGAGCTGTTTCGGGGGCGCATGACGCAGGCGGATGTGTTGCGGGCGGCGGGAGCGGCTCCTGGCGCGCAGTTCTTCGCGCACCTGTACCTGGGTCTCTTTGCGGAGGCGCGCGGTGACGGCCGGCGCGCCCTGGAGGAGATCGCGGCAGCGGCGGACCCTCGGTACGCCGGCGCCGGCGGCTACATGCACATGGTGGCGAGAGTGCACCTGGCGCTGTTGAAGCGCTGACCTACATCTCTCTGGCGACCATCACTTCGGTCGACTTGATCACCGCCAACGCCGGCTGACCCCGCTTCAGGCGCAGCTCGTCCACCGCGTCGCGGGTGATGATGGCCGTCAGCCGCTGGTCTCCAATGCGGATGCGCACCTGGGCCAGCAGTCCTTCCACCCGTACCTCCTCCACAATCCCCCGAAGCTGATTGCGACCGCTGAGCGCCACGAGCACGCCGGGTGCGCGCCTGCGCGTTCGAGGCTGCGCCGGCATCTTGCCCTGCGACGCCAGAAGCCGATCGATCTCGGCCTCGGCGACACGATGATGTCCGCCGCTCGTCCGGACCGTGCGCACCGCCCCCTTGTAAATCCATTGCTTGAAGGCGGAATAGCTGACGCCCAGCCGGGCGGCCGCGGCACGGGGCGGAATCAGGGCCATATAAAAACGTACTCCATATCGTCCTGAATCATACTAAATTGAGCACTGTGCTTCCGCTCTTCATCCTGTGGCTGGCCCTGTGGCCTGCTCTGTGGCTCGCACCGGGCATGGCAGCCGGCCAGGCGCCAGGCGTCTCGCTCGTGCGGGTCGCGGCCGCCGCCGACCTCAAGTTCGCGCTGGATGAAGTCATCGCGAAGTTCCGGGAGGCACACCCCGGCGTCCGTGTCGAGCCGACGTACGGATCGTCCGGCACCATCCACGCCCAGCTGCGGCAGCGCGCGCCGTACGACATCTACCTGTCTGCGGACATCGCGTACCCGCAGGATCTGGTGTCGAGAGGCATCGGGGTGCGAAGCGATTTGTTCAGCTACGCGAGAGGCCGCCTTGTCCTGTGGGTTCCGGCCCAGTCACGGTTGCCGATCGAGCGGGACGGTCTTCGCGCCCTGACCGCGGCCACGCGAATCGCCATCGCGAATCCGCGCCACGCGCCCTACGGTCGCGCCGCCGAGGCCGCGATGCGGCGAGCGGGCGTGTGGGCCGCAGCCGAGCGCCGCCTCGTGCTCGCGGAGAACGTGGCGCAGGCCGCTCAGTTCGTCGAGAGCGGCGCGGCCGACGCCGGGATCATCGCGAAGTCGCTCGTGCTGACGGGGCCCATGCGCGGTTCAGGCCGGTACTGGGACATTCCGGAAGAGATGCATCCACCCATCGAGCAGGGTGGCCTGATCCTGCCCTGGGCCTCATCCCGCGACGCAGCGGGGCGCCTTCGGCAGTTCCTGACGGGCGCCGTGGGACGCGAAATCCTCCTGCGTGCCGGCTTCGAGGCTCCCTCAAAGTAGCGGATGGACTGGGTCGCGGTAGGACTCACGCTTCGGCTCGCGGCGCTGACGACCGCCATCCTCGCTGTCGTCGGCCTTCCGCTGGCGTACTGGCTCGCGACGACGAGGCGTGCGTGGAGACCGGTTGTGGACGCGGCGGTCGCGGTTCCGCTTCTTCTCCCGCCCACGGTGCTCGGCTTCTACTTCCTGATGTCCACGGGGCCGAACACGGCCATCGGACGCCTGTACGACCAGCTGGCCGGGGGAACGATTCCGTTTTCGTTCACCGGCATTCTCCTCGCCTCGGTCGTTTACAACCTGCCGTTCGCGGTCCGTCCGTTCGCGGCGGGCTTCGCCGCCGTCGATAGACGCTTCATCGAGGCGGCACGCTGTCTTGGCGCATCCGGCCCACGTACGTTCTTTACCGTCGTGCTTCCGCTGTCGTGGCCTGCGGTGCTGGCCGGCCTGGTGCTCGCGTTTGCGCACACCGTCGGCGAATTTGGCGTGGTGCTCATGGTTGGCGGCAACATTCCTGGCGTCACGCGCACCATCGCCCTGGCGATCTATGACGATGTGCAGGCGCTGGATTACGCGGGGGCGAACGAGGCGTCACTCGTGCTGCTCGTCTTTGCGGTCAGCGTGCTCGCCGTCACGTACTCGCTGCAGCGGCGGAGGCTCACGCTGTGACGCGATTCGAGGTCGACATCGAATTCGGCTATCCGTCCGGATTCGAGGTCGTTTGCCGCTGGAGCGATCCGATCGAGCCGCGCGTCACCGTGCTGCTCGGGGCCTCCGGTTCGGGCAAGACGTCGGTGCTGCGATGCCTGGCGGGCCTCGAACGCCCGCACCGCGGGCACATTCAATTCGCCGGCGACGTCTGGTTCGACGCGGCGCAGGGTATCAACCTGCCGCCCGATCGCCGGCATGTCGGTGTCCTGTTTCAGGACTACGCGCTGTTTCCACACCTGACTGTCGAGCACAACCTGTCGTTCGGCGCTCACGGACTGGCGCGCCATGACGCCCGCGCGCGCGTCGCGGAACTGCTCGAAATGTTCCGGCTGACCGGCCTCGAGCGCAGGCTTCCCGGCGAGCTGTCGGGAGGGCAGCAGCAGCGGGTCGCGCTGGCGCGCGCCGTGTTTCGCAGGCCGCGGCTTCTGCTGCTGGACGAACCGCTGTCGGCCGTCGACCGGCCGACCGGCGAGGAGCTTCGCGACGAGCTCGGCGTGTTCATTCGCGCGCTCGGTATTCCTTCGTACATCGTGAGCCACGATCGCGCCGATGCGCTGACGCTTGCCGATCGCACGGTCCTCTTTGACGAAGGCCGCATCATCCAGGCTGGGTCGACACAGGAGGTCTTCGATGCGCCGCTGACCCCCGCTGCGGCACGCCTGGTCGGCGTAGACACCGTCGTCATGGGCCGCATCGCGTCGGTGGACGCGGGGCTGGCGCGCGTCGTGATTGGCGGCTGCGACGTCAGGGCGGCGGCGCCGGCGCCGGCAGGGCACGACGCGGCATTGTGCATCCGCGCGGAGGACGTGGTGATCGCGACGCACGACGTCGCCGATTCGAGCGTCATGAATCAATGGCCGGCCGTCGTGCGATCCGAGGTGCTCCAGGGAGCGTTTGTCCGCGTCGGTCTCGACTGCGGGTTCAAGCTGTCGGCACTCGTCACCCGCGACGCGTGGCGGCGCCTGGCCCTGAAGCCGGGCGATCGCGCGTGGGCGATCGTCAAGGCCGCCAGCATCAGGGCACTGCCGAGAGGGTGACGCCTCAGCGCTTGACAGCATCGCGGCCGTCAAGCCACCCTGAATCGCATGAGACCACTATTTTGCGTTGTCCTGATGGCCGCGGTTCTCGCGCTGGCTGGCTGCCGCCAGTCGGACGGTGACGTACCGGCACCGGACGCCGACGCCCAAGGCGAAATTCGCGACATCTCGCGCGACATCCTGAACATCGCATCGGGCAGCGATCCGCAGGCCCCCAAGGACCTCGCCGACGACCTTATCCGGTACACCATGGACAAGCGCACGTCGGCGAACGGCGCCGTCATCGATCTCGCCAGACAGACCGCAGAGACGCTCTCGGGCCGGGCTGTTCCGGAGCAGACCGCGCAGCAGCTGGCGCACCATTTCTGGGTCGCGGTGATTGCTCGCGAGTTGAGCGAGCGCCAGATTGAGACCCTTCAGGGCGACGTGCAGGCGCTGTTTGGCTCGGTGGGTGTGCCGGAGGGACAAGCGTCGGCGGTCGCCGGGCAGGTCGGCGACGTCCAGCAGCTGGCCACCGATCGCGCGCGCCGCTGGTACGAGGTGTTCTGAGCGGAGACGGGCCCGCCGTGCGCACGCACGGCGGGCTCCGGAACTGAACGTTACCGGGCGACCGCGGCGGTCTTCTCGACCGCTTCCCACGGGAGTCCGGGGCGTCCGAAGTGCCCGTAGTTGGTCGTGCTGCGGTAAATCGGACGCAGGAGATTCAGGCGCTCGATAATCGCCCGCGGCCGGAAGTCGAACGCGTTCGTCACGAATTCCTCCGCGGCGCGCTCGTCGCCGGTCCCGAAGGTGTCCACCTTGACCGACACGGGCTTGGCCATCCCGATCGCGTAGCCGACCTGGATTTCCGCCCTCTTCGCCAGCCCGGACGCCACCACCTGTTTGGCCACGAAGCGGCAGAAATACGCGCTGCTGCGATCGACTTTTGACGGGTCCTTGCCGCTGAACGCGCCGCCGCCGTGCCGGCCCCACCCGCCGTAGGTATCGACGATGATCTTGCGGCCGGTGACGCCGGCGTCGGCTGCCGGTCCGCCATGGCTGAAGTCGCCGGTTGGATTCACGTAGAGCGAGAGTTCCTTGTTCCACCACTGGCCGAGCATGCGCGGGCCGAGGTCCTCACGCACGTACTGCGTGATGCGCTTCTGATCGGCGTCCGGCGTGTGCTGCGTGGAGACGACGACCGCGGTGACCGCGATCGCGTCGTTCCCGTCGTAGGCGACGGAGACCTGCGACTTGTTGTCGGGACGCAGGAAGCTGACCTTGCCCGACTTCCGATCCTCGGTGAGTCCAATCATGAGCTTGTGCGCGAGCAGGATCGGCAGCGGCATCATTTCGGCCGACTCATCGGTCGCGTAACCGAACATGATCCCCTGGTCGCCCGCGCCCTGGTCGCCGCTCTGGCTGGTCGTGGCCGTCACCCCCTGTGAGATCTGGGGCGACTGCTGCGTGATGATCGGAATCAGCTTCAGCGTGGTGTCGCAGAATTTCTCGCTGGTGTCCGTGTACCCGATCTCCTTGACCGCCTGCCGGACGATCGCGTCGAAATCCAGCTTCGCCTTGGTCGTGATCTCGCCGGCGAGCACCACGGTGTCGCTCTTGCACAAGGTCTCGCACGCGACGCGGCTCGTCGGGTCCTGCCCGAGGCACGCGTCGAGAACCGAGTCGGAAATGTAATCGCAGACCTTGTCAGGGTGTCCTTCCGACACCGATTCGGACGTGAAGATAAAACGCGACATGTTGCTCCTTTGGACGTGCCGGCACACAAAAAAAGCCCGTCGGCGTGCACGGGCTACTCGACCGTAAATTCTACCAGATCGGGCGGCTAACGTTCCTCCGGGCAGAGGTGCTGCGAGCGACATGCCCGGAGGAGCTGAACGACACCGCCGCTCGCGACGCGGCTAGGCGCCCGTGTCTACTGATGACTCTTGATGTACTGCACGGCGAACGCTTCGAGCTGCGCGTTGTTGAGGCCGATCGCCTTCGCTTCGGTCGTCGCACGGTCGAGCATCCACTTGTCCTGCAGCACACGCTTGATCATCCACATCCCGCCGACCCGGCTCGCCGAGCCGCAATGAATAAAGACGGGCTGGTTGCTCTTGTCGGCGACCGCGGCGAGAAAGCTGTCCACGACCTTCGAATCAGGCATGGCGGCATTGAACGGCAGATGGATGTACTTGAGCCCGGCGGCCTGAGCCGCGGCTCGCCCCGCGTCAACATTCGCGCCTTCCTCGGTCGGGAGGCGCAGATTGATGACCGAGATGAACCCTTCCTTCTTCAGCGACGCCATGGCCGCCGGATCGACCGCGCCGCCGCAGCCGACCGTGGCATCGACCCGCGAGTAATTCCGGATCCCGGCCATGTCCTTCTTTTCAACCTGAGCCGCCGCGGGGAGGGCAATCGACGCGGCGAAGAGCGCCGCGAGTGTCAGACGCATCGTCATAGGTGACTCCTTGTGGCGGCGATCTTACACCGGGGGGCCGGAAACGGGCCTTGCGCTCAGGTCTGCCCCGGGGAGCGGATCCATCGCGGCTCCGGCGCCTGCAGCGGCGCAGCGAGGATGTCGAGGAGGGACGCCGGATCCTCATGGGCGACCAGAATCCCCCGCGCGTCGTCTCGCACGAACCCCTCCTCGACCGCGCGATCGACGAGCGCAAGCAGGGGTGCGTAGAAGCCGCGCACGTTGAGCAGGCCGCATCGTTTCCGGTGGAGGCCCAGCTGCGTCCAGGTGATCGCCTCGCACAGCTCCTCGAATGTGCCGAACCCGCCTGGCATGGCGATGAACGCATCCGACAGCGACGCCATCAGCTCCTTGCGTTCGTGCATCGACTGGACGATGCGCAAGTCCGGAAGCCCCTGATGCGCGAGCTCCCGCTCGATCATGAAATGCGGGATGACGCCGATCGCGTGGCCGCCGGCGGCGAGCAGCGCGTCGGCGAGGTGCCCCATCAGCCCTACGCGTCCACCCCCGAAGACGAGGCCGATGTTGCGGGCCGCCATCTCCCGCGCCAGCGCGGATGCCGCGTCGCGGTACGCCTGGCGATGGCCGACAGACGATCCGCAGAAGACGCAGACGCGCGTCAGGGGACGGGCATGCACGCGTCCATAATCCCTCAGAGCGGGTGAGGCCGGGTCCCCCTCGTCGGACTGTGAAAAAATGGTGAACAACGGCCACAATGGCAACCAAACGCCCTCCCGTGGCGTAATACCTGGTGAGATGCAGCGGACTACAGCGATCTCGCTCCTGATGGCCCTGTGGGTGGCACCGGGCATCGAAGGTCAGACGAAGGATCCCGAGAAGGGCGCGGCGCTCCTCGCGGAAGCCCGGACGGCGGTTGGGGGCGACGAGCGCCTTCGCGCCATCAGGACATTGGACGTGCGCGGCGAGTTCAAGCGTCTGGCCGGCCAGGCGACGATTGAAGGCGAGCTGCAGGTGCGGCTCGAGCTGCCCGGCAAGCTTCGCCGCGACGAGGACCTGAGCCCGCCCGGCGGCGGTCCCGCCATCGTAAGGACCGAAGTGCTGAACGGCGCCGCGGTGTGGGACGAGAACAGCGGCGGCGGGCGGATGTTCATGGGCCGCTTCGGTGGGGGTGGCCGCGGGGGACCCGGTGGCGCCCCCGGTGGCGCCCCTGGCGGCGACGCGCAGGGCGGCGGCCGTGCCCAGATCGATCCGGCGCAGCTCGAAGACGCGCAGCGTCGCGCCCGCCAGACGGAACTGGCCCGCTACACCCTCATCTGGCTGCTCACGAGCGATGGCCAGGTGGCGTGGATTGGCACGGCGGAAGCGCCGGACGGGAAGGCAGACGTGGTCGAAATCACCCCGGCCGCGGGCCCGGTGATGCGCCTCTTCCTCGACGCGTCATCCCACCTGCCGCTGATGGTGACCTGGCAGGGCGCCGCTCCGCAGGTGATGATCGCCGGGAGAGGAGGCCGGGGAGAAGGCCGCGGCGACGCGCCCGCGGGCGGTCGGGGGCCCGGCGGGCCGCCGGCCACTCTGCGGCTGACGCTGGCGGACTACAAGGCGGTCGGGGGCGTGAAGCTCCCTCACCTCATGACACGCGGCGCAAACGACATGACGCTCGAAGAGTGGACCGTCGACAGCTACCGCATCAACCCGACGTTCCGCGCGGACGTGTTTTCGAAATGACGAAGGCCGTCGGCGCGATCGCTGCCGCCCTGATCGTCTCGATGGCCGCGCCCGTGCTGGCGCAGACGGGGCAGGCGGCGCAGCTGCGCGTCACCGTGATTGACCAGACCGGCGCGTCGATTCCCACCGCGCTCGTCCGCGTGACCGCCGCGCCCGCCGCGGCGGTCGAGGCCGTCGTCGATCAGCGCGGCCAGGCGACGCTCGCCACGCTCCCGGTCGGTGTCCTGCAGATCGAGATCGAAGCCGAGGGATTCACGCCGTATCGCGCGATGCTGACGCTGCGGCGCGGGAGTAACAATCAGACCGTGACACTCGCGGTCGCCGGCCTCCAGGAAGAAATCGTCGTGAGCGACGCGGCTGCCGGCGACACGCGCGGCAACGCGCTGACCACGACACTCGAAGAGGACGAGATCGCGCAGCTGTCCGACGATCCGGACGAGCTTCGCCAGCAGCTCGAGGCGATGACGGGCGGCGCAGGCGCCGTCTTCCAGGTCGACGGGTTCCGGGGGGGCCGGCTGCCGAGCCGTGACGAGATCAGGCAGATCCGCTTCCGCACGAATTCGTTTGCGGCGGACAACCACGATGCGGGCCGCGTCATGGTGGAGATCATCACGCGGCCCGGCCTCACCGAGTGGAGCGGCAACGCGAACATGGGGCTGCGCACCGACGTGCTGAATGCGCGCAACGCCTTCGCGCAGACGCGGACGCCCGAGCAGTTCCGCCGCTTCAACGCCGGATTGCGCGGGCCGCTCGTGGCGAATCGCACGTCGCTCCGATTCAACGTCGACGGCAACCGCTCGTTCGATTCGACCACGATTGTGGCCCTGCGTCCGGACGGCCGCGTCGCCGATCAGGCCAAGCGCCCGTTCGACTCGACCAATGTGACGGTCGGACTCGAGCACGGCTTCAGCGCCGGCCAGACGCTCCGGCTGGAGTACCGCCGCGGAGAGGATGCGCGCACGAACCTCGGCGTCGGCGACTTCAACCTGCTGGAGCGCGCGTTCAGCCGATCCTCGACCGACCATCGGCTCCGCGCATCGGTGCACAGCGTCCTCAGCCGCACCGCCTTCAACGAGTTCAGGTTCCAGTGGAGCGGCGACGAGAGCCAGTCCTCGTCGATGTCCGGAGCGCCGGCAATCGTGGTGATCGACGCGTTCAGCAGCGGGGGCGCGGGCGTGGCCAGTGAAGGGTCGACCCGGACACTCGAACTGGCGGACAACGTCGATTTCACCGTCGGCAAGCACGCGATGCGTGCCGGCCTGCTGCTCGAGGCCGGCGCCTACCGGAATCTCGACGGACGAAACGCGGCCGGCACGTTCACGTTCAGCAGTCTCGAGGCGTTTCTGGCGGGGACGCCGAACACGTATACGCAGCGGCTCGGCCAGGTGGGGACCTCGTTCTCGCAGTACCAGCTGGGGGTCTACTGGCAGGACGACTTCCGGCTCAATCGCAGCCTGTCGCTCAGCGTCGGCGTCCGCGAGGAGCTGCAGTCGCACGTCGGTGATGCGTTCAACGTCATGCCGCGCCTGGGCTTCACCTACACGCCGTCGCGCAGCCGGACGACCATTCGCGGCGGCTATGGCATCTTTCACGACTGGTACGAATCCACGCTGCACGATCAGACCCTGCGCGTGACGGGCGAAGCCGGCGCGCAGCGCGACCTGCTGATCCTCAATCCCGGCTATCCGGACCCGGCCGGCGGCGTGGCCGCGACGATTCTCGGCAGCGGACGCGTGCAGGCGGCTCCGGATCTGCAGATGCCCTTCGTGCACCAGATGTCGCTCGGTCTCGAGCGGGCCCTCACCGACGCGATCAATGTGCAGGCGTCGTACATGCGGATCCGCGGACGCCACCAGCTGCGGTCGCTGAACGTGAATGCCCCCGACGCCTTCGGCATCCGTCCCGAGCCCGGCGTCGGCACGGTCAGCCAGATCGACTCGAGCGGCCGCTCCGCGTCCGACCGCCTCAACCTGAATGCGGTGTACCGGATGGCCGCACAACGCTCGTTCATCAACGTCAACTACACCTGGTCGAACACCCGCAATCACGCGGACGGCGCGCTCTCGCTGCCCGCCGACAGCTATAACCCCGATGCGGAGTGGGGACAATCGTCGCAGGACGTGCGGCACCGGTTCAATGCGATGTTCAACGTCATGCTCCCGCTCGCGATCCGGGCGAACATTGGCGGTACGGCGCAGTCGGCCTCGCCCTACACGATTACGACGGGCCGCGACGACAACCTCGATGGCGTCAGCAACGATCGGCCCGCGGGCGTCGGACGGAACTCCGCGCGCGGCGCCGCCCGGTACGACGTCAACCTGCGCCTGAGCCGCGGGTTCGGTTTCGGCGGCCCGGCGGAGCGCGCGCCAGGTGGGGGACCCGCCGGCGATCAGGTCGTCATCGCCGGTGGCCCCGGTGGAGGCGGGCCCGGTGGCCAGGGCGGTCCCGGCGGTCCGGGTGGCCAGGGCGGCGGAGCCTTTGGCGGCGGCGGCGCCGACAACTCCCGCTTCCGCGTCGAGTTCTACGTCCAGGGCTTCAACATCCTGAATCGCACGAACTTCGGGAACTTCAGCGGCAATCTGCGGTCGCCCTTCTTCGGCAGCCCGACATCCGCCACGCAGGCCCGGCGCGTCGAGGTCGGCATGCAGTTCCGTTTCTAACTACCAACTACCGCCTACCGCCTACCAACTAGAATTCCTATGTGAACGTCGTCGTGGTGGGTGCCGGCGTAATCGGCTACGCCGTCGCTTACGAGCTGGCCGCGCGCGGGGCACAGGTTCGCATCGTCGATTCCCGTGGCCAGGGCCAGGGCGCCACGCGGGCCTCGGCCGGTATTCTCGCGCCCTATATCGAGGGTCATTCCTCCGCGCTCCTGCAGCTCGGCATCGCCAGCCTCAATCAGTACGAGGGCTTCCTCACCAGACTGGCCGCGGACGCGCGCCTCGACGTGGAATACCGCCGCACCGGGACGCTGCAGGTTGCGCTCGATGATGATGAAGCCAGGACACTCGAGACGCAGGCGACGCGGCTCGCGGGGGCAGGCGTCGCCCACTCGCTCGTGTCGGCGACCGGCATCTCCCTCCTCGAACCCGGCATTGCGTCCGGCGCCCGCGCCGGCCTGATCGTCCCGCAGCACGGATACGTTGGTGTCTCGAGTCTGATGACCGCGCTTGTCGGCGCGGGAACACGACGGGGAGTCACGCCGGTCACGGCGAAGGTGGAGGCCGTCGTGACGGCGGGTGGCCGCGTGACCCTGACCGCATCGGACGGCGACCTGGTCTGTGACGCCGTGGTCGTCGCCGCGGGGAGCTGGTCGGGCGGCATCACCACGGGGGGGGCGCCGCCGGTGCCCGTCCGTCCCGTCCGCGGCCAGCTCGTGCAGCTCCAGGCATCGCCGGGCACGCTGCAGCGGGTTGTCTGGGGCTCCGCGTGCTATCTCGTCCCCTGGATGAACGGGACCGTCCTTGTTGGCGCGACTGTCGAGGACGTCGGTTTCGACGAGCGGGTCACCGACGAGGGCGTCCGTCGGCTGCGCGCCGACGGGGAGCGGATTGTGCCGGCGCTTGGATCCGCGGCGTTCGTCGAGGCGCGAGCCGGGCTGCGCCCGGCGACCAATGACGAGTTGCCGATCGTCGGCCCTTCTTCCACAATGCGCGGAGTGTTCTACGCAACCGGTCATTACCGGAATGGCGTGCTGCTGGCGCCCTGGACGGCATCGGCGGTGGCCGATCTCGTGCTGACGGGTACCAGCACAAGCGAACTCGATAGCGTCCGGCCCGATCGGTTCGGCCTGTGACCCCGTGAGACTGAAGAAGTACTACACGTCGCGCGAAGTGGCCGGGCTGACGGGCCTGACCGCGCGCCAGTTGCAGTGGTGGGACTCGCGCCGGCTCTTCAGGGCCGCCGTGGCGACGCACAGGACGGAAGCAGGCGGCTTCACGGAGCGCCGCTATACGCCTTTGGACGTCCTCGAGCTCCAGGTGCTCGCGGACCTCAGGCGCCGCGGCTCGTCGATCCCGCAGCTCCGCCGGCTGCTGTCCACGCTGCGCGAGCGGTTCGGCGTCCGTCTGTATGAAGCGATTGGTGAGGGCGGACCGCTCACGCTGCTCAGCAGCGGTGATCAGCTGTACGCGCGGACGGAGGATGGGCGCGTCTTCAATCTGGACGATCCGTCGCAGCCGCTCCTGATGGTGGGCGAGGATCTGCCGATCCGGCCGGTCGTCGCGCGCGAGCGCAAGCGCCGCACCCGCGCGATCGTGCGCAAGCCGTGAGCGGCAGCGAAATACAGAGGCTCAGCGAATCGGGAAGATCTTTTCGAGGTCGTCGGCGGGGCGCGCAATGACATGCACGCCGATCAGTTCGCCGACCCGGCGCGCCGCGGCGGCCCCGGCATCGGTCGCGGCTTTCACGGATCCCACGTCCCCGCGGATGAGCGCCGTGACCAGCCCTGCATCGACCTTCTGCCAGCTGACGAGCACGACGTTCGCGGTCTTGAGCATGGCGTCTGCCGCCTCGATCATGCCGATGAGGCCGCGGGTTTCGATCATGCCGAGCGCGTCGCCGACCTCGCGCTCGTGATCTTTGGGTTTGGGTGGCACCATCCGACGCCTATCCTACCTTAGAAGGCACAAGGCACAAGGCACAAGGCACAAGGCACAAGGCACAAGGCAGAAGTCAGAAGTCAGAAAATCGCTTGCGACTTGTGATTTCTGACTTGTGACTTCATTTCACCAGCCCTCGCGCCGGCGAAGTTCCGTGATGTGCGCGACGTGATGGCGCGAGTGCCACGCGTAGCCCTGCAGCTGCTGATCCAGGGTCACCACGCCCATCGCCGGGTGCCGGTACGCCCGCAGGAAGAGCGTGTCGTCGAGCGCGCGCCAGATCTCGGCCCAGCGGGCGTGTAATCCGTCGAGGACTGTCAGCGACACATCGACTGGCATGCGCGCATCCGGCAGCACCGCCCAGGCCTTCTCGTCGTAGGGCTTGATCGTCGGCACGTCCTCCGTGAGCGCGAACTTGGTGCGGATGAACCCGTGCGCATGGCTGTCGACGACGTGGTGCACGACCTGGCGGACGGTCCATCCGTCAGGCCGGTACGCCGTATCGAGCTGGCGATCGTTCAGGCCGCCGACCGCGGCGCGCATGTGCGCCGGAAGATCGGCGATCGCAGCGATCGCCGGCTGGCGCAGTTCTCGAGCCGGCACGACAGCCCAGTCGAATGTTCCAACGGGATATCGCAGGTCTTGAGTCATCGCTTCAGTGATGCCAGGAGGGCGTTGACCGCCAGCTTACCGCTGACGCCGGACATGAATCCACCGGGGTGCGCGCCGCCGCCACAGAGATACAGACCGCGAACGGGCGTGGTGTAGCCGCCATAGCCGAGCAGTGGCCGCATCGTGAAGAGCTGGTCGATCGACAGCTCGCCGTGAAACATATGTCCCCCCGCGAAGCCGTAGGTGGATTCGAGCTCCGCGGGCGTAATCACCTCCGCGGCGATCACGAGCGCCTTGAGGCCTGGCGCGTATCGCTCGAGCACCGCCAGCGTGCGTGTCAGTACCGTGTCCTTCATCGAATCCCAGCCGGCGCCGCGAAGCCGATACGGGGCGTAATGGACATACACCGACATGACGTGCGCGCCTGGAGGCACGAGAGACGGGTCGAGCACCGAGGGGATCGTCACGTCGAGCCAGGGGTGCTCCGAGAGCTCGCCGTATTTCGCGTGGTCGAAGGCGCGTTCGATGACGTCAACGTCGGGCCCGATGTGAATGCTGCCGGAGAGGAGCTCGGCGTTCGCCGCGCCGAACGACGGCAGCGCCGACAGCGCAAGGTTCACCTTGGCCACCGTGCCCGCCGACCGGAAGTTGCCCATCTTCGAGAGAAAGTCGGGTGACAGGTCCACAGGGTCGAGCAGTCCGAGGCACGTCGCCTTCGTATCGGCCGCCGACATGACGGCATCCGCGGCGATGTCGCGCCCGTCGATGGTCACCGCCGTCACGGCGCCATTCGAGACGACGATCCGGTCGACGCGACTGCCCACCCGGATGTCGGCGCCCGCGCCGCGCGCCGCGGCGGCCATCGCGTGCGTCAATGCTCCGGGACCGCCGCGGACGTGCGTGCGGCCGCCCGACAGCCGCCTGTGTGCGTCGCGGAGGAGATGGACCAGGGTGGATCCGGCCGATCGCGGGCCCAGCATGGTTCCGGAGACGCCCGATCCACAGACCGCCGCGCGGAGCAGGGGTGACTCGAACCATTCGGTGGCGAAGTCGGCCACCGGCATCGGCGCCCATCGCAGCAGGCGGTAGCCGTCCTGCTTTCCGAGCGCGCGAAAACGCCGCCCGGCGGTCAGCAGATTCCAGAGGTCGCGCGAATCGGGTTGGTTGACGTCGGGCGGTGGCACGGTCAACAGCGTGTCGATGACGCCGCCGACCGCCGACATGGCCGCCCGGTACGTGAGATACGCCTCGGCGTCACGCGGCGTCGTCGCGCGCAGCGCGTCGGCCGTGCGATTGGCGTCGATGTACAGCACGGCCGGCGGGCCGTCTGGCGCCGGGATGAAGACGTCAACGACAGGGCGCAGCACCTCGAGCCCATGCCTCGCGAGATGCATCTCGGCCGCAATGTCGGAACGGATGGCCGCGTGGTGCGTCAGCGTCGGGCACTTGAAGCCCGGATGCAGTTCTCCGGTGATGGCGCCCCCACCGACCGTGGCGCGCTGTTCAATCACGATCGGCTTGAGGCCGGCGCGTCCGAGGTAGAACGCCGCGGCGAGGCCGTTGTGTCCGCCGCCGATGACGACGACGGTCATCGCGTGTCCGCCAGGATGCGCAGCGCCGCGTTGCGGCCGGGCGCGCCCATGATGCCGCCGCCTGGATGCGTCGCGGACCCGCACATGTAGAGCTGCCTGACGGGGGTCCGATACTGCGCCCACCCGGGCGCGGGCCGCAGGAAGAAGAGCTGCTCGAGCGTCAGCTCGCCCTGAAAGATGTTCCCCTCCGAGAGTCCCCACTCGCGTTCCATGTCGAGCGGGGTCAGCACCTGGCGATCACGGACGATCCCCGGCAGGTTCGGCGCGTATTCCGCGAGCGTCCGGATCACCGTGTCGCCGAACTCCTCGCGTTTCTCGTCCCACGTCCCTTCCTTGAGGTCGTACGGCGCGTACTGGACGAAGCAGGACATCACGTGCTTGCCGGGCGGCGCGACGCTCGGGTCGGTGAGCGACGGGATCACCACGTCGATATACGGCCGGCGCGAGAACCGGCCGTACTTGGCCTCGTCGTAGGCGCGCTCCATGTAATCGATGCTCGGAGAGATTGAGATCGCGCCGCGCAGGTGCGCACCGGCGCCAGGCATGCAGGTGAAGTCGGGAAGACCGTCGAGCGCGAGGTTCACCTTGCCGGACGACCCGCGGAACTTGTAGCGATCGATATCGTCCCGGAAGTCCGCCGGCAGAAGGCCGCGATCGATGAGGCGGACGAATGTCTGGCGTGGATCGAGGCTGGACGCGACGACCGTGGCGGCAATCTCGTCGCCGTTCTCGAGCACGACCCCGCGCGCGGCGTTGTCGCGAACCGTGATCCCTGCGACGGCGGCCTGCGTCCGAATCTCGACGCCCGCCAGGCTTGCGGCGCCGGCGATCGATTCGGAGATCGCGCCCGTGCCTCCCCGCGACAAGCCCCATGAGCGGAACGCGCCGTCGATCTCGCCCATGTAGTGGTGCAGCAGCACGTACGCGGTTCCCGGCGATCGCACGCCCAGGAATGTCCCGATGATGCCCGACGCGGACATCGTCGCCTTCAGCACATCGGTCTCGAACCACTGATCGAGAAAGTCGACCGCGCTCATCGTCATCAGCTGGACGAGGTTGTACTGGTCCTGGCGCGAGAGTCCGCGAAACCGCTCGACGAGAGACAGCAGCTTCTGCAGGTCGCGCGGATGGAGCGACGTCGGATCCGGAGGGAGCATCGTCAGGATCGGCTTGACGAACCGCCCCATGTCGACCATCGCCTTGCCGTACTCGTCGTAGGCCTCGGCGTCGACGCGTGAGTGGCGCGCGATCTCCCGCCGCGTCTTCGCGTGGTCGTTCATCCGCCAGAGATAGTCGCCGTCAGGCATGGGCGTGAACGTGCCGTCGAGCGGGAGAATCTCGAGGCCGTGACGCGGCAGATCGAGCTCGCGGATGATCTCCGGACGCAGCAGCGAGACGACGTACGAGCAGACCGAAAACTTGAATCCGGGGAAGACTTCCTCGGTGACGGCAGCGCCGCCGAGCACGTGCCGGCGTTCGAGAACGAGCACCGTGCGGCCCCCACGCGCCAGATACGCGGCGGCGGTGAGGCCGTTGTGGCCTCCGCCAATCACAATGACGTCGTACTTGCTCTTCACGACCGCGTCAGGTTCATCTGCTGGAGCGCCGCGCGGCCGAGCAGTCCATACGGACTGCCGAGGGTCTCGATCATCTCGAAATGGTTGTATCCCTCGCCGATGAGCAGCGTCGCCGCCTTGCCCGCGTTCTTCACGGCAGCGGCGAACTGCCTGTTCTGGCGCTGAAACTCGGGCGTCTCGAGCGTGCCGTGGGCGACGATGACAGACGCGGGCAGGCGCGCCAGATGCCGCTCGGGGCTGAGCTCGTCGATTGTTTCGCGGGTGAAGTTCACATAGGTTCGTCGAGCCGAGAGGCTCACGGGCTGGAGGTCGTACATCCCGCTGCAGAAAAGCGCGCCCTTGATGATGCCGGCCGGCATGTTGAAATCACGCCGCCAGTCGGTGGTCGCCGCGACCGCCGCGAGGTGACCTCCGGAGGAGAAGCCCGACAGATACAGACGGCTGGCATCCCCGCCGAACATCCCGGCGTTGGCGTAGACCCACGCGACCCCGCGGCGCACCTGGCGGGCCAGCGTCATCAGGTCGCCTTTGGTTTCAAGCACGTTGGTGAAGTCGAGCGCGACGAAATGGGCGCCATGGTCGACGAACACCTCGGACAGGTATGCAGACGCGGAGGCCACACCTGTGCGCCACGCGCCGCCATACACGTAGACGTGGACCGGCGCGTTCGGCTGTCGCGTGACGTACACGTCCAGCTGCTCGGCCGCCGTAGGGCCGTACGAAAACCGCCTCGGTGGCCCGAGCCGGGCGAGCGTGGCGGCGTTGCGCTGCGCCACGCGCCGTGCGACCTCGGTCTGATTCGGCGCCCACGGCGTCTGGTCGTAGGCGGCGTCGAGCTCCTGCTGGTCGTAGTCGAGAAAGACGAGGGGGCCTCTGGCGCGGGGCGCCACGTCCGGAGGCATGTGCGTCTGCAGCTGCTGCCGTGCATGCAGAGGGTGAGCGACCGCCGTCAGCGTCACGGCGAGGGCGCGGCGGAGCCACGTGCGACGGGTGATCTGAGCCCTGCTCTCCAAGGCGGTCCGGGTGCGCATCGTACCACGCGGTCGTCGGCATAAGATCTCCCCGTGCCGGTCGGAACCGCGTTTCATCCGCGGACGTTTCCGCTTTGCGAGTCGCTGAATTTCCGCGAGTGGTCGGGCTACTACGCGGTCAGCGCCTACGAGTCCCACCACGAGCACGAATACAACGCGATCCGCAACGCGGCCGCCCTCATCGATATCTCACCGCTCTTCAAGTACCGCGTCAGCGGCATCGATGCGATGCGCCTGGTGGACCGCGTCATTACCCGCGACGCCACCCGGATGACCATCGGCCAGGTCTGGTACACCCCGTGGTGCGACGAGGCCGGAAAGGTCATCGACGACGGGACGGTCGCCCGGCTCGAGGAGTCGGTCTACCGGTGGACGGCGGCGGATCCCAGCCTGCGGTGGTTCCGGCAGAACGCGGCCGGCCTGAATGTCACCATCGACGACATTTCTGAAGATGTCGCCGCGCTGGCGCTTCAGGGCCCGACATCAGCGCAGGTGCTGCGGGCCGTGGCCGACGCCGACGTCGATTCCCTCCGCTACTTCCGGCTGACGAGGGGCCGGATCGGCGGCGTGCCGGTTGATATCTCACGCACCGGATATACGGGCGACCTTGGCTACGAAATCTGGATGCCCGCCGAGGCGGCGCTCGCCGTGTGGGACGCGCTCATGGCTGGAGGGCGTCCGTTCGACATCAAGCCCGCCGGGATGCTGGCGCTCGACGTGGCGAGAGTCGAGGCGGGCCTTCTCCTCATCGACGTCGATTTCAACAGCAGCCGCAAGGCGTTCATCGAGTCACAGACGTACTCGCCGTACGAGATGGGCCTCGGCCGGCTCGTCACGCTCGACAAACGCCCGTTCGTGGGACGCGATGCGCTTGCCGCCGAACGGCGGCGAGGGGCGTCGAAGATGGTGGTGGGGCTTGACGTCGAATGGACCGACGTGGAATCAGTGCACGACCGCATCGGGCTGACTCCGGTGGCTCCTTCGGCGGCGTCCCGCGTCGCGGTGCCGGTGACACGCCATGGACAACAGGTCGGGCGCGCCACGACCACGACATGGTCGCCGATGCTGAAGCGGCTCATCGCGCTGGCAACCCTCGACGCGCCGTTCTACGCGCCGGGGACGCGGCTCGAGATGGAGATCACCGTCGAGGCCGCGCGGCATCGCGTCGGCGCGACCGTCGTCCCGACGCCGTTCTTCAATCCGCCCCGGAAGACCGCTGCGCCGCCCCGATAGCGCCCTGAGCGTCGCCTCCGGCCGGGACGTCGAGGCCCACCGCGCGCATCAGGGCAATCGCATTGCTTCGCGTGACGGGCCCGGGCTTGACCCGGTAATCGAACTGCATCTGTCCGGCCTCGAAGCGATCCTCGAAGTGAATGTTGACGGCCCTGGCCCCGAGATCCGCCGCAATCGAGGTGAGCGCAAGATCGTGCGTGGTGATCAGACCGATGGCGCCACGATCGACGAGGCTCCGCAGCACGCCCGCCGCGCCCGCCATCCTGTCGTGGGAGTTCGTGCCATGGAACAACTCGTCGAGCAGGAAGAGCAGCGGCACTGGCCCGGCGGCCACATCCGCGATCTCGCGTATGCGCGTGATCTCGGCATAGAACCGCGATCGCCCCTCCTGCAGTGAATCCTGGATGCGCAGCGTGGCGCCGATGGCCAGCGGCGCGAGGCGCAGCGATTCCGCGCGCACGGGCGCGCCGGCGAGCGCGAGGACGGCATTGATGCCGACCGTGCGCAGCAGGGTGCTCTTGCCGGACATGTTCGACCCGCTGACGATGAGGAGCGGGGTCGCGGCCGAGAGCGCGACATCGTTCCGCACCATGCGGGCGTTCGGCAGGAGCGGATGTCCCATCGATCTGGCGTCGAACCGCACCTCACCATGCACGATCGCGGGCCACACGTCATCCGGATGCTCGTAGCGGTATGCGGCCAGCGAGCTCAGGGCCTCGAATTCGCCGACGAGGCGGAGCCAGACGCGGACATGGCCGCCATGGCGACAGCGCCAGCTCTCGACGGCCCAGGCCAGGTGCGTGCCCCAGAGCAGGGCAGCGCCGAGCGGCGCGAAGAACTGGTTGTGCTGCCAGTCGTGCCATTCGACGAGCCGATGGAGGCGGCGAATCGCCGCCGACGCCTGGACGCCGGACGTCGCGAGCTCGTCACGGAGCGCGGCCAGGCGCGGCGAGGCAAACGTTTCGTGCTCCAGCCGCGCGAGCACGTGCGCCACGATGTCGAGGTCGCGCGCCGGACCGTCGGCTGCGTGCAGCACCTGCTGCAGCCGCGCGCGCTGCGGGATGGAGAAGAGAGCCTGCGCCACGAGTACGCCGACGGCCACGCCCCAGTCCCCCGTCGCCAGGCCGTATACGGCGGCGGCCACAACGACGGCGGTGAACAGCGTAGCCACGACCCGCATCGCCGGCATCCGCAGTACCTGCGGCGATTCGGCCCACCCCGTCAGATGGCCGGGCTCGACGGCGGCGGCGACGTCCGCTCCGGCCAGCGCGAGCGCTTCGCGGAGGTCGAGCGCCGGCGCGAGTTCGGTGACGGCCTCCTGGCGCGCGCGGATCGCGGGCGGCGCCGCGGGATGCGTCAGCCAGTTGGCGAGCGTCTCCTCGCCGGCGCGCGTCCGGGCGATGGAGAGGAGCTGAAAGAGGGACCCGGCGCCGAAGATGTCGAGGTCGTGGGCGTAGAGATGATGCTCGTCACGGAATCGCTCGCCGGCTTCGCCGCTGCCGGCCCACCGGTCCTCGATACGCGCGAGCCCGCGCTCGTAAAAGGTGATGGTGCGCGCAACGACGCCCTCCCGGCGAATGACGCGGTCGTGCCACGACACCAGGACGGCGAACGCCGCCAGCGCAAGGGCCGGCCACGCGGCGCCGACGGCACCGCGCCACCACAGGAGCGCCAGTGCCGCTCCGGCGGCGAAGACCGCAAGGCGAGCCGAGCTGACGCGGGCATCGACACGGGCCAGTCGTGTCGCGGCGGTCTGAAGCCGGCCCAGGCGCGCGGCGTATTCCTCGGCCGGAACAGGGGGCACGCCTCATTCTCTCCGAGCGGCGCACGACCCGTCCCCGGAGGGCTTCCGTGATGATAATATGTAACAGTACGAAATATATTTTGTACTAGAACATAAATGAGAATCACGGGCCGGACGGCGGGCGCCATCGCGGCGTCGATCGAGCACCAGCTGGGCCGGCTGCGGCCCGGCGCGGCGCTGCCGCCGGTCCGCACCGCTGCCGCGACGCTCAAGGTCAGCCCGGCGACCGTCGCCGCCGCCTACAAGTTGCTTCAAACAAGAGGGTTCACGTCAGGCGGCGGCCGCCGAGGCACTCGGATCGTCTCGCCGGCATCCCTTCCGGCCGGCCGGCTGGCGGTGGCCATCCCCGAAGGCGTCGCGGACCTGGCGAGCGGGAACCCCGACCCGGGTCTCCTGCCCACCGAGCTTCCGACCCACCTGGTGTCCCGTCTCGAGCCGGATGACCGCGCGCCGCTTGATGCGGCGCTCATGGCGTTCGCCGCCATGGAACTCGCCGCCGACGGCGTCCCGGCCGACGACCTGACCCTGACCACCGGGGCGCTCGACGGGATCGAACGAATCCTCTGGGAGTACCTGAAGGCCGGCGACGCGGTGGCGATTGAGGACCCCACGCTTCCCGACATCCGCGAGCTCGTGGCCACCTCCGGCTTCGTACCGACGCCCGTCGCGGTCGACGCAGACGGTCCCGAGCCTGAATCACTGGCAAACGCCCTCGCAGCCGGATGCCGCGCGGTCGTCGTGACGCCACGGGCGCAGAATCCGACCGGCGCGGCGACGAGCGGCGCACGCGCTGCCGACCTTCGCCGCATCCTCCGGCCGCACCCGGATGTCGTGGTGATCGAAAACGACTACGCCGCGCCCATCGCCGGCGTTCCCCTTGCCCCGATCCGCCGAAGTTCCACGGAGCGGTGGGCCGTCGTCCGCTCCACCTCCGCGTTCCTGGGGCCGGACCTGCGCCTGGCCGTCGTCGCCGGCGATCCGCTGACGATTGCCCGCGTGCGGCACCGGCAGGCGCTGGGCGCGCGGTGGGTGAGCCGAATCGTACAGCGGCTCGTACTCGCCTGCTGGTCGGACCCGTCCGGCGGGCGGCGGCTGGCCCGCGCCGCGGAGATCTACGGCGTTCGCCGCGCCAGGCTCGTGTCGGCCCTGGCCGGGCAGGGCATCGCCGCCACGGCGCGATCAGGATTCAATATCTGGTTGCCCGTCCGCGAGGAGACGGCGGTCGTCGCCGCCCTGATGCACAAGGGCTGGGCGGTTGCGCCCGGCGAACCATTCCGGACGCGCAGTCAGGCTGCGATCCGGGTCACCACATCGGCGCTGGATCCGGCCGACGCCGAGCGATTTGCGGCCGATCTGGCGGCCGTGACAGGCCGAGGACGCGCGTAACCGGCGCGTGCTCCCGCGGTTCGGCGAGCAGCGCGCTGTTGAGGAACTGCACGAGCGGCGCGACGGCGCGGAACGTCGAAAGCACCTCGGTATAGAACCGGCCGCGCGTGGCCAGTTCCGCCTCGAACTGGCGCCCGGCGAGGAACTGCTTGAAACGAAGGTAATGCTCGCCCGGGTGGTCCTTCGGAAAACCGCGGGGGATGCGCGACAGTTGCTCGCCTTCGAGCTGTCCCACGGCGCGCCGGAACGCCGGCGCCGTGACGATGCGGTGGAGGGCGCGGTGGCGGGCGGCAATCCGTCCGCGAATCGCGCGAAGGTCCGTCGATGACGGCATGTAGAGGCCGCCGCCGATCCAGACCCACGTGGGCGCGACCTCGAGATAGAGGCCGGCGCCTTCGCCGCGTGCAAACCTGCGCGACGGAAAATGCGCCGCGATATGCGTCTTGAGCGGACGTGTGTCGCCGCTGAAGCGCGTGTCCCGGTAGATGCGGTACAACGAGACGCGGGGGTCCGAGACATGATCCGGAGCGAAGCCGGGAAGGTCTTCTGCGAGCCGCGCGAGGAGCTCCACCATGGGGCCGCGCACGTGCCGCTCGTAATGTGGCTTGCGGGCCCGGAACCACTCGCGGTCGTTGTTGCGCTTCAGCGAACGGAGAAAGGACAGCGTTCTGCGGGTAAACGGGGACTTCACGAGCCTGGTTGATAATACAACGCTGATGACATCGGTTCTGTCCGAGGGCGCGCGGGCCGCGCTCATTGCAGACTTGTCCGCCGCTCTTGCCGATCGGTGCACCACGAATCCGACGCAGATCGAGCACCACAGCCACGGCGAGTCGTGGCACGCCGCCGGCGCTCCGGACGTCGTCGTATTTCCGACGACGACGGAAGAGGTCGCCGCGATCGTACGCATCGCGGCGCGGCATCACGCGCCGATCGTGCCGTTCGGCGTCGGGTCGTCGCTCGAGGGGCACGTGAACGCCATTCTCGGGGGAGTGTCGATCGACTGTTCGCGCATGAACCGCGTGCTGCGCGTCAGCGTCGATGACCTCGACTGCGACGTGCAGGCCGGCGTCACGCACCGGCAGTTGAACAAGGCGCTGGCCAACACCGGCGTCGGCTTCTGGGTCGATCCCGGCGCCGACGCGACGATTGGCGGCATGGCGGCCACGCGCGCGTCCGGCACGACGGCGGTTCGCTACGGCACCATGCGCGACGTCGTGCTCGGAATGACGGTCGTCCTGGCGGACGGGCGGGTCATCCGCGCCGGCGGCCGTGCGCGGAAGTCATCGTCTGGCTACGACTTGACGCGCCTGTTTGTCGGGTCCGAGGGAACGCTGGGGGTCATCACCGAGCTGACGCTGCGGCTCTTCGGACTGCCGGAGGCGGTGTCGGCGGCCGTCTGCCAGTTCGAGACAATGGAAGGCGCCGTGCGCACGGCGATGACGACGATTCAGCTGGGCATTCCGGTCGCCCGTCTCGAGCTGCTCGACGAGCTGCAGATCGAAGCCGTGAACAAGTACTCGAAGCTGTCGTATCCGCCGAAGCCGACCCTGTTCTTCGAATTTCACGGGACCAGCGCCGCCGCGGTGGCCGAGCACGCGGGCACCGCGCAGGAGATTGCCGCGGAGCAGGGCGGGTCCGGATTCGAATGGGCATCGACGCCGGAGGACCGCACGCGACTCTGGCAGGCGCGCCACAACGCGTTCTACGCGTCGATCGCGCTTCGTCCGGGCGCGAAGCCATGGACGACCGATGTGTGCGTGCCGATTTCGCGCCTGGCCGAGTGCATTCTCGAGACACGGCGCGACGTGCAGGCGTCTTCGCTGATCGCGCCGCTGATGGGCCACGTCGGCGACGGCAATTTCCACTTCGTGTTCGTGCTCGATCCGGACAACGCGGCCGAGCTCGCCGAGGCCACCGCGATCAACTCGCGTCTCGTGAAGCGCGCGCAGGAGATGGGCGGCACCTGCAGCGGCGAACATGGCGTCGGGGTCGGCAAGATGGACTATCTGCAGGCCGAGCATGGTGACGCGCTCGACGTGATGCGTGCGATCAAGCGCGCGCTCGACCCGGACAACCTGATGAACCCCGGTAAGATGTTCACGCTGTCTCCCTGCTAGGATGCCCGTCAGATAAATGGCCAAGGCGCGCAAGTCTTCTCCTTCGCTCTTCGACATGCCACCGACCGAGTCGTCCGGCGGCGCCCCGCCGCCGCCCGGTGGATTCCTCGAAGCCGTCTCGCTGCACGAGGCGGCGCAGACCCGCTATCTGAACTACGCACTGTCGGTGATCACCTCGCGCGCGCTGCCGGACGTGCGCGACGGGTTGAAGCCCGTGCAGCGCCGCATTCTCTACGCGATGTGGCAGCAGAACCTGACGGCCGACACCAAGCACCGGAAGTGCGCGAAGGTCGTCGGTGACGTCATGGGCAGCTTTCACCCGCACGGCGACGCGGCGCTCTACGAGACGCTCGTCCGCATGGCGCAGCCGTTCTCGCTGCGCTACCCCCTCGTCGACGGCTCGGGCAACTTCGGATCGCTCGACGGCGACAGCGCCGCCGCGATGCGCTACACGGAATGCCGTCTCGCCCGCATCTCGGACGAGATGCTCACGGAGATCGATCAGGCGACGGTCGCCTTCAAGCCGAACTACGACGGCACGAAGACCGAGCCCGTCGTGTTGCCGGCCCGCATTCCGAATCTGCTGATCAACGGGACGACCGGGATTGCGGTCGGCATGGCGACCAGCATTCCGCCGCACAACCTCGGCGAGATCTGCACGGCGCTGCTCAGGCTGCTCGACGACCCGGATCTCAGCAGCGTTCAGTTGTGCCGCTGGGTCAAAGGGCCGGACTTCCCGACCGGCGGGCAGATCCTGAACTCGCCGGACGAACTGAAGGAGATCTACAAGACCGGATCAGGCACCGTGCGCCTGCGCGCCACGTGGGAGGAAGGGCCGTCCTCGCGCGGCGGCCAGAAAATCTTCATCACGAGCGTGCCCTATTTCACGAACAAGGCCACGCTCGTCGAGCGCATCGCCGACGTCGTCCTGTCCCGCAAGCTTCCGCAGCTGCTCGACGTGCGCGATATTTCGACCGACGACGTGCGGATTGAGCTGGAGCTGAAGAAGGACGCCGACGTCAAGATGGTGATGGCGTATCTCTTCAAGAACACGCCGCTCCAGTCGAACTTCATTGTCAATCTCACCTGTCTCATTCCGACGGAGAACGCTGAAGTCGGCCGGCCGGAACGGCTCGATCTCAAGTCGATCCTCTGGCACTTCCTCCACTTCCGCCTCGAGGTCGTCACGAATCGGCTCGAGCACGAGCTGGAGGCGCTGAAGAAGCGCATCCACATTCTCGAAGGCTTCGAGAAGATCTTCGACGCGCTCGACGAGATCCTGAAGCTCATTCGGAAGTCGGACGGCAAGGCGGACGCGGCGGCGAAGATCATCAGGCAGTTCGCGCTCGATGCCGAGCAGACAGACGCGATCCTCGAGCTGAAACTCTATCGCCTCGCCCGTCTCGAGATCCTCGTCATCCAGAACGAGCTGGCGGAGAAGCGGAAGCGCGCGCGGCAGATCGGCGGGCTCCTGAAGGATGAAGACGGGCGCTGGAGGATCGTGCGGGACGAGATCGACGCGATCGCGAAGGCGTATGGCGGCAAAGGCGACGCGCGACGCTCGATCATCGAGACGGTCGAGGAGGTCGCCTTCACCGCCGACGACTTCATCGTCGAGGAAGACAACGTCGTCATCGTGTCGCGCGACGGATGGCTCAAGCGCCAGAAGGAAGTGCGCGATCTGTCGACGACGCGCCTGCGCGAGGGCGACGCGGTGCTGGCCGTCCTCCCCGGAAGCACGCGCGCAAGCATCGTGCTCTTCACCAACCTGGGGGCTGCGTACACGGCGCGCATCATCGACGTGCCGGCATCAACGGGGTATGGCGAGCCGGTGCAGAAGCTGTTTAAGCTGCGCGACGGCGAGCGCGTGATCGCGGCGTTCAGTCTCGATCCTCGGGTCAGCGGAAAGATCGCCGCGAAGAAAGAGGGCGAGCCGCCGCCCGTGCACGCTCTCGCGGTCACGAGCGACGGCTACAGCCTGCGATTCAGCTTCGAGTCGTTCCTCGAGCCGAGCACGCGCGCCGGGCGCCGGTACGCGCGGCCGTCGGAGGGCGTCGAGGTCACCGGCGTGGAAAAGGTGACCGGCGAGGAAATTGTGATCGCCGCCACGCAAAGCGCCCGCGCACTGCTGTGCCGCGCCCACGAAGTGAACTTCCTGTCAGGGCCAGGCAAGGGCGTCATTCTGATCAAGCTCACCGAAAAGGACGATCGGGTCCTTGGGTTCATGGCGTCGACCGGCGACAGGGATCTCATGCGGGTCGAGACGAGCCGGGGCAGCGAGCAGACCATCAGTACGGCCAAATACGAGGTGACCGGGCGGGGAGGCAAGGGGCGCGAACTCCTGCAGCGGGGCCAGTTTACGCGGGTCATTCCAACCGAGGTCCCCAACCCGCAACCCCTCGAGGGAACGCCCGTAAATTAATGTCAGGCCGTGGGATAGCTCGACTGCTATACTGTCTGAGGCCAATAAGTCAGGCCCCTCCAACAGGCATTTCAGGCGGCGCCGCCAGGCGCCAGAGAGTTCATGAACATCACTACAGAGATTCCCAGCACCAGCCGTATTGCGGTTTTCATTGATTTCGACAACGTCGAGATCGGCGTCAAGAACACGATCGGCGGTCAGTTCGATATCGGTCTCGTCCTCGAAGCGATCAAAGAGCGCGGCGAGATTGTCACCAAGATCGCGTACAGCGACTGGAAGCGCGCCGGCGACTACAGCCGCGTGCTGGCCCAGCACGCGATCCGGATGGTCCAGCGCACGATGACGCCGGGCGGCGACAAGAACGGCGCCGACATCACCATGGCGCTCGACGCACTCGAGCTCGCATTCACCCACAGTCACATCAACACCTTCGTCATCGTCGGCGGCGACAGCGACTTCATTTCACTCGTCGAAAAGCTGAAGCAGTACGGCCGTAAGGTGCTCGTCGTCGGCGGCCGGCAGTTCACCAGCGCGACGATGCAGAAGAACTGCCACGAGTTCATCGCGTATGAGAATCTCGCCGGTACGCGCAGCAGCAGCCGCCCGTCAGGGCGCGGCTCGAAGCAGCCTGCCAGCGGCGGGTCCGCGCAGGTGGCCGAGGCGCTCCCGCTCGTGCAGCGTGCGCTCAAAGTGCTGTCCGAGCGCGAAGCCACACCGCAGCTCGGTCTGCTGAAGAGCACGCTGCTTCAGCTCGATTCGACGTTCTCGGAGCGGGAATACGGCGCGAGCAGCTTCCGCGACTTCATGGAGAAGATCGCGGCCTCGGGAGCCGTCACGTTACGGCACGTCGGCCGCAGCATTCTGGTCGAGTCGCCGGATGGCGACCATGCGAGTACGCCTGCGGCGCCGGCGCCGGTGGCACGGATGGCGCCGCAGGCGCGGGTCGCGCATGCGGCGGCCGAATCGGAGCCCGCCGCGGCGGTCACGGATGTCGATGCCGAGGACGCGCTCCCTGTTTCGCCGATGACGATGCAGGACGGCATTCGTGCGGTGCAGACCGCGTTCGGCGAGGCGGCGGCGCCCATCAGGTGGCCGATGTACGTCCGCCAGGCAAAGCAGTTCCTGCGCACGGCCATCAGCGGTTTTGACGAGCGCAACTACGGGTTCGCGTCGGTCAACGACCTCATGCGGGCGGCCGGCAAGGAAGGCGTTCTTCGCATCGAGCGGGACCGGCAGGGCGCGATTCGGCTCTTCCCCGGACAGAAGCTCGCCGCGCGCCCGAATACGCAGGGCGACGCGCCCCTGCGGGATGCCGCCGTCGCCGACGTGGCGGCCGAGCCGGTGTACGGCTACATGACCGTGGAGCACGTGGCCGAGCCTCCCATGGTCGACGCGGCCGCAGAGGCGGGCGCTCAGGACGGTACGGGCGGGGATGTGCCGCCACCGAAGGGCACGCGCCGCCGCAAGACGACTGTTCTTAAAGCCCCGCGGAACCGCGCGAAGATCGCAAAGCCGGCCACGCCGCGGGCCAGGAAGACCGTGAAGTCGCGAGCGGTCGCCGCAGATACGGGTGAGTAGCTACACAGCCAAAGACATCACCGTCCTCGAAGGACTGGAGCCGGTCCGCAAGCGTCCCGGCATGTATATCGGTGGTGTCGGCACGGCCGGCCTCCACCATCTGGTCTGGGAAATCCTGGACAACGCGGTCGACGAGGCGATGAACGGGTTTGCCTCGAACATCGTTGTCACGCTCCACAGCGACGGCAGTTCGATCACCATCTCAGACGACGGCCGTGGCATCCCCGTCGACAAGCATCCCGCAACCAAAAAGAGCGCCCTCGAGGTCATCTTCACGGTGCTTCATGCCGGGGGAAAGTTCGAGCACGACAGCTACAAGACCGCCGGAGGCCTGCACGGTGTCGGCGCCAGCGTCGTGAACGCGCTCTCGACAGAGCTGCTCGCCACCGTGAGGCGCGACGGTTCGCAGTGGGAGATGGGGTTCCGCCGTGGAAAACCGACGGGCCCGCTGAAGAAGGCCGGGCCCGCCCGCGGAAGCGGCACCACCGTGTACTTCCATCCCGATCCGACGATCTTCCCGAAGGTCGAGTTCGATCCGGCCGTGATTCGCGAGCGGCTGGAGATCGTCAGCTACATCCACAAGGGCGTCCGGGTCACCTTCGAAAACGAGGCGGACAAGACGAAGGACGTCTTCCAGCACCAGGAGGGCCTGCTCGATTACCTCAGGAAGATCGTCGCCGAGCGTGGAGCGAAGCCGGTCCACGACGTCGCGTTCACGCAGGAGCGTGAGAGCGGGCCGCGGATCGACCTCGTCCTGCAGTGGACGGAAGCCACCGACGAACACATCCGCAGCTATGTGAACGGGATTCCCACCGGATCGGGCGGGACGCACGAGAACGGACTGCGGGCGGGGCTCGGGAAGGCTGTGCGCAACTACATCGACACGCACAGTTTGTCGCCGAAGGGCGTCACGCTCTCGGCCGAAGATATCCGGGAAGGACTCACCGGCGTCGTCAGCATCTTCATTCAGGAGCCCCAGTTTCAGGGGCAGACCAAAGACCGGCTGAACAACCCCGAATTGACCTCCGCCATCGACTCGGCGGTCCGGCCGGCGCTGGAGCATTGGCTCAATCACAACCGGAGCGTGGCGGAAGCGATCGTCGGACGGATCATTCTGGCCGCGCGTGCCCGTGAGGCGAGCCGCGCCGCCTCCGCGGAGGTCACGCGCAAGACCGCCACGTCCGGGCGGCTCAATCTTCCAGGCAAGTTGAGCGATTGCACCGGGGCGGGCCGCGAGGACAGCGAGCTCTTCGTCGTCGAAGGCGATTCCGCCGGAGGCTCGGCGAAGCAGGGTCGCGACCGTGGCAGGCAGGCCATCCTGCCGCTCCGCGGCAAGGTGATGAACACCGAGGGGATGACCCTTGCGAAGGTGCTGGAGAACAAGGAGCTGGCGGATCTCGTCACCGCGCTCGGCTGCGGGATGGGGAAGAGCTTCGAACTCGGGCGGCTCCGCTACGGAAAGGTCGTGATTCTCGCGGATGCGGACTCCGACGGGCATCACATCGCGACGCTGCTGCTGACGTTCCTCTATCGCCACCTGCCCCAGTTGATCGCGAACGGCAGGGTGTTCCTGGCGCAGCCGCCGCTCTACCGGATCGACATCGGCAAGGACACGTACTGGGCGCTCGACGAGCCGCATCGCGATCGCATCCTCAAGCAGCACGGAAACGGGCGCGCGAATCCCGACATCACCCGCTTCAAGGGTCTCGGCGAGATGATGCCCAAGGTGCTCTGGGAGACGACGCTCAACCCGAAGACCCGCCGGCTGCTGCGCGTGGAGATTTCGGACCAGATCGTGACCGATCGCGTCATCAACGAGCTGATGGGGAAGGACGCGTCCGCGCGGTTTCGCTTCATCATGGAACGCGCCGAAGACGCGCAGGAGCTCGACGTCTGAGGCCGCTGCGGCCTACCCGTACGACTCGCGCTTGATCCGGGCGCCCGGGACGCCAGCCGCCCGCAGGTGCCCCAGGGCGGCCTCGATGAACCGGGGCTGCGGCTCCGTGCCCGCCGCCTTCGACGCCTCCCGATCAAATTTCGAAATACCGGGCCCGCACAGATACACCAGGCAGGCCTGTGGGTCGGGGATCAGCTCCCGCAACAGGCCTTCGTCCACGCGCCCCCTGCGGACCGACGGCCCGAAGAGGGACTCACGGGTTTCCCTGGTCAGCGTATGCACCACTCTGAGCCGATCGGGGTGCGCGGCCGCCAGCTGGCCGAGCATGTCGCGGAAGATGATGTCGTCCCAGGTCTTGTTCGAATAGATGAACGTGTGGCGCACCGACGGATACGTCTCGAGCGCGAACTTGAGGATCGAGAGGTTGGGCACGCTGCCGGAACCGGCGCAGACGTGCACGACATGATCGGTTTGCGAGGCCAGGTTGTCTGGGGCCGTGTAGGGACCAGTGAAACCGGTGACCACGAGCCGCATGCCGCGGACGGTGCGCTTGACGAGGAGCGGGGACAGGAGCGGCGGATACTTGGTCACGTTCGGCACGAACCGCTCTTCCTTCACCGTCACCGCGAGGTAGCGCTCGTGCGGCGCCGAGCACATCGAATAGGCGCGCGGCGGCTCCTTCTTGCCCTTGAGGTGCTCGAGGAACGAGGTGAAGCTATCGAGCGCCTCGAACTGGTTTTGATCAATCGTGAGGAAGTGACCGGCCTTGTAGTCGAGTCTGTCGTTGCCGGTAAACAGGACCAGCGTCGAGGTGTCCGGCGTTTCCACGATGACGTCGGCAACCATCACCTCGAGTTCCTTGATTCGGCGTGACGGCGGCGCGGCGGCGGTGTCCATTCGGCGGCGGCAGCCACGAGTTCAGCACGTTTCGGCAGGCGGCGCAAGATGCGCTTCGCGCGTCTGCGCCGTAGTAGACTGCCCGTTCGGATCCCATGGCAAGCCCCGTCGCCGCACGAAGACAATTCGATCGCTCGATCGTCGAAGGTCCACTCCGTCCAGCCGTCTGGCGCCTTGCGTGGCCGACGATGCTCCAGAACGTCATTGCCGGTCTGCAGGGCATCATCGACCATGCGATGGTCGGTCACTTTGTTGGCTACACCGCGAACGCGGCGATCGGCGTCAGCTGGCAGATCATCATCGTTGTCATCGTCTTCGCCGTGTCCGTCTTTACGGGGATGGGCGTACTCGTCGCGCGATTCGCCGGCGCGAACCAGCCCGACAAGGTCAACCGGGTCGTCTATCAGGCATTCCTCACGGCCGCCGGACTGTCCGTCGTCCTTGGCGCCGTGGGATGGGCTGCGGCACCTACGCTGCTCAACCTGGTCAACGCGGCGCCCGATGTTCATGCCGAAGCGTTGCCGTTCCTCCGGACGATGATGGTCGGCTTCATCGGCATGATGATGTTCTTCATGCTGAGCGGCGCTTTCCGCGCCGCGGGCGACCCCCACACCCCGCTTCGCCTCGGCGTCGGCATGACGGTGCTGACGATCGGCTTCAACCTGGTGCTGATTCCCACACTCGGGACCGTAGGGGCGGCTTACGGAACAATCGCGAGCAGCACGCTCGTCTCGGGATATGGCATCTGGCGCCTGATGCGGCCTGAATCGGTGATCCATTTCGAGCGCCACATGGATCTCCGTCCCGATTTCACGATCATCCGATCGCTCTTCCGCTTCGGCCTTCCGACCGGTGTGCAGGGAATCGCGATGAACGTGGGAGGCGTGCTTCTGCTCCGGTTCATCGGCTCCCTCGACGAAAGCGCCGAGGCGCAGGCGGCGTACAGCATCGGCTATACGGAGCTGTTTTCGTTCATCACCTGGACGTCAGTTGGCCTGATGGGCGCCGCGTCGACGATCGCCGGCCAGAACCTGGGCGCGGGAAATCCGGACCGCGCGATTGCGGGTGTTCGCGTGGCGTCTCACTTCGGCCTGGCGGTCGCCGCCGTCGTGGGGCTCACGTTCTTCCTGATCCCCCGGTATCTGCTGGCGATCTTCGGCATGGACGATCCCCGGGTCATCGAGATCGGCGTGGAGCTGCTGCGGTATCTGAGCGTGTCGGGATTCTTCATCACCGTGGCGTTGAGCTACACGGGTGCGCTGCAGGGCACGGGCGATACACGCAGCCCTCTCTATATCTCGATCGTGTCGCAGATTGTGGTGCCGCTGGGCCTGTGCTGGTTCTTCCAGGCGACGACCGGCCTCGAGGCGCATCACATCTGGATGGCGATTCTCACCGGGCACATGCTGCGGTGCGGTCTCAGCGTCGCGCGGTTCCAGCAGCAGAAGTGGCGCTCTATTCTGGTGGACATCGCCGCGCCGCACGTCCCGATGCACGATAGCCCAGACCCGGCTACGCGTTCCTGAAAGTACCCGCGGGCCCGTCCCGCCGGCTCGCACCGCGTTCTGCACATCACCGATGAAAACTTCGCGCCGTCGTGAAAATATTCACACAGAAGCACGAGGCCACTTCGCCTTGATCATCGGAATCGCAGCGTGGAGGTTTCTACCCCTGGGCACGCCTCTTGCTCCACGACCTCGTTGACTGTCCGTCAAGGAGATGACCATGCGATTCACACGATTGATCGTCCTCGCGTCGGTGGTGTTCCTGGGAGGAACCTTCACCGCGGACGCCGTCCCCGCCTACGCGAGAAAACATCAAGTGGCGTGCAGTTTGTGCCATTCAGCGTGGCCGCTGTTGAACTCAACCGGCCGCACGTTCAAGGAGGACGGGTATCGGTTCGTCGGAGAGCCGAGTGTTGGCGAGGTTGCGCTTGAAGACCGCCTGGCGCTCGCCCTGAACCTGCCGATGTCGTTTCGGGTGCAGGGACGGCCCTACGTGAAGCGAAGCACAGACTCCCGCTTCGACATGCAGGTCGTTCACGAGGTCGAGGTCCAGATCACCGATGGGACCGCAGGAAAGATCTCGTACTTCGCCAATTTCGAAGCGGCTGATGATGCGGGATGGACGACGGAGCTGGCGGATTTCGTGGCGGGATGGCACCCGCGGGCCCAGGCCAACATCGTGGGAGGCTATGGGCCCTTGACCTTCGTCGATCCGTACAACACGTTCGCGAGCCGGCGTCTCACACAGGATCGCCCGTCGCCGAACAGTGCCGGTTTCCAGTCCGGTTATCGACTCCGTGACTCGACGCAGTTTGGTTCGTTCTACGGGCGCGCCGGGAGCCTGTTCTACAGCGCCAGCGTGGGCACGGGCGCCGGCGATGCGATCGGCGCCGACAAGAAGGACTACTTTCTCCGTACGGCGTACGATCTGCCTGGCGGGATCAGCCTCGGTGCGTTCTCGCTGACCGGTGACAAGGAATTGGCCACGCCGATCCGCACGCAACAATATTCGCGGGCCGGCGCCGACGTGCAGGTCGACAGGGGGCCGTTTACGGCCAACGTTCTGTGGTACCGGGCGGACGAGGACAATGCGGCCACCCTGGTCGGCCAGGTGAACAACGCCTGGTACGTCCAAGCGCTGTATGTCACGAGCACGAGCGTGCCGCTCGTGCCGGTCCTTCGCTATGAATCCGTCGAATCGGCGTCCGGCACAGCCTCGACCGATTCGCTCGCGCTGGCGCTCCTCGCCTACGTGCGCGGCAATGTGGATGTCTCGGTGGACTACACGAGACAGACCAAGGTGCCACCGGGCCGCACAAAAGCGAACCGACTCTCAGTGCTCGTCATCTTCGCCATGTGACACCAGCGCGTGGACTAGGCTCGGGGGACGCGCCGTCCCCCGAGCACCGTGCCGGCCGGGAACAGCCGCTGCCGGCCCTGGATCGTGTTCTTGTAGTTATCCAGGAAGTCGAAACTCCCCTCACGCAGCTCGAGCAGCGCGACGTCGGCCACCGCGCCGACATTCAGCGTGCCGCGGTCGCGGAACACGGCAAACGGGCGCGCGGCGTTGATGGTGGCGCACGCGATCGCGTCCATGACGGTCATGCCGAAACCGAAGAACTTCGACATGCAGTTGGGAAAGTCGATCACGCCCGTCTTGGGACTGTTGACGTTCCAGTCGGTGGAGAACGTGTCGGGCCAGAAGCCGGCCCGCATGATCGGCGCGACGACATCCCACCGGATGTGGCCGTTCTGCCCGTTGCCCACGTCGAACCAGACGCCGCGGCGCCTGGCGGCCAGCACTTCGGGAAGGATGCGGCCGCTGTCGTCGATGATGCTGTTGGGCGGCGGGGCGAACATGTGGGTGACGATGTCGCCCGGCTTGAGGCGCTCAAGGAGCCGGGGCAGCGATGAGCGCGACTGTCCCATATGGATCATCAGCGGCAGGTTGACGGAGGTGGCCACCTCCTGCGCGCGCCGGAGCACCTCGTCGTCGTTCTCCCCGGCGACTTCCCTCGAGAGTCTCGCCTTGACGCCGGCGACGACATCGCGGTGTTTCGCGATCGCATCGCGGAGCGCGCCGACATCCGCTCGTGCGATGTCGATCGTGTCGCCGTCAGGCAGAATGCCGCCTCGACCGACATTGATCAGCACACGTCCCTGCTGTGGCGACGTGCGGGCGATGGCAGCAGGGCCGGCAATGCCATCGGCGCCCTGTGATCCCGCATCGATCCATCCGGTCACGCCGTCCGCAAGCACGAGTCCAGGGCCTTCTACGGTACGGGCGGCATGGGTATGGATGTCGATGAGCCCGGGTACGACAAGCCGGCCGCGCGCATCAATCGTCTCGGTGGCGGCCGCCGCGATGCTCGCCTCAACCGCCGCGATGCGGCCGCCACGAATGGCGACGTCGCGGACCCCATCGATCCGGAGCGACGGATCGATGACGCGGCCGCCGCGGATGATCAGGTCGTAATTCGGCGCCTGGGCGAATGCAGGCTGGACGCGGGCCGCCAGTGCCCCCGCAGCGGCTGTGTAGAGAAACTGACGGCGGTTCACGTGCCTACTTCAGCGCCGCCCAGTTGACGCAGCCGGGACCTGAATCGGGGCCCATCGCGAAGCGGTTCTCGATGTCGAGCGTCTTCAGGTTAATGACCACTACGCTATGGTCGTCCCTCAAGCCAAGATAGGCGCGCGACCCGTCCGGCATTACGAAGATGCCGCCGTCGCCGCTGTCGCCCGGGGCGACCTGAAGGCGCTTGATCTCCTTGCGCGAGGCGGCATCGAGGATGATCAGCGTGCCGGTGCCGCCGTCGAGGATGAGCACCTTGCCGTCGGGCGTGAACTTCAGGCGGTTGGCGTCGGTCAGCTTCAGATTGAATGACTCGACGACCTTCCGGGTGGCCGTGTCGATGATTGCCACGCCACCGTCACCGCGCGTGGCCGTCCAGAGCTCGCGGCCGTCGGGCGACAGGTCGAGCCCTTCCGGCGTCTTCCCGGGTACCGGAATCGCCGTCGTCTTGAACTTCGGCGGCCCACCGGCCACCCCTTCGATTACCGAGATGCTGTTGGACCCGCGGTTCGGTACCCACATCGTCTGCTGGTCCTTCGCCAGCACCATCATGTGCGTGCCGTCCTGACCGATGCCGAGCATCCATTCGATCTTGTTCGCCGCCGGGTCGTAGCGGCCGATGGTCTTGAAGCCCTCGGCCGTGAAGTACAGCTTTCCACCGGCATAGAGCACGTCATGCGGCGCGCTGAGGGTGCCGGTATCGACGCGCCGGATCTCCTTCATCGCCGCGACGTCGATGACTGAAATGCCCCCGCGCGGGCTGGCCACGAATGCCATGGTTCCGTCGGGCGTGACCGCCACCTCGTGCGGATCCACCCCCACCGGGACGCGTCCGAGCGTCTTGCCCGATGCCGGGTCGACGATGGCGAGCGCGCTCGCGTTTCTGAGCAGAACGAGCAGCCGGGCGGGGGACGCGGTCTGCGCTGCCGTGACGGTTGCGGCGGCCGCGAGGGCGGTACCCGAGAGCGCAATCTGAATCAGATGCCTTGGAATCCGCATCGGCGACCTCCGCGGCGGATCATTACATGAAACTCCCAACTTCCAAGGCGCCAACTTCCAAAACGGGCTATCCGGCGTGGGTCATCGATTTCCTGACCAGCGTTGCCACGATTCGCACGAGTTCGTCGCTTTCGTTGATGACAGGATCGTGCTCTTTCGACAGTAGCGCGCACTGGCGAAGTACTCGCAGGCGGAACCTGGTCTCTTTGAGTTCACGGAGCGCGATTCGTCTCTTCGCGAGCGTGTCACGAGCGCTCGAGCCGTCATCCGCTTCTTCGTAGTTCGCGCCGGCAGACGTCCCGCACTTCAGCAACTGATACGAAAGTGCCGACGCCACCGGCCCGCGAGTGTGCAGAAACTGCACGACGCGGACTACGACACATGCGAATTGAAATAGACGTTCGCGCAAATCATAGGGTTTGCGCGGCAGTTCCCAACTCGTCGTCTCCATACACATTCATCCCGCATACCGCAGGTGTTGGGAGTTGGCGTCTTGGGAGTTGGGAGTTAAAAGCGTGAGGTGATGGGAGGCTCGATCTTGATGAGATCGATGTCAAACACGAGCATGCCCTGAGGGGCGCCCCGTGCACCCTTGTAGGCCAGATTCTGCGGAATCCAGAAACGCCACCGGTCGCCTTCCACCATCAGCTGCATGCCCTCGGTCCACCCGGGGATGACGTTGCCCAACTCCAGCGTGACCGGCATGCCTTTCGCCACCGTGCTGTCGAACACCTTCCCGTCCGTCGTCCAGCCGGTGTAGTGAACGGTGACGCCATCGCGGGGCGTCGGACGCCGCGTGCCGGTGCCCGGCTTGATCACCTTGTACATCAGCCCGGAGGCCGTCGTCGTCACGTCGGCCGGCGGCGCCGCGACGTCTGGCGGTGGCACCGTCGGTGCGCGACGGGCATCGACCAGCTCGATGTCGAAGACAACCGTCCCGGTCGGCCGTCCGGCCTGGCCGTTATACGCCAGCGCCTGCGGGACCCAGCAGCGGCGGGTCTCGCCCACCGTCATCAGGAGCACGCACTCGCGCCAGCCGGCCATGACGCGGTTCAGCGGGAACATGCTGGGCAGGCTCCGCGCGCGGGAACTGTCGAACAGCCGTCCCTCCGACGTCCAGCCGTTGTAGTGCACGGTCACCACGTCTGACTCCGCGACCAGCTTCTCGCCGGTTCCGGGCGCGATCAGCTTCGACGCCAGTCCGGTCGCGCTCCTGGTGGCGTCAGCGGGCGGCGCCGCCACGTCCGGCGGCGCGGGAATGTCCGGGACGGTCTGGCCCCAGGTCGTCAGCGCGCACAACAGAACGGCCGCGGCCGCGAAATACAGTCGTTGAATCATCACAAACCCGTAACAGATTAGCGGAACCGCCGGGAGGGGTCGAGGCCGGCCGCCACACCCATTCCTTGTGCGAACGCGTGAATGGTGCGGCGCTTCACGTCCTCCGACATGAGCGGAAAGGTCCCGAGGATGTGGCGCAGGTCGTCCTCGCTCAGACCATAGACGTGCGCCGCCAGTGCCTGCGCCTCCGCGTACTCGGGCATCCCGTCAACCGGCTGGCCGCCGCGAGCGAGCGCGCGGGACTGCGACGCCAGCCTGTCGAACACCCGATGGCCCGGTGTCAGCACGGGCATCGGCAGTCTGGCGACGAGCCCGACGGTGACATGCGTGTTGACCCTCAGGCGGATGAGGTAGTTCGCCACGAAGCTGTTCATGAGGGCGCAGAGCACGTGCTGCGCATCGAGAGACAGAGGCGACCGCAGACAGAAGAGCGTGTGTGTGGTCACCGCGCGCGCGGGCACGAGCGCGGCGATGAGCGTCATGCGGTTCGTCGCGCTCGCGATGTCGCGGTATGCCAGCCGCGCGCGGCGGGGAACGCGCCCGGCCAATCGTCCGGCCGGCAGCTCGTAACGGGACGTGCCGCACGTCGCCCGGAACGCATCGATCTGCTTGCCCTCCAGCACCGGCCGCGCGGTGGCCGTCCCGCGATAACTCCTGAAGCTTCCCTGATCGTCGGTCGCATTCAGCTCGCGCCCGAACTCCACATGCCAGCCATCGGGACTCCCAAGCCACGGCCACCTCGCGCTGATCGCTTCCACAATGCGGAGGTCCTCCTCCGTCCGCAGCTCCGGGATTCCGACGTCGTCCGCACCAGACAGCCTGGCGATTAGCGAGCGGTTGATGACGAGCGGCGCCTGTTCGCGCTCGAGATCCTCGGCCGTCGAGATGCCGAACCGGCAGCGCATCGAACTGGTCGGCGTGCCGGCTGTCGCTGACAGCAGGATGAAGCGGAGACTGCGGTGGATGGGGAAGATGCCGGCCCGGTTGTCGAGGCCGGTCAGCGAATCGATCGACGCGTGGTCGAAGAGATACCGCCGCAGGGGTGCCGCGCCAGCGTCGGCGACGAGGCCTGACGGCACCACCATGCCGATGCGGCCCCCGGGCCGCGTGAGCTGAAGGGCGCGCTCGACGAAGAGCTGGTACCGATTGACGTGCGCGCGCATCTCGACGCGGTAGACACCCGCTTCACGGACGAAATCCGCGATGCGCCGCGCATCTGTGCGCCGGTCCGCACGGACGCTCCCCTCGCCGCTGTCGCCGCGAACCATGTCCCAGGGCGGATTTCCGAGCACCGCATCGAAGCCCGCATCCGGCAGGGGCCGTCCTTCGGTGTCGTAGAACACCTCCGGAAACACCAGTGGCCAGTGGAGAAAGCGGTAACGATTCGTCAGCCCGGCGACGTGGTCGAGGAGCTCACGCGTGACGCGATCCGACAGGATCCCCCGGCGCTCGAGGATCCGGTCGCACAGTTCTCCAAACAGCGCCGTGCCCGGCCGCTCGGTCCGCTCCCAGAACCATCCCGAGCACCAGAGATCGAGCACCCGTGACCAGCGTTGAAGCTCCGACCGCGAGCCGTGCAGTACGGCGAGCGCCTTCTCTTTGCCTGAGACCGCCGCGGGCGTGTCGTCCGGCTCCAGCGCAATCCGCGAGCGCGTGCGGACCGCCTCCGTGATGGCCGGTGCCGCGTCGAGCCGCTCGAAGAGCGGCAGCGTTCCCGGTCGTCGATGCGCGCGGCCCCCGCCCATCGGCTGCCTCAGGACGGCGTCGAGATCCGCGCCGAGAAGACTGTCGCCAGAGATCAGGTGGTGGTCCAGGAAGGTGAGCGGCTTGTCGGCCGCGAGTGTGGCGAGCCAAAGAGACAGGCGCGCAAGCTGCACGGCCATCGGATTCAGATCAACGCCGAACAGGCACCGTTGGGCAATCTGGCGCCGCAGCGCGGCCCGGTCGGCCGAGACCACATCGCCTCGATGCCAGCGCCCTTCGTCAATCAGCCGCTCCTCGGCCGCCTCCGCCAGGTACCGGCAGGCCGCCACCAGAAACGCGCCGCTGCCCATCGCGGGATCGAGCACCCGCAGCGCCAGAATCCCCTCGGCGGTGCGCCCACGGGCCAAGGGCTCCAGCGCCTGCCGCACCACATGCGCCGTGACCGCCCGCGGCGTATAGAACGTGCCGCTCGATCGGCGGACGTCACGGGTGCGGACAAGAGACGCCGGCGACGAATCGCCAGGCTCGTACTCGAGGACGCGCTCGTAGATCGCTCCAAGCTGCTCGACGTCGATGTCCGAGTAGGAAATCCGCGCGCGTACTCCGGTGGCGTGTGTCGTTCCCACCGCGAGCACCGCCTGGTCCAGCACGCCGTCGGCAATTCGCGAGCGGTCGAAGGCCATCGAGCAGGCGGGTGAGAACAACCGACCGTTGAACGGCGTCACCGTCAGCTCTCCCGCCCGGCAGCCGGCATGGGCCAGCCGCGAGATGGCGAGGATCGCGCTCCAGATGCCGCCGTAGCGGCGTCCCTCGAGCAGTGCGGTCACGATGCCGTTGATGGTGTACCGATCGCGATAGACCGGATGCCATATCGGCACCAGCGCACGCGCCTCGGCAAAGAGCAGGAAGAGGATTCGATAGAGGACCGTGAGCGCCTGTTCGAACAGGACCCTCGGCGGCGGCTGGCCGCGCCGGGTCGCGATCGCGCCGAAGACCAGCGTCAGCGCCTCCAGCACACCGTCGCCGAGCGCCTTGCGGACGGCGACGCCATGCCGCGCCGACTGTTCGACGGCACGGTCGAGCGCCGGTGGCCGCGCGGTCATGGCGCGCGCGCGCACGAGGGCCCACAGCAGCCGCCTGGCCGTGTCGTCTTCGGCGATCACGGCGAGGTCGAATTCGAGATACTGACGGTTCCAGGTCCGTCTCAGATCGACGACGCGCAGGGAGGCGCCGTTGCAGCAGATCCCCCAGCGGCCATCCGCTCTGATGCCCCCAAGCACCACGTCGCGCCACAGCCCGTCGAGCGATCCGCTCCAGCCGGTGATGGCGAGCGGGATCGTGACGTCGCCGGCGCTCGCTTCGAGGACGACGAGCTGTGGGCGGTCGGTTCGCCCGCGCGCCTCGTACCCAAGAACCCGCAGGAGCGGAATGACGGCTCCGTCTGCAATGGCGCGAACGCTCGATGCGGGGCCGAGATTCGCCTGGAAGCGCTCCGACCACTGCTCCAGGCGCCGGACGACGTCCGCGGGCGGAGCATCCTCTCCGCCCGACGCGCCGAATCGCGCTTCTGCGAACGCAGCGCTGATCAGCCGGCCGCCTATACCTGCAACTCCCATGTCATTCGAGGAGCAGGCCGAACACGAGACTCGCGGCGTCGGTCCTGAGGTCGCCGAGCCCGATCAGGCGTGCAATCCGAAGGGACGAGCGCGACAGGGCCGCCTGCAACGCCTCGTCGTACTCGGTCGCCAGCCGATAGACGCGCCTGTCGAGCAGTCCCGGCTGTACGACGTTCACGGACATTCGCGCGTGACGCTCGCGGAGCCGCTGAACGATGGCCTCCTCCCGTTCCAGCCAGCGGCGGACTGGACCTGCCAGTTCCAGGCTCAGCGCACCGGCCACGCCTGCAACGTGTCGGGACAAGGCACTTCCCAGATCGACGAGTGCGGGATCGAGTGCCAGCCGGGCGTGGACTGCCGAGCCGTTCGTGCGCCCACCGGCTTCGGCGCGAATCGCGAACATCGCCTGCCAGACGACCTGTTCCTGTGGCGAGCGGCACGCGAAGGTGAACAGCCAGAAACGCCCGGACGGCCGGTTCCCTCGTCCGCGCCGCATCCGCGTCAGGACGGCACGGTCCTCGATTGCGGGATCGGCGGCGCGATTGTTCAGCAGCCGGGCCGTCACGATCCTCGTCCCCTCGCTGGCTGCATCGGTGACAGGAGCGGCCACGACGCCTGGCGGGAGCGTGACCGCGGGTTCCATGCCCGGCGTTGCGGGTTCACCGCCAAGCGCCATCGCGGCGATGCCTTCCTCCGAGGGACTCCTGGAGAGCAGGTCCATTGCCTTTTCCGCCCGCCGCGCACGCGTCGTCAGGCGCGCGAGGATCTCCTCCTCGCAGGTTCCCTTCGCAACAAGGCTCAGGACATGAACGCGGCGCGACTGTCCGATTCGATCCACCCGGCCGGCGCGCTGTTCGAGTCGCCGCGGCATCCAGGGGAGCTCGAGATTGATGACCAGGCGGCACCGGTGGTGCAGGTTGAGCCCTTCGGAGCCGGTATCGGTCGCCAGCAGAAGCCGGCTGCGGCCGCGAGTGAACCGCGTCAGGACGTCGGTGCGTTCACTGCGCGTCAACCCACCATGAAGCTGGAGGGCGTCCGGCAGGTCCAGCGCCTCCGCCAGGCGTTTCAGCGTGTCGCGGTATTCGGTAAAGAGGATGGCGGGCTCGTCGATTCGGGCGAGCAGCCGCTGAAGCGCCGCAATCTTGCTTTCGTGCGCCGTGGCGGCGCGGGCACGTTCCAGAACGAACTCGAGCTGGCGGCATTCCTCATTCAGATCGGCAAAGCCTGGCGATGACAGCTGCGAGTCCGGCTCGTCGTCGAGGATCCCGGCGCCGAACGGAAGGCTTGCCTGCCCGCCGGCATTGTCTGAGGCCGCGGCTAGGAGTGCCAGCCGGCGCTCTGCGGAGCGCACCAGCGACGAGGCGCTGCTGCACGCACGGCGCATGAGCACCGACGCCGCCAGGCGGGCTCCGGGGGACGCACCATCACGCCGCCAGACCTGCCGTGCGTACCTGAAGACCGCGTCGTGCATCAGCCGTTCGGCTGTCGTCGGACCAACATGCACGAGCCGGCTGCGGGATGGGCGATCCGTTCCGACGTCGCTTCGCGCGCGCCGAAAGACGAGAAGCGCGTCTCGATTGCCCAGTTCGCCAATCCCGCACAGCCGTGCGAACGCGTCCTCATCCCCCGAGTGAGGCGTTGCGGTGAGCAGGACGACGTGGCGGGCACGCTCGGCGACGAGCCCCGCCGCGGTGGCGCGATCGGAGTAGCTCGCGAGATTGTGCGCCTCGTCGAAGATCGCGATGTCCCAGGCCAGCCCTTCGAACCCGCGGATCACATCCGGACGCTTGATGAAGTCGATCGAGGTCACGGCGACGGCGTGCGTCGCCCACGGATTGACGTGGGGAGGGAGCTCCCGCGTCATCCGGGCCATCGAGCCCGCATCGACGATCCGGGCGTCGAGTCCGAAACGCAGCCTCAGCTCGTCGCACCATTGATCGCGGAGCCCGGCCGGACAGACGACGAGCGCTTTCGCGTCCGTCTCGCGCGCCGTCATCTCGGCGATCATCAGGCCGGCCTGCACGGTCTTCCCCAGGCCGACGGCATCGGCAATCAGCACGCGGTTGGCGTCGCCGCGCACCATGGCGAGCGCCGGCTCGAGCTGGTAGGGAAGGATGGCGAGGTCTGCCCTGGCCGCGGATCGAAGCGACCACCAGGAGGGCGTGGCCTGAGCGAGCGCCGTACGCGCAACGTGGCGCCAGCGGCTCGAGCTGACGACGCGCGGGCGCCTGGTCTCCACCGCGGTCCACGGTTCGAACGGGAGCAGGAAGCTCGCCCGCTCCCCGCGGTTCGAGCGGTCGCATCCGACAGCCTGTACGACGACGGTGGCTCCATACGAGACGGTCGTGGCCACCCGCCATCGGCTGTCGCGGATCATCACCACCTCGCCGCCGCGAAATCGTCTGGAGAGCGGCATTGCGGGAACCGTTGTGCAGGGGGCGTTCCCGCCGCGCGGCTGCGATTTCCGGCGGTTTGCGGGCGGCAGTACGCGAAAACGGCCGGACTGGCCGGCCGCGGGGACGTCAGATTGTGCGCAGGCGGGCGACGGTCGCGCCCAGATGGGATTCCGCCGCGTCCCAGAACGCCTCAACGCGCGGATGGCGTTCGAGCGCCTGCTGGACGATGCCGCGCTGGATTCCCTTGCCGCGGCCGTGGATCAGCCGGACCTCGCGCAGCCCGGCCTCGTGCGCGGCATTCACGTACTCCTCGACCACCGACCTGATGTCGCGCGGCTCGAACGCGTGCAGATCGAGCGTCCCTTCGATCGGGACGTGATGGGCCATGCGTGTGCGCGTTACTGGCCGGCCTGGTACGACGCGGTCACCAGCGTCGTGATGCCGCCGCGGGCGGAGAAATCGCCGACGACCGTCATCCTGCGGGGCTGGCAGGCGGCGACCAGGTCGTCGAGAATCTGGTTGGTGACCGACTCGTAGAAGATGCCGCGGTTGCGGAACGCGATCATGTAGAACTTCAACGACTTCAACTCGATGCAGCGGCCGCCGGGCACGTACGAGATGCGGATCTCCCCGAAGTCCGGAAGGCCGGTCATGGGGCAGACGGAGGTGAACTCGGGGCAGGCGATGGCGATTTCGTAGTCTCGTCCGGGACGCGGGTTCGGAAATGTCTCGATCGCCTTCTCGCTTGACACGCGTCGAAATTCTAGCACTTTGGGCCGAAATCACCCGGTTTCCGGTGTAACGTTCGTTGACACTCGTCGAAGGCGCGGGATAGCATACGGCGATTTTTCATGTGTTTCCGTTGCAGTGCGGCTGCGCGCACGCTGCGACGCTCAGAGTGTTTGCGCGCGTCAGTTAGGGGGGCGTAATGGCTGTGGCCCGGAGAATGGGCAAGTCGGAATTGTTTTCACACTTCGCCGATCGCTTCGAAGTGAAGCGGACGCAGGCGCGGGAGTTCTTCGACGAGCTGACGAGTCTTGCCGAGAAGGAGCTGAAGCGCTCCGGCGAGTTCGTGCTGCCCGACATGGTCAAGCTGGTCGTGCAGAAGCGGAAGGCGCGCATGGGCCGCAACCCCGCAACCGGCGCGGCGATCCAGATTGCGGCGAAGACGGTCGTCAAGGCGCGGATCGCCAAGAAGCTCAAGGACACCGTACTGCCGAAGAAATAGTCCGCGGCCGGCCGCGGATGTGCCTCCCTGAACCCGGCGCGCGGCGCCGGGTTTCTTTTTTCACGGGGCGTTTCCTGATTCAGACGGCGGCGAGACGTGACGGGCGGGCCTGCGTGAGCGGGAAGCGCATCGTGAACGTGCTGCCGACGCCGACCTGGCTGTCGACGGTGATGGTGCCGTCGAGCTGTTCGACAATCTTCTTCGAAATCGCCAGCCCCAGACCGAGGCCACGGCGCTTCGTCGTCACGAAGTCGTCGAAGATGGTGTCGAGCCGTTCCTTCGGGATGCCGCAGCCGGTATCCGCCACCTGGACGGTGACCCAATCACTATCGCGAGTGGTTCTGGCCACGACACGCCCTCGCGGCGGCGTCGCCTGCAGCCCATTCATGATCAAGTTCCGGTAGACGCGGTTGAGCGCAAACAGGTCCCCTTCGACAAACAGCGCACCGAGCACGAGCTCGGTCTCGATCGTAATGCCCGCCGTTTCGGCGGTCGTCTGCATGGATTCGACAAGTTCCGACAGCGCCTTGTTCACGTCAATCGGGAACCGCTGCATCGGAATGGGCCGCGCGACATTCCGCAGGTCATCGAGCACCCGTTTGACCTGCGCGAGCTCGCGTTCGATCGTCCGCTTGAAGCTTTCCCGGTACTCAATGTCATCGAACATCTTCACAATCAGCTTGCAGCTGTTGCCGATGTTCTGGATCGGGTGTGACAGGTCGTGCACCAGGCCGATCGAGATCCGTCCGAACATGGCCTGCCGTTCCTTCTTTCGCACGTCCTCCTGGAGCTCGACAAGCCGGTCGGCCATGTTGTTGAAGGCGAGGCCGAGCTGACCGATTTCGTCGGTGCTGTCGACCTGAACGCGCTCGCCAAGTTTGCCTTCGGCAAGGGCCTTGGTTCCGCGCGTCAGCGCCAGAATCGGGTCGATAAAGCGATAGCCCCATATGTATCCGACGCCAAGCATCACCATCAGCGCGATGGCGATGGCGATTCCCAGCTGCCATTGGAGACGGATGGGAATCGCAAAGGCCTCGGTCTGAGGCTGCTCGACTATGACGGTCCAGCGAAGGGACTCGAGATGCGCGGCCACGCCAAGCATCGGCCCGAGGTCGTACTCATACTGCTCTGACGCAACTTGTTCACCCGGCAACGCAGCGGTCATGCGTGCCACAACCGGATGCGTCTGGAGATTGTCGCCGCGTGCGACTCTGGACTTCTCGACTGGATTGCCGTGGGCGAGCAGGCGTCCATCGTCGGTCACCACAAGGGCAAACCCTTGCTCGCCTACGCGAATACGGTCGACCATGCGCCACATCGCTTCAAGGTTCAAACGGCCGACCAGCCATCCGCCGCCATCACGATCAGCGACTCGTACGGCCACCGTCGCGGTGGGCAGCAAGTCGTTATCGACATAAAAGGGCGAGATGAGGACACCGTTGATGTCGATTCCGTCAGAACCCGGAACCGAGATCGTGGGAGCTCCAAGCCTGCTGGATGCAAGAGGCTGCCCGTGTTCGTCGAGAAGGGTGAGCTCCTGAAACTCTGCGAACTGGAGAACGAAGTTCTTCAGAATGCGATCCTGTTGCCACTGCGCCAGGCCAGTCTGCTGAAGGTCCGCCGCTACAGCCTTCAGGATGTTGATACTGCCCGTCACGTAGAGTTCGATCTGTTCGGCGACTTGGCGGGCAACGTTAAGGTTGCCCACGATGACTGCCTGTTGCGCGCCGGTACGAAGCGAAACCACCGACACGCCTCCGTAGGCGAGCAGCGGGACCACGGCGGCTGCGGCCAGCAGGAGCGCAAAACGGGTGGTTATTCGTTTCACCGGGTTGACACCGCAGGACTATTCAGATTTTCGGTCCATTGATGGATGGTCCATAGGGGGTCGAGGCCGGATTCGGTATTCACGTTGAAACGACTTCGAATGGCTCGCGCCCGCGTATTCCAGGCAATGAACAACGCCGGTGGATCCCCCAGGAGCACCCGCTGCAGGCGTCCAGTGGCGGATCGCACGGCAGCTTCGCTCATCGAAGTCCTCAGAATATTGAACAGCCGGTCTGCCTCCGGGTTCTCGTAGCCGAATACATTGAGGCCTTTGAACGTACGCGCCGACCGCCAGAAGATGAATGGACGGGAGAAGGTCGGTCCGCTGATCAGATCGACGAGGAGCGCGTCGAAACGGCCTTCGCGAATGCGCGCGTCGTACTCCGCCAGAGTCACGACCTCGAACTGCACGTCCACATTGACGTCGAATAACTGCTTCTGGACTTCCAGCCCCATCCGTTCCAGGAGGCTGAAACCTTCAGGCATGAGGCAGGTGAAGCGGAACCGTGACGGCGGTCGCTCATTGCTTCCCGGCTGCACCGGGAAGCCGGCGCTGTCAAGGAGCGACGACGCGGAGTCCGGCTCGTACCCGTATCCCGGCGCCGTTCGATCGTAAGCCCAGTGCTGCGGCCAGAGAGGGCCCGTGGCAGTCTGACCCTGACCTTGGAGAACGTTCTTGATCAATCCAGCCCTATCGACGGCCAGGTTCAACGCACGACGCACCGCGGGAACGGTGAAGGGCGCCTTGGCAGAATTGAACGCGATCAAGAACTGATAGCTCCTGGCAAATGGAACCACTCGAATGTCGCCGTTGCTGACGAACTCAATTGCGTCAGGTGGAACGTTCGTGACCATATCGACTTCGCCCCGCAGCAAGTTTGTCCACGCAGTTCGCATGGTGTCGAAGGGTCGAACGATGATTTCGTCAATCTGAGGCGCGCCGAGGTAGTAGCCGTCGAAGCGTTCAAGCACGGCGTTGGAGCCCTCGCGTCGCACCAGGCGAAATGGACCGGTTCCAGAGTTGCGTGGCCCGATCGCCAGAGGCAGGTCGAGCTCCTCAGGCAGGAAAGCCGACGGTTCGGCCAGCTCGAGGACCATTGACAAAGGCCCGTCGGAGCGAACCTCCGTGATGTCCGATAGGGATGGGTAGAGCGATTGGTTATTGGGCTGGGAGATAGCGGCCTTCAACGCTTCGCTCGCTACGGCAGCCGTCAGCGGCGTGCCGTCGTGGAAGGTGACACCTTCGCGTAGCGTGAGACGTAGTCGCCTTCCGCTATTTTCCCAGACCCAACTTTCTGCAAGGCGCGGCAATGCCCGGCCATCGACGCTGGCGTTGACCTGGGTCAGGCCCTCGAGCGTTGACGTGGTGATGAGCGAGCCGGTTCCGATATCCGGACCAGTGGCGCCGCTCTCGGGAACGCCGATTGTCAGGACCAGGCGGCTCTGGCCCGGGTCAGTTCGCTCGCCGTTGCACGCAGGTGCGAGGACTACTGCAGACAAAAAAATAACGCCGCACCAAACCCGCAAGATGGCGCGGCGTCTAAGGACAGACTGGGGGCGTAAGCCCCCGGCGGGGCCTCTTACTTCTGAGGCGCGTCCTCCTGTACCCATGGGCAGAAATTCTGCGGCTTGCGAGTCGTGGCTGCCTTCTTGATGACGGTGATCTTCATGATTTTACTCCGTTTCTGGTGAATGGCCGATTGGTGGTGGTTGCCTACGCGACGCTTGCTGCCGTGCGCTCAGCCAGGCCGACGACCGCTGACTCGAACGCACCCTTGTGACATGACGCCTGGTGCATGTCACCGAGTTCGGTGTGTGCCGCGACGGAGCAGCCGCCGCCGCACACCGGAACATATGTGCACTCTCCGCATTCCTCTTTCTTCGGACTCAGCTTCGCGAATCGCGTCGCCGCTTCAAGGCGCCAGCTTTCCGCGCGGTCCTCGATATGGCCGGTCGACTCCGTCTTCGAGCCGGTGAACCCCGGGCACGTGTAGAGCGACCCGTCGGGCCCAATCGTGTGCGCATGGCGCCGGTGGATCTCGCACGGGCCCATGTGCACGCCGTCGGGCGTCGGGAAGCCGCGTTTCCGCGTTTCATCGCGGAGGAACGACATCTTCTCGTCCACGAAGTGGCAGGAATCGCAGACACTCGACCCGCTCTTCGCACCGGCGCCCGCGCCGGCGCTCGTCATGCACGTGCCGCCGAGCGGCTTGTCGCCGGCGCCCACGACCGTCAGCGGAATCATCCCCCTGGGCGTCTGCGGCGCCGGCGCCTTGATGACCGGTTTGAAGTTGATCTTCGCGATCTTGTCGGCGAACTCCTGCTCCTTGAGGAAATCCAGCAGGTCGGGATAGCTGTCGGCGGACGACTCATCGAAATTGCCGCCGATCGTGATCGGCACAAGGTGGGCGACGTTCCGGAGGTTCTCGATGATCCGGTCGAACGTACCCTGGCGGCCCCGCAGCGGACGCATCCGGTTGTGCGTGTCGCGGTCGCCGTCGAGCGTCACCTTCACGCCGTACAGGCCGTACGGCACCAGGCGGTTGACGACGTCCGACGTCAGCAGCAGGCCGTTGGTGATGAGGCTGATGCCCGGCTTCACGCCCCGTTCGGTGCAGAGGCGGTGGCACTCCTCCGCCATGTAGTACGCCACCGGCAGATTCAGCAGCGGCTCGCCGCCAAAGAGGGTCAGGACGAACTTCTCAGGACGGATCTCGTCCAGCTGGCGTCCAATCCACGCGGCGACGTTCCGAGCGGTCTCGAGCGACATCTTCTCGGCGAACTTGTTGTAGTCGCCGTGGTCGCCCTGAAAGCAGTAGTCGCAGGCGAAATTGCACTGCAGCGTCGTGAGCAGCGTGACGCGCAGCTGCTCCGTGTCCTCGCGCAGGTTGTGAAAGTAATCGTCCAGGTCGGCGGTCTCGCGCTCGCGGCTCTCGACGACGAACCCGTTCTCGAGCAGGGCCTGGACTGATTCGCCTTCCTCGTGGCTGAACGCCGAGTCGCCGCGCGACATGCGCTCGAGCAGACCGGCGACGTCGGGCGAGACAAGCAGCTGCGCGTCCGAAAAGGTGTTCATCAGGAACACTTCGTTCCGGCCGGCGAGCGGCACCTGCACGTTGAACCTGGAGGGCTGCATAAGTCTCTGTCCTTGCCGGGATTGCCGCAGACGACGGGCGTTCCTGCGGCGACAGGCATTTGAGCAACGGGTATGCCGCATCGGGCTGCACACATCGCCGGCATCGAGTTGCACAAATTGCAGGGAAAAACGGGCCGAAGGCCTGAAGGTGGCATCGATGCCGTCGAGGGCGCACAGGCAACCGATTGGCGGGGCGGGCTGGGCCGACGTCGGGAGGGTAGGCGATACTCCGGTTTCAGGGCAGGATTTGCACGAAATACGTCCGCGCACCGATCGGCCAAGTTCTTGGCCACAGGTGCAATGGCTTGTCTGACAGTATGGTCAGTTGCCGCGGATCTTGCGGGCGAGATCCCGAATGTCGAGCCGTTCCATCTTGAACTTCAGGGTGCTGAGCGGAATCCCGAGCGCCCGCGAGGTGGCCGAGACGTTCCACGCTCCCTTTTCCAGCGCGCGGATGATGAAGTTGCGCTCGAATGTCGCCGTCGCGCGTTCGAGGAGGTTTTCGGTCGCCGGCTGGTCGGTGTCGATCGGCGCCACGTGGAACTCGTAAGGCAGGTCCTCGTCGGTCACCCAGTCCTTGTCGGATACAGCCACCAGACGCTCGATGAGGTTCTCCAGCTCGCGGATGTTCCCGGGCCACCAGTAGCCTCCGAGAATCTTCAACGTCGATTCGGCAATCCCCTGGATGTCCTTGTGGAATTTGATGTTATAGCGCCGCAGGAAGAAGCGGGCCAGCTCCGGCAGGTCCTCGACCCGGTCGCGCAGCGCCGGCATCCGCAGGGGGATGACCTTCAGGCGGTAGTAGAGGTCCTCGCGGAAGGCTCCTTCCTTGACCGCCTTCTCGAGGTCGGTGTTGGTGGCGGCAATCAGCCGGAAGTCGGTCTTGATGGGATGCGTGCCGCCGACCCGCTCGATTTCGCCTTCCTGGATCGCGCGCAGGAGCTTGGCCTGCAGTTCGTACCGGAGGTCGCCGATTTCGTCCAGAAACAGCGTGCCGCCGGACGCGAGTTCGAACTTCCCGAGCTGCTGCTTGATGGCGCCGGTGAACGAGCCCTTCTCGTGGCCGAACAGCGTGCTTTCCACGAGCTCCCGCGGGATCGCGGCCAGGTTCACCGCGACGAACGGCAAGTCGGGCGCGCCGAATTCGCGGTGGATGAACCGCGCCAGCAGCTCCTTGCCGGTGCCACTCTCGCCGAGGATCAGGACCGTGGCCGACAGCTTCGCGACCTTCCGCGCGGTGTCGAGCACCTCGCGCGTCGCGCGGCTGGGCCCGACCACGAACTCGCGGTCGTTCTGTTCGGCCACCTCGGCGCGCAGCCACATGACGTGACGATTCAGATCCTGCCGCTCGCTCGCGTTGCCGACGAGCGTCCCGATGCCTTCGAGGTCGAAGTCCTTGGAGACGTAGTGATAGGCGCCGTACCGCATCGCCTCGATCGCGGTGTCGAGCTCCTTCATCACCGAAATGACGATGACCTCGACGTACGGGTAGTTCTCCTTGGTGATCTTGAGGACCTCGAAGCCGTTGATGCCGGGCAGGCGCACGTCGAGGAGCATCAGGTCGATGTCCTCCTTTTCCATCATCTGCAGCGCCGCTTCGCCCGTGGCCACTCTCAATATGCGGTAGTCGGGCTTCAGGACCGCGTTCAAGTGGTCCCTCATCCCCTCGTCATCGTCAACCACGAGGAGCGTCTTCTTGCGATCGGACATGCGCGAGCCGCGAGTATAGCGTGCCTTGACACCCGCGAATTGCGTCCGATAAGGTCAGTTCCTTGGCATCCTCCTACGATGTCGTCGTGATCGGCGCCGGCACCGGCGGTTACGTTGCGGCCATCCGCGCCGCACAGCTCGGAAAGACCGTCGCGGTCGTCGAAAAGCAGAAGTCGCTCGGCGGTACGTGCCTCATCTGGGGATGTATTCCCACGAAAGCGCTGCTCGAACACGCCCACGCGCTGAAGGTCATTCAGAATGCCGCCGAGTGGGGCGTGACGCTTCCCGCCGGCTCGCCCTCGATCGACATGCCGAAAGTACAGACGCGCAAGGACAGGATCGTCGCCGGTCTGACCAGAGGGATCGAGTTCCTGTTCAAGAAGAACAAGATCGCCTGGATCAAGGGGACCGCACGCCTCGCCGGCGGCGGCACGGTGGAGATTGTCGAAGGCGAGAAGCAGACGCTGCAGGCGAAAGAGATCATCATCGCCACCGGCTCGTCGCCGCGCAGCGTGCCTGGCATCACCACGGACGGGAAGCGGATCATCACGAGTGACGAGGCGATCCATCTGCAGGCGGTGCCGAAGTCGATGGTCATCCTCGGCAGCGGTGCCGTCGGCGTCGAGTTTGCCTCCATCTACCGGCGCTTCGGCAGCGACGTCACGATTGTCGAGCTGCTGCCGCGGCTCGTCCCGGTGGAGGACGAGGCGGTCTCCGTCGAGCTCGAGAAGTCGTTCAGGAAGCAGGGCATCACGATTCTGACGGGCACCCGCGTGACGAAGGCGACGGCAACCGCGAAGGGCGTCGACATCGAGGCGCAGACGCCCGACGGAAAGACACGGTCGCTGACCGCCGACGTGCTGCTCGTCGCGACCGGACGGGGACCCGTGACGGGCGGGCTGGGCGCCGAGGCGCTCGGCCTGCAGATGGAGAAGGGGTTTATCAAGGTCGACTCGATGTACCGAACGTCGGTGCCCGGCATTTCCGCCATCGGCGACGTCATCGCGCTCGATGGGATCGCGCATCCGCAGCTCGCGCATGTCTCGTCGGCGGAAGGCGTGCTGGTTGCCGAGCGCCTGGCCGGCCGGGACGTGCGCCCGTTGAACTACGAGCACGTGCCGAGCTGCACCTATTGCGATCCCGAGATCGGCAGCGTCGGCCTGACCGAGGCTGAGGCGCGCGCGCGGGGCTACACCGTCAGGATCGGGTCGTTCCCGTTTGGCGTGCTCGGCCGGGCGAAGATGGCCGGCGAATCCGAGGGGTTCGTGAAGATTGTGGCCGACACGCGGTACGATGAGGTGCTGGGCGTGCACATGATCGGCCCGCGGTCGACCGAGCTCGTGGCCGAAGCCGTTCTGGCCCTTCGTCTCGAGTGTACGGTGGAAGAACTCGTGAAGACCATTCACGCGCACCCGACGTTCTCTGAAGCCGTCGGCGAAGCGTCGCACGCCGCGCACGGAGCCGCCATCCACCTCTAGCCATGGCCACCCCCATCGTCATGCCCCAGATGGGCGAATCGATCGCCGAAGGGACGATCGTCCGTTGGATCAAGAAGGTCGGCGATCAGGTCGAACGCGACGAGCCGCTGTTCGAGATCACCACCGACAAGGTCGACGCGGAGATCCCGGCGCCGGCCGCGGGCGTCCTCAGCGAAATCAGGGTCAAGGAAGGCGAGACGGTTGCCGTCAACACGGTCGTCGGGACGATCGGGCAGGCCGGCGAAACACCGGCTGTTGAGGCGCCAGCTCCGACTCCCGCTCCGCCTTCCCCGCCGCCGTCCGCTCCAGCTCGGCCGGTACCGCCGAAAGCGGCCCAATCCGGCAACGGACGGCAGCAGCGGTCGTCGCCGCTCGTCAGGCGCATTGCGCACGAGAACAACGTGGACATCGCGCAGATCCGCGGATCCGGCATCGGTGGCCGCGTCACCAAGCACGACATCCTGGAATTCCTGGGCGTCGGGCCTCGGACTGCAGGCGTGGCGGATGTGAAGCCCGAAGCCCGAGGCCCGAAGCCTGACGGCCGAGTCGACATCCAGCCGCTCTCCCCGATGCGGAAGAAGATCGCCGAGCACATGGTGCTGAGCAGGCGGACGTCTGCACATGTGCACACGGTCTTCCACGTCGATTTTTCGCATGTCGAGCGAATCCGCCGCGACAGGAAAGAGGAGTATCTCAAGCACGGGGCGCGCCTGACGTACATGGGCTTCATTGCCAAGGCCGTCGTGGACGCGCTGCGGCGGTATCCGATTCTCAATGCCTCGCTCGACGGCGACACTGTCCTGCTCAGGAAGGACGTGAATCTCGGCATTGCCGTCGCGCTCGATGCGGGGCTGATTGTCCCCGTCGTCGCCAATGCCGACGAGAAGAACCTGCTCGGCCTGAGCCGCGCGATTGCGGACGTTGCCGGCCGCGCGCGCGCCAGGCAGCTCACACCCGAGGAAGTCCACGGCGGTACCTTCACGATTACGAACCCCGGGCAGTCCGGCGCCCAGTTCGGCATGCCGATCATCAACCAGCCGCAGGTGGCGATCCTCGGGGTCGGCACGATTGAAAAACGGCCCGTTGTCGTTGACGATGCGATTGCGATCCGGACGATGGCCTATCTGACACTCGGGTTCGATCACCGGCTGGTCGACGGGGCCGTCGCCGACGAGTTCATGTCGGAGGTCAAGAAGCAGATCGAGACGTTCGACATCAATCAGGTCTGACGTGCGGGCGCTCGACGTTCGCCGCCTCGGCGTGGTGCCGTATCAGGAAGCGCTGGTGCTGCAGCGGGCGCTGGTCGAAGATCGGCGAGCGGGGCGGATCACGGATACCCTTCTCCTCCTCCAGCATCCCCCGGTCATCACGCTGGGCGTCCGCGGCGACGGTGGCCGGTCGAACATTCTGGCCGGCGAGAGCCGCCTCGCAGCGCTCGGCATCGACGTCGCGGAAACCGGGCGCGGAGGCGACGTCACGTACCACGGCCCAGGCCAGATCGTCGGATATCCCATTCTCGACCTGCGGCCCGATCGATGCGACGTGCACCGCTACGTGCGCGACATCGAAGAGGTCCTGATCCGGGGGTGCGCCGATTACGGCGTCGTCGCCGGCCGCGTCGAGGGGCTCACCGGCGCGTGGGTCGGCGCGGCAAAGATTGGCGCGATCGGCGTCCGCATCTCCCGCTGGATCACGAGCCACGGGTTCGCATTCAACGTCGATCCGAACCTCGACCACTTCAACCTGATCGTGCCGTGCGGCATCACGGACAAGCGCGTGACATCGCTGCGCCGGCTGGTGGGGCGGGAATTACGGCTGGAGGATGTCGAGGACGTGCTGGTCCGGCATTGTGCCGCCGTGTTCGGCCACGCGGTCACGCACGCGGCGGCGGCGCCTGCGTAACGATCGCGTCCGCGACGCCCCGCCCGGCGACGGCGGCCACCTCAATCCGGACGTTCTGCCAGGTCACCACATCACCGACGCTCGCGGGTTTGCCCAGCAGCAGGAGCACAAGCCCGCTGACGGTCGTCACTTTCGGGTGCTCGATGGTGCATCCGAGCGCGGCGCCGGCTTCCTCCAGCCGCACCGTCCCGCGCGCGCGAATCCGTCCTGCGCCTTCGCGGACAATCGACGTACGACCCGCGCCTTCCTCGATGTCGCCGATCACCTCTTCGAACAGGTCTTCCATCGTCACGAGGCCCGCGGTGCCTCCGTGCTGGTCCATGACGACCGCCATCTGGGCGCGGTAGCGCCGCATCGTGGCGATGACCTCGTCGAGCAGCATCGGTCCTGGAACGTAGGGCAGCCGTCGCGCATCGCTGGCCGTGACCGGCCGTTCCGCGACCAGGTGGCGCAGCACCTGCTTGATGTGGAGGCTCCCGACGATGTTGTCGAGGTCGCCCTCGAAGACGGGATAGCGGGTGTGCGGACTCTGACGAACGATCGCTTCGAGGTCCGCGGTCGACGCGCCGACCTCGATGCCCGACAGCATCACGCGCGGGACCATGACTTCTCCGGCGGTCAGGTCGCCGAACTCGAAGAGCTCACGGAGGATCCGGCCTGATTCGCCCCGGAGCAGGCCGCCCTCCTGGCTCTCCTCGACGATGTACTGCAGCTCCTCTGTCGTGTGGTACCGCTCGCTCCCACCCTCCTGACGCCTCACGCCGAAGAGCCGCAGCAGGCCGTTCCCGATCGCGTTCAGCGCGACGATGACCGGGAGGAAGGCGGTCTGCAGCGCCAGAATGATGGGCGACACGTACAGTGCCGTCCGCTCCGCGCGCTGGAGCGCCAGCGCCTTCGGCACCATTTCACCAATCACAATGTGCAGGTAGGTCAGGACCGCCACGGCGATCACGCTTGCGAGTGCATGGGCGGTGATCCAGCGCAGATCTCCCAGGGGTGCGAGCCGCAGGGCAATCCACCCGGCCATCACATGTTCGCCATACATCCCGAGGCCGAGGCTCGCGATCGAAATGCCGACCTGCGTCGTCGCGATGTAACGGTCCTGCCGCTTCGGGTCCTCGAGGATGTGCGCCACCCGCTGCGCCAGCCGGTGGCCCAGCGAGGCCTGGTGCTCGATGCTCGCGCGGGACGCGCCGACAATCGCGAACTCGGCGGCGACGAACAGGCCGTTGGCGATGACCAGCAGGAGGATGATGCCGAGCGGGACGAGAAATTCCATTACCCGGCCCCCTCGCCGGCCTCGGGAGCGAGGCGGACGGCGATCACGGAATCCACCGCCCGGTCGGAGACGCGTTCGACTTCGAACTCATAGCCGCCGGTGGACGCGCGGTCGCCTGGCGACGGCAGCCGGCCGAGAACGGCGGTCACGAGTCCGCCGACGGTCGTCGCGTCTGTCTCCCACGTCGCGTCGAGAAGGGCGGCGGCATCGTCCACGGCCATGCTGCCCGGCAGCCGAACCCGCCCGTCTTCCAGTGTTTCCGCGTCAGGCTCGGCGCTCTTGAACTCGTCGCTGACATCTCCCAGCAGCTCCGACAGTACGTCCTCGAGCGTGATGAGTCCCGACGTTCCGCCGGACTCGTCAACGACGAGCGCCTGGTGGGCTCGCCGCTCGCGCAGTTCGCGCAGCACCTTGTCGACCGCGACGCTCTCATGAACGGTGGCGATCGGCCGGACCAGCGCCGCGAGCGTGGTGTCGGACTGTCCGCTGACGCGCCACCGGACCAGATCCTTCGTGTGCAGCATGCCGATGATGTTGTCCATCGATCCACGGTAGACGGGAAGCCTGGAGTACGGGCTCTGCGCCACAATCGCCACCACGTCGGGAAGCGGCGCCTCGATGTCGATGCCGGCGATCTTGCGGCGGGGAACCATCAGCTGTTTGGCCTGCCGCAGATTCAGGCGCAGCGCGCGCTGAAGGCGCCGGTGCTCGTCCGGCTCGAGCAGTCCGCCGTCCCTGCTTTCGGAAATCAGGAGCTCGATTTCATCTGGCGAATGGATATGCCGGTGCGTGCGGGACGGCGAACCCAGCACGCGCAGCAGGAGCAGTCCCGTGCCGTTGAGCCACGTGATGAAGGGCCTGTAGATCCAGAGCGAGGGCAGCATCGGCAGGAGGGTGTACATCGCCGACTGCGTCGGGTACTGGAGCGCCAGCGACTTCGGGACGAGCTCCGCGAAGACCACCTGCGCCACCGTCAGCGCGAAGAGCACCACTGCGGCCGACGTCGACTGCGCCGCGACCGGCTGCAGGCCCCCCAGGTCCGCGAAGACCGGCGTCAGCCAGACGGCAATCGTTCTTTGCGCATACGCGCCGAGCACGAGGCTCGAGAGGGTGATCCCGATCTGACACGCGGCGATGTAGCGGTCGAGCGCCGCCGGCGATTCGATCAGCGGCAGCAGCCACGCCGCGAGCGGATTGCCCTCGTCGGCCAGCGCCTGGACGCGGCTTCGCCTGACGCTGACCGCTGCGAATTCCGCGCCTACATAGACGGCATTGATCAGGATCAATGCGATGACGATGAAGATGGTCGTGAGGACCACGCGTCGATACCGGCGTTCAGGGCGCGACGAACTGGAGGCGGTCCGCGCGCGCTGCGAGGCGAGCCGCGAGCTCGAGCGCGAGCGTCGCCACGCGAGTGGCGCCGACGGCGTCAATCCGCTGCCAGTCGTCGGTGGGACGGTGGTAGTCGTCGTGAAAGCCGGTGAACAGGTGCAGCGCCGGCACCCGCTTGTCGAGGAACGACGCGTCGTCGCTGCGGCCGGCTCCGATGGTGCTGGGCCGGACGTCGAGTCCGGCGACCTTGCCCGCGCCTTCGACTTCGGCGCGCAGCGGCGCCGCCGTCGTCATTCCGCCGACCTCCACGCCGCGCCGCGGCCGGCCGATCATGTCCATGTTCAGCATGGCGATGGTGTCCGACATCGGGATCGCCGGATGGTTCGCGTAGTGCGCCGAGCCATGCAGGCCGCGCTCCTCGCCGGCGAATGCCACGAAGACCAGCGAGCGCGGAAACCGCGATCGATCGGCGGCCGCGGCCCGTCCAATTTCAATCAGTGCGGCGACGCCCGACGCGTTGTCGTCGGCTCCGTTGTGAATCTCGCCGGTGCGCTCGGGACTGCTGGAGAATCGGCCGCCGAGCCCGACATGGTCGTAATGACCGCCCAGCACCACGGCCTCGGCGCCTTTCGCGGCGTCGGCACCGGGCAGAATACCGACGACGTTGCGCAGCGTCCGCCGGTTGGTGGCCAGCTGCTGCGTGTAGTCGACCGTCACCCCAGGAAGCGCGCGGGAGCGTGGAATCAGGTCCCGCTCGATCATCATGGCCACGCCATCCAGTCCGAGTTCCTCAAGCAGGGGCGCGACCGCGTCGCGCTGGACCCGCAGCACCGGTATCGCGTGATCTACCGGATCGGGCTCCGCGAGAAACGTCCGGTAGTTCACCTCGTCAACCTGATGCGACGGATCGGACACGACGATCAGCGCGCGCGCGCCGCGCGTCCGCGCCGCCATCGCCTTCGCGTACACCGTCGTCTCACGAAGCGGACGAGTCCCATTCAACCGGCTGTCCGCCCTGCTCTCCTGCGGCTCGTGCGAGAAGATCAGGACGGCTTTTCCCGTCACGTCGAGCCCATCGTAATCGTCGTACTTGAAGCCGGGCGCCGAGATGCCGTAGCCGGCAAAGACGACCGGAAGGTCTTCGAGGGTAACGGCCGCATCGTTCGGCGTCGCCGCGATTGGCAGATAGGACACGCCGAGCGAGAGCGTGGCTGATTGCTTCGCGCCCCGGATGACGAGCCGATTGGTGCCGGCGACGGTGACACCGATCGTCAGTTCGAATGACTGGAACCAGCCGCCTCCCTCGCCGCCCGGGCGCAGGCCCGCTTCCTTGAATGCCGCCGCAATGTAGTCGGCGGCCCGCTCCAGACCTTCGGTGCCATTCCCTCGTCCCCGAAGCTCGTCCGAGGCGAGGAACTTGATGTGGTCCAGGATGGCATCGGGCGGGATCGCGGGCGTGACGGCGCTCAGGCCGCACACGGCCAGCACGAACACCAGCACTGACGAGACGGCCCGGGTCATTGGAAACGATCCTAACCTAGGCGCCGAGCGCGCTTTCGACCAGCACACGCTCCCGGGTAGTGAGCTCCGGCAGCCGGATCTGCTGGATACCGCCCGTACCGAGCCTGGCCGACACGATACCCGGCCGGCGGCTGACACCGAACTCACCCTGCAGCTGCGTCATCACGCTGAGGAACCGGCGCGACGAGGCGAGCAGGGCGTTCACCACGTCGGCAGCGGCGGTGCCCAGGGCGTACGGTCCTGGCGGCCAGAGCGCTTTTGCGCGCGCGTCGATGCGCGCCAACGTGACCTGCGGCAGCACCTGTTGCAGTGCGTATCCGCCGATCGACGCTTCACTCCACGGGACCACGAGCCCGCCGGGTGGTGCGCCGAGCACCGTCAGCATGATGTCTGACGGCGAACAGTCGGCTTCCATCGCGACGATGGCCGTGACGGCCGACACCACCGCGTGAGGCGCGGAGCCGATGAGCTGTCGCCGCGGCACCTGCACATCGGCGGCCGTTGTCGCGAGGAGCCGGGCGTGATCGGCGGCGGCGAATACGATCGGCGCATCTCCGATGTAGCCGGCCAGCTGTCGTACGCGGAGCAGGGCGTCGCCGGCGGACGGCTCACCGCCCCTGCCGAAGTCGTCGGCGATGACGCAGACGTCACATCCGACCGCGCGGCTCGCGTCTCCCGTTCCCTCAAGGCGCGCGTGGAACGCCATGATCGGGCCGGCCTGCTGAATGTCGAGCGCCTTGCCGGCGGCGACGTTCGCGGCGGCGTCAATAATCACGACACGACGCGCCTGTCCCCCCGCCGCGAGCGCATAGGCGGCGGCGCCGCCTATCTCGCCTGCTCCGATGATCGCGACGGTGGTCATGTGTGAAGGTCCATGTATTGTATAAAGGCGACGTGGCACTCAGCGGGAAAGTTGCGTTTGTCACCGGTGGATCGCGCGGGATCGGTCTCGCGATTGCGCGCGCGCTGCTGGAGGAGGGTGCCCGGGTTGCGATCACCGCGACATCGGACGCGACGCTGCACGCCGCATCCGAGGCCCTGGCGTCGGCTGGGCGCCCCGATGACCTCTTCACGATTCGCGCCGATGTTCGGCGCCACGAGCAGGTCGATCGCGCGGTCGCCGCGGCGGTGCAGCGCTTCGGCGGCATCGACATCCTCGTCAACAATGCCGGCGTCGGCATCTTCAAGCCGGTCGGCGATCTCTCGATTGACGAGTGGCACACGATCCTCGACACCAATCTGACCGGGGTGTTCTATTGCTGCCGCGCGGCGCTGCCGCGCCTCCGTGCGCGCGGCGGCGGCTGGATCGTCAACATCAGCAGCCTGTCAGGGAAGCATCCGTTCGCCGACGCGGCGGCGTATTGCGCGTCGAAGGCGGGGTTGAATGCGTTCACCGATGCGCTGATGCAGGAAGTGCGGCACGACGGCATCCGCGTCACCTGCATCATGCCGGGTTCAGTCCGCACGGAGTTCGGTGCGCGGCGGCCTGGCAGCGACGACTGGCGGCTGGCGCCGGAGGACATCGCGCAGGCCGTCTGTGACGCCGTCCGTCATCCGGATCGAAGCCTGCCGAGCGCCATCGAGATTCGTCCGTCCCGGCCGCCGAAGAAGGCGTGATGGGGTCGACCGCTCCGGCCCCGTTAGGCGTCATCGCGCATTACAACCTGCTCGAGCGTCTTGATCCGGCCGGTCCGGGCGACCTCTTTCGCGCGCGCGACACCCATCGCGGCCGCACCGTGACGATCCGCCTGTTGCCCGGCTCCTTCGAAGCCGACCCCGACTCCCGCCGCGCCTTCGTCGCCCGCGCGCAAACGATGATCGCGACGTCGCACCCGAACGTCACCACCGTCTTCGACGTGGGGGAGCAGGCTGGGCGCCTGTACCTCGTATTCGAGTTTCTCAAGGGGCAGTCGCTGCGCGCCGAGATGGCCGGCCGCGCGATGAACGTGCGCCGCGCCGTGGAGCTCGCCGTCCAGATGGCCGACGCCATTGCGGACGCGCATGCCGCCGGGTTCATCCACGGAGGGCTGAGCCCCGATTCCATCGTCATCACCGCGAAGGGACACGCCAAGATCCCGCCACTCGAATTCGCGACCAGGGGCGGCTTCGATCAGAACGACGGGACGTCGCGGCTGAGCGATTACGACTCGCCGGAGGAGGCGCGCGGCGAGGCGGCCGACGAGCGAGCGGATATCTACTCGATCGGGGCCATCCTCTACGAAATGCTCAGCACGCGGCGACCGCCGCACCGCGGCGCTGCCGCGCCGAGCGTCTCGAACCGGCACGTGCCTCCGGAGGTCGATGACGTCGTGCTCCGCGCCGTCGCGCCCAACCCGAACTCGCGCCTTCAGAGCGCGGCGACATTCGCCGCCGAGCTGCGCAGCGTGTCGGCGATCCTGGACGTGCGCGGCGGCGCCAGCGACGAGGACCAGGAAGAACCACCGGCCGCCAACGTCAGCCGCGCGCTTCTCATGACGATGCTTATTCTTGCGGCGATTGGCCTGCTGGTGTGGATGGTGATGTAGCCAGAATCTCCGCCAGGTGCTCCACAAACGCCGACCGCGCCAGCACCTGGTCGATGCCTGCCGTTTTCGCCGCCTGAATCACATCCGTCTGTACGTGCGAGACGTAGCCGAGCGTCGGAATCCGGCGCAGGGCCGGGTCGCCCTTGAGCGCGGCGATCGCGTCGAGCGGGCGGAGCCTGGCGCTGTTGAGATCGAAGATCACCAGCGACGGCTGTTTCTCGCGAACGCGCGCCACGACATTGCCCGGGTTGCGCTCGAAGAAGACCGGCGCGCCGATGGCCTTTGCGGTGGTGGAAATCTTCACGGAGAACATCAGGTCGTCAACGGCGCATAGGATCATGGGGAACATCATAGTAGGCAGTAGGCAGTAGGCAGGGGCAGGCATGATTCTCGAAGCGCGCGCCGTCGGGCCATTGTTCAAGAACGGGTTTGTCGTCGGATGCGAACGCACGCGTGAGGCGATTGTCATCGACCCGGGAGACGAGGCGGATCAGCTGATTGCCCTCGTCCGTCAGCATCGGCTGACGGTCACGCACATTCTCCTGACGCACGCCCATTTCGATCACGTGTCCGGGGTCACGGAGGCGAAGGACGCCTTCAACGCCCCGGTCTACCTGCACCGGGACGACCTGCCGCTCTATCAGTTCGCGGTACAGCAGGGGCAGATGTTCGGGATCGAGATTGCGAAGCCGCCTGATGTCGATGTCTTCTACGGCAGCGCCCCGATCGCGTTCGGCGACCATACCGTTCGCGTCCACCACACGCCGGGGCACTGCCCCGGAGGGGTGTGTCTCCAGGTGGACAACCATCTGTTCGTGGGCGATACGCTGTTTGCAGGAGGCATCGGCCGGACCGATCTTCCGGGCGGCAATTACGACGTGCTGATGCGATCGATCACCGGCGTGCTGTTTGCGCTCGGAGACGACTCGGTCGTGCATCCCGGCCACGGCGCCGACACGACGATCGGACGGGAGCGCCGCACGAATCCGTTCGTGCTCGAGTATCTGGCGACTCATAGTACGAACTCTTAGTACGTAGTGTCCGGCTTCCCCGGCCCGCTAACGCCTGACGGGGCGGGCAGCCGGACCTGGTCGGCACTGACTTCGCCTGCGTCGGCGGGCATCTCGACTCCGCTCCGCGGCTCGGCTCGCCCGCAGGGAGGCGGCACGTTCGAGGCTTCGTCGTGGCCGTCTTTCCCCGGCGACCGAATCCGCGTCGCTCCGCGAGACGCCCGCCGCCGCAGGCTCAGAATCACACCCATGCGTTGAACCCTGGCGCGCTTGGCGTGAAGAGCCCGGCCGACCAGTTGTAGCTGCACACGGTTGGCTGCGGGGCGGCTGCGGGTAAACGTGGCGCGTCGGCGCGTCGCGCACGGAAATCCTGTGCGGTCCTGGAGCGTAACCTATACGATCGGGGCCTGCGGAAGGCGATGGCGTCAACTGCAGGCTGACGTCGCGGTCTATTCCAAGAGTAGTTATGCATTCGATTGAAACCATGACGAACGGTGCCGATTGTCGCTGATCATCACGCTCTTCACGCGAGAAGGCATTGTCATGGCCGCTGACAGCCGGCTGACTCTAAATGCGCAGCAGAACCAAGCCGGCCAACAAACCGTACAACTGTCTGTCGGGCAAACCGACTCTGTTCACAAGCTCTTTCTGGCACCAGTGGCCGTGGGCATTGCGACATACGGCGCCGCCGATATTCAGGGAGTTCCAATTGCCGGCTACGTAGATACCTTCATTCAAGAACGCCTGAATCCACCTCATGAGGTGGATGCTGTTCCTCAGCTCTTGCTCGATCATTTCCGAGCGCTTCCGGGTCCGCCGGCCACATTTTTTCATGTCGCAGGGTACAAGTCGGAACACGGTAGCCGCGTTCAGCACGTCTGGGTTGTCGATGTCGCGCAGAACACTATCCAGCGTGTGAACCAGCCCGATCAGCAGGGCGCGCAATGGGGCGGCGAGACCGACGTTCTCGCTCGCCTCGCGACCGCCGTGTTCACGCGCGACGGGCAAGGTGCCTATCAAGCGGTTCCGGTGTTTGCGATTCCATGGCAGTTCTTTACGTTGCAGGATGCCATCGATTTCGCGGCATACGGGATGCGAGCCACGATCGAATCGATGAGATTCCAGGCCAGGGCGAAGACGGTGGGCGGTCCAGTTGACATACTTGTGTTGAAGCCCGCGGCGACAGAGTGGGTGGCTAGAAAGCAGCTACGGCCACCTCTCGGATTGGGCGGGGATGCATAGCAGCAACTGGAGCCGACGCGCCATGTTGGTGCGCCGCGGCTCAGTTGCAGTCGTTAGGCAGCGAAGAATCGATTGAAGAATCAGTACTTCGGCGATCGCCGCGACCTATTCAAGTACGACCTACTCCTTGACTTGGTCGAGGGTCACGGAGCGAAGCGGCTCACCCTAGTTCCAATGCTGACGCCGGATGACGACTCGAGCGAGGGGCGCCTGACTCAGGCTGACAGCCGTGGTCGTAGGCGAGTGTTGTTCGACTTCTTGAAGCATTGTCTCGACTCTGGCCAGCGCGATATTAGGAAGCTCCGAGAGGTAATGCCGCAATTTGCGGTCGACTTCATGCCGTTTCGCGATGACCTCTGGTTTACCCAAGAGCAACGAACCGACTACTTCGACGCCGTGAAGGGAGAACTCTTGGACAGGTCCGTGATCTTCTTCGATCCGGACATAGGACTCGAAACTGGCACGACCGGCTACATGCGGAAAAGCAGCCCGGAAAAATACCTCCTCTATTCCGAGCTGAAGAGCGTTTGGAAGCGCTCGTCGGTTGACAGCGTCGTCGTTGTATACCAGCACCTGCAGAAGGATGCTCGCAAGCGGCTGGGCGACGTGGAGCGACGAGTCAGTGATCTCCATCGGTTGTTGGAAACTCGCGCCTATGCGGTCCAATGGAATGATCTGGCATTCCTCGTTGTTGCGCGGGACGGTGATGTTGGGTGCCAGATGCGTGCTTCGCTGTTACGTCACGCTCAGAGACACTCACTCGCGTTTCGTGAGCACACTGCCTAACAAGCGGCTGCACTTGTCGGCGGCCGCAGTAGTATCTGGGCAAGATCGAAACTACACAGGGCGGCCGCCGCAGGTGAGCCGCCAGCGTTAGACCGCGGAACTAATCGCCATGGACCAAACTGCGGAACAGGTCAGAGCGGAAGATTTGGACAAGCTCGGACCGAAGCTTGCCCCTGTCTTCTCCGAACTCAAGAACGACCTCGCCTGGCTGCAAGTCAAATGGGCGGAGTACCGAGAACTATTCGGCTCGTCTCCGCAGCGAATCGAACTGTTGAACTCCGCCGCTGGTTTGTTCTTCCGAATCCTCCAAGACACCTTGTGGGAGGATGCGTTGCTACACCTTTGCCGGTTGACTGATCGACCGACGATGCGAGGCCGAGACAATCTGACCATCCGAGCCTTGCCGGAACTTCTCGACGACGAGGCGCTAAAGGTGGACGTCAGTCGGCTCGTCGCGGAGGCCATTGCGAAAGTCGCCTTCGCTCGGGACTGGAGGAATCGACGTATCGGGCATCGCGACCTCGGAATCGCGCTCGGCTCGGCGAGCACACCTCTCGCCGCCGTGAGCAGAGCCGACGTGTCTGAAGCCTTGTCCGCGATTCACCGGGTCGTTAACGAGATACATGAGCGCCTTTTGGACTCAACTCTCTCAGACGAAGTGATTGCGCCTTCCGCTGGCGCCGAGGCATTGCTGTACGTTATTCGCGATGGACTTGAGGCTGACGCGGCGAGGCGCGAGCGCATACGTTCCGGGACGTTCACTCACGCTGACCTTCGTCACGAAGCGGTCTAGCCTGCGCTGCATCCGACGCCGCCCGCGTCGCTCGCGCGCCGCCGCCGGCGCGGCGTGGCGGCAGGTCGTTTGGCCGATCTGGGGGAACGACGATCGACGACAGCAACAAAACGCCAAAGCCCTGTGCTTGTCGTAAACTTGGCCTATGAGCGCACTCGAACGCATCACGATTGAGCCGAATGTGCGATTCGGAAAGCCGTGTGTCCGAGGCACGCGGATCACCGTCGGCGACGTCCTGGGGTACCTGGCCGCAGGAACGTCCGAGGATGAGATCCTCCGGGAGTTTCCGCAACTGACACGCGACGACCTCCGGGCCTGCCTGGCCTACGCGGCCGAGCGGGAGCGTCGAACACTCGGCGTTCCGGCTTGAGTCCGTGCGCCTGCTCTTCGACGAACAGTTGTCCGAGGAGCTCGTGGCGCTGGTGGCCGACCTCTTCCCAGGTTCTCTCCATGTTCGTGTTCTTGGCTCCGGCGGAGCAGCTGACCGTGCCGTGTGGCAGCTCGCCAGGGAACACGATTGCGTCCTCGTGACGAAGGACGAAGACTTTCATCGCTTGAGCGTGTTGCGTGGGTCACCACCGAAAGTGGTGTGGCTTCGGGTGGGCAATTGCGCGACCCGCGACGTTGCTGCCGTGCTGAGGAACCGAGTCACTGATCTTCGAGCGTTTGACGCCCAGAGCGAAGCGACGTTCCTGGAACTCGGATAAGTCGGAATACGACGGCAACATCCGCTTGCAGCCGACGGCGGCCGGCGCGATCATGAGCCGCCGCGGCTGAAGCGCAGACGGTAGGCGGCGCGGGTCCTGTTGCACGCGCGCGCCTGCGATGGCGGCAATCAGACGTCGCAGCGAGGCTAGTCGGCGTCGCGCAGCGCCACCAGTTCCACGCGGCCGATGCCGAGGCGGTCGCCGGGCGAGAGTCTGCCGCTCTGCACGCGCGCGCCGTTCACAAACGTCCCATTGGTGCTTTCGAGGTCATGCACTTCGAGGGTGCCGTCCGCGAGCGCCGACAGGCGGCAGTGGACACGCGACACCAGCGGCGCATCAAGGATGAAATCGGCTCCCGTGGCGCGGCCCACGGTCTTGACGCCCCCAGGAAGGATGCGGAACGTGGTCTCGGGGCTTGTGTCATCGACTGTTCGCAAAATCCACATAGGTGATCCTCTAGTACGCCATCAACAGACGCGCCGCACGTTCGACATCGGCGTCCGACGGCAGGAAGTATTCCTCAAGCGGGGGAGCGTAGGGAACAGGCGTGTCCAGCGCCCCCAGGATTCTCACGGGTGCGTCGAGCGATTCGAACGCTTCCTCCTGAATGATCGCCGCCAGGCTCTCGCCGATGCCGCCCGTGCGCGAATCCTCATGGACGATGAGAACGCGGCCGCAGTGGCGGGCGACGGTGAGCACGGCCTCGCGATCGAGCGGCGCAAGCGTACGCAGATCGAGGACGCTCGCTTCGATCGACTCGTCGGCCAGCCGCTCGGCGACACGCAACGCCACGTGCACGTAGGCCCCGTACGAGATGATCGCCAGGTCGCTGCCGCTGCGCCTCAGGGCGGCGCGGCCGATCGGCACCGGCGCCGGCGCGTCGCGTTCGAGCCGCTGCTTGAGACGCGGGTCGCGGTACAGCGCGATGTGCTCGTAAAAGAGTACCGGGTCCGGATCGGCGACGGCCGAGGCCATGAGCGCGCGCGCGTCGTGCGGCGTTGAAGGCACCACGATCTTGAGCCCGGGCGTGCGGTAGAACCAGGGTTCCGTGTTCTGGCTGTGGTACGGCCCGGCGTGGCGCAGTCCGCCCCACGGCATGCGGACCACCATCGGGACCGAGCCACCCCACCGGTAGCGGATCTTCGCCGCATTGTTCACGAGCTGATTGAATCCTGTCGCCACGAAGTCGTTGAACTGCATCTCGCCAATCGGCCGCAGCCCGGCGAGCGCGGAACCGACGCAGACGCCGAGAATGCCGCTTTCGGCGAGCGGCGCGTTGACCAGGCGATCGCCGAACTCCTTGAGGAGCGGGCGCAGCATCAGGAACGCGTTGCCGTAGCGTCCGCCGACGTCCTCGCCATAGACGAACACGCGCGGGTCGGCTTCGAGGGCGTCGCGGATGCCGAGCATGATCGCTTCGAGGAACGTCTTCCCGGCCGGATCGCGCGGCGGCCCTTCGTCGACCGATGGAAGCTCCGGCTCGAGGTCGATACCCAGGCGAACATCGGGATCGAGCACCTCGATGCGGTGGCGCGGCGCCTCGCCGGCACACACGCGGTCGGCCGCCGTCGCCGGTTCGGGCCACGGCGCGTCGATGACCGCCTGCGCCTCGCGCTCGACGAGGTCGACCGCCTCGCGCTGCCATTTCTCGAGGTCGGCACGCCCGATGACGCGGTCCGTCACAAGCTGGCGCGCGTACGAGTCGATCGGATCGCGCTTCTTCCAGAGGGCGTACTGCGTGCGGTCCGCGTACCCCTGCTGCGTGAGATCGGGATAGGTCCAGGAGGCGGGCGGTTCCTTGCCCAGATACAGCATGTCGTCGTGATGGGCGTGCCCACACATCCTGAACGACCGCACTTCGATGAGCGCCGGCCCCGCGCCGGCGCGCGCGCGGTCGGCCGCCCACGTGAACGCTGCGGCGATCGCCTCGGGATCGGTGCCGTCGATCGTGATGCCGGGAATGCCGTACCCGACCGCCTTGTCGGCAAACGTCCGCACCGCCGACTGCTCGTGGACCGGCGTCGAGAGCGCCGTCTGATTGTTCTCGATGCAGAAGATGGCCGGCAGGCGGCGTGCGGCCGCGAGGCTGATGGCTTCGTGCCACTCTCCCAGAGACGACCCGCCTTCGCCGATGAACGAGAGCGCGACCCGGCCGGATCGCTGGCGGCTGAACGCCATCGCCATCCCGGCAATCGTCAGCGTGCTGATCGCGAGCGGAGCGGCTGCCGGCAGAATGCCCCAGTCGAGGTCGCCGAAATGGAGATCGCGGCCGTCCATCGGCGGACCGGTTTTGCCCATCTGCGCGTTGAGGACGGCGCGCACCATCGCCGGTTCCGGCCGCATGGCCAGTGCGACGCCCAGGTCCCGGATGACCGGTCCGACCACGTCACCCTGCCAGCCGAGTTCGGCATCGCGATACGCGGGACCCCGCCGGAGGCGGATCGCAGCCGCGTAGATCGCTTCCTGTCCGAGCGACCGGAAGCCTTTTCCCTGAAACGGGACGCCGTTGTACTGAACCTCCCCGCTCAGGAAGAACTGCTTGAGGCGATTGTCGACGGCGCGCGTGAGCACCATCCCACGCAGGATGTCCCGCCGCTCGTCCGGGGAGAGCGACGCCGCAATGGCTTCGCGTGCCAGGAAGCCGTCGCAGGCGTCGATGAGCGCCGCGCGAGCCTCATCCGCCTCTACCGATTCCAGGGTGCGGCGGAGCTCGGTCCGCAGCGCCACACGCAGCGATTCGATCCTGGGTGCGTCCCGGTCGGATATCCGCGAAACGCCGCACCCCTCGAGGGCGTTGCGTACGGCCTGGCCGGCGAAGGGAAACCGCTCGATGACGAATCCGAGCAGCCGGGCGGCAACGCGAGTGCCGGTTGTGGCAGGCGCCGAGCCCATTGGGCGATCATGGTAACTCTCTGCCTGTGACAACTCCCACACACTTCAAGGGCTGGGCGATGCCGGGACCCGTTCCGCCAGGCGCCCTGTCGCCCCCCGGCGTCGGTCCCGACGAGACGCTCGACGCGATCAGCGGCCACTTCCGCCTGTTCCAGCTGCGCGAGGGGCACCGATTTTCGACTGACGATCTGCTGACGGCCTGGTATGGGACGAGCTGGGCGCCGTCGGCGCGCCAGGTCCTGGACCTCGGCTCCGGGATCGGCTCGGTCGGGATGATGGCCGCGTGGCGGCTGCCGGGAGCGCGATTCGTCACGGTCGAGGCTCAGGAGGGGAGCGTCGCGCTCGCGCGGAAGTCGGCCGTCTACAACGGACTCGACGATCGCTACGACATCCGGCAGGGCGACTTTCGCGACGCCTCGGTTCTCCGTGCCGACGAACGGTTCGATCTCGTTCTTGGCAGCCCGCCGTACTTCCCGCCCGGGACGGGCGCCGAAGGGGACCATCCGCAGAAAGTGGCGTGCCGCTTCGAGCTGCGGGGCGACGCCGCCGACTACGCCCGCGCTGCGGCGCGCCATCTCAGGACGGGTGGACTGTTCGCGTGCGTGTATCCGGAGAGCCGCCGCGACTATCTCGAACAGGCCGCCCGAGACTGCGCCCTGGCGCTCGTGCGCCGGCGCGCGGTGGTGTTCAAGGAAGGCGATCCCCCGCTCATCAGCCTGTTCGGGTTCGTACGCGCCTCCGATCTGCCCGAGGGCTTTCGCGAGCGGACATTCGTCGAGCCGCCGCTGGTCATCAGGACGGCGGATGGCTCCGTTCATCCGGAGTACGCCGTCCTGAAGCTCGCTATCGGGTTTCCGCCGTAGAGGCTACGCCCTCGGGCCGGCAGCGGTCATCGCGGACGTAACGGCCTTCGTCATATCCGCCGTTTTCGCCGTGCCGCCAAGGTCTGGGGTCCTGACCTTGGCGTTCCCGATAACGCCCTCGATGGCCTTCAGGATGCTGTCGTGAGCGGCGCGCTCGCCGAGGTGATCGAGCATCATCGCGCCCGCCCAGATCGCCGCAATCGGGTTCGCGATGCCCTTGCCGGCAATGTCGGGCGCCGAGCCGTGAATCGGCTCGAACATCGAGGGCGTCGTCCGATCGGGGTTGATGTTCCCGCTCGGGCCGACGCCCAGGCTCCCTGAAATCGCCGACCCGACGTCAGTGAGAATGTCGCCGAAGAGATTCGAGGCGACGATGACGTCGAGCGTCTGTGGCGCGGTGATCATCCGCGCGGCCAGCGCGTCCACGTGGTACTTGCGGTACTCGATATCGGGAAAGTCCTTCGCGATCTCGCCGACGACCTCGTCCCACAGGACCATCGCGTGCTGGAGGGCGTTCGATTTCGTCGCGCTCGCCAGCATCTTCCGCGGCCTTGTGCGGGCAAATGTGAAAGCGTAGCGGGCGATGCGATCGATGCCGCGCCTGGTGAAGACCCCCGTCTGCTCGGCAAGTTCGTCCGGCGTGCCGGCGTGCAGCCGCCCGCCGATGCCGCAGTACTCGCCTTCCGAGTTCTCTCGCACGCAGACCATGTCGATGTCCGCGGCGCCGCGCCCGGCCAGCGGCGACGTGATGCCGGGGAGCAGCCGCATGGGCCGCAGATTCACATACTGGCGGAGGCGCTGCCGCAGCGGCAGGATCAGCTCGCGGGCCGAGATGTGATCAGCCACGCGCGGGTCGCCGATGGCGCCAAGGTAGATCGCGTCGAACTTCATGACCTGTTCGATCGCGTCCCCGTCGAGCATGCGGCCATGCTGCAGGTAGAACTCCGAGCCCCAGTCAAATTCGGTGAAGTCGCACCGGAACCCGCCACGCGACGCGGCGATCGTCATGACCTCCATGCCGGCGGGGATGACTTCCTGTCCAATGCCGTCGCCGGCAATCACTGCAATACGGTAGGTTTTCATGTCAGGGATCAATCGTAGTGCAGACGGCGGCTCCTCGGCTCGATGCGGCTATCTCGCCGCGGAACCCGCCCCACGTGAGAAAGGGATCGCGATGGCGAAGGCGAGCGCCGCGGCCGCGAGACCCGTCAGCGTGGGATCGAGCCAGCGAGACGATCCCGCAAAGCCGAATCGTACCGTGAGGAGCGTCGCGACGCCGGCGACGATGGCGGCCAGCGCGGCAGCGGACCCGGGCCGCTTCGTGTACAGGCCGGCAATCACGGGGACGAAGAGGCTGACGCCGAGCAGGGAATAGAAGATCGTCAGCGCACTGATGACCGTCGCCAGGTAGATCGACAGCAGCACCCCGGCGGCCCCGCCCGCACACGCGGCAATTCGCGCGACCCGCAGCAGGTCGGCATCCGAGGCGCCGGGGTTGATATGGCGCTTGTACAGGTCCTTCGACGCCGACGTCGAGATCATGAAGAGGATCGCATCGCAGGTATCGACCTCCGTGGAGAACACCGCGGCCAGCGCCAGCGCGCCCAGCCAGGCCGGGAGCTGTTCCCGGAGCAGCGTCGGAAGCACGAGGTTCGGGTCGGCGATGTCGGGCAGCGTGGCGCGCGCGGTCATTCCAAGCAGCACCGGCAGGAACGCGAACAGCATCAGCGCAACAGCGTTGAGAGCGACGCCCACCGTCACGGCCCGTGCGCTCGACGCACCGTAGGCTTTCTGAATGAGCCCCGGCGACACGATGAACGCTGGTCCCGTGAGAAAGAGCAGCGTCCAGCCGGACCCCGCGCCCGCGGAATATCCGAAGTCGCTGAAGTGTGCGGGCGAAGCCGCGAACAGCGCGCCGAGGCCGCCGACTGTCCCGAGGACGAAGGGGAGCGCGAACAGGAATCCCACGAGCATGACAACGAGCTGCACGGAGTTGACCATTGCGGTGCCGAGCAGCCCGCCCGCCGCGAAGTAGATCGTCATGATCGAGCCGCCAATGAGCGACCCGACCCAGCGCGGCGCACCGGTCAGGACGTTCAGGATGGCGGCCCCCGCGATGATCTGCCCCGCGAGGATGGCGAGTGAGCCAATCAGGAGGAGTACCGTGATGACGGCACGCACCCCAGGCCCGTACCGAAATTCGAGAAAGTCGCCGGTGGTGAAGAAGCCGTGCTCCTTGGCCAGCGCCCAGATGCGCGGACCGACCCAGAAGGCCAGGACGAGCGACGCCAGCCCCGCCGATCCGCTCCACCACCACGCGCTGATCCCGTCTCGATAGGCGAGTCCCGCGACGCCGACCGTCGCCCCTGACCCGATATTGGCCGCGAGCATCGACGAGAAGATCAGCCCCGGTCCGAGCCGGCGTCCGGCGACGAAGAAATCGCCGCTCGTCCGGATCAGGCGCGACGTCCAGAGCCCGAGGCCGACGACGGCCAGGGAGTACACGACGAGCAGGACGAGATGGATGCTCACCGAGGCAACCCCCAACTCCCAGGAAGCCAACTCCCACGTCGGGAGTTGTGGAGCTGGGCGTTGGGAGTTGATGTCACTTGAATCGTGCGGGCACGGTGCCCAGGTCTCTGGCGGCTGGGAGGCCGCCGAGGCTCGTCGCCTGCGTGGCAGCGCGCACGATGGCGTCGGAGAGCACCTCGGCGGCAAGCGCGCCGATAAGGCTCGCATCGGCGGTACCGGACCACCGGCCGGTTGCGAGCGCAAACACCGTATCGCCATCGCCGACCGTGTGGGAGGGGCTTATCGCTCTCGAGATGCCGTCGTCGGCCATCAAGGCCACGCGGTTGGTTTCCGTCTTGGTCAGGCGGGCGTTCGTCGCCACGACGGCGATCGTCGTGTTCTCCGCTGGGCGCGGAGCGGGAGCCCGTAGCAGGCCTCCCTCACGAAGCAACCTACGGGCATCGGCGAGGGCTTTGCCGTCCACGGTGCGCACGCCGGCAACCACATTGCCCGTTGCCGGATCGATGACATCGCCAACAGAATTGACCGCGGCAATCGCGGCAACTACCAGGCCATTGGGAAGTCGGATCGAGGCCGAACCAAGGCCGCCCTTCATGGCTCGTTGCCGTCCGGCGACCATCCCCACGACCGCGCCCGTCCCCGCTCCGACGTTTCCCTCAGCGACGAGAGCGTCAGACGCGGCCTGCGCGGCGCGATATCCGCAGTCGGCAGTCGGCCGGATTCTAGGGTCCCCTCCGAACGGCAAGTCGAACAGCACCGCCGCCGGCACGATCGGAACGACGCCCGCCGCGCCTACATTCCATCCAATCTTGCGTTCTTCGAGATACCGCACCACGCCTTGTGCGGCGTCGAGGCCATACGCGCTGCCGCCTGTCAGCACAATGGCGTTGACCTTGTCGACCATGTTGAGTGGGTCGAGCAGATCCGTTTCACGTGTACCGGGAGCAGCGCCGCGCTGGGAGACTCCGCCTGGTGCCCCCTCGCCATCCACGAGGATCACCGTACAGCCCGTCGGGCGTTCGGTCAGCGTGACATGGCCGACCCTCAAGCCGTCGACTTCGGTGAGCCCCTTACTGCGCACCGGAGTTGACTGAGCGAAGGTCGCGGCCACCCACAACGCCGTGACGGTGAGCGCCAGGCCGATCTGTTTCATAACTTATCGAATGCCCTGGAATGCTTTGGTCAGCCATTCGGCAATCGCCTTCGTCGCATCCATGCCGAGCGTACGATCTTTCAGCACCGGATACTCGCGGGGATCTCCGGTAATCGCGGGCACCAGCAGATGGTTCACTTCGCGAACCGTCACCACGGCGACCGCGCGCGGCCGGCCCTTCTGCGCAAGCTCGGCCAGGCGATCGACGTGCGCGACCGGCACTTCGGCATCCAGGTCGCCGTGGATGAAGAGCACCGGCTGGCGCACGTCCTGAATGACGCGCGCGGGGTCGAACGCCAGAAAGCCCTGGAACCAGGGGGTGTCCGCCTGCTTGCGCACGTCGGCCGGGAGCGCCTCCCACCCCTTGCCGGTGGCCACCGCCGCGTTGATGCGGCGTTGCTGCTCGATCCGTTCGACGCGTTCCGCGGGCGTGAGATTCATCCGGTCGAGCACGTGCCGCTGGCGCTCGAGGACGCGCTCCGCACCCGGTGTGGAGGGCGCCGCAATGCTGACGACGGCTGCGATCCGGCGTTCGCGGGTAGCGGCGAGAAGCGCCGTCCACGCCCCTTCGTTGTGGCCGGCGAGCGCGATGCGATCGCGGTCCACGTCACGGCGGTTCGACAGCCACCGGACGACCGCCAGCGCGTCCTCGGCGTGATCGGTCAGCGTTGCCGATTCGGCCCGGCCGCCGCTCTGGCCGTGGCCGCGCTTGTCGAAGCGGACCACCAGGAATCCCGCATCGGCAAGCGCTCCTGCCAGCTGGCCGATAACCGCGATGCCCCCAACCACCCCGTCGCGCTCATTGGCGGCTTCGCTGGCAAGGAGGACGACGGCGGGAAGGCGGGTCACGGCTGCGCCGTCCTTCTTCGCCGCGGCCGGCCACGTCAGGGTGGCTCCAAGGTTGAAGCCGGCGGCCGGGACGTTCACCGATTCGTCGGTCGGATTCGAGTGCACGACGGTTCGCGACGTCGCGGCCGCGACGTCATCGCGCATGACCTCGACGCCCTGTCCTGGAATGCTGACGCGAACGAGTGCCCCGCTTTCGTCGGCGTAGACGCTCAGAGGAATGACGCCGCGCGCCACAGTCAGGGCGAGGCCGTACCGGCGGAGTGTAAAGGCCGATGTTCCGACCTGCACGCGCTCGCTATCCGAATTGATCAGCCGCAGCGTTCCCTGCGTGCCGGGGCCGATAAAGGCCGGGAACTCCTGTCCTGGCTGTGCAGACGCCAGGCGGCGCGTCAGGGCTTCGTATGACGCGAAGAAGACGTTGGGGAGGATGACCACCTGCGGCGAAACGGTGTCGCTCTGCGTGACACCCTGGCCACCGTCGAAGCCTTTCGTCGCGGCGGTCGTGCCCGAGAAGGTGGTGTACAGCGCGGTGTTGCTTCCGTTGACTGCCGCCTCGAGGTCGAACGCCTCGGCGGTCCCATCCGCGCGATAGCGAACCTCCGCGCGCTGGATGACCACGTCCTGCGAGCCCGTGAGACGTCCTTTTCCGGTGATGGTGAGCGTGCCGTCGGTGGTCTGGACGGTGACATCCTCCCGGCCGATGACCATTCCGCCCACGAAGACGGTGTACCCGCGCTGTTGTGCCGACACCGGCGCCGCGCAAAGCAGCAGCGCGGCCCAGATAAGATAGCGGGCAGGCATCAGCCGGATCGTATCAATCTTCGTGACCACCACCGAACAGTATCGCGCCCTGACTGAACAGGCCGGAATCGGCGCTGTCGCCCTCCGTCATCCGTTGTCCGTCACGGGGAAGGACCGCGCGTCGTTCCTGCACGGCCTGCTGTCGAACGAGGTCCGGACGCTGATCGCCGGCACCGGTTGCTATGCGGCGTGGCTCACGCCGCAGGGCCGGATGCTGACCGACGTGCACGTCTTCGAGACCGGCGACAGCATGCTGCTCGATGTGCCCGCGGACGTCGCCGGACCGGTCCTTCAGCGGCTCGATCAGTCGCTGTTCAGCGAGGACGTCCAGCTTGCGGATCTCGGAACGCGCGTCACGCCGCTCTGGATCCACGGCCCCCGCGCGGCGTCGACGATTGGCAGCGCCGTTGCGGATGCGTCGGGCCTCGACGGTTGGGCCGAGTACACACACGGCGCCTTCTCCTTCGCGGGCACGACCGTCCGCGTCGCGCGCGTCAGTCAGCTCGACGTGCCCGGGTTCTGCCTCTACGTCGAACATGGCGTCGTGGCGCCGTTGCGCGATGCCCTCGCGCGCGCCGGCGCTGTCACGGTGGATGCGCCCGCGATCGACGCCGCTCGAATCGAGGCCGGCTATCCCGTGTTCGGCGTCGACATGACCACCGACACGATTCCGCTCGAGGCCGGGATCGAGGATCGCGCCATCTCATTCACCAAAGGCTGCTATGTCGGACAGGAAGTCATCGTCCGCGTGATGCACCGCGGAGGCGGCCGCGTCGCGCGCAGGCTGATGGGACTGCGCTTCGACGAGGGGCTTCCGGCGTCAGGCGCCAGACTGTTCGCCGGCGAACGAGAGGCGGGATGGATTACGAGTGTCGCGCTGTCGCCGCGAACCGGCGCCATCGGCCTCGGCTACGTCCACCGCGATTCGGCCGTGGCCGGCACGCGACTGACCGTGGGCGCCGCGGGCCCTGGCGTTGTCGTCAGCGAGCGTCCGATTTCACGAGCCGGTCAATGAGCTCGGCGTCCGCGGGCGGAAATCCGAGCTGCGGCAATTCCTGCCGCGCCACCCAGCGCACCTCCTGCCCGAGCTGCGGATGCGGCACCCCCCGCAGCACGCATCGGTAGAAGAACAGCACGACTGTCCGCTCGGGATACGCGTGCGTGGTCTGGTGAACGAGCGCTCCGACGGTGACGTCCACGCCGAGCTCTTCGCGCAGCTCCCGGCGAAGAGCGGCGTCGTGCGCTTCGGCGGAGTCGACCTTGCCGCCGGGAAATTCCCACATGCCGGCGAGGTGCACCCCGGGAGGCCGGCACGTCACGAGGAATCGTCCGTCTTCTTCGATCACCGCGGCGACGACCGGGATGACCTGGCGTTCACCCACGGCGCGACCGGCACATGCGCGACATCGGGCAGACGGCGCACTGAGGCTTCCGGGCGCTGCAGACCGTGGCGCCGAGATCCATCAACGCCTGGTTGAAATCGAAGACGCGCTTCCGCGGCACGAGCACCTCGGAGATCGCCCACAGGCGCTTCCGCATCGCATGCGCCTTTGGCTCGCCGCGCCCCACGAAGACGCGGAACAGTACGCGCGCGACATTGGTGTCGAGAATCGCCGCCCGCTGGCCGAAGGCAAAACTCCGAATGGCCCCGGCCGTATACGCGCCGATGCCCTTGAAGGACAGGAGCGTCTCGGCGACAGACGGCAACTGGCCGTTGTAGCGCTCGACGGCCTCGCGCGCGATGGCATGGAGCCGGCGCGGCCGGATGTTGTATCCGAGCGGCCGCCACGTCGTCGCCACCTCCGAGATGCGCGCGGATGCGAGCGCCTCGAACGACGGGTACTTCTTCAGCCATTCCGCGTACTTCGGGAGCACCCGGTCGACCTGGGTCTGCTGCAGCATGATCTCGGAGACCAGGATGTGGTACGGATCCGAGGTCTTCCGCCAGGGGAGATCGCGGCCGTGCACGTCGTACCAGGCCAGGAGCGCCTGTCGAAACCGGCGGCGGGCGCCTGGAGCGGGAAGGGAAGCCGCGGACATCCGCACCTATAATTTCACGCGGGATGAAGATCTACACCAAGACCGGCGATAGCGGTGAGACGTCGCTCTTCGACAACACGAGGGTGTCGAAGGCCGATCCGCGCGTGGACGCGTACGGCGAGGTGGACGAATTGAACGCCTGTCTGGGCGCGGCGCTGGCTGCCGGCGTTCCCGAGGATCTCGCAGCGGAGCTGCGCGCGATTCAACAGGACCTGTTCGCGCTGGGCGCACGGCTGGCCGATCCCTCAGCGCGCATCGCCGCCCGCGTGACGAAGACCGCCATCAATGACGAGGGGATCGCCCGGCTCGAGCGGTGCATCGACCGGCTCGATACGGAGATGCCCCCGCTGCGCAGGTTCATCCTCCCGGGCGGCTCGCCGGCCGGCGCGTTTCTCCATCTGGCACGAACCGTCTGCCGGCGCGCGGAACGGAGAGTGATCGGCCTGGGCCCCGACGCCGTCGAGCCGATGGTCGTCGTCTATCTGAACCGGCTCTCCGACCTGCTGTTCACGATGGCGCGCGCGGTCAATCACCGTGCCGGGATGGCCGAAATCGAGTGGTAGATCCCCATCGGGCCATGACGTCGATCATCGTCCACTACCAGGAAATCGCGCTGAAGGGGAAGAACCGGCCCTGGTTCATGGGCCGGCTCGTGAGAAACCTGCGCGAGGCCGTGAAAGGCCTTGACGTCCGCGCCGTGCGTGCGCTGATGGGCCGGATCGAACTCGTGCTCGGGCCCGGCGCGACGCGCGAGCAGGTGGGCGACCGCATCCGGCGCACTTTCGGCGTGGCCAATTTTTCGTATGCGGCCCGCACGCCGCTCGACCTGGACGCCCTGACGACGGCCATCCTCCGGGATCTGGAGGGCCGCACCTGCAGGAGCTTCCGCGTGTCGGTCAAGCGCGCCGACAAGCGGTTTCCGATGACGTCCCCGCAGGTGGAACGTGAGGTCGGCGGCCGGATCAAGGTGGCCCGCGGGTGGGACGTCGACCTGGAGGAGGCGGAGCTCGCCATCCATATCGAGCTGCTGACGGCCGAGGCGTTCTATTTCTTCGGCAAGGAGCGCGGCCCGGGCGGGCTTCCGACCGGCACCGCGGGCCGGGTCGTGTGCCTGCTGTCGGGCGGCATCGATTCGCCCGTGGCGGCGCATCGGATGATGAAGCGCGGCTGCGCGGTGACGTTCGTCCACTTTCACAGCTATCCCATCCTCTCGCGCGCCTCCATCGAGAAGGCCCGCCAGCTGGTGACGCTGCTCACGGAGTGGCAGCACCGGTCGCGCCTGTATCTCGTGCCCTTCGGCGACATCCAGCAGCAGGTCCTGCTGACGGTGCCCGGCCCCATGCGCGTGATCGTCTACCGGCGTCTCATGCTGCGCATTGCGGAAGCGATCGCCCAGGCGCGGCATGCGCACGCCCTTGTCACCGGTGATGTGGTGGGGCAGGTCGCGTCCCAGACGCTGGAGAATCTCTCGGTCGTCGGCCACGTGGCCACGCTTCCGCTGTTCCGTCCGCTCATCGGGATGGACAAGGAGGAAATCACGGCGGAAGCCGTACGGATTGGCACGTATCCGATTTCCATCATTCCGGATCAGGATTGCTGCACTCTGTTCACGCCGCGCAATCCTCAGACCCGCGCGCGCCTTGCCGACATCGAGGCGGCGGAGGCCGCGCTGCCGATCGATGCCCTCGTCGAGGGCGCCGTCCGGGACGCCGCGCTCGAGGAATTTGCGTTCCCTGGCGCGATGATAGGATTGAAAGCCGAGGTGCAAGGGTGATCGAATCGATTCTCGGCGATGACGCCGGGCTGCTGACGCATCAGTGCCGCACGATTCCCCGCGAGGCGCTCCACCTGCCGGGTCCTGATTTCGTCGATCGCGTGTACGCGGTCACCGACCGATCGGCCCGCGTGCTCGGCAGCCTCCAGCAGCTGTTCAGGAGCGGGCGTCTCGGCGGCACCGGGTACGTCTCAATCCTTCCCGTCGATCAGGGCATCGAGCATTCAGCCGGTGCATCGTTCGCGCCAAACATCGAGTACTTCGACCCCGAGAACATCGTGAAGCTGGCGATCGCCGGCGGCTGCAACGCTGTGGCGTCCACGCTCGGCGTCCTCGGGGCGGTTGCCCGGAAGTACGCCCACAAGATTCCGTTCATCGTGAAGGTCAACCACAACGAGTTCATCTCGTACCCGAACGCCTACGATCAGATCCGGTTTGCGAGCGTGAAGCAGGCCTTCGACATGGGCGCGGCAGGCGTCGGCGCGACGATCTATTTCGGGTCCGAGGAATCGAAGCGTCAGATCCAGGAAGTGACCGAGACGTTCCAACAGGCGCACGAACTCGGCTTGTTCACCGTCCTCTGGTGCTATCTGCGGAACCCGGCGTTCAAGACGAAAGAGACCGACTACCATCTCGCCGCGGATCTCACCGGTCAGGCGAACCACCTCGGCGTGACGATCGAGGCCGACATCATCAAGCAGAAGCTGCCTGAGACCAATCGCGGCTTCGAAGTCTTGAAATTCGGCAAGACGCACCCGGCGGTCTATTCGAAGCTCTCGTCGGACCATCCCATCGACCTGACGCGCTACCAGCTCGCCAACTGCTACATGGGCCGGGCGGGTCTCATCAATTCGGGCGGCGCGTCGGCCGGCGAAACCGACCTCAAGGAGGCGGTCAAGACCGCCGTCATCAACAAGCGGGCCGGCGGCACGGGTCTCATCTCCGGCCGCAAGGCATTTCAGCGGCCCATGAAGGAAGGCGTCGGACTGCTGAACGCCATCCAGGACGTCTACCTCTCCAGGGACATCACGGTCGCGTGAGATATTCCCGCAGCGCCTCCAGGGTGCTGCGGAATGCCAGTTCGTCCCACGGAATCCGGTCGGGCTCGAAGAAGCGGGCCTCGAGCCCTTCGTCATCGCATCCGAGACTCCCGCCGACCACCGTGGCGGCATAGACCACGATGACCGGTGTACGGCCGGAATACGAATAGACGTTGATGAGCCGCTCGAGGCGAACGTCCAGCCCCACTTCCTCGCGTGCTTCGCGGACGGCTGCCACCCGCACCTCTTCGCCCCGGTCCACGTATCCGCCGGGAAAGACCCACTGGCCGTATCCGGGTTCGATCGCGCGCTTCACCAGGACGATGCGGCCGCGATCGTCGGCAATGATGGTGCCGACGGCGAGCTTGGGGTCCAGGTAGAAGACGAACCCGCATGCCGCGCAGACCAGCCGCGCCGGCTCGCGGTCTCTGATCACTCGTGATTCGAGCGACCCGCCGCACGAGGGGCAGAAGCGGAACGGCGCATCCCGAAGGGGCATCACCTATAATTTTTGTTCATGTCGATACTGAAAGTCGCGCACATGGGGCACCCTGTGCTCCGGCAGCGCTGCCGCCCGCTCGAAAAGGCCGACCTGCGGAGTCCGCGCGTCCAGAAGCTGATCGACGACATGATCGACACGATGCGCGAGTACAGCGGCGTGGGCCTGGCGGCGCCGCAGGTGCACGAAGGCCTGCGGCTGTTCGTCGGCCTGCTCCACGACGAAGACCCGGACGAGCGCTCGGGCGCGTCGGTCATCGTGAACCCCGAGATCGTGCCCAATTCGCCCGCGCGCGCCGACGGATGGGAAGGCTGCCTGAGCATTCCCGACATCCGCGGCCTCGTGCCGCGCTTCACCGACATCACTGTGCGGGCGCTCGATCGCGAAGGACGGCCGATCGAACTGCGGCTGAAGGAGTATTCGGCGCGCGTGGCGCAGCACGAAGCCGACCATCTCGACGGCGTGCTGTTTCTCGATCGGATGACGTCCCTCCAGTCGCTGACCTATCTCGAGGAGTACTCCCGGTACCACGCGGAGGATCGCGACTGATGCGCGTGGCGCTCGTGACCGGCGGCGGTCGCGGCATCGGCCGGGCCATTGCGAGAGCGCTCGGCGGCCCAGACACGCTCGTCGCGGTGGCGGCGCGCACCGCCGCCGACCTCGACGCCACCGTGCGCGAAGTGGAGCGTCTCGGCGGCTCCGGCATCGGTATTCAGATGGACGTCACGAACGAGCGGTCCGTCGCCGATGGCGTGCGGGCGCTTCGCGACGTGTCCGCGCACCTCGATCTGCTCGTCAACAACGCGGGCGTCGGCGGTGGGGAGCCGGTCGAGGGTTCGGATATCGCCCGGTGGCGCCGTACTATCGACGTCAATCTCACCGGCATGTATCTCGTCACGCGCGAGGCGCTTCCGCTGATGCGCGACGGCGGGCGGATCGTCAACCAGTCATCCGTGCTCGGGCGCTTCGGCGTGCCGGGCTACACGGCCTACTGCGCCAGCAAGCATGGCGTCATCGGGTTGACCCGGGCGCTGGCCCTGGAGCTCGCGCCGCGGGGAATCACCGTGAACGCGATCTGTCCCGGCTGGGTGGACACGGAGATGGCGGCCGAAGGCATGCGTCAGGGCGCGGCCGCCACGGGCACGACGTTCGAGGAGTTCCGCGAGCGCGCGCTCGGGGCGGTCCCGATCAAGCGCATCATCCAGCCTGAGGAAGTGGCGGCGCTCGTGCAGTTCCTGTCGTCGCCCGCCGCGGCCGCGATCACGGGCCAGACCTACAACATCTGCGGCGGCCAGACGATGGACTGACTGCGCGTCGATACCGGTCAGCCAGAACGAGTCTGAATCTCACGGTCATTGACGCGATCGTCGATCGTCGCTGACGCTATAATTCGTTCTGCTCGTGCTCTCCACCGCACAACCGAACGTCACACTCCGAAGCGCCCCTGCCACACCGTTCGACGGAGCCATCGCGGCCGCGCGCACGTGCTACTCGCCGCGCGTCATTGGCGCGTCCGAGGTGACCGACAAGCAGCGCGACACGATCGGCGTACTGACGTTCGACGCGGGCCATCACACGGTGTACCAGCACGCGCACTTCGAGTTCGGGCTCGAGAGCGTCTCCCGGCAGTTCGTCTGGACGTTTCTGCATTCGTACCCGTTCTACAACTCAGAGCAGTCGAGCCAGCGCTACGTCAGGCTGAAGGAGCCGCGGGCCTTCGTGCCTCCGCTCACCGGCGAAGCGCGGCGGGTGTACGAGGCGGCGATCGTCCGCGCCTGGGATCGGTACGGCGAGCTGTCCGCGCTCCTCAAGGACGACGCCCTGGCGATCCTCAAAGACCTCCGGTACGTGCGGCCGACGACCAACCCCGAGCGGTTGAAGGGGATCGAGCGGGACGCCGAGAAACGCGCGATTGAAACCGCCAGGTACGTCATCCCGATTGCGGCGTTCACCTCGATGGTGCACACGGTGTCGGGCATCGTGCTGCACCGCCTGTGGCGGATGGTCAACACCAGCGACACGCCGTACGAGGCACGCCTCGTCATTGGAGAGATGGTGCGGCTGGTGCGCGAGTGGGACCCGTTGTTCTTCGAGAAGGTCGGCTCCGGGCCGATTGACGGCGAGCACGTCCCGGAAACCGCGTTTCCGAGGGCACAGGGCAGTGGCTCCGAGGGCGGCGGTGCCGGCGATCGCTTCGCCGCGGCATTCGACGCGCGGCTGAACGGACGCTGGTCGCGGCTCCGGGACACGTCGATGGACGCGGAGGCGATCGTCGCCGACGCCGTTCGGTCGGTCTTCGGCCTCGGTCCGGACGACATGAACGACGCCGAGGCGCTGGATCGAGTGCTGAACCCGGCGCAGAACCGGTATCGCCTCGACATCCTGAACGTCTCCTACCATTCGCCGCTGATGCGTGCGTTGCACCACGCGAACTACGTCTTCGAGAAGCGCCTCAGCCACACCGCCGATTCGCAGGACCAGCGCCACCGCATGGTGCCCGCGTCGCGTCCGCTCATGACGTTTGCCGATACGTTTGAGCCCGACTACATCACGCCGCGGTTGATTGCCGCGAATCCGAAGGCGAAGGCCGTCTACGACTGCTCGATGCGGGAGGCATGGACGGCCAAGAACCGTCTGCTGGCGCTTGATGTACCGCTTGAGTTTGCGCTCTACGTGCTGCCGAACGCGAAGACGCTCCGCTTCATCGAGTCGGGTTCGCTCCTCGCGCTGCTGCACAAATGGACGCTACGCACCTGCTTCAACGCGCAGGAGGAGATCTATCTGGCATCGATGGACGAGATCGCGCAGGTGAAGGCCGTGCATCCAGCGATCGGCCGCTATATCGGACCGCCGTGCGTGATTCGGAACGGCCTGATCTCGCCACGGTGCACCGAGGGGTCGCATTTCTGCGGCGTGCCCGTCTGGCGCGATTTTCCCGCCGCCGTGCGTCGTCTGTAGGTGAATCCCGTGACGGCCGTCTGGCTCGTCCACCTCTACACGGCCAGCGGCGCATACCTGGCCTTCCTGGCGCTCACCCGGGTCTTCTACAACAGCTATCAGGCCGCGTTCGTCTGGCTGGCCGTGGCCGTCGTCGTGGACGCGACCGACGGGCTGCTGGCCAGGCGCTTTGACGTGTCGCGGCGGTTGCCGCACTTCAACGGCGCCAAACTCGACGACATCGTTGACTACCTCACGTACGTCGTCGTGCCCGCCTGCATCGTGTGGAACGCGCTGCTCGTGCCGGAGCGATGGGCCGCTGGCGTGGTGGCGGCCATGCTGCTGTCGAGCGCGTATGGATTCAATCGAATCGGCGCCAAGACGACGGACCATTTCTTCACGGGCTTCCCTTCGTACTGGAACATCGTCGTCTTCTACCTGTATCTGGCTGGCTGGCCCGCGATGGTCAATGCCGCCATCCTGCTGGTACTGGCGGCGCTCGTCTTCGCGCCGATTCGCTTCATCTATCCATCGCGCACGCCGGCGTGGCGGACGCCGACGGTCACCCTGGGGGTTCTGTGGGGATTCCAGGTGGCAGCGATGCTGAGGCTGATGCCTGACGTGCCGCCGCTGTTGTTCTGGACCTCGCTGATCTTTCCGCTGTACTACGTCGTGCTCTCGTTCGTCCTCGACCGCCGCAGGCCCGCGGCCGACGCCAGCGCGTGAATCCGATCGCCCTCAATGCGCGCAACCCGGGTCCGATGACCGGGGGTGGCAACTGGACATGGCTCCTGAACGGGCGTGTCCCCACGCTCATCGACGCGGGAACGGGGCACCTTCGTCATATCGACTCCATCGCGGAGGCATTGAAGGGCCGGCCGCTGGCACAGGTGCTCGTCACGCACGCGCACTCGGATCACGCCTCGGGCGCTCCCGCGCTCGCGGAGCGGATGCCCGGCGCGCGCTTCCTCAAGATGCCGTGGCCGGAGCGCGATGCCCGCTGGCCCGCACCGTGGGAGCCGCTGTCGGACGGCGATGTCGTGGATGCCGGCGACTCATCACTGACCGTGCTCCACACGCCGGGCCATGCTCCTGATCACCTCTGTTTCTGGCACCAGGAGTCCCGCAGCCTGTTCGGTGGCGATCTCGCGATCAAGGGCACGACGGTCTACATCCCGGCAGCGCATCACGGCGATCTTGGCGCGTATCTCGTGTCGATTGAACGCGCCATCTCGCTCCAGCCTGTCCGGCTGTTTCCCGCGCACGGCTCCGTCATCGCCGATCCCGTGAAGGTCCTCCGCCGGTATCTGGAGCATCGCCGCGAGCGCGAAGGGCAGATTCTCGACCTGGTGACGCGGGGAATGTCGACGCCCGACGCCATTGCCGCCGACCTGTACCGGGGTCTCAGCGAGGAGCGGATGATTCGCGCGCGCGAAATGGTCGGCGCGCACCTGATCAAACTCGAACGGGAGGGCCGGGTGATTCGGCGCGACGACGCGTGGCATATGATCAGGCCATGAACGACGTTGTCGACTTCATCAACATCAACCGCGACCGCTACATCGATGAGTTGAAGGAGTATCTCGCGATCCCCAGCATCAGCGCGCTGCCGCAGCATGCGGCCGACGTGCGGCGCGCCGGCGAGTGGACCGCCGAAGCCCTGCGGACGGCGGGGATGAATGACGTGCAGCTCATCGACACGCCCGGCAGTCCTGTCGTCTACGGCGAGTGGCTGGGCGCGCCCGGCAAGCCGACGATTCTGTTCTATGGGCACTATGACGTGCAGCCGGTCGATCCGCTGGCCCTCTGGACGACGCCTCCATTCGTGGCGACGGTGCGGGACGGCGAGATCTACGCGCGCGGCGCCGCCGACGACAAGGGGCAGGTCTTCATGCACATCAAGGCGGTCGAGGCCTACATGAAGAAGACCGGTGGCCTTCCCGTCAACATGAAGTTCTTCATCGAGGGCGAGGAGGAGGTCGGCAGCGTCCACCTGGACGAGTTCATCCGCACCCACAAAGAACAGCTCGCCGCCGATGTCGTCGTGATCTCCGATTCACCGATGTTCGATCGCGACATCCCGTCCATCTGCTACGGCCTTCGCGGGCTCGTCTACTTCCAGCTCGACATGCGCGGCACGAAGAGCGATCTGCATTCCGGGTCCTTCGGCGGATCGGTGGCCAATCCGGCGTTCGTCCTGGCGCAGGTGCTGGCGCAGATGAAGGACCGCAGCGGCCGCATCAAGGTTCCCGGCTTCTATGACGACGTGCGGCCGTTGAGCGACGCGGAGCGCGCCGAGTGGAAGAAGCTGCCGTTCAAGGAGTCGAAGTACCGGAGGGACCTCGGCGCGCCGAAGCTCTTTGGCGAGACCGGTTACTCGACACTCGAGCGCGTCTGGGCGCGGCCGACGTTCGAAGTGAACGGGCTGCTCTCGGGGTTCACCGGCGAAGGCGCGAAGACGGTGCTGCCGGCCGTCGCGATGGCCAAGGTCAGCATGCGGCTTGTGCCCGATCAGACTCCCGACACGATCGCCGCGATCTTCGAGGCGCATGTCAGAAGGATCACGCCGCCGACCGTGGAACTGACGGTCACGCGGATGCACGGGGGCAAGCCCTGGATGACGGAGTTCGACAACAAGTACGTCCGGGCCGCCGGGCGCGCGATCGAGAAGGGATTCGGACGGGCGCCGGTCTTCAACCGCGAAGGCGGCTCAATCCCGGTCGTCTCGACGTTTCAGGAGGAGCTCGGGCTGCCGAGCGTCCTGTTCGGGGTGGGCCTGCCGGACGAGAACGCCCACGCCCCGAACGAGAAGCTCGACCTCGGAAACTTCCACAACGGCATCATCGCGTCGGCGTATCTCTACGAGGAGATCGCCGGTCTGACCTAGCTACAGGCGGATGCCGCCGCCAGGCTGGCTGTCCTGCTCGCGTTCGCGGCGCCGGGGCCCGGGCTCGCGCGGCCCGGGCGCGGGCACCGCCGGCGCAACGCCGTCGGTCTTGGTCAGCGTTTCCCTGTAGACCGCGCCTTCAATCCCGCCCATCGTCCACTCGCCGACAAGGTTCGTCCCGTCAAGCTTGTAGACGGCCACCGCGGGCGCGCCGCCGAAATAACTGACCGCAAGAATCCCGTTGCTGAAGATACCGACCCCGACGATCGAGCCGTCGTCCATGGTCCACCGGACGCGGAACGTGCTGCGGAGCTTCGAGATCTCGACGACACCCTGATACGCCGTTCCATCGGGATTCATCCCGTTGCACCGGTACACGCCGCTCAACTCCGGCTGGGGAGCCTGAGCGGCCATGCGGCCGAATGCGAAGACCGCAACGACGATGACACCTAGCAGGACGATACGGCGCATTGGGCCTCCTGAAGCCGGTTCGGATAGCAAAGACAGGGCCGAGCACGGCCAGGGCCCGAATATACCGCCTGCCCCGGGCGTAAGCGAGGGGTCAATTGAGGGCCGCCACACGGCGGCGAAGCGTTTTGACGTGCTCCCAGATCTGCAGCCGCTCCTCGCGCGTGTCGTTGTCAACCTCGCCGAGGCCGGTCAGCTTCAGGTACGTCTGCAGGTCGCGCAGCGCGCTCGCGACGTCATTGAGGTGGAACGCGAGCAGCCCGCGATCGCGCAGCTCGCTCAATGCGGACGGCGTCATCGCGAGCAGCAGTTCGGTCGCATCGCGAGCCTGTGGAAAGGACCGCATGTGCACGTACAGCCGCTTCAGATTCAGCAGCATGCGGACGATGACCTGGTTCCGCGTCGCCGGCGCCAGCAGCGACCGGCTGAAGGCGACTTCCGAGCCGACATGCTTCTGCAGCAGGCGCCGGCAGTCATGCTCCGACAGCAGGGCGCCGCCGTGGAACGCGTCCACGATCACTTTGCCGCGGGCGTCAGCGTCGTCAGCGACGTGCACGAGAAAGTGCCCGGGGAAGTTGACGCCTTCCACGTTCAGTCCCGCGCGCCGTCCCACCTCCATGTACACGAGCGACAGCGTGATCGGAATGCCGGTCCGGCGGTCGAGGACCTCGTTGAGGCAGCTGTTGCGCGGGTCCTCGTAGCGGTCGCGGTTGCCGGCGAAGCCCTGCGATTCAAAGAGGAAGGCGCTGAGGGCGCGGATGCGCGCGTGCGGCGAGGATGCGTCGGTATCCGCTTCGCGCTCGAGATGTCGTCGTGCCGCCTCGCCAAGTTCGAACAGCCGCTCCAGGTAGCGTGCCGGTTCGAGACGCGGATACTCGAGGCGTGCAATGACGAGCGCCGCCGGCGCCAGGTCAGCGCCGGGTGCGTTCGACGCCGCCATCAGCGCGTCGACAAGGTCCTTCTGCATCGCCATCAGCCCGCGATGGAGCGTGGCGCCGTCGCGCAGAGATCGTCCAGCGCGTCGATCGTCAAATCCCGGAGGCTGCCCGCAACCAGCTCCGCACCCGCCAGCTCCGCCGCCGGATAGCTCGTGGTCACTCCTACACAGCGTAACCCGGCACCACGCGCCGATTCGAGCCCCCATCGCGAATCTTCGATGGCCACGCACCGCGACTGATCGAGGTCCGCGCCCACCGACTCCCGCAGGCGCTCGAACGCCAGGACGTAGGGAGCAGGGGACGGTTTGCTCTGCGGCGTGTCGCCCGCGGCAACGATGACCGGAAAGAGGCGCCGGAGGCCGGCGCCTTCGATGATCTCGACGATTTCGTGCCGGAGCGCGCCAGACGCGATGGCGATCGGCACGTGCCGCGCCGCCGTTTCGATGAATTCGGCCGCGCCAGGAAACAGTACGTGGCTGTGCTGGAGCATTCCCTGGAGGATGGCGCCCTTGCGTGCGACGAGCGCGGCAATCTGTCCGTCGCTTATCGGCGTGGCGCGGTCGCGCGCCAGTGCCTGCAGCAGGCCCACGTCGTCATACCCGAGATACCGCGCGTAGTAGTCCGCAGAGGTCAGATCGAAGCCCGCCTCGCGCAGCATCTGCTGAAAGGCCTTGAGGTGCAGCGGCTCGCTGTCGGCAATGACCCCGTCGAAGTCGAACACGATCGCCTGAAGCGCGCGGGTCACGCGCCCGGAACCTTCTCGCCGGCGGCAATCGTGACGTCGAGCCGGTTGGACGGCGGGGGATAGGGACACTCGTACGTCGCGTTGTACGCGCAGTACGGGTTGTACGCGCGGTTGAAATCGATCGTGTAGTACCCCGTTCCGGTCGGCTGGATATCGAGGTAGCGGCCGGCGGAGTAGGTGTCCTTGCCGGTCGTCAGGTCGGCGAACGGAACGAAGAGGCGGTCGATCCGCTGCGTGCCTTCCTCGACGAACGCCCCCAGGCTCCGCGGCTGGCCCTGCAGCGTGAACTGAAGCTCCCCGACAAGCTGCATGCGGCGCAGTGCGCCGGTCGAGGTGGGCATCTCGAAGATCGGACGGTCGGCGGACAGCTTCAGCGCGGCCGGCACGGCGTAATTCGGATCGACGGGGAAGTAGTTGAGCGGAAGAACGGCGTCGCGCTTTTCCTTCGGCACCGGGGAGTCAGAGGCCGATCGGAAAGCTTCGTCCTTCGTGGTCCTGGCAGCATTGACGTCGCTTGTGTAGGCCTCGTCGTCGGGCGCGGACGGTCCCGACGAGCAGGCGCAGACGCAGCCCAGGATCAATGCCGCGGCGACCGAGCGGAGATGCATCAATCAAGGATATACCGTTGCTTTTCGACGGTGGCCTCGGCCAGCTGGCGTCGTAGTGCAACGGTATTCACGGGCGAGATCTTCAGGAACCGGCGAAGAGCGGCGAGCAGCGTCCGCAACGTGTCGCCGTCCGCCATCGCCGCCAGCGCACTGCGGGCGGCCTGCTCGATGCGCTGGGCGGCGTCGTTGGTGAACACCCGGGCCGCCGCTTCATGCAGGGCCGCGCGTCCGTGCCCCGCGGCGACAGCCGCCCGTGCGCGGAGGACGGCGCTCTCGGCGGCGTAGGTCTCCATCAGGATGTCCGCGGCGTACCCCAGTACTTCCTGCTCGTCGGTGAGCTTGTCCGCATAGGTCTGCATCGCCGTGCCCAGGATCAACAGCGAGACTTTCTTGAACGCGGAGGTCAGCTGCAGTTCGTAGTCGAGCACGCCGTCAGACGGAGCGGCGGCGATCGACGGCGTGAGGAGTTCATCCTGAAGACGCTTTGCGGCCGCGATGAGCGGGAGCTCTCCCTTCACGGCGCGGCGGATCAGCATGCCCGGGATCAACAGCCGGTTGATTTCGTTCGTGCCTTCGAAGATGCGGTTGACCCGCGCATCGCGGTAAAGGCCCTCGGCGGTGTAATCGCTGACGAACCCGTTGCCGCCGTGAATCTGGACGTTTTCGTCGAGGACGTAGTCGAGCGTCTCGGTCCCTGCGACCTTGGCGGCGGATGCCTCCACCGCGTACTCCTCGAAGGCGCGCGCGGTCGAGGGACCGTCGTGTGACGATGCTTCGAGCATCGACTCGATAAGCCCCCCTGTCCTGTAGACAAGAGACTCGATCGCGTACGTCCGCGCGGTCATCTCTCCAAGCTTGTGTTTGATGGCGCCGAAGGACGCAATGGACTGGCCGAACTGTTTCCGCTGGACGGCGTACCGGGCCGCGTCGCCGATGGCCGCGCTGCAGCCCCCGACCGACATCGCCCCGAGCTTGAAGCGGCCGAAGTTCAGCGTGTTGAGCGCGACCTTATGCCCCTTGCCGACCTCGCCGAGGACATTCGCCGCCGGCACCGGCACGTCCTGCAGCAGGATCGACGTCGTCGACGAGCCGTGGAGGCCCATCTTGTGTTCTTCCTTGCCGGCGGCGACGCCGGGGAAGGCGGCCTCGACGATGAACGCGGTGAACTGGTCGCCGTCGACCTTGGCGAACACGATGATCACGTCGGCGAACCCGCCGTTCGTGATCCACATCTTTTCTCCCGACAGCCGCCAGCTGCCATCCGGGGCGCGTGTCGCACGGGTCTTGGCGGCCAGCGCGTCCGATCCGGACCCTGACTCGCTCAACGCGTAGGCGCCGACGAGCTCGCCCGCGACAAGCTTCGGAAGGTAGCGCTGTTTCTGGTCTGGAGTGCCGAACAGTACCAGCGGGAGGATGCACAGGTTCGCCTGCGCGCCGTACGTGGTCGCGAAGGATGCCGCTCGCGCGACCCGCTCGGCGACAAGCAGCGAAGAGATCTTGTCGAGCGCCAGGCCGCCGTACTCCTCCGGAACATTGACGCCCAGGAGTCCGAGCTCGCCCGCGCGGCGCACCAGCGTGCGTGCGAAGTCCCAGTCTTTCGCTTCCAGGCGAGCGATGTTCGGCAGCACTTCCTTGTCGATGAACTCGTCGGTCGTCTGCGCCATCAGGCGATGTTCGTCGCTGAGGCGCTCCGGCGTGAACACGTCCTCGGGGACGGTCGCCTCAAGGAGCCACATCCCGCCCTTCATAGCTGCTCGAAGATGCCGGCGGCGCCCATGCCGCCGCCGATGCACATGGTGACCATGCCGTAGCGGACCTTCCGCCGCCGCATTTCGTTGAGGATCGTCGCCGTGAGCTTGGCGCCCGTGCAGCCAAGCGGATGGCCGAGCGCGATCGCGCCGCCGTTCACGTTGAGCCGATCGGGATCGATCGGCAGCTCGCGGAGGCACGCCAGGACCTGCGCCGCGAATGCCTCGTTCAGCTCGACCAGGCCGATGTCGTCGAGCGAGAGGCCCGTCATCTTCAGAACTTTCCGGATAGCCGGCACGGGCCCGATGCCAAAGAGCTCCGGCTCGACACCTGCCGTGGCAAAGCCGACGAATCGCGCCAGCGGCTTCAGGCCGCGTTCTTTCGCGCGTTCGGCGGACGTCACCAGGACCGCGGCGGCGCCGTCGCTCGTCTGCGAGGAATTTCCAGCGGTGACCGACCCGCTCGTGTGAAACGCCGGCCGAAGTTTGGCCAGTGCCTCCGCGGAAGTATCCCTGCGCGGTCCTTCGTCCCGGTCGAACGTCACTTCTTTCATTGTCCGGCTGCCGGGGCCATTCGTCTGGACCGCAAGCCGGAACGTCAGCGGCGTGATCTCATCTGCGAACGCGCCCGCGTCGAGCGCGGCGAGCGCCCGCTGATGGCTTCGCAGGGCGAACGCATCCTGTTCGTCGCGGCTGATGTGGCTCAGGCGCGCGTGGTTCTCCGCCACGAGACCGGTGCTCAGGTACACATCGGGATAACTGTCGACGAGCGCAGGGTTCGGCGCGATCTTGTTCCCGCCCATCGGCACCATGCTCATCGACTCGGTGCCGCCGGCGACGACCACGTGGGCAAACCCGCACATGATGTGCTCGGCCGCGAACGCGATTGACTGCAGGCCGGACGAGCAGAAGCGGTTGATGGTGGCGGCGGACGCCGTGACGGGAATGCCCGCGCGCAGGCTGGCAATCCGCGCGACGTTCAGGCCCTGCTCGGCCTCCGGCATCGCGCAGCCGAGGATGACGTCATCGACCTCCGAGGGGTCGATGCCCGGCGCTCGGCGGAGCACGTCACTGATGACCGCCGCAGCCATTTCGTCGGGCCGGACGGTCTTGAGCGTGCCGTTCGGCGCCTTGCCGACGGCGGTGCGCGCGGCAGCCACGATTACGGCGTCGTGCATGTGAAGTCCTCCAGGAGATCCGCCAGCGCGTCGCCAACCTCGCCGGCCTGCCCATCAAACACGTGGTTCGCGCGGTCGATCTCGACGAACTCTTTCGGCTCGGGAAGCTGTGCGTAGAAGTGGCGCACCATCTTCAGCGAGATGAGTTCGTCGTGCTCGCCGTGGATGATGAATGTCGGCTTTACCGACAGCTTCACCGCCGCGAATTCGTACCGGTCGACCGGCGGTGCGATGGCAATCAGCGCGCAGATCCGGTCGTCGTCTGCGCCCACCGTCGTCGCGATGTACGACCCGAATGAAAACCCGGCGGCCCAGAGCTCGAGGCCCGGGTGCCGTGCAGCCATGAAGTCGACGGCGGCCCTGTAGTCGTCCATCTCGCCCCGGCCATCGTCCCACGTCCCCGTGCTCAGTCCGACGCCGCGGAAGTTGAATCGCAGGACCTCGCATCCGATGCGCGCGAGCGCCTTGGCGGCCTGGTAGACGACCTTCGTGTGCATGGTGCCGCCCTGCGTCGGCAGCGGGTGCGCGAGCACGACACCCGCGCGCGGCGTCCCGTGGGGCATCTCGACCAAGACCTCGAGCGCGCCTGCCGGACCGGGAATCTCCCGTACACGATCAGCCAGCACGGCGTCTCCCGCGAGCGTCGTGGACCGCCTGTTCCGCGAATGGGACGACGAGGCCGGCAAAGGCGTCGGGCCGCGTCATCCATCCGAGGTGGCCCGTTCGCGGCATCTCGGCCACGCGTGCGTGCGGCCACATCCGCGCATATTCGAGCGTGGCCGACACCGGCACGATGTGGTCGAGACGTGTTTCGCCGGTAACGACGAGGGTCGGCAGGCGGAGCCGATCGATGCCGTCCGGCATGGCTGCGTCCGTCAGCATCGAGATGCGCCGGGCCATGCGCCCGGGAGAAGACATGTGCGCGAGCGCGCGGCCAGCGTGGCGCAGTCCCGGGCCCAGCCCCCGCAGGACGCCCGCATTGGCGGCGGCGATCTCGCGATACAGCCGCAGCGAGGCCACCAGGAAGACTGGCATCAGCACCCACGGCGCGCTCAGATAAAACCGGACGCGCCCATTCGGCTTCCACGAGAGGGGCAGTGCGGACACCAGGATGAGCGACTCCGTCCGATCCGGGTACCGCGCTGCGAACGCCGCCGCGATTGCGCCTCCGTACGAGACGCCGCAGATCGCCGCCCGGTCGATTCCGGCGGCGTCGAGCGCATCGCGAACCTGGTCGATGTAGCACTCGAACCCGCGCTGCGCATCAAATGTCGCGTGACAGGACGGTTCGTCGGCAAGCGAGAACGTAATCACTCGCGAGCGCTGCGCGAGCGCATCGATAGTTGGCCTCATCCATTCCCAGCGTCCCTGAATGCCGGGAATGACGACAATCGGCGTCCCGCCGCCGCGATCAACGATCTTCATGTCAGTTTCTGAGAGTCTTCCCCGTCTTCAGCGTGTACTGAATTCGCTCGAGGGTTCTGGGCTCGCCGAGCAGGCTGAGAAACGCCTCGCGCTCCAGATCCAGGAGTTCCTGTTCGGTGACGGTCGCCGGGTGCGGCAACGCCGCGCCGCCCGCCATCACCGCGGCCAGCTTTCGTCCAATCACGGCGTCGTAGTCGCTGATACGTCCGGCTCGCCATGCCAGGTGGATGCCGAGCTTGAGCCCCGCCAGCACCGTCTCGCCGCCGACACGGATCGCCGTGCGCGGCGCGGGACGCTGGAATCCATCTGCCACGCGCTGCAGGGCTCGTGCCTTTGCGTCGGCCAGCACACACTCGCGATTCATCGTGACGGCATCGGTCGGCCTGAGATACCCCAGCCGCTCGGCGTCCGGAGCGGATGACGACACCCTGCCGAACCCCACGGTTTCAAACGCGCGCTGAATTGGCGGCAGATAGTCCGTGGCGCCAGGCGCCATAGCTTCGGCGGCGCGTGCCACCATCTCCTTCGTCCCACCCGCGGCCGGAATCAGCCCGACGCCGACTTCAACCAGTCCCATGTAGGTCTCGGCAGCCGCCTGGATGCGATCCGCGTGCATCGCGATTTCGCACCCACCGCCGAGCGTCAGTCCCGCCGGCGCCGCGATCACCGGCACATCCGCGTACCGCAGCGCCATATTGGCCTGCTGGAACGCGCGGATCGTCGCCTCGATGTCTTCCCAGTTCTCGTTCTGCGCTTCCAGCAGGACGAGCATCAGGTTTGCGCCCGCGCTGAAGTTGGGCGCTTCGTTGCCGACGACCAGGGCGCCGAACCCCTGTGACGCCTCGCGAACACCGATCCGCAGCATGTCGATGGTGTCGGCGCCGATGGTGTTCATCTTCGAATGGAACTCGACGCAGAGGACACCATCGCCGAGGTCCAGCAGGCTCGCGCCGGCGTTGCGGCGAACGACGGCGCCGCGCACCCTGTCTCGTACGTGGGGGGCGCTCGGCGGCCCGTCGGCCTTGAGCGCCTCCATCAGCTCGAACGGCCCGAGCTCCCAGCCAAACCCCCATCGCATCACCCGGTCGACGTCGTCCGGCGAATAGGCGATCGAAGGCGTCACCGACTTCGTGTATTCGAGCGTCGGGAGCAGTGTGTCGCGGAGAAAGCGGCCGGCCTTGTCGTCCGCACTGACGATCGCCCGTACGCGGTCGCGCACATCAGTCATGGCGAACGTCTTCTCGAGCGAGGGAATCCGCGGCGGCTGGCGCGGACGGTACTCGAGCGTGGAGGGATCGAGGGTCAGAATCTGCGACTCGCCGCCCGCCTGTTTCTCGCGCTTGTAAAACCCGCGTCCCGTCTTCTCGCCGATCATGCCGGCCTCGAGCATCCGCGTGACGAATGGCGGAAGCTCCCACGCCTCGCCGCCGACCTTCTCCCGCATGTTGGCGACCACGTGCGCCAGGATGTCCAGCCCCGCGATATCCATCGTCCGGAACGTGGCGCTCTTCGGCCGTCCGAGGACAGGACCGGTGATGGCGTCCACTTCCTCGATGGTGTATTCGCCGGACGCGACCTTCGGAAGGATCCGCAGGAACGCATAGAGCCCGATGTGGTTGCCTATGAAGCTTGGCGAGTCCTTGGCAATCACCACGCCCTTGCCGAGACGGTGCTCGGCGAAGTGGCTGACCGCTTCGACCACGCCCGGGAGCGTCTCGGCCGTCGGAATGATTTCGAGCAGGTGCAGGTAGCGCGGTGGATTGAAGAAATGCGTGCCGAGCCAGTGCGTCCGGAAATTGTCGGTGCGGCCATCCGCCAGCGCCGCGATGGAAATACCGGACGTGTTGGTCGTGACGATCGACCCTGGCCGCCGCGCCGCATCCACCTTCTCCAGCAGCGACCGCTTCACGTCGAGGCGTTCGACGACGGCTTCGATGATCCAGTCGGACTCGCCGATCCGCTTCAGGTCGTCATCGAACGAGCCGGTCGCAATCAGCTTCCATGCCTCGGAGGTGAAGAAGGGGTCGGGCTTCAGCTTGCGGGCGCGCTCGAGGCCCTGGCGGGCTGCGTCAGCGGTGACGTCGAGGAGCAGCGCCGGCACCCCGGTATTGGCGAAATGCGCCGCAATCTGGGCGCCCATGGTGCCGGCTCCCAGCACCGCGACCGAGCGGATGACCATTGGATCGATGTTACTTCCAGCGCGTGAGAATTGACTCCCGGTCGAAGAGCGCGATGCCCAGCACCATGAGGGCGGCGTTGAGGACGCCGAGCGCCGCCGCCAGCAGCGCGATGACCGGCATCGTCAGGCGGAACGACCCCGTCAGCTGCATCACGAGCAGCCCGGCCAGGGGCAGGACCACCAGCGCGCCGATCTGCTGAGCGCTCCGGACGTCGTTGACCCGCGACGACGCGCAGACCGCCAGTTGCAGCGCCACGAGTGCGGCCAGCGGACCCAGGACGAACACGACGGCCAGTGACGATGGTGTCAGGAGCGCCCTGTAGACGCCTGGTTCGGCGAAGACGGACGCGCCCGCCACATACAGGACAAAGCAGGCCGCGGTCAGTGACACCGCGGGAATCAGCGCGCCGAGCACCTTGGCCGCCAGCAGTTCGAAGGTCGTGAGCGGCGTGGCGAGCAGCGGTTCCAGCGTTCGCGCCTGTTTCTCGCCAATCACGCTGTATGCCGCCACGGACATGGACGCCGCCACGGGTGTCAGGACGAGGAGCACGAGGAACTGATGAAAGATCCACGCCTGGATCGCGCCTTCCGGACTCAGATCGCGGAGGCCCGGCTGATCGCGATAGAACTCGACTGCGATCTGGAAATCACTCGAGTCCGACAGCCGCTCACCGGCAAGTGCCGGGACGACGATCGCGACGACGAAGGGGAGCAGGAGTGAGACGAATCCTGTCAGCGCGGCCGGCAGGAAGAGCGCTGGATTGAGCCTGAGGTCCGCCAGTTCCTTGCCGAGCAGCGCCGAGATTCGGGTCATGGGCGCGCCTCGTTCAGGAGCCGGAGGTACACGTCTTCGAGCGGCGGCTGTTCCGCAGCGACCGACACGATCCCTGCTCCAGCGTCGACGAGGCGCTTCACGATGAGCGGTGCGCTCAACCGTGCGTCCTCAACCCCGACCGACAGTCCGTCGACGGTGCTCCTGACATCCGCGAACCCGGCTGCGTTCAGGGCCAGGGCGAAGCGCTCCTCTGCCACGGTCAGCACGATCTGTACGCGTGATCCAAAGACACGTGTCCGGAGACCCGCCGGCGTGTCGAGGGCGACCAGCCGTCCGCGGATGACTGCAACCCGATCGGCGATGCGATCGACCTCGTCGAGATTGTGCGTGGACAGCACGACCGTCCGCTGTTCGTCGCGAAGCCGGAGTACCAGGTCTCGGACACCGCGCGCGCTCTCCGGGTCGAGGCCGGAGGTCGGTTCGTCCAGCAGCACCGCGTCAGGGCGGTGCAGAAGCGTCCTGGCGAGCGCGACGCGCTGCTTCAACCCCTTCGACAGTTGCGCCGCCGGATCGGCGGCGCGCTCACGAATACCGAAGAGATCAAGCGCCTCGTCGACCGCGCGCTCGGGATGATCGATGCCATAGAGCTGCGCGTATACCTCGAGGTTCTTGCGAACTGTAAGCCGGTCCCAGAGCCCTGGCGCCTCGGTGAGCAGCCCGATGCGCTGTCTCAAGCGGGGAGCGTTGCGTCTCGTTAGTGTCTCGCCGGCCACACGGACATCGCCGGATGAAGGCGCAATCAACCCCGCGAGCATCCGCAGCGTGGTGGTCTTGCCGGCGCCGTTTGGTCCCAGCAGCGCAAAAATCTCACCACGCTGGAGCGTGAAGGACATGTCCTCGACAGCCACACGGGTCCCGAACCGCCGTGTCAGATGGGATGCGGTGAGCACGGCGGCTTACGGCCGGAATTCGTAGCAGCCGGGCGTGACGAGCAGCCGGCCGTCGGTCGTGAAGAACAGGCTCGTGGGGCTGATGATGCCCGCGGCGCGAAACTGGATTGTTCGAATCTTGTCGCCCTGCGGATCGTAGACGTAGGTGTAGGGCTCCACGAGCGACACCCACAGCTGGCCGCGCGGATCAACCCCCGCCGCGCGCACGGCGGGATGCACGAGCGGCATTTCGCGATCCTCCACGCGCCGTGTCGGCCAGCGTGTGGGAAGCACGGCGAGGTACGGGTCAACCTCGGCGCCCTCGATGTGGCGTTCGTAGAGCAGCCGGCCGCTCGCGTCGTATTTATGAAACATCGGCCGGCCGCCGACGAACACGTAGAAGTACCCCCCGGTCGGATCGGGCAGCGGAAGGCCGACATTCAGCGCGAGATGGACGTCGCGATCCGCTTCGTGGCCCGTCGGGCGCAGCCGGCCGAAGCCGCGTTGCGCATAGCCGCCAGGCGAGTATTCGGTGAAGAGCGTCCCACTCTCCGGATGGCTGATGAGGAGGTTGGTGCCCGAATACTGAATCGCGCCGATGCCGCCCATGACCAGCGACCCGAACTCGATCGCGGTGGAGTGCTGGCGAGCTGGCAGCGTAAAGCCGCCGGTCCTGAGGCCGCCGGCTCCGAAGATCTGCACGCGGTCGACAGTCCGCGGCGCGTCGGCGACGACAAACGAGCCGGTGGCCGAGCTGTCGAATCCGCGCGGCTGGATGATCCGTCCAAGCTCAGGGCCGATCTCGACAAGCTTGATCGCGCCCTTCTTCTCCGAGTCGACGGCGTACACGCTGTGCCCGCGCCGATCGAACACGTAATACGCGCCGCCGGGCGGCTGCTGAAATCCGAGCGGCTCCTCGAATAAACCGACGATGTGCGCGGGGAGGCCACCGGTCGAGCGCAGGACTTCGACGCTCAGTGCGGCGTGTGGCGCGGCGCCAATCAGCAATGAGGCAATGGCGGTCCCGCACAGGAGCGCGCGGGCCATCTCAGTACTTAGCGAGTGAGCGAATCGCCTCGAGGACGTCCGATGTCGTGGGAAGGATCGCCTCTTCGAGGACGGGCGCGTAGGCAACCGGGCAATCGAGGGCGGCCACGCGCCTGACCGGCGCGTCGAGGTGCTCGAAGAGCTCCTCCGAAATGCGGGCGGCGATCTCGGCGCCGAATCCGCACGTGAGCTGATCTTCGTGGACGACGAGCACGCGGCTCGTCTTCTTCGTATAGGCCGCGATCGTCTCCCAGTCGTACGGAATTATCGTGCGCAGGTCGACGACCGCCACGCTCACCCCGTCGCGCTCGGCCTGCGCGGCGGCGAGCATCGTCCGGTGCACCAGCGCGCCCCATGTGAAGACGACGACGTCGGTGCCTTCGCGCGCGACGGCCGCCTTGCCGAACGGAATCATGTACTCCGGCCCGGGGTACTGCGCCTTGTTGTACGGCTGCCGGTACAGGTGCTTGTGTTCGAGAAAGAGCACCGGATCGTCGCAGCGGATCGCCGTCCGCAGAAGCCCGGCCGCATCCGTCGCGTTCGACGGGAACGCGATCCGGATTCCTGGCGTATGGGCGAAGATCGAGACGCCCGACTGGCTGTGGTACGGTGCGCCGCCGCGCAGATAGCCGCCGATCGGGACGCGGATCACGATCGGGCACGACCAGGTGTTGCCGGACCGGTACCGCATCATCGCCATCTCGTCCCGCAGCTGCATGAAGGCGGGCCAGATGTAGTCGAAGAACTGAATCTCGACAACGGGCTTCAGTCCGCGAAGCGCCATCCCCACCGCGCGTCCGATGATGTTGGCTTCGGCCAGCGGCGAGTTGAACACGCGACCGCTGCCGTACTGCCGCTGGAGGCCGTGCGTCACCTTGAAGACGCCACCCTTCCCGGTCACGCTGGCCAGAATCTCTTCCCGGCTGGCGTCGGCGACGTCCTGGCCGAAAATGATGATGCGCGGGTCGTGCGCCATTTCGTCGCGCAGCGTCATGTTGATCGCGCCGACCAGCGTCTGCGCCGCGCCCGCCGGCTGAGGTTCCGTCGCAAACGCGGATGACGTCGGATCGACGTCAGGTGAAAAGACGTACCAACTGGCCGTGGAGGGATCGGGTGTCGGAGCAGCCAGCGCCTGCTCGGCCGCGGCGCTGACCTCGCGGTCCAGCGACGCCGAGAGTTCGGCGAGCTCGTCGTCGGTCGCCAGCCCTTCGGACGTCAGCAGGTGGCGCATCCGAAGCAACGGGTCGCGCCGGGCCTCGGCTTCCCGCTCGGCCGCCGTCTTGTACAGCTTCTCGTCATCCGAGAGCGAGTGCGAGTACGGCCGCACGACGGTCGCGTGCACGAAGGCAGGGCCCTTGCGGCTTCTGACGTGCGCCACGGCCTCGCCCAGCGTGCGATAGCTCGCCAGGTAGTCGGTCCCGTCGCAGCGGAAGGTCCGCATGCCTGGAAAATGATCGACGATGCGGGAGATGTCGCCGCCGGGCGTCTGGACTTCGACGGGCACGGAGATCGCGTAGCCGTTGTCCTCGCAGAGGTACAGGATCGGCAGCCGCTGCGTGCAGGACGTGTTGAGCGACTCCCAGAACTCGCCTTCGCTCGTCGAGCCGTCACCAATCGAGACGTAGGTGACCTGATCCTCGTGGAACCGCGACTCGCGATCTGGAATGTCGGTCAGCCGCTGATACAGCGTGGTCGCCTCGGCGCACCCGACAGCGTGAAGGCACTGCGTGCCGGTGGCGCTGCTCTGCGAGGGAATGTTGATTCGACGATGGCCCCAGTGCGAGGGCATCTGCCGGCCGCCTGACGCCGGGTCGTCTTTCGCGCCGACCGACGCCAGGAACATCTCGAGCGGCGTGACCCCGAGGGTCAGGCAGAGCGCGCGATCGCGGTAGTACGGGAAGAACCAGTCATAGCCCGCGCGCAGGTGCGTGCCCGCCGCGACGAGCACCGCCTCGTGGCCCGCGCCGCTGATCTGAAAGAACGCCTGGCTTTGATTTTTGAGCTGAATCTCCTTGTCGTCGATCTTCCGCGACAGGAGCATGAGACGGTAGGCGGCGAGCAGCTCGTCCCGCGTCAGACCCTCGAGCTCGCTTCCCCGGGTTCGTCGACCGGCGGCCCGCGCGTCCGCCAGGGCTGACCCCTTCATACGCCGGGAATTATGGCACTATCGGGAAGCCCATGACCACCGTTCGGCTGCACCGCTGGGACGAAATCGCGCTGGAAAAGATCACTGAGATGATCTCGCAGAAGATCATAGCGGGCGAGCGGGAGATGCTCGCGCAGATCTATCTGAAGCGGGGCGCGCTCGTGCCCATGCACGCGCACGACAGCGAGCAGATGACCTATATTCTGCAGGGCGCGCTGAAGGTACTCGTTGGCGGCAGCGAGATTACCGTGCGCGAGGGCGAGGTGCTGCATATCCCGTCGGGCGTTCCTCACCAGGCTGAGGCGCTCGAGGACACGTTCGAGCTCGACGTGTTCAGCCCGGTGCGGCTGGACTGGCTTCCGAGCGAGCCGTAGATATGGCCAATAGTCTCAGGGGTGGATCGACAGGAGGCGCGCCGGCATACGCGCTCCGCATCCTCGCGCTGATGCTCGGCACGTTCTTCGTCTTCAACGGCATCGGCAAGCTGTCGTGGCTGCTCGACAGCGGCATCCTCGCCGAGCGCCTTGACGGATGGCTCGCCTCGGCAGTGCCCGCGAGCCGGTGGTACATCGAGACCGTGGCCAGGCCCGGCGTGCCGCTCTTCGCGCGCGTCGTGCCGATTGCGGAGCTGGCCGCAGGCGCCGCGCTCATCGTCGGCTTCTGGCCGCGCCTGGCCGCGTTCATGGCGCTCGCGATGGTCGCCAACTTTCACGTCGCGCGCGGCCTGTTCTTCAGCGCCGACTTCCTGACGGACGGACTGGGGTTTCCGGTGCTCGGCGCGCTGCTCGCGCTGACGATCGCCGGCGCGCGCCTCCCGTTCAGCGTCAGTAAATAGCCACCACGACACATAGAATCAGCCGCAAGATCACAGGCTGAGGTTCTTCACGTGGTCCGTGACGCCCCACTCGGTGTCTGCCCGTATACTCACCTCACCCGTGGCCCTCACACCAGGTACCCGGCTCGGCGTCTACCAAATCACCGCGCAGATCGGCGAAGGCGGGATGGGGCAGGTGTACCGGGCCACCGACACGACGCTGGGCCGCCAGGTCGCGATCAAGATCCTGCCGGACGCGTTCGCCGCCGACCCCGAACGCCTGGCCCGATTCGAACGCGAGGCCAGGACGCTGGCCTCCCTGAATCATCCGCACATCGCTGCGATCTATGCGGTCGAGAAATCCGCCGGCATCCAGGCGCTCGTGATGGAACTCGTCGAGGGCGATGATCTCTCGCGGCGGATCGCGCGCGGCGCGGTCCCGATTGAGGAAGCCCTGCCGATCGCGCAGCAGATCGCCGCGGCGCTCGAGGCCGCGCACGAACAGGGGATCGTCCATCGCGATCTGAAGCCCGCGAACATCAAGGTCCGTACTGACGGCACCGTGAAGGTGCTCGACTTCGGACTGGCGAAAGCGATGGAGCCCACTGGAGCCGCGTCGTCGAGCGCATCGATGTCGCCGACGATCACCACGCCCGCGATGACGCAGGCCGGGATGATTCTCGGTACGGCGGCGTACATGAGTCCCGAGCAGGCCAAAGGCCGCGTGGTGGATAAGGGCAGCGATGTCTGGGCCTTTGGCGCCGTGCTCTACGAGATGCTGGCGGGGCGCCGCGTCTTCGAGGGAGATGATGTCTCCGACACGCTGGCGCGCATCCTGATGAAGGAGCCGGACTGGACCGCCCTGCCACCCACGGTTCCGCCGGCGGTGGTCACGGTGATGCGCCGCTGTCTGCAGAAGGACCGCAGGCAGCGAATACGCGATCTCGGCGACGTCTCGCTGGCCCTGGAGGGCGCATTCGAGACGGCCGCGCCGCAGACGCCGGCGTCAGCCAGACCGGCAGTGCTGCGCGGACGGCTGGCGTGGGTCGCGCTCGCCCTCGCCGTCGTGGCGATCGTCGCGCTTGCCATTCCCACTGTGCGGCACCTGCGCGAAACGCCGCCGCCCGCACCGCCCGAGACCCGCGTCGAGATCGTCACGCCCGCGACAGGCCAGCCCACGTCGTTCGCCCTCTCGCCCGACGGTCGCCAGATCGTCTTCGTGGCCTCGGGAGACGGTGCATCCCGCTTGTGGCTCCGGTCGCTGTCGGCGACGACGGCGCAGGCGCTCGCGGGCACCGAGGGCGCCACGTCGCCCTTCTGGGCACCCGACGGCCGGGCGATCGGGTTCTTCAGCGAGCAGGCGCTGAAGCGGCTCGACCTTGGCGGCGGTGGTGTGGTCGGCGCGCCGCAGACCCTGGCTCCGGCCATCAATGGCAGCGGCGGGACGTGGAGCGCGGACGGCGTCATCGTGTTCGCGCCGAGCATCGCAACCCCCCTGATGCGCGTGCCCGCCACCGGGGGTGCAACGGCGGCGGTGAGAGCGGTTGGTCCCCAGCAGTTCGGCTACATCGCGCCGTACTTTCTGCCAGACGGCCGCCGGTTTCTGTTCTACGCGCTCGGTGCGTCGGACGCGACCGGGATCTACATGGGAGCGCTCGGCACGAGCGCCCCGACCCGGCTGACCCTGGCAGACAGCCCCGGCGTGTATCTGCCTTCGGGGCCAGGGCCCGCCGACGCGTCGCGCGAAGGTGGGTGGCTGCTGTGGGTGCGGGCGGGGGCGCTCGTGGCCCAGCGGCTGGACGTGGCGCAGGCCGCGCTCACGGGCGACCCGGTGACCCTGGCCGACGGCGTCGCGGTCAATCCCGGGACCCTTCAGGCCCCGCTCTCGGTGGCGGCCACGGGGCTCGTGGCGTACCGGACAGGCGGGGGCAACCAGAGGCAACTGACCTGGGTGGACCGGTCGGGCACGGCGCGCGGCGCCGTCGGGGCCCCGGATGCCGCTCTCCTCCAGCCGCGCGTGTCCCCAGACGGCCGCCGCGTGGTTGTGTCGCGCACGGTGCAGAGCAACGGAGACGTCTGGCTGCTGGACGGCGCCCGCACGAGCCGGTTCACGTTCGATGCGGCTCGCGATGACTTTCCCCACTGGTCGCCCGACGGCGCCCGGATCGTGTATCGCTCGGTCAAGACGGGACCAGGTGACCTCTACCAGAGGCTTACGAGCGGCGCGGGAGGGGAGGAACGGCTCGTGGCCTCCGACCAGAACAAGGTCGCCACCAGCTGGTCGGCGGACGGGCGTTTCCTGCTGTATATCAGTATCGATCCGCAGACGAACGGCGACTTGTGGGTGATGCCGATGGTGGGCGATCGCACCCCGTCGGTGTTTCTGAAGACCCCCTTCCGCGAGGCCTATGGCGCGTTTTCGCCGGACGGCCGGTGGGTGGCCTATCACTCGAACGAATCGGGGCGGCCGGAGATCTACGTGAGGCCGTTTGTTCCGCCTGCGCGCGACGCTTCCGCCTTCGCGTCCGCTACGGCGGACAAGTCGGCGGACACGCTTCGAGCTGGCTCAGGGCAGGCGCCTGGGGGGCAGTGGCAGGTGTCTACGGCGGGCGGCATTCATGCCGTCTGGCGGCCCGACGGCAGAGAACTGTATTACCTCAACCCGGAGGGCGCGATGATGGCGGCGCCGATCACTGTCACCGGGGCGACGCTCGAACCAGGCGCGCCGGTCAAGCTCTTTCCCACCCGCATCGTCGGCGGCGGCGTGGACAATCAACAGGGCCGGCAGTACGACGTGGCCCCCGATGGGCGGTTTCTCATCAACACGGAACTGGACAGCGCCGCCGCGCCGATCACGCTGCTGATGAACTGGAATCCCGAGACTCGATCAGATTAGTGCACTCTGCGATCGACGTCCTTGTTGGCGCGGCCGCCTGAGTAGACATCGAAGCGCCGCCGCATCTTGTTGATGCGCCACTTCAGGTAGCGGTACTTGATCTCCGCCATGACGCTCGTGCGGCCGCCGCCCTTGAGGTACAGATACGCCGCGACAAGGCCGCCGAGGTGCGTCGTGTGGGCGATGCCGCCGCCCGATGCCCCCATCGACGAGAGCAGCGAAATCGCGCCGATGATCATGACGAAGTACTTCGCCGGGATCGGAAAGACGAGGTACATGTAGATCGGCCTGTCGGGAAAATATCTCGCATACCCGAGCAGGACCCCGTACACGGCGCCCGACGCCCCGATGGTCAGCGAGTAATACAGTGAGCTCCCGAACGACCCGGGCCAGAACGACAGCAGCAGCGTCGTGACGGCGGCGCCCGCGCCCGCGACGAAATAGAACTTCAGGAAGTACCGCGTGCCCCACATCCGTTCGAGCTCGACACCGAACATCCAGAGCGCGAGCATGTTGAACAGGATGTGAAAGATCCCGCCGTGCAGGAACATGTACGTGAGCGGCTGCCAGACGGCGAACCCTTCGAGTACATCCGCCGGACGGAGTCCCAGCTGCAGCGTGATCGCCGGCATGGCGAGCGAGACGAGGAACACCGCGACGTTGGCGACAACGAGCGCCTTGACGGCGGGCGTCAGCGGACCAGGTCCGAAGGAATATGAGAAGGAGGACGTGGATGGCGTGCGTCGCATGACCTGGTCAGTCTTTCTCGATTGTACCCGTGGTCTCCACGTTCCCCACGTCGGCGGCGCGGGGCGGTGTATGCACGAAGCGTCCTGACGGCAAAGGCGCGGCGCAGGCGGCGGCGGCTATCGGCATAAACGCCATGACGACGAGCGCCCGTTCAATGCCAATGCGATCCGCGAGCAGGCCGACAAACGGCACGACCATCCCGCCGACACCCCAGGCGAAGCCCATCATCAAGGATGAGACCGTCGCGGCGCTGACCGGGGCGATCATCTGGCCAAAGGTCACGTTCACCGGCAGCGTCGACTGCAGCAGGAATCCGCCAATCGACACGAGCACGACGAAGGTCCATCCCGACTGCAGCGGGGCCGCAACCAGGAACGGCACCGACAGCAGGAGCGACCACATGATGACGTTCCGCGCGCCCCATCTGTCGGCGACCGGGCCGCCGAGAAATCCGCCGACGCTGCTCATGAACAGATACGCGGCGCTCGCCAGTCCCGCTTCCGTGATCGACATGCCGCGCCGCGTGAGCATGACGGGCATGAAGGTCGCAAAACTCAACGCGGCGAGGGTTCGCAGGACGACAACGAGATAGAGGAGCGTCAGCGGCTTGCGGTACGGACGCAGCGCCCGGAAGCCGCCGGAGTCATGGTGTTCCTCGCGTGGCATCGCCGGAATTCTCGGCAGCATAAACGCGAGGATGGCCAGCGCCGGAAAGATCAGCAGCGCAATCCATGGAAGCCCGAAGCGCTCCGCCACCGGCGCGAACACCAGGGGGCCGAGCGAGAAGCCAATCGATCCGCCGGTGATGTGAAACGACATCGCGAGTCCCTTGCGGTCGCCTCCGAGCTTGTGCGCCAGCGCCGCCGCCGGCGGATGGAAGGCCGAGGCACCGAGCCCGCCCACCACGAGCACCGCGGCGAGCGCCAGCGGCGTGTTCGCGAATCCGAGCAGCGGGAGCAGCAGCACGGTCGCGAGCGGACCGGCGATGAGTAGTGCGCGCGGCCGCCATCTGTCAGCGAGGTGGCCGAAACCGAGTTGCGCGACCGAGTTGGCGGTCAGAAAACACATCTGCAGCGTGCCCGCGGCAAAGAGCGACAGATTCAGGTGCGGGATGAGCAGTGGGAGCAGCGGCGCGTAGATATTGCTGAATCCGTCGACCAGAAAGTGCGTTCCCGCGATGAGCAGGATCGTGGGGTGCAGTCCGAACGGCGTCTTCATTGAGCTGTTCTTCGCAGCCTCCGCGACACGAGCGCGACGCTCTCGCGGAATTCACGGATGTGCAGCGCGTGCGCCGCGGCAGCCAGCGTCCCGAGCGACGCGGCAATCGTGACGGCGAGGCGGATGACCTGGACCCCGAGCCCCTGGCCGGGAAGCCACCGCATGCCTGCCGCATCGACCGCGACGCACACGGCACCCATGACGAGGGACGCCGCCGTGATCTTGCCGAGCGAACCGATGATCCGGCGCCCTTCGATACCGTCGAGGCTCCGTCGAAGGAGCACGATGAGCACGACGGCATTAAAGAGGGCCGCGATCGACGTGCCGAGCGCGAGCCCGCGAAACCCCATCACCCGCACGAGCGCCAGGTTGAGCACCGCGTTCACCGCCACGGTGGCGACACTGACCATCACCGGCGTCCGGTTCTGCTGGAGCGCGTAGAACACAGGAGACGAAATCCGGACGATCGAATAGCCGACGAGCCCGAGCGCGTAGAACTGCAGCGCCGCGGCGGTGGCGAGCGTGTCGGCTGCCGTGAACGCGCTGCGCTCGAAGATGACGCGCACGATCGGCACCGCCAGCACCATCAATCCGACTGTCGCGGGCACGTTGAGCATCAACATCAGCGACAGGCCGTCCGCCACCGTTGTGCGGACGCCGGCGTCGTCATTGTCGGCGGCGTGACGCGAGACCGCTGGCAACGTCGCCGTCGCGATGGAAATGCCGAAGAGTCCGATCGGGAGATACATCAGCCTGAACGCATAGTTCAGCCAGGACACCGCGCCCGTACCCTCCCCGGTCGCCAGCACCGTATTGACGAAGACATTGACCTGCGTGGCGGCGAGGCCGAGCGTGCCGGGTCCCATCAGGATCAGCACGCGCCGCAGGCTCTCATCGTGCCAGTCGAGCGTCGGCCTGTACGCGTATCCCTCGCGCCTCAGCACCGGCCACTGCAGCGCGAGTTGCGCGGCGCCGCCGACGAGCGACCCCACGGCGATACCCGCGATTGGGGGAAAGCCGAGCGCGGGCATGAGCGGGACCAGCAGCAGCGCGCACGTGATCGTCGCCACGTTGTACATGGCGGGCGACAGGGCGGGAATGAAGAAGCGGTGGAGCGAGTTCAGCATCCCCATGCACGCCGCCGCGACCGCGACGAACGTGAGGAAGGGAAGCATCAGACGGGTGAGCGAGACCGTCAGCTCCAGTTTCCCCGGGACGGCGCGATAGGCCCCGGCGAAGAGTCCCACCAGCGGCTCGGCAAACACGATCCCGATCACCACCAGGATTCCCGTGATGACGATGAGCCCGTTGATGACGTTGTTCGCCAGGCGCCACGCCGAAGGCTTGCCGGCCTGTGCCAGGTGCCGCGTGAACGTCGGCACGAAGGCGCTGCTCATGGCGCCTTCGGCAAACAGATCCCGGACCAGATTCGGGATGCGGTACGCGACGTTGTACGCATCCATCGCGTTCCCGGCCCCGAACAGTGCGGCCAGCACCTGTTCGCGGACGACGCCGAGAATGCGGCTCGTCATCGTCGCTGCGCCGGCGGACGCGGCGGACCGCGCGAGTGTGGAGGTTGAAGAGGACGGAGGGCTAGGCGCCAAGCTTGCGGCGGACTGCCTCGTTGACCGTCTTGCCGTCGGCGTTTTTGCCCGCGAGCTTCGGCATCACGGCCTTCATGACTTTGCCCATGTCCTTCGCGGACGCGGCGCCGGTCTCGGCGATCGCGGCGGCGACGGCCGCGTCGATCTCCTCGGCGCTCGCCGCCGGAGGAAGGTACTCCTCGAGCACGCGGATTTCGGCGGTTTCCTTGTCCACGAGGTCCGTGCGGCCCGCCTTTGCGAACTGGTCGATCGAGTCCCGGCGCTGTTTCACCAGCGAGCCCAGCACCTGCAGCACTTCGGCATCCTCGAGGCTGCGGCTCTTCTCGACTTCCTTGTTCATGATGGCCGCCTTGACCATGCGCAGCGCCGAGAGACGAGGCGCGTCCTTCGCCTTCATCGCCGCCGAAATCTCCGCGTTCACCTTTTCAGTCAGCGTCATGTCTCAATGATCCTGATCGGAGTCGCCGTATGTGATGTGCCAGCGGTCGGTGTCGTCATAGAACCCCCGGGGCACCTGCACCGCGTTGACCTTGGCGCCGACTTCGAGCGTCGACCTGACATTGAAGTAGCCGTTGCGGCGAAGCACGCGCCTGAACGCGCCGTGCATCGCGAAACACCGCACCTTGTCGGCGTCTTCCAGCCTCGCGGCGCGGTCCACCCACCGGAGCAGCGTCTTCAAGCCTGACACGTCTTCGGGATCCACGAGGAAGTCCACGAGCAGCGTGACACGTCCCAGCGGCTCGTGCCGATGCCGGTAGACGGCGTAACCGCGAAGCTCCCCCTGGCGCCGCAGCGTCACAACAGAGTAGCGGACGTGGGGCGGTTCGACGTAGCGCCAGTTCAGATACGCCGCATCACGGCGAACGGCGAGGTCGAACTTCGGCGCCAGCTGTTCCCACAGGCTTGTGAACGCGGCATCGAACCGCCGGACCGGCTCACACTCGGCGCGCAGGGGTCTCGAGCGCGACACGATCTGGATGAGCGGATGCGTCACGGCCGAGACGAGCCTGTTGGCGAGCGTCGGCCAGTTGGGAAGCCGCACCGCGCGCCGCGTCAGCGGTTTCACCAGGCAGGGCAGGGCGTGTGCCGGGGGCCAGTGCAGCCGTTCGAGCATGCCGCGTGCGTTGCCGGCAGGACCGAGCGTAAGGACCGCGCCGCTGTGGCGATCCCACGCGCGCACCAGGGCTTCGTCCAGTCCCTGGCTGTCGCGTTCCGGGACGACCAGGGCCCCCGTTCCCCACGCGCCGTCCACTTCAAGGCCTTTGAGGGAAATCCGAACCGGCAGCGTCGGATAGTGGCCGACGACGGTCGGCCCTTCGCGCGCGACCCAGATACCGGGGCGGCCGCCGGGATTATAGGGATTGCGGTGATGCTGCCAGTCCCATCGCAGGCTGTTGGCGTCGGCCGCGTCAGGGCCCAGCGTACGCCGATACAGCGTGTCGACACCACGCCGGTCGTCGGGCCTGAACCGATCTATCTCTGACATGAAATCCGGAAACTCCCAATTCCCAACTCCGCAACTCCCCAAACGGGAGGGTGCGGCCTTGGGAGTGGGCGTCCTGGGAGTTGGACGCTGCGTTTATTGTACGCGGTTCGGCTGCGCCGGCTGCTGCCGCGGCACGGGTGAAATCACCCCGGGCGTCGTCGATGATCCGGCAGGGATGCCGAAGGGATTCGTCGGAGTCCCGACGATCGTAATGCCCGGCTGATCGTCGGTCGCCTCGTCGGCGTCCTGCGCGCCGCCCGCAACGGGCACGGGGCCGCGAACCAGCGGCTGCGGAAGCGTGCCCGGGAACTGCGGCGGCATCACGGGCTGATTCGCTGCGTCGTCCCCTGCCGCGACATCGTTAGGCATCACTTCAGCCTGGTCCTGCGGCAGTCGCGGGCGCGGGAGCACGGGCCGTGGCAGGACCGGCCGCGCGGCAGCACCGGCTGCGGCTGCCGCGGGGGGTGGATTCCTCGGCGCGACACTCGTCGGCAGGATCATGATGCGGTCGTACGCGGACGCTCCTGCCTTACCGGCGCGGCGGGGGCCCAGCATGTAGCCTGCGACACTGCGCAGGACGATGTCGAGCGCCTGGCTCTCAGGGACGTCGGTCAGCTCCAGGGTCACGGGCGCACCGGCCACGCGATCCCCGTTGACGATCGTCGCACCGCCCAGGCGCGCCCATTCGGCCAGGATGGCTCGGATCGGCGCGTTCTGCGCGCGCAGCGAGACACGCCCGTTCGAAAATTGCAGGTTGACCGACTGCTGGCCGTGCGCCGGCCAGGCGCCCGCAAGCACCGCCGCCACGACCAGAATCCTGATTGCCATGGAGAGCTTCAGTATACGTCCTACCCGCCGGCTCGAAAGAACTCGATCACGCGCCCGATGATCTCCTCCAGGTCGACTTTGGGCTCATATCCAATCAGATCCCGCAGCTTCGTGAGGTCGGGGACCCGCCGGGGCATGTCCTCGAAGCCATCCTCGTAGGCCTGATCGTAGGGAATCAGCTGGATGGGCGAGCTGCTGCCCGTGCGCACCTTGACACGCTCGGCCAGGCCGCGGATCGAAATCTCTCCGGTATTGCCGATGTTGAATACCTGGCCGACGGCGCGCGGCTCCGACGCGAGCGCGACGAGCGCCCCGACGACGTCGCTCACGTCCGTGAAGCTTCGGGACTGGCTTCCATCGCCGAAGACGGTGATCGGCTGGCCGGCCAGTGCCTGGCGGACGAAGGTCGGCAGCACCATGCCGTAATGGCCGGTCTGCCGCGGCCCGACGGTATTGAACAGGCGGACGACGACGACGGGAAGCTTTCTCTCCTTCCAGTACGCGAGCGCGAGGAACTCGTCGATCATCTTGCTGCACGCGTACGCCCATCGATGCTTCGTGGTCGGGCCGAGCACGACGTCGGCGCTTTCGCGGAATGGCACCTCGGTGCTCTTGCCGTACACCTCGGACGTCGAGGCGATGAACACCAGCTTTTTCTTCTTGTTCGCGTGCTTCAGCACCACTTCGGTCCCGTGGACGTTGGTCTCGATGGTGTGCACGGGCTGTTCGACGATCAGCTTGACCCCGACGGCCGCGGCCAGATGGAACACGACGTCGCTTCGGTCGATCATCTCGGCCAGCACCGGCTCGTTGGTGACCGTATCGACGACGTACGAAAAGCCGGCGTGGCTCTTGAGATGCGCGATGTTGTCGATCGAGCCGGTGGACAGATTATCGAGGACGCTCACCTCGTGCCCGGAGGCGAGCAGGCGCTCGGCCAGATGGGAGCCGACGAACCCGGCTCCGCCAGTGATGAGTGTTCTCACAGGGTGACGGGAGATTCCGCGGATGTGACGTAGTGGTGCATATGGGTCCGGTAGTAGGAAATCGTGCGCTCGAACCCCTCGCGAAGCGGCGTCGAGGGCTTCCAGCCGAGTATGCGTGCAATGCGCGAGGAATCGGCGTAGAAGTCGCCGATGTCGATGACCTTCTTTTCCGGCGGCCACTCCACGAACCGGAAACGTCCGGTACCTGCCACCGTGATGAGAAGCTCGACGAGGTCGCGATGTGCAATCGGCGCCAGACCGCCGACGTTGAACACCTGGCCGTTCGACCGGTCTGTCGCGCCCGCGCGGAGGAAGGCATCGGCCGCGTCCTCGACGAAGACGAAGTCCCGCAGCTGCGAGCCGTCTCCGTAGATCTGGATCTCCCGGTCCTCGATCGCCAGCCGGATGAACCAGGCGATGAAACCCTGGCGGTTGTGCTTGATGAGGTGGCGCGGTCCGAACACATTGGTGAGCCGAAGCGAGCAGGCCCTGACGCCGAACACGTCGTTGTACATCAGGTGGTAGTACTCGCCGGCGGCCTTGTTGATGCCGTTGACGTCGATCGGCTTCACCAGGTGCTGCTCCGTGACCGGCAGCGCGTCGGCACGGCCGTAGACCTGGCGGGTCCCGGCGTACACCACTTTAGTTCCGCCGTTGTAGCGGCGGCACGCCTCGAGGATGAACAGCTGGCTCTTGCAGTTGATCTCCAGATCGGTGACCGGATCCTGCATGCTGTCGATGTGGCTGACCTGCCCGGCCAGGTTGAAGATGACGTCCTGGTCGCGCACGAGGTAGTTCATCGTGCTCTGCTGGCGGACGTCGGCGATGTTCACATGCACGCGATCTTCGATGCCGTGGATGTTGAACAGGTTGCCGCCGTACTCGGGAATCAGTGAGTCGACGATCAGGACCCTGGCGCCGAGGCCGACGAGCTGGTGCGCGAGGGTGCTGCCGATGAAGCCGAGACCGCCGGTAATCATCACGCGGCGGTCCCGGTAAAACGATCGGTAGTCGCCCGACGCGGTACTCATCGCTTGATCGACTCCGGGGGCGTGGCGTTCCCGATCGTCGGATTGCGGAACAGCACGGGCGCAGTCTGCCGACCCCTGCCCAGCACCACCAGGTGGATCCACAGCTTCAGGACGTCGACGCCGGTCCAGAACACCCGGCGGAGGTTGAAGAACTGCGACTGGCCGTGCGTGCGGTGATAGTGATGGACCGGGACCTCGACCACGCGGAAGCCGGCATCCTGGACCTTCCGCATCATCTCCAGACAGATGACGCCGGTGTCGCGCTCGAGTCTGACGCGATTGAAGATTTCGCGCCGCATCAGGCGGAAGTCGCAGTCGACGTCGCGCACGCGAAGCCGGAACAGCAGCTTGACGGTGTGGTGATACACACGGCCGATGATGATCCGGTGAATCGGATCGGATCGGCTGATCTTGTAGCCGTTCACGAAATCGACGTCCGGCGTGAGCTGCTGCCACAGGGCCTCGAGCTCCGTCGGGTCGTACTGCGCGTCGCCGTCGGTGTACGCGATCAGATCCTTGGTCGCCGCACTGAAGCCGGTGCGCAGCGCGCCGCCATATCCGCGATTGCGCGGGTGATGAATGGCCCGGACCTGCGGATAGGTGCGCGCGAGCTCGTCCGCGATCTCCCGTGTCCTGTCGCTGCTGCCGTCGTTGACGATGATCACTTCGAAGTCGGGCGTCAGCCGGGACGCCACCTGGACGGCGCGGATCACGAGGCTCGCGATGGTCCCGCCATCGTTGTACGCGGGAAAGAAGACCGTGAGGCTGTGGGTGCGCTGGGCTTCTGCCGCCATGGAGGAACTGCCACGCGCATCGTAGCCCGGAAGGGACCCCGTCACAAGGCGATCACCGCCGGCCGCGGGCCTTCAATCGCCACGGCACGATTGCGGATTCCACGATGACGTGTCCCGACAGCTTCGAGGCGCCGGCGCGCCGTTCGGTGAACGTGATCGGCACTTCGACGACGCGGCATCCCGCGCGGGCGGCCAGCCACGCCATCTCCACGAGGAAGGCATAGCCGTTCGAGGCGATGTCCCGGAGCGCGATCCGCTGCAGCGCCTCGCGCCGCCAGCACCGGAATCCGCTCGTGCAGTCCCGGGCGGCCAGACCCGTGAGCGCGCGCACATAGCGATTGGCGAAGGCGCTCAGGAGCACGCGGCGCCGCGCCCAGTTCACGACACGACCGCCGGGGACGTAGCGCGAGCCGATGACAAGGTCGGCGTGCTGCGCGTGCGCCACCAGCCGGGGCACGTCTGCGGGATCGTGCGACAGGTCGGCATCCATCTGGCAGATGAGCGCGGCATCCGTCTCGAGGGCCCGCAGCATGCCGTCGACATACGACCGGCCGAGACCGCGCGGCCCGCTGCGGTGCAGCACCTCAACCCGGTCGGGCCGCGCCCGGGTGAGCGCATCGGCGACCGCTCCGGTGCCGTCGGGCGATTGGTCGTCCACGACGAGCACCCGGACGTCCGGCAGCGCCAGCAGCGCCTCGACGAGCACGGGCAGGTTGTCCCGCTCGTTGTAGGTCGGCAGAATGACGAGCGTCCGTATCGCCAATCAGGTCGCGTGGCGGAAGTTGATGATGTCGGCGTCCTGCACGACGTACTCCTTGCCTTCGAGGCGTACTTCGCCGTGCTCGCGGCACGCGGCCATGGAGCCGCGGGTGATGAGCGAGTCGTAGGCAACGACCTCGGCGCGGATGAAGCCGCGCTGGATGTCGCTGTGGATTTCGCCGGCCGCTTCCTGCGCGGGGGTGTTGCGCGCGATCGACCAGGCGCGGCATTCGTCCTCGCCGACCGTAAAGAACGACATGTAGCCGAGCAGATCGTAGCTCGCGCGGATGACGCGATCGAGGCCGGATTCCGTCAGCCCCAGGTCGGCGAGGAACGCGGTGGCGTCGGCCGGATCGAGCCGCGAGATCTCGAGCTCGATCGTCGCGCAGAGCGCGACGGCGCGGGTGGCCGCCCGCGCGAGAAACGTCGTCAGGCCCGTGTGGGCCGCCGCTTTCTCGACGCTCGCCCCGATCGCCGGCACGTCCGCTTCGTCCAGATTGATGACGACCAGGAGCGCCTTGGCCGAGAGGAACTGAAAGCCGCGCAGCCGCTTGCGATCGTCGCCCGTCAGTTCGAGGGCGCGGAGGGGGGTGCCTTCCTCGAGAGCGGTCCTGCAGCGCTGCAGCAGATCGCGCTCCCGCTCGAGCTCCGTCGAACGTCCCTTCTTCAGATCCTTCTCGATCCGTTCGAGCCGGCGCTCAGCGACGCCGAGGTCCGCGAGCAGCAGTTCGTCTTCCATGGCCTGCGCGTCGCGCGCCGGATCGATCGATCCGGCGGGATGGGGAACCGCGGGATCGCGAAAGGCGCGGACCACGTGGACCAGTGCGTCCGCGTTCTTGTACCCCGCGACATCCACGAGCGCCTGCGCGCCTGGCCTGGCGGCCGCGATCAAATCCGTGAATTCCACCGTCGCGGGAACACGTTTTCGCGGGTTGTACATCGCCGTCAGCGCGTCGAGGCGCGGGTCGGGAACCCTGGAAATCCCGATGGCCACGTCCCCCTTGCCTCGCGGGGCGTCGTGAACGCTGGTCATCAGCTGAAAGAGGGTGGACTTGCCGGTGGAGGAGGAGCCAATCAACGCCGCCCTGAGCATGGAAGGCCAGCCTAGCACGCGGCCTTGAGTCGATCTGTCACCGGGGTCAGACCCCGGTGACGACTCATTCCGGGGTCTGACCCCACGAAAGACTGGCGAAGCTAAGGCGTAACTCCAACAAGGTAAGTAGCTTAGGGTTGACATCGCCACCAGCCCCACTTACTATCCGAGTGGATTTTTGTGGATGAAAGTGGAGTACAAGGGCCTTCGAGGCAGCTCCGCCGCCCGGATCGACGACAAGGGCCGGCTGAAGGTGCCGACGGTATTTCGCGGGATCATCCGCGACCAGCAGGGCGACGACGTCTTTGTGACGAGCGTCACCGGCGAATCCGTCCGCATTTATCCGCTCGCCACGTGGCTGGAGATCGAACAGAAGCTGCTCCAGATGCCCGGGAATCATCCCGCGCGGCTCAAGTTCCTCGACCGCGTCAATTACTACGGTCTCGCCGCCGAGCTCGACGTGCAGGGGCGGGTCGTCGTGCCGCCGCACCTGCGCGAGAGCGCCTCCATTGTCGGCGATGTGCGCGTGTTCGGCCGGATCGATTACCTCGAAGTCTGGAACGTCGAGCGGTTCGTCCAGAAGCTCCAGCGCGAACCGTGGACGGACGAAGACGGCCTGGGCCTCGCGGAACACGGGATTTAGAGATGAAAGTCAGAAGTCAGAAGTCAGAAGTCAGAAGTCACAACAGCGCGGGTGTGCCTTGTGCCTTGTGACTTGTGCCCTGTGACTTGGACGACCCATGCACGAACCCGTCATGGTCGCAGAGGTGCTCGAGCATCTGGCGCCGGCGCGCGGCGGGCTGTTCGTGGACTGCACCGTCGGCTATGGCGGGCACACGCGCGCGATGCTCGACGCGGGCGCGGCGCGGGTCATCGGCTTCGACCGGGATCAGGACGCGCTGGCGCACGCACGCCAGACGCTGGCCGCGTACGCGTCGCGTGTTGATCTCGTGCACGCGGACTACCGCCGGCTGAACGAGGTCCTGGACGCCCGGAGCGCGACGACGGTGGACGGACTGCTGGCGGATCTCGGCGTTTCGTCGATGCAGCTCGACGAGCCGGGGCGCGGCTTCAGTTTTCGGCGGGACGATCCGCTGGACATGCGGATGGACCGAACCAGCGGTCCGACGGCGGCCGACGCGATCCGCGACGCTGACGAGCGGACGCTGGCCGACGTGATCTACGAGTTTGGTGAAGAGCGCCACTCGCGTCGGGTGGCGCGGGCGCTCGTCGCCGCCCGCACACGCGGTGCGGTCGAGACGACGGGGCAGCTTGCCGACATCGTGCGGCGGGCGATCCCACGGAAGGGGTACTCACGCATCGATCCGGCGACGCGCACGTTTCAGGCGCTGCGGATCTG
>CAXNKG010000003.1:0-132989 GCA_964202965.1 Vicinamibacterales bacterium
GTCCGCGGCCTTCATCCCCGCATCACTGGCGCGTAGCGCCCGTTCTCGAAGATCCATGGAATATGCGCGCATCGGCCCTCCCGTGTTGTGCACGCAGAAGTACCATGGCGCACCCGGGTCGTACAAGAGCTATCTGAAAAGCGCTTTAAATCTAGCTACCGCCCGTATCTGACGTCGTCGATCCAGATCCGGCCGCTGCCGCCAAGCGGAGTGTTCACGGTGTCGACGACGAACAGGACCGAATCGACGGCGTCGAGGGGCGGCCGCTCGGTGCGCGTGGCGCCGGCGGCGCGCATGTCGTCGAAGTAGACGGTGATCGCGCGCGGCATCTCGTCGAGAAACACCGACCGCTGCCAGCGCTCCCCCTGCTCCCCTCCCGGTATCCGCAACTGCACCGACAGCCGCATCGGCCGATCGGCGTTCGCCGTAAACGTGACCCGGTCGAACTGCGACAGCGTCGGCCCGCTCGACATGACGAAGCCGGCGTAGGCGCTCTCCGCCGTGCTTCCGCCGAGGGCGTAGCGCAGGGCCAGATTGGTGCCGTTGGTCGTCTTGCCGACGTCGATCGCCGCGCGCGATGCCGGGCTGGTCTCGGCTCTCCAGCGATCGGCGCTTCCATCTGAATACTGGCTCTCGGACGCCGTCACGGGGCGCGGGACGGGGACCGCGGGCGGGCGCACATCCCTCCCGACGTAGATAGGATTCGAGACGATCCAGGGCACCGGCGGCTGCCCGGGAGCGCCCGGCACCGACACTTCCACGCGGTACACGCCGGCTGAGAGGTCCGCCGCGTATTCCAGCCGCGCGTCGCTGCCGCTGGCAATCTCCTGTCCGTCCTTCAGCAACGCAATGCGCGCAGGGGGTGCCGACGTGAGCTCCACCGCCATGGTCACAGGGCCACGGTTCGACAGCACGTCGCCGGCCGCCGCCGTGACATCCCCGCTCGCCGCATGGAACGCCAGCGTCCCGGTCGCGCCGATCGCATCGATTCTGGAATAGACATGGCCCGCGCGAAGCGCAGCGATGACGAGCGCCGCGTCCGAGGTGGGCTCACCGGTGAGCGCCACGCCGGACAGGACATTCGAGAACGCGCGGAACACGCGCTCGTAGGCCGGAAGATGCAAAGACGCCCCGTTGTCATACGGTTCACCGAGGCTGCGGAACCCCACGCGGGCATGCGCGTCGGATGCGGCGACGGCCACCGCGTTCCGCGTGCGAAGCAGTTCATCCCATCGCTGCAGCACCGGGCCCGGCCGGTCGAGCAGCCCCGCCACGCTTTCGGTCGGCCGCGCAGGATACGTGAGCAGCGCGCGCACGAGGGACCAGGCGGACTCATCGCGCCACTCGCTATCCGCATTCAGCCACTCGATCCCGTCAACCGGCACGGCCCAGTCCGTCCATTGCAGTCCGGGCTTGACGGAACCCGGATGCGCGGCGATCGCCATCCCGCCCATCCGGTGAATGTCGTCGAGGACGTCCCGCGCCTCGCCCCCCAGCGCGTACGGGGTCTTCGGGAGCCCGATCGCCGCGACGTGTCCCTCCCGCGTGCTGACCTCCACCCCGTCGATGCAGAGCACCCCGGATCGATACTGCGGCGGCAGGGGATCGCGCGCAGCGTCGCCGTGATCGGTGAAGACGACGAAATCCAGGCCTGCCCGCGCGGCGGCGGCCGCCACGTCCTCGACCGAACCGGTGCCGTCGGACCGGGTCGTATGCACATGGATCGCGCCGCGAACCGTCGCGGCGGCGTCCTCGGGTGACGCCACGGCTGCGCGGGGCGGCAGCGCGCCGTACCACAGCGTCGCCACCGCGGCAGCACAGACGACGAGGAAGGCGCGGGTCAGCACCTAGGCACGCGGGTGAAACCGGTCGTAGACGGTGCGCATCCGCTGCTCGTGGACGTGCGTGTAGATCTGCGTCGTCGAGAGATCCGCATGGCCGAGCATCATCTGGATGGCACGGAGATCCGCGCCCCGGTCCAGGAGATGCGTGGCGAATGAATGGCGGAGCATGTGCGGGCTGATCGCGGCCTTCAGCCCCGCCGCGCGCGCATGGCTCTTGAGGATCTTCCAGAATCCGACACGGGTCAGTCCCGGACCGCCGCCGCGGGCGTTCACAAAAAGGCGCGGGCTGTTCCGCTTCCCCATCAGCTGCGCCCGTGCGTCGCGGATGTAGCGCCCCACCCACGCGGCGGCCTCGTCGCCGACGGGGATGATGCGCTGCTTGTCGCCCTTCCCCGTGCACGTCAGGTACGACGCATCGAGGTTCACGTCCGCGGGGCGCAGTCCGATCAGTTCCGACACGCGCATGCCGGTCGCGTAGAGCAGTTCAATCAGCGCGCGGTCGCGCAGCCCGCGGGGCGTCGAGACGTCAGGCTGCTGGAGCAGGCGGTCGATATCCTCGACCGACAGGTAGCGCGGCAGCGACTTCCACGCGCGCGGCGGACGGAGGTCGTCAGCCGGGCTCGTCTTCGCGCGCCCGTCCACCACCAGAAACCGATAGAACCCCCGGTAGCAGGCCACGGCTCTGGCGACGGATCGGGGCGATCGCCCGTCCGACATCAGGCTTCTGACGAAGGCTTCCAGGTCGGTGCGGCCGAGCGCCTCGACGCGCGCCCCCGTTCCGGCGGCGAATGCGGCCAGCATCGAGAGGTCGCGGGTATAGCTTTCCACCGAATTGGCGGCCAGCCGTCGTTCGACGGTCAGATGGGTCAGATAGGCGGTCACCGGGGCGGTTGCTCGTGCCACGCGTCTTGGGGGCTGAATCGGTAGAATTGTACGAGAACCTGATGGTGACACGTTCAAAATGGCAGTCCCTTCCGACCGAAGCGATTAATTCGTCCAGCCTCGGCATCGACAAGCTCTCTCCCGGCGACATCGTGGACCTCATGGTCAATGAGGACAAGAAGATGATCGCCGCCGTCCAGCGGGAGCGCGAGCGCATCGCGGTGGGCATCGAGATGATTGCCTCCGCGCTGCGCAAGGACGGCCGAATCGTCTTTGTCGGGGCGGGCACCAGCGGTCGGCTCGGGGTGCTCGAATCCGCCGAGATGCCGCCGACGTTCAGCACCGATCCGACGCTCGTCCAGGCCATCATGGCCGGCGGTCAGGGCGCGACGTTCGCCGCCAAGGAAGGCGTCGAGGACAACTACGAAGAGGGCGCGCGTGCGATCAACCGCTTCCGCCCCACCAAAAAGGACATCGTCGTCGGCGTGTCGGCGAGCGGCATGACGCAGTTCGTGCGCGGCGCGCTGACGCGCGCGCGACGGGCCGGCGCGCGCATCATTTTCGTGACCTGCGACCCGGCGACAGAGCTTCAGACGTTTGTCGACCTGACCGTCTCCCCCGCCGTCGGCGCGGAAGTCATTGCCGGATCGACCCGGTTGAAGGCCGGCACCGCCACGAAGCTCGTGCTCAACATGCTGACGACCGGCGCGATGGTGCTCGTGGGCAAGACGTACGGCAATCTGATGGTCGACGTGCACGTGGGCTCCGAGAAACTGAAAGACCGCGCGCGCCGCATCGTCAATATCGTGACCGGTCTCGAGTACGACGACGCGGACACGTTGCTCAAGAAAGCCAAGTGGAACGTCAAGGCGGCGATTGTGATGCAGAAGACCGGCGATCCGTATCCGAAGGCGCTGATCCGCCTGCGGAAGGCTCACGACTCGATGCGTGAGGCGATTGGAGAGGATATCGAGCCGCGGCTCCGCGGGATGCTGCAGGGACACGCCGAGGCGGCATCCACCAAGAGTTCATAGCCGGCTCGAGCATCACTCTCGTGATACGGGCGCGCGACGTCATTGCACACGCTGTTCAGGCGGGAGCGTTTCCGGCCGCCGTGATTGAGGTCGGCGATGCGACGCGGGTGCTCTGGAGCGAAGCGTTCGGGCGGCTCGCGTTCGATCCCGACTCGCCGTCGACCCAACTCGACACGGTCTTCGACCTCGCCTCGCTGACCAAGGTCCTGTCGACCACGCCGATGCTCATGCAGGAGATCGAGCGTGGCGCGATTGCACTCGACGAGTCCGTCTCGCACTACATCCCGGCATGGAACGGGTCCGGCCGGACCAGCGTTACGATTCGGGACCTGCTGGCGCATTGCAGCGGCCTGCCGGCCCATCGCCATTTGTACCTGACAATGAGCGGCCGCGAGGCGATCGAGCGTGCGATCTGTGCGACGCCGCTCGAGTACGAGCCGCGAACGCGCTCGATCTATAGCGATCTGGGTTTCATGCTCCTCGGGTTTCTGCTGGGCGATCGCGTTCCGCTCCCTGAACGGTTCGTCGCCCTGCGCGCGCAGATGGGCATCGTCGAGGACCTGCAGTTTCATCCACCCGCACTCTGGCGCACGCGCATCACCCCCACCGAGGAGCCCTTCCGCAGGCGTGTGCTGATCGGTGAGGTCTCCGACGAGAACGCGGCGGCCATCGACGGCGCTGCCGGGCACGCGGGACTCTTCGGCACGGCCGCGGCGGTCGGCCAGCATGCGCGTCATCTTCTCCAGGTGCTCGCCGGTAAGGTCGGCGCGTTTCAGCGTGGGACGCTCGAGGAATTCATCACAAAGCGCGAAGACATCCCGGGCAGTTCCCGCGCGCTCGGGTGGGACACGATGCTGCCGACGTCATCGTGCGGGACACGCATGTCGGCGCGCGCGTTCGGCCACACTGGGTTTACCGGGACGTCGATCTGGATCGACCCGGATCGAGGCATCTACATCGCGCTGCTGACGAACCGGGTGCACCCCACGCGTACGACTGACGCGATTCGGCACGTGCGCCCCGCCGTCCACGATGCGGTGATGAGCGAGATTTAGAGACGGCCGCGGCCTGGCTGGCCTGGCTGTCCAGGGCCGGGAAAGCCCGGCTGGCCGAATCCGCCTCGCCCCGGGGGCGGCGTCGTCTGGCGGCCAGGCGCTGTCCCACCCGGGGTCAGGCCGCGTCCGGGAAACGCGCGGCCCGGCTGCTGGCCTCGCCCGGGAAGTCCGCGGCCCGGCGGTTGGCCGCGTCCGGGGCCTCCGTCACGGCCTCCCCGTCCGCCAGCGCCCGGCTGCTGGGTGCCTGCGGGGCCTCCGGCCTGCTGTGTCGCGGCAGTGCTCACGAACAGCCACTCGCTGTACCGTCCGCGCCCGTTGTACTGTCGTAGTGATTCAGAGGTACTACGGCTGACGACGCCAATGATCGGCCCCGCGCCCTGTGCGCCGCCGGCCGGCGTTGTCCCGAAGGGCGATTGACCCGCGCGGCCCGCCTGTGGCGGAGCCGCGGGTCCTCGCCCCTGCGGAACCGGCGCCGCGCCACGACCGGCCACGGGCGGCTGGCCGCGGCCCGCGGTTCCCGGCAAGCCCGCGCGGCCACCCGGCGGCGTGGGCGCGCCAATCGCGCCGGACGCGATCTGCCCGAGATAGACGGGCTGAAAATCCTCGTTGGTAATCGGGTCCTTATAGAGCTTGCGGATGAATCGGCCGTCGCGCAGCGCGTTCATCGACGTGGGGAATCCGCCCGTCTGGCGTGAGAACAACCCGATGGCCTGGATGTACTGCTCACCGCGGAACACGAGCTCGGCTTCGCGCTCCCGGCGCACCCACGTCTGCCACACGGGCATCACCATGCCCAGGATGATCCCCATGACGCTGAGGCCGACGAGCAGCGCGGCCATCGCATAGCCTGTGTCGCCGCGCCGTCGCCGTCGCATCAGGGGAACTTCCCGACGAGAATCTCCGTACGCCCGGTGGCTGTCCTGCCGTCAGCGGTGCGCACCGTCACGGTGACCGTCATCGCCTGCTCGGTGGTTCGTATCGAATACACGTGCGCGGTCGTACTTCCGGACGTGCTCGTCGAGCTGCTGTCGCCGAAATCCCAGGTGTAGGTCTGGATCGCGGCGTTGCCGGTTCCGCCGTCGCCGCCGCCCGTGGCCGTCGCCGTGAACTCCCAGCGCTGGCCGCCTGCTACCGCGGTCCCACCCGACGCCGACAGAGTGACGTTGATCGGCGTGATGACGATGATCGGCTTCGGCGTGACGATCACCGTCGTTGCCGCCGACTGCGACTCACTGTTGATGTCAGTGGCCTGCACGGTCGCCGTGTAGGCCACCGCATTCGTCCCGGACGGCCCGGAGTAGGTATGGGTCACCGTCGCGGTGCCGCCAGCCAGGTTCCCGAGCGCCTGCGACGACCCGTCGCCGAAGTCGAGCGTCGCCGTTCGCAGGGTGCTGCTGCCCGTGGGCCTCGTGATCGTGAACAGCACGGTCGCCGTATTGTTCGACGCGCTGGCCTGCACGGCCGCGCAGTTCCCGGTACCCGCCGCCGGCACGCAGGAGAGCGAGACGATTGGGCCCGCTCGCAGCGTAATCGTGACGTTGCTGCTGGTCTTGGTGCCCGAGGTCGCGCTCGCGACGGTCTGCTGATTCGTGGTGAGGTTGGCGCGGGCCTCTCCCCCCGCACCGGTGGTCCCCGTACTGGAGCTCAGGGTGCCCTGATCCGCGTTGAACGTGACCAGCACGCCTGGAAGCGGCTGCCCGTTCTCGCCGACGACAGTAGCGATAAGTTCGACCACGCCTCCGGTCGGGCCGACACTGCCGGGGTTGGCTCGGAGCGTGACGGTGTTGATGGCCGCTGCACCGACGGTGATCTCCACCACGTTGGTGTTCCCCGTCCCACCCGATGCCGCGCCCGAGGCGGCCGTGATACGCGCGACGCCGGAGGAATTGTTCGCGAAGAAGCGCGTGGCGGCGAGGCCGTTCCGGGTCTGCACCTCAACGGGATCGATCCGTCCCAGGTTCGTGGTGAACCTGACCGTCGTCCCGTTCTGAACGGGCGTGCCGGCCTGCTCGACGACGACGGCAGAGATGTCCGTCTCGCCGCTGGAGGACAGCAGCGTCGTGGCCGCAGTGACGGTGATCGTGGACTGCGTCGGCGCCAGCAACTGCGCCTTGTCGCAGCCGGCGGACGCGAATGCCGCGCCCGCGACCGTGGCAAGTACGAATACGTTCTTCAACATCCTCATTACCAATCCGAGTATTGCGTTCCGTCGAGGGCCTGACGTTCCGAGCCGCTCTTGACGTCATAGACGCCGGGCTGTGCCGACGGGTTCGCCGCGTCGAGCTCAGATAGCACCGTCTGCCATGTGGTGGCCGACGTCGTGAGCGGGTCCACCGGAATCGCCCGGAGGTACTTCTCCGTGACGAGCGCATCGAGCGCAGCCGGGTACGCGTTCTTGTCCGCGTAGTACTGGTCGATCGCGTCGCGCATCCGGAACAGGTCTTCCTTCAGCACCGCTTCCCGCGCGCGCGTCTGGCTGTTGGCGTGCACGGCCAGGCCGATGCCGGCGAGAATCACGATCAGCGACATCACGACCAGCAATTCGATGAGCGTGAAGCCGCCGGAGCGCGTGCGACCGTGCGGCGGTACGAGGGTGCGAAGGTGCGTCCGCATCACCAGTCCCGGTAGTTCGATCCGTCAAGCGAGGTGCCAGAGAACGTCGTGTAGACGTCGTAGACGTTCTGCCGGCCCCAGCTCGTCGACGTCGGCGAGTCCTGATACGACCGTAGGCCCCACTCCGCCGACGAGGTCATCGGATCGCGCGGAATCCGCCGCAGGAACCGGAGTTTGGTGCCCGACACGTCGTTCGCCGCCGAGATGCCTTCCACGAGCATCTCGAGGTCCGACGGGTATCCCTGATTCTCCGGCTCGAGCTCGGTTGTCGGAATGCGGCCCTGGTCGACGGCGTTCCGGAACTGATCGATCGCGGTCCGCAACTCGCGCAGCGACCGGCGCAGTTCCGCCTCCCGCTGCCGCTGCGAAGCAACCTGGGCGAGCGGCATCACCGCCGACGCCAGGATCAGCAGGACCGTCGTGACGACAATCAGCTCCACGAACGTGTAGCCGCGCTGATTCATCGCACCGTCACCGCCGGGACCTGGCCGAACTGCAAGGACACCTGCGTGCCCCGCGGGCCGGCGGCGGCCCCGGTCACCGTCAGGTTCGCCGCCCCGCCCCCGACCGCATCGAAGACGATGGCGGCGAGAAGTCCGGTTCCGGCGACGCCCGTCTGATCGCCGGTTCGCACGATGGCGATGTCGACCCGCCCGCTCGCGGCATCCACCTGCTGGGTGAACGCCGCCTGCACGCCACCGGTTCGCAGGAAGCTGCCCTCCTGCACCGTTCGCACGCGCAGTGCGGCCGGGTTGAACGTGATCGTGAGCGTCACGCTCGACAGCTGCGACGCGCCGGCGATCGACACCGGCACCGTGTACGGCCCTGCGCCGACGCGGAACTCGGGTCCCGGGGGCGACAGGAGGATCTGTCCTCCGCTCGCGACGCTGGCGACGGCAACCGGTGGCTGCGGCGGCGCCGGGGCGGCGGGCAGTGTGGCCGTGCCGGGGACCTGCGAACTGCCAGGAGGCGCGGCGACCGCCCCGGCAGTGCCGGCCGCGGCCGGCGCGGCGCCTGGAGGCACAACGACTGGCGCGGCGGGCGTCGTGGCCGCGGGCGTCTCGTCCACGGCCGGCGCGGCAATCAGCGGCGGCGGCCCGCCGAGACCCAGGCTCTGCTGCGACCCGATGAAAATGGGACTTACGTCCTCCAGCGTCAGCTCCTGCGTGCGCACGATGCGTGGCGTTAGGAGCATGACGATGTCGGTCTGCGCGATGCGATTGGTGTTGGACGCGAAGAGATTCCGGAGGATGGGAATCCGGATAAGACCGGGAACGCCGGAAATCGAGCGGCGGTCTTCCTCGCGAAGCAATCCCGCCAGAAGATTGGATTCGCCGTCACGCAGCCGGAGCCGCGTCTGCACGCGCCGCGATCCGAACGACGGAAGCTCCTGCCCCGCAATCGAGATGTTGCCCCCGAGCGTACTGTTCTCGACAGTCAGGTCGAGGATGATGTCGCCCTCGAAGGTGACGCGTGGCGTCATCTGCACGTTGACGCCGACGTCCTTGTAATTGAACGACGTCAGCGGGTTGAAATTCGCGCCGCCCTGGCCGATTGGCGTGAAGACCGTCGCCGGCACGGGAATCTGATCGCCCAGGTTGAGCGTGATCTGCTGCCCCTCGGCGCCCCGAAGCTGGGGCTTCGCGATGAGGCGCGTCTCCGAGTCGGACTCCAGGAAGTCGACCACAGCCGACGGCACCGACAGGTAGAAGTCAGCGGTCGAAATACCGCGGCTGATCGTGTTCAGGTTGAACGGCGCCGGGCTGAGCGCGCCGGCGTCGCCGCGCGGGTCGGACTCGGGCGAGAAGGCGCCGCCGATCGCGAACTGCGACAGGTCGATGCCGAACTGCTTTGCCCGGTCGCGGTTGACCTCCATGATCTGGACGTCCACGACGATCTCCGCCTTCGGGTTGTCGTTCTGCTGGACGATCCGCTCGATGATCTGGACGATCGTGGCGCCGGCGCGAACGGTGATCGTGTTGTTGGTCTTATTGGCGACGATCTGGGGCGCCACGGCCAGCGCGGGAATACGGATGATGCCGTTGAGGATCTGTGCCACCTCGGTGGCATCGGCGTGGGAAATAAAGAAGGTCCGGATCACCTGTTCCTCGTACAGCGCGCGCTTCTGCGCGTTGTCGGGAATCACCATGATCGTCCGCTCGTTGATGACCTTGTAGAACAGCTGGTTCGCCGCGAGAATCTGGCTCAGGGACTGCTCGAACGTGACGCCGCGCATCTGCACGGTGTAGCTGCGATCGGCGTAGTCGCGCTCGAACGTGACGTTGATGCCGGCCGACATCCCCATCGAATTCAGGATGTCGCGGAGGCTGGCGTTGTTGAAGACGACGTCGATCGGCTCCCGCGAGGCCGGGTTGAGCAGCGGCTCCGGGTTCTGGTTGGCGGCCCGCTGCAGCTGCTGGATCGTCGGCGTCGGGCGGGCGGCCTCGGCCAGATCCCGCAGCCGCCGCTCCATCTCGATCACCTTGCCGGCGATCTGACGGTTCGTCGGGTCGTACGCGCTGGCCCGCCGGTACTCCCGGAGCGCGTCCTCAAACTGGAGGCGCGCTTCGAGCAGACGCGCCTGGTCGAGATGCCGCGTCGAGGCATTCAGCATCGCGCGCTCGAGCGCGATCCGATAGTCGATCCGGTCCGGATCTGCCTGGACCGCCTGCCGGTAGTGCTCGACTGCCGCATCCCAGTCGCCGGCACGTACCGCCGCATCGCCCCGGCCGAAGGAGCGCGACCCGCCGCACGCCGCGAGCGTCAGCGCGACGAGGAGCAGCGCGAGCAGCCGGAAGCCGGGTTGTACGTGTCGTAGATGCATCATTGTCCTGCGAGGCGAACCGTCTGCCGGCCCCGGCCGTCGACGTAGGCCAGTTCTACCGCCTCAGGGCCGACTTTCAGCAGACGATAGCGGCCTTCGATGGTATCGCCTTCTTTCCCATAGACGACGTTGCCGCGGCCGTCGCTCAAAATGGCCACGCGTCCGGCCTGGGAGGGCGCGTCCAGCAGTCCGATGAAGCGCAGCTCAATCGGCGGGGGCGGCGGCGGACCAGCCGGCACCGCCGGCCTTGAGATGGCAGCCGCCGCGGGCGGCGGAGAGGGCGCCGGCGCCGCGGGACGGGGGGCTGGCGGCCGGGCCTGAAACCGGAATGGATCGCGCGCCGGTTCGCCGAGTTCCGGGCGACCCTGCCTGAGGAGCTCAAGCCGGAGGTCGCTCACCGGAAGACTGCCGCCCCTTCGCCCCGGCGCCGCGGCCCGGCCAGCCGGCGCAACCCTTGGTACGACCTCGTCGTCCCGGCTCATCAGCAGCGACAGGAGCAGCACCGCCGCAAGACCTGACGCCGCCATCATCCCTTTACGCGACGCCCACGTCATGACACCCCGGCACTGCGGTAGTAGGTCGACAGGTCGAGGGTGACGACCAGCGAGCCGCCGCCGTCGGCGCCCTCGGCAAGCTGGACGTTATCGATCACGACGAACTCGGGCGCGGTCTCCAGCTGGTAGATGAAGTCGCGCATATTCGCGTACGTCCCGCTCAGGACCAGCTGAATCTGCAGGCGCGTGAGCGTGCTGTCGGTTTCGACCACCGGCGCGTACGTCGCCCGCTGGTAGCTGAGATCCGACTCGCGCGCCAGCTGCGCCAGCCGCAGATAGGTCAGCCGCCGCGCCCCGGAGAGGTTCTGGGGGAGCACGTCGGCATAGAACGTTGTCAGCTCCGACGATGCGCGAGACTTGCCCGTCAGCGTCCCCGACGCGGTGGCGTGTTCGGCCCGCGCCGCCGCCAGCGACTGCTCCGCGGCCTGTTCGCGCTCGGCGACATTGGCCACGCGCTCCGAGAGGGGATAGACGACGAGCGCGTACACGAGCAGATTCGCGGCGAGTGCCACGCCAAGCCCGATGACGAGGCGGCGGTGCTCGGCCACCGCGCGGCGGACGAGCGGGAGGCCGTGGGTCGAATCCATTACTGGCCGCCCCCCTGCGCGGGAGGAGCGGTGCGCGGCGGCGGAACGTACGTGCCCCGGATGACGGCCGCGATCAGCCCGGCGTCGCCCGTCTGCTCCTGAATCGACAGCACGTCGCGGAACCCACCGCGATCCTCGAGCGATTCGATGAACGCGTCGAGGTCCTCGGGGCGGCGGGCCTCGACGCCGATGGCGATGACGAAGTCGCCGTTCGACTCCAGCCGCGGCTGGACCGCCGTCACGCGCACATCGGGAGGCAGGGTCGCTTCGAAGTGCGCGAAGAGATCCGTCCACGAGAAGGCCCGCTGGTCGATGATCGCGTTCGCTTCGCGGGCCGCGTTGGCGACCACCGAGAGCTCCTCGGCATTGATCTGCGACCGGATCCGAACCGCCTCGGCCTGCAGGCGCTCCGCCTCGGTCTCCGCCTCGGACGCGCTGGCCCCGAGCGTGTACTGGCTGAGGCCCAGGCGCACGGTCTGCACGCCGTTGAAGAACGTCAGGCCGACGGCCAGCGCGGCCACCACGCCGATGACAACGTGCGCGACGCGCACGTTGTAGAACGGCCTCGTGCCGAGGTTGATCTGCAGCATCAGGCGTTCACTCTGTCGGCCGTGCGCAACAGCATGCCGGCGAGCGGGGCGAGGCCGTCGCGAAGGAGCGGCCCGGTCGTCGTCATCTCCGGCAGCGCGACGGCCAGCGCCGCATCGATCGGGTCCACACGTGCGCCGAGCCGCTCTTCGAGCGCCTGCCGTGCCGCCTCGACGGCGCCGGGCGCCCGGCCGCTGCCCCCGAGCAGTACGCCCGTGAACCCGTCGCCCGACAGGCGATCCTGGTAGTACATCGCCGTCTGGTGCACGACGTCGGTGAGGCTCTCCTCGTCGCCTTCGGGGCGATTCCGGAAGAACGTGAGCTCGCCCGAGCGCACGATGCCGATGGACGTGTACTCAGGACGCATGTGCACGACGAGCCAGTCGCCCGCGCGCACGCGTGGCGCGGCGAGCGCCAGGTTGATCACGGAAAACGTGGCAATGTCCACGAGGCCGGCGTGCGCGCCCGCGGCCGCGCAGACCTCTTCGTACTCCGCGATGACATCTCTGCGCGCCAGGACGACGACAAACTCGCCCCCGCCATCCGCGCTCCTGCTGCCGGCCGTGTACGACACGGCGGCCTCCTCGATCGGAAACGGGGCCGCCTTGCGCACCTGCCACCGCACCAGTTGATCGAGATCGTCGCGGCGCGAAGGAACGTGATCGAAGCGCACCACCGACACCTTGGCGGCGACGTCGGGAATGACGAGCGCCACGCGGGCGGGCCTCCGCTCGAGCCGATCGAACACCGTCCGCAGGGACGCGACGACCGAGGCGCGGTCGAGGATGTTGTGGGTCGTGAGGGATGCCGCGATCGCCTGCGAGGGCAGGATGTCCACGGCGAACGACTGCATGGCCGGCGCGCCGCCGCGCGTGGACAGCGTCGCGGCGGAGACGCGCGACGGCGCGATCTCGACCGCGGCGTCCGGCGCCGGACTGGCCAGCCAGGAGGTAAGCAGGCTCATTCGACGAACGTCACCTTGTTGATTTCACGCAGTGTCGACTGGCCGAGCAGGACCTTCTCGACCGCGGACTCCCTCAGGAACCGCATGCCTTCCTCCCCCGCCGTCTTCTTGATCTCGGAGATAGGGCGCCGTTCGAGGATCATCTCACGGATGGGGTCGGACAAATTGAGGAGCTCGCAGATGGCGGTTCGCCCCTTGAAGCCCGTTCCGCCGCAGTCGATGCAACCGGCGCCCTCGAAGAACTGGTGCGTGTCCGCGTAGGCCGGATCAATCCCGGAATCCTCGAGCGCCTTCCGGTCAAGACGCACCGGCCGCTTGCACTGCACGCAGATCAGCCGGACCAGGCGCTGCGCCATCACGCAGTTGAGCGCGGATACGAACTGGTAGGGCTCCACTCCCATGTTCAGGAAGCGGCCGAGCACGTCCAGCACGTTGTTGGCGTGAACCGTGGTGAAGACCAGATGCCCGGTCAGCGCCGACTGGATCGCAATCTGCGCCGTCTCGGGATCCCTGATCTCGCCGACCATGATCTTGTCGGGGTCGTGGCGGAGGATCGACCGCAGGCCGCGCGCGAACGTCAGCCCCTTCTTCTCGTTAATCGGAATCTGCGTGATCCCGGACAACTGATACTCGACGGGGTCCTCAATCGTGATGATCTTGTCTTCGATCGACCGGATCTCCGACAGCGCCGCGTAGAGCGTCGTGGTCTTGCCAGACCCGGTCGGGCCGGTCACGAGGACCATGCCGTACGGTTCGTGGATGTACTTGCGGAACCGTTTGAGCTCGGCTTCGGGAAAGCCCAGGATGTCGAGCGTCAGGTCGGTGAACTGCTCGCTGATCGATTCCTTGTCGAGAATGCGGATGACGGCGTCCTCGCCGTGGACGCTCGGCATGATCGAGACGCGGAAGTCGATCGTCTTGCCGGGCATGCGCACTTTGAAGCGCCCGTCCTGCGGGACGCGCTTCTCCGCGATGTCGAGCTCCGCCATGACCTTGACGCGGGAGATGATCGAGCTGTGGAAGTGCTTCGCGATCGGACGCATCGCAGGCTGCAGTACGCCGTCGATCCGGTACTTCACGTGGACGGCATCGTCCGCGGTCTCGATGTGGATGTCGCTCGCCCGCCGCTGGATGGCCGTGTAGATCGTCGAATCCACGAGCTTGATGATCGGGCTGATGTCGCTCGTCAGCCGCTCGACCGTGAGATTGTCCTCGGCGCCCTCGTCTTCCTTGAGGACCTGCAGCTCGAACCCTTCGGTCGCGTCCTCGAGCACCCGCTGCGAGCTCTCGCTCTTCTTCAGGATCGACTGAATCGCCGACGGCGCGCCGACGGTGACCCGCACCGGCGTGCCCAGGACCACCCCGAGCTCGTCGATCATCGGCAGGTCGGTCGGGTCGGAGACGACAATGACCAGCGCGCGGCCGTCTCTCCGGTGCGGCACGAAGCCGTAGCGCAGCATCAGGTCCGCGGGAATCGTCCGGAACAGCTCCTGGTCGATCCGGAAGTTGTCCATGTCGACGAACTCGAGCCGGTAGCGCTCGGCGAGCTTGCGCGCCCGCGCGGTCTCCGCCGAGTAGTCCTCAGGGGTCTGAACGAGGTGGTCCGGATCGATAGTCGCCACGTCTACCCTCCCATGACCGAGCTGAGCTCGAAGAGCGGCATGTAGAGCGCCAGCACCACGGCGGCAATCACGACGCCCATGATGACCAGGATTACCGGCTCGATGATCGTAATGAACCGGCTGACCTCGGTCTCGATCTCTTCGTCGTAGAAGTCCGCAAGGCTGTTCAGCATCTCCTGCAGCGCGCCCGTCGATTCGCCAACTTCCACCATCTTGACCGCCACGTCCGGGAACACGCCCCGCGCCAGGAGCGCGGCCGCGAAACTCTCGCCTTCCCTGACGCGCTGCGTGACGACCGCGATCTCGCCGGCCAGGTGCTTGTTGGACATCGCGCTCCCGGCAATCTCCAGCGCGTTCACGAGCGGAATGCCGCCGCCGATGAGTGTCGCCAGCGTGCGCGACAACTGCGACACCGCGAACTTCCGGACCGATGCTCCGGCCCACGGCAGCGTCAGGAGCAGCCGGTCGGCGTGCGCGCGCTGTTCGGGCCGCCGCACCCATGCGGCGACCGACACGACCATGGTGACGACGCCCACGGTCAGCAGCAGGAGGTTGTCCACGATGATGTTGGAGATTCCGACGATGACACGGGTCGACAGGGGAAGCTCGCGCTCGTAGCTCGCGTAGAAGCCGGAGAACGCGGGGACCACGCGCACGACGATGATCCCGATGAGCACAATCATCAGCGTCACGAGGATCGCGGGATAGATCAGCGCCGAGATCGTCCGCCGCTTCACCGCGCCGATGATCTTTTCGTAGGCCACGTAGCGCCGGATGACGGCGTCGAGACTGCCGCTGCGCTCCCCGGCCATCAGGGAAACGGGATAGACCGCCGGGAACAGTCCCGCATGCTCGGCAAAGGCGTCGGAGAGCGCCGTGCCGGCCTTCACGTGCTCGTGGACCCCGTCGAGCACCGCCTTGAACGTGGGATGGGCGACCCGCTGCCGCAGGATGTCGAGCGACTGCACGAGCGGCATACCCGCCTTGAGCAGCGTCGCGAGCTCCTGGTTGAAGACGATGAAGTCCTGCCTGGGGATGCGCCGGCGTCGCGGACCGCCCAGGGCGAGCGAGGTCAGCCCTCCCCGTCGCTGAAGGGCCAGGACGTACAACCCCTTCTCCTCCAGCTCCTTGCGGAGGTGAGACTCGCTGTCGGCCACGTAGACGCCCTCGATGACGTCCCCCGTCGCCGTGCCGAGCCTACAGCGGAATTCCATCGATCAACTTTACCAACCTCATCCAGGCCAGACCGAACAGGGTGCCGGTACAGCCCCCCAAACTCCTTAGACCGGACTGACGCCGTCATGGACGGTCCGGAGGGCCAACAACGGCGCCGGCGCGTGCAGATGTGCGAACTGCCGCCCCCCCCCGTGGGGCTCAGGAAGGCTCGACGAACGCGCCGAAGACCCGAATCCCGAGTACGCGCGGGTCTCCACTGTTCAGCGTCGGAACGAGCGCAGGCACAAACGTCTTATCGACCGACAGCGTCAGTGCCACGGTCTCACCGGCGCCAAGCAGCGCCGCCGGCAGCATCACGCGTCGCTGGTCGCTGCCACCGGGGCCGAGGCCGAAGCTGTCGACGACGGTGTCGCCAAGGCGCAGGTCGATTCGCTGCGGTTCGACCCCCGCCACGGGCTGGTCGACCTGCAGGTACAGGCGCGCATCACGCTGCGGATTTCGAAAGGCAAGCGTGGCGCGGCCCATCGACCACCGCCATTCGCGGTCGTTGCCATCGGCTGGCACCTCCGTGTCGTGCCATCCGTCGGCGAACACCACCAGGTGGGGATCGCGGTCCAGCCGCATGTCAAAGGTGGCGACGTCATACGCGCGCTGCCCGTCCGTCCGTCCCGCGAGCGGCAGCCGCTCGCCCGTCGCGGGCGCAAACAGCCCGAGCTGTACCCGCGTCGTTCCGACGTACGGGAACTTCGGCACGAGGATCCACCGCGAGTACTCGATGGTCGCTCCCGGCGCCCACTGGCGGACCGGTGTCGGCGGCTGATGGTCGTCGGTCCACATCAGTTCGCCGTCGCCGTCGAGGAAGTGCACGAATACCCAGTGCTCCGCGGCGAAGGCGGGCGCGTCGGGCGCAACGACGAAGCGGTACGTCACCTCGACCGGCGTCCCGATCGCGGCCGCCGTCTTGCTCAACGTGACCGTGGGCGTGGCGACGGGAGCCGCCGTGTCGGCCGCGCCGGAACATGCTGCCGCCCCTCCGGCCAGCAGCGCCGCGGCCAGAGCTCGAGTCCATCTGATGCGCATCTGTGAAGGGAAATGATACCGCGCTTCGTGCTAGAGTCTCCGCACATGGCAGGAGAGGCGCTTGGCATGATTGAAACGCGAGGGCTCATCGGGTCGGTTGAAGCCGCCGACGCGATGGTCAAGGCCGCTAATGTCACCCTCGTCGGCAAGGAATACATCGGCGCCGGATACGTCACAGTCCTCGTCAGAGGCGACGTCGGCGCGGTCAAGGCCGCCACCGACGCGGGTGCCGCCGCGGCGCGGCGCGTCGGCGAGCTCGTGTCCGTCCACGTCATCCCGCGGCCGCATTCGGAAATCGAGCGCATACTGCCCCAGACATAGGCGGGAGCCCCCATGGCCGCCCCGGACACGATTTTACCTTCGGACAAAGACCTCACCTCGATCGCGGAAGCCCGAACCCTCGCGCGGCACGCCAGGCAGGCGCAGGCGAAGCTGGCGGAACTCTCCCAGGAACAGATCGACGCCATCGTGACCGCGATGGCCGACGCGGTCACACCGCACGCCGAGACGCTGGCCCGCCTCGCGGTTGACGAGACCGGATACGGAGTCGTCGCCGACAAGATCCAGAAAAACCTGTTCGCGTCGCGGCGCGTCTACGAGTTCATCCGGCCCATCCGGACCGTGGGCGTCGTCAACCGGATCGAAGACCGGAAGATTGTCGAGATTGCCGAGCCCTTCGGGGTCGTCGCGGCGGTCGTGCCGTCGACTAACCCGACCTCGACCACGATCTACAAGGTGCTGATTTCGCTGAAGGCGCGCTGCGCCATTGTGATCAGTCCGCACCCCTCGGCGGTCGGCTGCATCACGCGTACGGTTGAGATCATGGCAGAGGCCGCCGCCCGCGCCGGCGCTCCCGGCGGCAGCATCAACTGGATGAAGACCGTGACGCTCGAAGGCACGCAGGAGCTGATGAAGCACCGCGACGTCGCCCTCATCCTGGCGACCGGCGGCATGGGGCTCGTCCGGGCCGCCTACAGTGCGGGCAAGCCGGCGTACGGCGTCGGCCCGGGAAATGCCCCGGCCTTCATCGAGCGGAGCGCCGACGTCCCCAAGGCGGTTCGCGACATCATCACCGGCAAGACGTTCGACAACGGCGTGCTGTGCTCATCGGAGAACTCGGTCGTCGTCGACGAACCGATCGCCGAGGAGGCCCGGCGCACCTTCGTGACTGAGGGCGCCTATTTCATGAATGCCGCCGAGATGGACCTGCTGGCGAAGGCGTTCGTCACGCCTCAGCGGCTGCCGAACCCGGCGCTGGTCGGCAAGTCGGCGCGCCATATTGCCGATGCCGTCGGCATCAAGGCGCCCGAAGGGACGCGGGTCCTCATCGCTCCGCTCGCGGGAGTCGGGCGCGACTATCCCCTCTCGATTGAGAAGCTGGCCCCGATCCTGTCCTGGTATGTCGTGAAGGACTGGCGGGAAGGATGCGAGCGGTGCATCCAGATCCTGCGGTACGGCGGCATGGGCCACACCATGTCGATCCACTCGAAGAACGACGAGATCATTCTGCAGTTCGGCCTGCGCAAACCGGCGTTCAGGATCGCGGTCAACACGCCGACGACACATGGATCGATCGGGCTGACGACAGGGCTGGACCCGGCGATGACGCTGGGCTGTGGTGGCTGGGGCGGCAACATCACGTCGGACAACATCTCGCCGCGCCACCTGCTGAACATCAAGCGGCTGGCCTACGAAATACGGCCGGCCCAGCGGTCGTCCGAGGCGACGTCCGTCACTGCTCCCTCGCCAGCGCTCCCCCGGTCGCCCGCGAGACCGGTGGCGGAAGGTATTCCGGTTGAAGCGCTGGCCTCCCGGATCGACCAGTTCCTGGCGTCCAGGGGCTACGCGCAGGCCCCCGACATCGCCGCGCCCGCTGAGCGGACTGCTGCCGGGGGTCGGGCGGCGTCAGCTCTGGTCGGCATGGCCGACAACACTGGCCCCACCGTGCCGGTCGGGTTTGTCTGCGAGGAGGACGTGCGGCTGGCGCTCAAGTCGGGCCGCAAGCTTGTGATCGACGAAAAGACCATCGTCACGCCGGCCGCCAGGGATCTGGGAGAGGCGAACCGCGTATTCGTCCACGCCGGGTGGAGTCCATGATCGGCCATAACTGCTGAGTTCATTAGACTTATTGGTTGACCGTCGATCGGGGGAATGGTAGAGTTGGCGGCGTTGATGCTGAGCCCGCGCCCCGTCCGGACCGGAACTCTCGTGGCGGCCGGTCTCTTCGCGGTGTCCTGCGCGGCCCGTCTACCGGCCCCTTCCCAGGTTTCAGTCCCTAGTGCCGTTACGGTGGCTCCGGCCCCAGCGGTAGCGGTCCCCGCGCCCCTGCCCGAGCCTGCACTCGAGCTGATTGAGCTGTCGACACGCCACTTCGAGGCGGGCCAGCGCGAGCTCGAACTGGGGCATCTCGACGCCGCGAAAACCGCATTCAACCGCGCGCTCGAAGTCCTGCTGGAATCGCCGTTTGGCGGCCGCACCGAGCCCCGCATCCGGGAACACTTTGACGATCTCGTCGAGCGCATCAGCGCCTACGAGGTGACCGCGCTTGCGCAGGGCGACGGCTTCGAGGAGCAGCGCTCGTCTGTCGCGGCGACGCTCGATGAGCTGCTGGCCAACTCGACCTTCGAAGTGCCGGCGGCCACCCTGGAAACCACCGAGACCGTGGCCGAGGACCTGAAGTCCATCGCGCACGATATCGACATCCCGCTCAACGCCAAGGTGCTGTCGTTCGTCCAGCTGTTCAGCGGCCGGCTGAAGGGGTTCCTCGAGGAAGGGCTGAGCCGAAGCGTCCAGTACCTGCCGATGATCCAGAGCATCTTCCGGGCGGAAGGACTGCCGCTGGACCTGGCCTACGTCCCGCTGGTCGAGAGCGCGTTCAAGCCCTCCGCGCTCTCGCGCGCGAAGGCCCGCGGCATCTGGCAGTTCATGCGCGGCACCGGCCTCGAGAACGGGCTGCGGCACGACTGGTACATCGACGAGCGGGCGGAGCCGGAGAAGGCGACCCGCGCGGCGGCGCAGTATCTGAAGACTCTGCACGGCATGTTCGGCGGCGACTGGCACCTGGCGCTGGCGTCGTACAACGCCGGCCCCGGCCGTGTGTCGCGCGCAATGAAGCGCTCCGGGCGCACCGATTACTGGAAGCTGACGGCGACCACGCGGTTCCTGCCGCGTGAGACGCGCGACTACGTGCCGTTGATTCTGGCGGCGATGATCATCGCGAGAAACCCCGAACAGTACGGCTTGAACGTGCAGCCGGTCGGCCAGGTCCGCTACGAAGCGGTCGCGCTCACCTCGCCGACAGACCTCCGTCGCGTGGCCGAGTGGGTGGCCGAGCCCGTCAAGGTCATCCAGGACCTGAATCCGGAACTGCGCCGCTGGACGACCCCGGTCAAGGCGGCGGAATACGAACTCAAGGTTCCCGCCGGAACCGGTGATATCGTCCGCGCGAACCTTGCCCTCGCCAACCCCGACGACCTTGCGCCGCTCAACTGGCACACGGTCAAGAAGGGCGAGACCCTGCAGACGATTTCGAAGAAGCTGAAGGTCACTCGCGCCGACCTCGCTGAGGCCAACTATCTGTCGACCCGGGCGAAGCTTGCGGCCGGCCAGCGGCTGATCGTGCCGCGCGCGCCGGCGCTGCTGCTCGCCTCGGCGCCCGACAATCCCCCGCCACTGACCGAGACTCGCTCTCCCGATGCCGTTCTGGCGGCGAACAGCGCGGCGGTCAATAGCCTGGCGCCCGCCGTCGGCGAGCGCACGCCCGCGTCCCTCACTTATCGGGTGAAGCGCGGCGACACGTTGTCCAGGATTGCGAAGACATACCAGACGACGGTGGCGTCGCTGAAGACGTGGAACCGGCTGCCCAGCAATACCATCCATGTGGGTCAGCGCCTGACGATTCGCACGCAGGCCGGCGCAATAGCGACCGACTAAACTTCTTCGATCCGAAAAGACCGAGCCAGCCGTACCGCCGTGACCGCCGGCAGACAGTGCGGCGCGACGCTGGCTATCGTGGCGACACGATGCCCGCCGCTTCAGGCGTGCAGCCGTAATTCATGAGTTCCCAATCCGTCGATCGGTACCGGATGGTCGAGATGACCGGCGTGGAATAGTTTGCCGGGTCCATGTGCGTCGTTTCGATCACGAGCACAGCGCCCTCACGACGCAGGCGCTCGACCGTGTGCATTCTCCGGCTTTGCGGCATGCCCGCCAGTTCCACCATGGTGGAGACGTAGCCCGGCGCAACATCGATCGTGTCGATCACGAGCGTATCGCCGTCGTACCAGGCCGCCGAATACCCGAGCGCGGGATGGCCCGGGATGTTCGTGCGCTTCGGGTTCGCGACGGTCGGGTCCACCAGGGGAATGCGTCGATCGATGTCCATCCACTCGTACTGCAGGCGAACGAAATCGCCGCCCTGGGTGATCTGCACGACCACATTCGGGTTCAACCAGATCCGTGTCCAGCTCGCACCAATACAACCGAACGCCGGGTCGTCCTTCTTGAAGTCATACGCATCGAACCGTTTGCTGCCGGCCTCGGTGAAGGCCCAGTTGTTCCACACAGTCTGGCCTCCACCGGCGATCCAGTTGATCGACGACAGGTCCGGCTGCCCGGCCGGGCGCGGGGGCACGACGCGCTGAGCGAACGCGTCAGCTGGCCAGTTGACCGCTAGCGCTGCCGTGAGCAGAAGAGCGAGTGCAGTGAGTCTCATCCCCAATTGTTCTCCGGTCGTTGTCCGGTCTCTTACAGGCCCTGTCGCCGACTTCACCAGAACCCTCCCGACCCTATCTCGCGCTACCAGCGGCACCGCCGGTGGGCGGCGGCCTCATCGCCGGGTTCATGCGGGTGCCGTCTTTCAGCACCGTCTCGTTCAGCAGGACGGCGCGGTCGCGGCGCCCTGGGTTGCCTATGACGGTGATGCGATCGCCGACCACGAACCGCTCGATTGGGAAGCCGGCGCGTCTCATGGTATTGGCTGCGCCCATCTCGACGAGCCATTCGACCACGGAGCCCTCCGAATTGGTCACGTTGATCCTGAACGTCGCATGGGGATTCACCCACTTGATTTCGGTCAGGACACCCTCGACGGTGATTTCCCTCGACTGATCGTAGTTGACGGGCACCGAGTGGTGGGCGCTCAGGGGCGGGACTGACGCCGATGCCAGGAGCGCTACCGCCAGCAGGGCGATTCTCAGGTTCATATCGGTCTCCCTTCGTTCAACTTCCTCCAGCGCGCGCGATGCCGCCGGCCGCTACAGCACCCCGGCCTTGAATCGGAAGCCGGTCTGGTTGTCCCCTTCGCGATAGAGCGCGTGACACGAGGCGCACGCGGCCTGGACCCGTTTGGTCGGCCCAAGCGTGGCGGCTCGACTGACAGTCTGAGCCGAGAGGAGCCTCTCGAATTCGTCCAGTTGCGTCAACGCGCCCTTGACGATGCCGACGGCATCGTCCCGCTTCCTCTCCGCCCAGAAACCCTCGAGCGCGACGAAGCCCTCGCGCGCGGTGGCGAGCCGTGCTCTCGCGTCCGCGAAACCGCCCGCGGCGATGGCGTTGGTGACCCCGCCAAAAGCCTCTGCGGTCGACCTCATGACCTTCGCGTGCTCCTCCCCGGTCGTGATCTTCGCCTGAGCAATCCCGGTAGCGCCCAACCACGCAATCATCAACGCCGTGACGCACACGACGAAACGCTGCATCCCTTCTCCTTCGGAGTCGATTGCCAGATGGTGATCGGAGACCGCCTCAGAAGCCATACTTGACGCCAAACTGAATGATACGTGGACTGCCGGCCTGCGATGTAATCCGGCCGAATGTACCTGAGGCAAAGTTCGTATTGGGAGCGCCCCAGTTGAGTTGGTTCAGCAGGTTGAACGCCTCCACGCGAAGCTCCACATTCTGGCTGCCGGCCAGGGGAACGAGCTTCGACAGAGCCAGATCAACGGTCCAGTACGCGGGGCCCAGGATACTGTTCGTGACGTGATTGCCGACGGCGGCGTCCAGCGCCGGCTGCGCAAACGCCGCCCGGTTCAGATAATTTAGGAGGGTCCCGTCACCGTACACGTCGTCGCTCACCTGGTCGGCCCGTCGTTGCTGGAGCCGCTGGCCGTTGTACCCGACCCGACCGGCGGTCACCGTAAGCCAGTCGCCCGAGCGCGCGCTCAGGATACCCGCCGCCCGCCACCCCGAGACCAGGGCGCGGAGCACGGGGCTGGCAAACTGCGGCGTTTCGACCCCTGCCGTCAGATTGGCGATGTGGGTTCGGTTCGAGGCGCAATTGCCGCGATCGGCGTGTGGGTTGTCAGGGTCCGAGAAGCCGCCAGCGGGCTGCTCGAAGCCCACTGAGATCACGTCGCCGAAGCAGTACGCCCATGTGTAGTTTCCGCTGAGGCTCACACCATTGGTGGCGCGGCGGCGCATGGACAGCTTCAGGCCACGATAACTCTGCGTGCTGATGTCGACGAACTTATCAAGCGTGCCGATGAGCCGCCCCTCCTTCGGGTTCTCCAGCGACAACTGGCGCCGCTCGTTCACGTTGGCGTTGTTGGTGCACGACGCGTAGAACACGCCGTTGAGCGTGCAGGGGCCGAGGCCCAGGAAGACGCCAGGGTTCAAGGCCAGCTTGTTCCAGAAGCGGTCCGAGTACGTGCCCAGATAGCTTGCCGACACCCCCCAGTCCGTCCCAAGCTGCCGTTCGATGGTGACGTTCCACGACTGCACGCGGGGCGAATTGATGTCTCGGTCCACCGCGCCGAACGCTCCGTAGGGCGGAAACTGCACATCCGCACTGGCGACAACCGGGTGCGGGTCGCCACCGAGGTGTCGATAGGGATTGTCAAACCCGCCCGGCGGATCTTCCAACCGGATGAGGCTGGCGAACGGCGGTGCTGCGACGTGGTGAAGCTGGAACTCCGCGATCGGGAATGTATACGCGAGCGAGTAGGAGGAGCGCAGCGCCATGCGACCGTCCCCGGTCATGTCCCAGGCGATCCCGACGCGCGGAGAAAAATTCCGCCATTGTGTGTCCATGCCCGTCTGGCCGTCAGGAAAGCCAGGGTCGCCTGTGTAGCTGAGACCGGCGGGCGCGTTTCGGTACACGGTGCTCTTGGCGCCCTGTCGGAAGGCGTCGAGACTGAAATTGGAGATGGCGTTGTTCAACATCTTCTGCCCGAAGAACGGCTCCCAGCGAAGACCCGCGTTCACGGTCACCCGGTCCGTCGCCCTCCAGGTGTCCTGAGCGTACGTCCCCATGTAGAGTTGGGTCATATCCATGAGGATGGGTCCGCCGTGCTCCAAGACAGACACTCTACCCGCCATAAAGTCTGCGATCCCCAGGCCGGTGATCTGACCGCTGAAGGTCCAGTTGCCGCCGGACCGCGCGTGGGTACGCTGGTCGGACTCCCAATACGCCACGTTCGCGCCGATGGCCATCTGGTGGCGCCCCCGAACCAGCGTGAGGTCGTCCGAGACCTGGTAGGAATTGGTCTCGAACAGGCCCGTGGCCGCCGTTCCCCCTGAAATGTTGAACCCGGTGGTCACCGCGATGACCGTGTGTCCCGGGTCGTAGGTGTACAGGTCGGAGCCCACCGAATAGGGATCGAGAAACGGCGGGTTGCTGCGATCGACGGCTGTCCGATTGAACACCACGCGCAGCGAGTTGACCCCGTTGGAGCCGAACACGGTCGTATCGCCCAGGGCCAGCGACTGGGCCAGCGTGTCCCGGCCTGCCACGCTCGTCGTCAGGATGTTATCCGTCTGGGAATAGGGCGGGGGCCTCTTCTCAAAGGTGGCCATATACCGCCCGAACAAGGTTCGATTGGCGCTCCATTGGAAGTCGACCCTGGCCACCGTCTGCCCCTCTTTCCCGTTCCCCGGCAGGCCGTACCTGATCTCACCACACGGATCGGTCGTGCTCGGCAGCTTCGCGACGGTCTTCACGGCGGCGGGGCTGAACAGCGCGGGATTGATCCGGTTATTCACGAACGGCGCGCGCAGGGTGATCTGCCGGCCGCTATTGCACGCGGGCGAGGCGAAGGCGGTAAAGTCGCCGGCCATCATGGCGGCGGTCGGCACGTAGGCGAGGTTGTCGGTGGGCGTCTGTTTGAGCCTCGTGCCCTGGTACGCGCCAAAGAAGAAGAGCCTGTCGGCGACAATCGGTCCGCCCAGCGTCCCGCCGAACTGGTCGCGCCGCAGACCGTCATCTCTGCGCTTGCCGCCCGGACCCAGGGCGGCGAACGGAGCGGTCGCGTTGAACCGCTTGTCTCGGAGGAACTCAAACAGATTTCCGTGGAAGGCGTTGGTGCCGGATTTGGTGACCGCGTTGACAGAAGCTCCTGTGTGCATTCCGCTCTCGGCCGACAAGCCGCTGGTCGCCACCCGGAACTCCTGGAGCGCGTCGGGGAAGGGGAGCGGCAGGTTCAGGTTGTCATGCGGATTGTTGTGCATCGCTCCGTCGAGCAGGTAGGCCACGCTGGCGCCCTGTCCGCCGGCGACGGCGACGGCCACGCCCCCGGTGATACTCCGGGCGGACGCGACGCCCGCCTGGACGGCCGCGCCGGCCAGCACGATGAGGTCCGTGACCTGGCGCCCCTGGAGCGGCAGTTCCACGATCCGCTCGTTCTCGACCACCTCGCTGATGCCGGCGCTCCGGACATCCACGAGCGGCGTGGCCGCTTCCACGGACACAGTCTCTTCCAGGCTCCCGACCGCCAGCACCGCATTGATGGTCGGCGACGCCGCGACCTGTAGCACGAGGCCGGTCTGGACGTAGGTGCGGAATCCCTGCAGCGACACCTCCAGCCGATACGGGCCGGTCGGCAGGTTCGGCAGCACGTAGGCGCCGTTCTCATCGGTCACGATGGTGCGCGTGAGCCCGGTGTCGGTCTGCGTCACAGTGACGGTGACGCCAGGTAGCACGCCGCCGCTCTGATCTCGGACCGTGCCGCTGAACTGCGCGGTGGCCTGCGCCCAGGCGGCCGCGCCGGTCAGCAGAACAATCTGCGCGCCGATGGCGCATACCCGTAGAATCCGTGTCATCACAGGCCTCCTCATGTTCCCGATTCCCGACCGCGCGCGAGCATCGATGAGCCGACGGCAAGAGACTGATGGCAAGTATTTATGGCTGCTGTGCGCACGGGTAGTATCAAGCCGACATTTCCTATTTGGCTTCCGAAGATCGGCCACATCCTACAACCGTTCGCTCTGCCCTGCTCGATTGGAGTCGTGCTGGTTCCGGTGGCGATCCACAGAGACGCCGTGCCGCACCTGCTCAGAACGCAGCTCACTGTGCCGCGGTGATCGAGTCCACCTGGATCGTCTTGGTCCTGCCGTCGAGCACGCCCGTGACCTGCACTTTTTGTCCCGCGAACTTCTCCGGCGTCTGCTGGTCGCTCAGCGTGTAGACGGTTGTGCCATCACGGAGCACGTACTGGGCGCCGTGCGCGATGACGCAGGCCACCGTGCACTCGGCGTCGGTCGGCCCCATGCGCATGGAGGCATGACCGGCCGTGGCGCACATGTCGTCGGTGATGACCCCGGTGAACGTCTGCTTCTCCTGCGCCGCCGACAGCGCGCCCACCGCGAGCAGGCCTACGATCAGATGCTTCATGACGCCCTCCAGAACACGTGCGCAGGCTCACGCCTGCGCACGGCACACTGGTGAAAACCGGATCAATGTCCAGGAATCATGATGTGCGCGGTCGACGTCCCGGCATTCATGATCCACGCACCGCCCATTTTCGGATTGTCGGGCAATCCCGTTGACTGGGTCGTCGCACCCGGTGTGGCGACGGTCATGTGTGGGCGCGCGCGCGCCTGGTCGGGTCCACTCAGGTTGTGAAACCCGGACCCGTACTCGGGCTTGACGCGGGTTCCGTCCTTTTCCGACGCGTCGAGCATCGCCTGTTTCTTGTCGCCCATGGCTTCGAATGTCAGATTCTGCGCGACACGGACGAGATTGGCGATGCTGGTGCACTCAATCGAGAACGCCGGCTGTCCGGCCTGTCCCGATCGGTCGTAGCACACCAGACGGTTCGTGCCCTTCCTCAGCGTGTCGTACGTGAAATCCGGTTTCCACTTGACGACCGTGGCCTGGTCGCGCTGGTTGGCGGGAGCCGCGAGCACGGCCTTGTCGACGTCGGCCTGCGACGCCCCCTGCTCCAGTGGCGGGAGCGGCGGGGCTGCGCCGCGGCCCTCCTGCGCAAAAACGCTGGTCGAAACGAGCAGCGCACCAACAATGAGAGTAACGAGACGTGTCATGGCGTGACCTCCACTTGAATGGCTTGGAACGTTCTTGCCGGCGAGCGAACACTATATCGTGGCGCACACTCGCCCGTTGCCGATTGTTGAGGAGCAACGGGCCGGCTCGATGACGCTACAATTTGCCACATTTCTCCCCGCCATCCAGGCGGCAAATTGCGCTACCCTTCCACCCCGAATTCGTACTGGACCGCGAACCCCACTGCGTCGCTGGAGGCACCCTATGATGCGCACCGCCGCCTTCGTTATTACGTTCTTCGTTTCGACCGCCGGCCTCGCGGCGGCCCAGGAGTGGGCCGAGTTCCAAAGCATTCGGGACGGCTTCACGGTCACGTTCCCCGGTCAGCCGACCGTGAAGGACGCCACCTGGAAATCCCAGCAGAACTACGTCCTGCCGGCCCGGCAGTACACCGCCGACCGGGGCCGTGCCCACTACTCGATCACGGTGGTCGACTACAGGGGCATCGAGCGGATGGCCCAGGAGCGCGTGAAGACGTGTCCGGCAGGCGCGCCGCTTTGTGTGGGCACCGCTCTGGGGGGATTCGGCATGTGGAAGCACGACGTGCGGGAGGCGCCTCTCTTCGCCACGATGCAGTTCCTTCAGCGCGACGCGAAGCTGACCGACCTCTCCTGGAGTCAGCACGACATGGTGGTGGGCCAGGAGTTGCAAATGCTCAACACCGACCAGTCGCGCACCTACGGCTATGTCGCCATGCACGACATGAGGCTCTACATCCTGGAAGCGACGATTCCCGCTGGGGATCCGCCCGCGACGCTGTTCCAGTCGTCGATGTCCTGGGTGGATGCCAGCGGCAGCGGCATCCGGTACCAGACGATGTACAGCAACGAGTTCCACGGTCTGGGGGTGTATCCCGTGCCGGCACGGGCGCCGGCCGCCGTGGGCGCGCCGGCCGCCGCACCGCCGGAGCGGGGCGGCAACGCCGGGGCCCGCTAGGCCAGCCGGCCATGACTACACCCGCCGGAAGGCGGTTACGAGAGGAGTTGCCCATCATGCACAGCCGCCAGTTTCGGATTCGTGTCGCGACGATGACCCTGCTCCTCGGCCTGGCCTCGACGGCAATGGCGCGGGCGCAGCAGCCGGCGATGACGGACGCAGACGTCGCCCGGGTCAAGACCGAAGTGACCGCCGCCCTGGACACGTACTACGCCTACTTCTCGGCGCGCAACCTGAAGGCGCTGCCCGAGGAGATCTTCAACATCCCGTGGATCGTGATCGACGGGTCCGGACCGCAGGCGGATCTGACCAGGGAGCAGGCGCTGGCGCGATTCGAGGGCTCTGTGAAGACCCTGGTCGCCAGCGGCTGGGGCAAGTCGGTGTTCACCACCCAGAGCGTATGCGTGCTGAACGCCAGCGCGGCGATCGCCAGCGGCTACAATACGCGCTACAAGGCCGATGGCAGCGTGATGTCGGTAGGCGGCGTGTCGTACCTGTTCGGCCGGACGACGCAAGGATGGCGCGTGGTGTCCTACACGGGCCACGCCCGCGACAAGGTGGTGCGCTGTGACTGAGTCGCGCTCCCGGCATGGATCGGCGCATCGGCCGCCGTCTGCAGAGAATGTGTGAGCAGGTTCACAACAGCAGGCCCGGGCTACTGACCGGCGCGGCGACGGACTTCAGCTAAGAGCGGGTCCTCGGCAGCTTTCGCACGGATGTTGAGATAGACGCGGTATGACTCGGCACACTCCGCGCTGTTGAGGCCCTGCCGGGCTCGGCCCTGGTAGTAATAGACCCACGGGAGATACCCAAAGGCGGGCTCCTCGTCCAGGAACAGCTCGCCGCGGCTGTTGAGGCTCCGGTCACACTCGGAATCGGCCTGCAGGAACAGACCGGCTGCCACATACGCTCGCCCAAGGTCGAAGCGGCCAATCCATGTAGGGAACAGAACGTCGGCCTACTCATCCTCGAGTCCCGCCTCCATGTTGAATCGTACCGGGGTCGCAAGAACAGGGACAAGACGAGAATCCGACCACCAGAGGCGCGCAACGACCGAGTTCCAGGCCCGCTCTAATGCCGTTGCTGGCGTTTATCGGCCTGGCGGCGGGCATCGCCTTCTCCGGGACCTACTACTACCTAAGAACCGAGCAGCGCTTCCGGCTTGCGGCAGAACAGGAACTCCTCGCCATCGCCGATCTGAAGGTGGGTCAACTGGTGTCGTGGCGTGACGAACACATCATGGATGCGAGGGTCCTGGGCACTGTGTGGGAGAGGGGCGACGCGGCGCGCTTCGTTGCGCAGCCGAACGACGCAGCCGCGCGACGTGCACTGACGGAGGTGCTGGAGCAGGTCACGGCAGCATACGGCTATGAAGAGGCTCAGGTGTTGGATAGCAAGGGGGTCTCGCTCCTTACCGTGCGCGCCGTGGGCAGCCAAGCAGACTCCACGCTGGTCCAGACAGCCACCGATGCCCTGCGGGCCGGTCAGGTCACGATTGAGGACCTTTACCGAAGCGACTCCGACCAGCAGATCTATCTGCGGGTGATAGCTCCGTTCTTCAGTATGGCGGATGCCAGCCAACCGCTGGGCGTGATCGCTCTGCGCCTGAAGCCGACGGCCTTCCTCTATCCGTTCATTCAGTCCTGGCCGGTGCCCAGTGAGACCGGCGAGACGCTGCTCGTTCGACGAGATGGAGACAGCGTCCTGTACCTGAACGACCTGCGGTTCCAGGCGCAAGCGGCCCTCAACGTGCGGGGCTCACTCCGAGGGAACGACCTCCCGGCGGCCCGGGCGGTCATGGGGCAGACGGGAATCATGGAGGGAATGGACTACCGCGGCGTGCGGGTGATGGCCGCCCTGCGCATGGTTCCGGATTCGTCCTGGTTTCTGGTGGCGAAGAAGGACCTGGCGGAGGTGACTGCACCGGGCAGGGCGCTGCTGTGGCCGGTGGTCTTACTGATGGGCGTTACGATCCTCGGTGCCGGCCTCGGCGTGAATCTGTCCTGGCAGCGACAGGCTCTCCACCACTACCGGCAGCAGGCGGGGGCAGACGAAAAGATGCGCGACAGCGAGCTGAAATTCCGCACCTTGTTCGACACAACGACCGACGCCCACATGTTGCTTGCCGACGGTCTCTTCGTGGACTGCAACGCCACGACGGCCCACTGGGAGGGGTGCTCAGCGCCGTGCTCCCTGACCATCCGGATCGCCCGCTCTCGGACCTCCGGGGAATATCGACTCTGTCGTGCCATGGGCTCCATCCTCTCAAGGAATGAGCCCTCCCACGATCCCGGTACGATTCAGAGAGTCACGTGGGCGAGTCCCCGGCGATCGTGCCCTGCGGATCGTACGTCATGCTTGCCATACGCGATTCCGGCGTCGGCATGGACGAGGCCACGCGCGCGCGCGCGTTCGAGCCGTTCTACACGACCAAGCCGCAGGGCAAGGGCACGGGGCTGGGGTTGTCTACCGTGTACGGCATCGTCAAGCAGAGCTCAGGCTTCGTCAAGCAGAGCTCAGGCTTCGCCTGGATCGACAGCACGGTCGGCCGCGGGACGACTGTCACGGTCTACCTGCCACGTGCGACCGGGGAGGCGCTGTCCCCCGGCGCGCCCAAAAAGACTGCAGCGCCCGGAGGGACCGCCGTAGCGCCACGCCCCGGCACCGGCACCATTCTCGTCGTTGAAGACAATCCCTCGCTTCGCAAGGTCGCCACTCGTATGCTCGAGTCCGGCGGCTACACCGTGCTTGGGGCCGGCACGGGGCCGGAGGCACTGAGCCTTCTGGCCCGCCAGGCAGGCCCGGTGTCCCTGGTGCTGACCGATGTGGTGATGCCCGGCATGAACGGGCGGGAACTCGCGGAGCAGATTGCGGAGTCCCACCCGGAGATCAGGGTGGTCTTCATGTCTGGGTACACCGAGGACGCCGTGTTGCTGCGCGGAGTGTCGGAGGCACACATGGCCTTCATCGGCAAGCCGTTCTCCAAGCCGCAGTTACTCGAGAAGGTTCACCAGGTTCTCAATTCGTAGACTGGCGCTGGCGTCCACCCCGCTTGAGTCGCACTCGGCTTTAGGCGTCGTCCTACTGCTTCTTGCCCTGATCGTGCGGCACGACGACGCCCACGTTCGCCGTCGCCCTGTTGCCGGTGTCATCCGTGCACGTGACGGTCACCGTATACACCCGCCCGCTGCCATTGCCACTGCGGGCCGCCCGCAGCCGAACGGACAGCGGACCGGTCACGGCGAGGTCGCCGGAGTCGCCCTCGTTGCTGGTCACTGACGTGACTTCGCAGGTCGGATTGGCAGTGAAATCGTCAGTGGCGGTAACGGTGATTGAGACGTCCTTCATCGTGTCGTCTGGCGGCCACAGCGCATCGGGCGACGCCGACGTCGCCGTGATCACGGGCGGCGTTGTGTCCACGACGCAGCCCTCAAAATCGCACGCCTGGTAGGCGGCGGTCTCGCCCGCCAGAGTGGAGATCATGTTGGGAGCATTGCCGCCGCTACGCCAGGCGATGAAGTTCGTGACCTTGTACGGCCCGTCGAGACCGCTCGAGCCGATGGCCGTACCGTCGAAGCGGAGGGGAAGGGTCCTCGCCCCAGCGGAAAAGAACCCACTGCCAGTCGCCATGCCGAGGTTCGTTCCGTCCGGAGCCTCGATCGCCGCGCTCCAGCGGTAGGTACCTGCTGCCGGATCTTCCAGGTTGACCAGGAAGCTGACGTCCAGATGCTCATACTTGCCATTGGAGTTCGTATCGACGCCGTGTTCGTCGATCCCGATCAGTGACATGCCGTGGCTGGTGGTCACCTCCTCCAGGATCAGGGCCGCCCAGTCGATGGCCGTGCACCAGACAAATTCTGCGTTGGCCGTATCGATCTCGATCGTCACGTCATTGCTCACCGCTCCTGAGCCGCCGGTCGGAAACACGACCTTCGCGATCGGCACGTAGAACGAATTCAGGGTCCAGGCGTTGTTGATGCCCAGAAGATGTCCCAGGTTGAGCCCATTGAACGAGACGATGTCGACCTCCGGCTGGTAGCCAGGCACGTTCGCCTTGTCATCGACATCGAACGCCGGCATCAACAGTTTCGCGGTGGCCGGCAGGACGCTCGGGAGGCTATCGACCGGGATCTGAATGCGGAGCGGACTGCCATTGCGGAAGGTGCAGCCGGTATCGAGCCCGCCGCCGGAATCAATCACGAAGACGTTGTTCGAGGGATTGGGCGGATCGATTGGCGCACTGCCGCTATGCGCTGCCCAGACGACGGCTGGCAGCGCCATCGTGAGAGCCGCGATACCGGCGAGTATCGACCTCGAAAGGGTCCTGCTTGCGAGTATTCGCATCGGGAAATCCTCCTTACTCCTCAGATTGGCCACGCCGTAATACAGATTGCCACGGTACACCGTAAGTTATCGCTCTAAACCCGCCCTATTGCTTCTTGGGCAGCTCTGCGTCGCCCCGCTTGAGCACTTCGCGCATGTCCAGCGGATTCTGCATGGCGCCGTCGGGGCCGAGGGGTGAGGCCTTGGTTGCGGATCCGGCGTGGCTCTGCGGCTCGGCAGACGGACGCACCTTCAGCTGACCGGCCGCGCGATCGAGCGCCTGCTGCAGGAGGGCCGTGTCAAACGGCTTGGTCACGTACGCGACCGCGCCCATGAGCCGGCTCGTGCGAATCGTCGTGGGGTCGTCCCGGCCGGTGCTCATGACGACCGCCGTCTCAGGCCAGCAGGTCTCCACCTGCTCGACCAGCCACAACCCGTTGTACTCCGGCATGTTGATGTCGCAGAGCAGAATGTCGGCCGGGTCGGCCTTCATGGCGTCCATGGCGTCCATGGCGCTACCGACAGCCCGGACGTGTCCATATCCCCAACTCGTGAGCCAGCGCGACAGAAGCTGGCGAACCTGCGCCTCATCGTCGACGATCAGTACCTTCTTGTCGTGGGACATCGTTTCTCCTCCAGCCTCCGGCGCGGCGCGTCACCGGCCGGCTCAGGCCGACTGCCGTCCTTCATCGGATGTGCCGCCGCTGCGCGAGCGCAACTGGCGGATGCTCTGTTCGATACGCTCGGCCAGCTCCCGTTCCTGGCTCAGCATGCGCAGCGTGTTCTGCGCCTCCTGCATCACGAACTGCACGCTCGACAGCTTCTCGGTGAGATGGTCGACCATCGCCTTCTGCTCGCCGACGGTCTCGAGATTAACCCGGACGTCCTCGAGCAGGTTGGTGATGAGCGCAGTCTTCGACTGGACTTCGTCCACGTCGCGCCGGCGCGCCTCGATGGACGCGATCGCGTCGTCGGCGGCGGTCGCCAGCGCGAGCAGTTCCTGCACCTGCCGCCGGAGCCCCGTGACCTGGTCGCGGTGGTCGGTGACGAACAGCAGATCCTCGCGGCTCTTCGCGCTGATCGCGTGTACGGCCTCAAGCTCGGTGCGCACCGACGCGAGGACCGCTTCGCGGTCCGCGAGCCCCTTGAGCCGGTCGTCGATGTCGGTGGACGCCTGGGCCAGCTCGGCCATCTTCATCTCGACGCCCGAGAGCTTCTTCTCCGAGAAGGCCAGCTGGGATCGGCGCTGCTCAAGCTGGCGGTACATCGCGTCAGCGCGCCGCAGCTGCTCCTCGACGGTCTCGGCCTGTGCCACCGCCTCGCGCTGCCGCGCCTGGATGCGGGCGAGATCACCGAGGAGTTCCTCCTTGACGGCGCCGGAGCGCTCCAGCTCCTGCCGCAGCGTCTGCATCTGCTTCATGCGGTCGTCGGCCTCGTCCGCCAGCGCGCGGCTGGTATCGGACAGCTCGATGAGCCGCGCCTCCTGTTGCGCGAGGGCCTCCTCGTCGCGCTGGACGTCCTTGACGCGCGCCCCGGTCTTCTCGACGCGGTCTTCGAGAATCGACATGCGCACATCGAGCGGCGCGAGCTTTGCCTGCGACGCGATGACGGCATCGACCTTCTGCTGCGCGTCCAGCATCTGCGTAATGACGCCGTCGCAATCGGTCCTGAGCGCGTCGAGCTCGGCGCGCCGTTCCAGCTGCGTCGCAAGCCTGCGGTCCACCTCGCTCGCGACCTCATGGAGGCCGTTGAGGCGCCCCTCCACGGCCTCGACGAACTGGATGCGCTCGGATACACGGACGACCTGGCCTTCAAGCGCGACCGACATCTCCGCCAGGCGCGAGGCGTGACGGAGGCCGTCGTCAATCTCCCCCAGCCGCCCGGTGATGGCGGTCATGGTCGCCTCGAGCTCCGGCGTCCGTGCACGGAATGACGACACACGGTCGGCGAACGATTCGAGCGCCGCCCGATCCGCCGTCAGCCGGTCGCGCAGCTGGGCGGCCTCCGCGTAGGACTGGTGGAAATCCTGGATCTCCTTGCGGAGCGTTTCGAGATCCGCGCGGCTCTGGCGCAGGCTCTCGTGCTGCGCCGCGGTCTTTGTGGACATGTCCTGCACGAGCGCGAGATGTTCGCGCAGCGATTCCAGGCTGGCCTGCCGCTGGCCCAGCTCGTCGGCCTGCTCGAGCAGGCGCTGAAACATGACGCTGAACTCCCCCATGCGGGCCGGGAGGTGCGACAGCTGGCGCTCGCGGGCCGCCAGCGTCTCCATCCGCTGCTCGGCCTGCTGGACCGAGCCGTCGAGGACACCCAGCTCGGCGTGGAGAAGAAGGGGCTGGAGACGCTTCAGCGTGTGGCAAGTGCCTCGAGGCTGCTGGTCGCCTCCGCCGCTTTCCTGTCGACCTGCTCGAGGGCCCTTCCGGTTTCGATCAGCGTCGCGCTACGCGTTGTGACCTGCGTGAGCATGGTGCTGAGCGCCGTCCGCTCCTCGCGCGCGGTCTTGATCACCGCGTCGAGCTCCTCGAGCTGTTGCTGGCGTTTGCGTCCGGTGAAGGCGTCGAGCATGCGACAAAGAATACCTGCCGACGCGCCTAAGCTCAAGTGCTGATTGCAGTTACGAACACATCGAGGCGTGCGGGATGGTGACGATTCTGCGGTCCCGATGCGCGGCGGACCGGGAATGCCCGTGTTCGGCGCTGGCGGGCGCTGATCGCCATCTTGCATCCTCGAGGCAGTGTGCTCGCCAGTCTTTGCAGCGCCGCCGTCTTCGGCATCGATGCCTATCCGGTCCAGATTGAGATTGACGTGTCGTTCGGGCTGCCGAACTTCACGATGGTGGGCCTGCCGGACGCCACCGTCCGGGAAAGCCGCGATCGCGTCCGGGCGGCGATTCGGAATTCGGGGTTCGAGTTCCCCTCGCATCGGATTACCGTCAACCTGGCGCCCGCCGACGTCCGGAAGGCGGGATCTTCGTTCGACCTGCCCATTGCGCTCGGCCTGCTCGCCACATCCGGCCAGCTGTCCCGCCGATCGATCGACGACACCATCGTTCTCGGCGAGCTCTCGCTCGACGGCGGAATCAACGGCATTCGCGGTGTTCTCCCGATTGCCATCGCGGCCCGGCGCCTCGGGCTGCGCCGCCTGCTGCTGCCGCCGCAGAACGCGGCGGAAGCCTGCGCGGTTGAGGGGGTCGAGGTCTGCGTCGCGCGCTCGCTGCCGGAGGCGCTGACTGCGCTCAACTATCCGGACCGGGCGGAACGCGCGTCGGCCGGTCCCCCGCCGCCCCCGCCGTCCGCGATCGACAGTGCCGCCGACGGCGACCTCTCGGATGTTCGCGGCCAGGCGCTTGCGCGGCGCGCGTTGGAGGTGGCGGCGGCGGGCGGCCACAACCTGCTGATGTGCGGCCCGCCGGGCGCGGGCAAGACGATGCTGGCACGACGGCTGGCGGGTGTCCTCCCGCCCTTGAGTTTCGACGAGGCGCTCGAATGCACCGCGATTCATTCGGTGGCCGGCACGCTGCGCCCAGGGGCAGGGCTACTCACGGCGCGTCCCTTCCGTGCGCCGCATCACACGATCTCCAACGTCGCCCTCGTGGGCGGGGGTGCCATCCCGCGGCCTGGAGAGATTTCGATGGCACACAACGGGGTGCTGTTTCTGGACGAGATGCCGGAGTTCGACCGCCGCGTCCTCGAGGTGCTTCGTCAGCCGCTGGAGGAAGGACACGTGACGATCGCCCGCGCCGCGCGCACGGTCGCCTTCCCTGCCCGCTTCGTGCTCGTGGCGGCCATGAATCCATGCCCGTGCGGGTACCAGGGCGATACGCGTCGCCTGTGCCGCTGCACGCCACCGCAGATCGATCGCTATCGCGGCAGGATTTCAGGGCCGCTTCGCGACCGGATCGATCTGATCGTTGACGTACCCGCCGTTCCCCTCGCCGCGATCACGGACGGCCAGCCGGGCGAACCCACCCGCATCGTCCGTCAGCGCGTGTCCGCTGCGCGCAGTGCGCAGCAGGTGCGATACGAGGGACTGCCGCCGCGCATGAATGCGGAGCTCCGGGGTGCGCTGGTGCCGCGCTTCTGCGCGCCCACGGCGGCCGGGCGCGAACTCCTTCGCCGCGCCATCGATCGGCTCGGTCTCAGCGCGCGCGGCTACGACCGCGTTCTCAAAGTCGCGCGCACGATCGCCGACCTTGCGGATTCGGCCGTCGTCGACAGCGATCACGTGGCGGAAGCGCTTCAGTATCGATCGCTCGAGTAGGGCCACAGAGGCGCGGGCTTCGTGTCTTCTGTCCGTATCCGCCCCTGGAGGCTACGTCCGGGAACTGGCTGACCGACGGCCGAACATGGCCTGCGCGGCACTCGCCGCGATGACGACCGCGCCTCCGAGGAGCGTCCAGCGGCCCGGCGTCTCGGCATGCACCAGCCATGTCCAGATTGGATTCAGCACGGGCTCCAGGAGAAGGAGCAGTGACAGTTGGAGTGCCGGCAGGTGGCCGACCGCGCTCGTCAGCAGGATGTACGCGAGGCCGATCTGGAACACGCCAAGGTAGACAAGCGTGGCCCATTCGGCGGGCGACGCAGCCGGGAGGGGGAGCAATACCGGAATGCCCGACGCGAACGCGAACACGTTGCCCGCAATGACGGCCGCGAGGGCTGTGCCTGGCGCGCGCTGTTCGCCCCAGCGCAAGCCCAGGAGCGTGAACGCCCACGTGACACTGCAGGCCGCACCCAGCACATTGCCCAGGACCGGGTCAGGCGCGGTGGCCGTGGCTGCCGGCTGCCCGAGGAAGCAGAATGCGAGGCCGGCCGCCGCCGCCGAGACGAAGAGCAGGTCCCGCCGATCGAAGCGTTCGCGAAGCAGGAGAGGCGCCAGGGCCACGATGAACAGCGGCGCCGTCGACTGCAGGAAGATCGCGCTGGCCGCCGTCGTGAGCTTCGTCGACGTGACAAACAGCACGAGGGTCGCGGCGTAGACGATGGCGATCGGCAGGACGCGCCAGGACCATCGCGCCCCGCCCCGGATCCACAGGATGAGCGCCAGGGCGGCCACGCCGGACCTGAGCGACGCCACCTGCATACCCGAGAACGCGCCTGTCTTGATGGCCGCGCCACCCGTGGAGAACAACAGGGCCGCGCCGATGACGCGCCAGGCTGAGGATTGCCACATTCGTCTGATTTTCGCCTCCCCAGTTTCCTTTTGTCGAGCCGGGAACCCGTGTGGTAGCCTCGGGTTTTCCCTGCTCAGCTCCCAATGAAGCCTTCAACGCGATACACGATTCTTGTGGCCGATCGCACCAGCGGACTGGTGCGCCGAGCGACGATCGCCTCTCGGCCAGTCGCGGTCGCGGTGTCGGTCGTGCTCGCGACGCCCATTCTTATCGGCTTTGGTGCGGCGTGGAAGGGCTGGAGCGATGTATCGGACCTCTACGCCAGCCACCGTGCGCTCGAGGTGGAGAACGCCAATTATCGGCAGGCCACTGAAGCCCTCGCCGGCCAGATCAACTCCCTGCAGAGCGCCATCAGCAACCTGAGCGAAAAGTCGACGCTCGATCCGAACCTGGCGCGCGCGATGAGCCGCCTGCCCGCGATCACCAAGTCGCGCGCCATGGGTGGTACCACGACGGCGCCCTCCAAGGATCAGGAACTGTCGTACGCCAAGACCTTGTCCGCGCTGGCGGCACCGGACGACACATTCGGGCTGCTGCGGTCGGTGCTCGAAGGGCTCCAGGATCGTCTCAATGTCGTCGCGCGGAACGTCGATCGCCGGAATGCGCTCGCCAATGCTACCCCGTCGATGTGGCCGGCCTACGGCTGGCTGTCGTCCGGGATGGGCCCGCGTCGTGACCCGGTGACCGGCGGTCCGGACTATCACTCGGGCCTCGACATTGCCGGTGAGCGCGGCCAGCCCGTCTACGCGACGGCGGCGGGCACCGTGCGGCATGTCGGCTATCAGGGCGCGTACGGCAACCTGATCGTCCTCGACCACGGGTTCGGACTCGAAAGCCGCTACGGCCACCTCCTCAAGTACCAGGTGAAACCGGGCGCGAAGGTGAAGCGCGGCGACATCATCGGCCAGGTCGGCGCCACGGGCCGTGCGACCGGGTACCACCTCCACTACGAAGTGTTTGCCAACGGCCGCCTCATCAATCCGCTCCAGCTGCTCACGCAAAACCCGCGCGACCGATAACCTCCCTGCAATCTGCGGTCTCCTTGCCGGTTCGTAGCCTCGCGGCTAGAATCGGTGGATCCATCTCTCTCCGCCACTCAGGACATGATCGGTAAACTCCTCGCGAAGGTCATCGGCACGCAGAACGAGCGTGAGCTCAAGCGCCTGCAGCCACGCGTCCGCGACATCGGTGCCCTCGAGGCCCAGACGACGGCGCTGACCGACGAACAGCTCCGCGACAAGACGGTCGAGTTCCGGACGCGCGTCGCCGACGGGGCGCCGATCGACGACCTGCTCGTCGAGGCATTTGCGGTCGTGCGTGAGGGCGGCCGCCGCGTGCTGAACATGCGGCACTTCGACGTGCAGCTGATCGGCGGGATGGTCCTGCACAGCGGCAAGATTGCCGAGATGAAAACCGGCGAAGGCAAGACGCTGGTCGCGACGCTCCCCGCCTATCTCAATGCCCTCGCCGGCAAGGGCGTCCACGTCGTCACGGTCAACGACTACCTCGCGCGCCGCGACTCGGAGTGGATGGGACGCCTCTACCGGTTCCTGGGGATGACCGTCGGCGTCATCCAGCACGAGCTGACCGACGCGCAACGGCAGGTCGCCTACGGCGCCGACATCACGTACGGCACCAACAACGAGTTCGGCTTCGACTATCTGCGCGACAACATGAAGTTCGAGTTCTCGTCGATGGTCCAGCGCGGCCATCACTTCGCCGTCGTCGACGAAGTGGACAGCATCCTGATCGACGAAGCGCGGACACCGCTCATCATTTCCGGCCCGGCCGAGGAGTCGACCGACAAGTACTACAAGGTCGATCGGATCATTCCGAAGCTGAAGAAGGGCGCCGTCACACAGGGCAACGTCAAGGCGGAGGATCGCGAGGCGCTCGAAACGACGGGCGACTTCCTGATCGACGAGAAGCACAAGACGGTCACGCTCACCGAGAGCGGCATGGCGAAGTGCGAGGAGATGCTCGCCGATCTGCTGGTACCCGGGTCGAAGGGACTCTACGACCCGGTCAACATGCCGACGCTGCATCACGTGCAGCAGGCGCTGCGCGCGCACAACCTGTATCACCTCGACGTCGAGTACATGATCAAGGACGGCCAGGTCGTCATCGTCGACGAATTCACGGGCCGCCTGATGCCGGGGCGCCGGTGGAGCGATGGCCTGCACCAGGCGGTCGAGGCCAAGGAGAAGGTCAAGATCGAGCGCGAAAACCAGACGCTCGCGACGATTACGTTCCAGAACTACTTCCGCAAGTACGGAAAGCTCTCCGGGATGACCGGCACCGCCGAGACGGAGGCGCCCGAGTTCGCCAAGATCTACAACCTCGACGTCATGGTCGTCCCGACGAACCGGCCGTTGTCGCGCCTCGAGGAGCCGGACCTCGTGTACCGCACCGAGCGCGAGAAGTTCGAGGCCATCGTCAACGACATCCTCGAGAAACAGAACTCCGGCCGCCCGACGCTCGTCGGCACCGTGTCGATTGAAAAGTCCGAGCGCCTCTCGACGCTGCTGAAGCAGCGCGGCATCAAGCACGTCGTCCTCAATGCGAAATATCACGCGCGCGAAGCCGAGATCGTCGCGCAGGCCGGCCGCCGGGCCAATGTGACGATTGCCACGAATATGGCCGGCCGCGGCACCGACATTCTCCTCGGGGGCAACTCCGAGCACATGGCGAGGCAGCAGGCGATCGCCGAAGAGATCGCCGAGCGTCTCTCCCGCGGCGAGGAGAAGTTCGTCGACGACGAGGAGTTCATCTACTTTTTCCACATCGACGGCTTCTTCCGCGTCCCGCGCAGGGAATGGGAGCGCATCTTCTCGCACTTCAGGGGGCAGACCGACGCGGAGCACCACGAGGTGGTGGGCCTCGGGGGCCTGCATATTCTCGGCACCGAACGGCACGAGGCCAGGCGTATCGACAACCAGCTGCGGGGCCGCGCCGGACGCCAGGGCGACCCAGGGTCGTCGCGCTTCTACCTCTCGCTCGAGGACGACCTGATGCGCATCTTCGGCTCCGAGCGTATTTCGGGGCTGATGCAGCGGCTCGGCATGGAGGAGGGTGTGCCGATCGAGCACGGCATGGTCACGCGGGCCATCGAGCGCGCGCAACGCCAGGTGGAGGCGCAGAACTTCTCCGTCCGCAAGCACCTCCTCGAGTACGACGACGTGATGAACAAGCAGCGTGAGAGCGTCTACACGCTGCGCCGCGAGATTCTGGAAGGCAAGGTCCACGTCACCGAGGAGGAACTCGTCGACACGCGCGCCTATCTGCTCGCGCTCGCGGAGGACATCCTGGACGATCAGGTGGACCGCTTTGCGGGCAAGGACGTGGACCCGGCCGAGTGGGACCTCGCCGCCCTCGTGTCGGACATCACGCGCGTGTTCGGGATCGAGCCGCAGGCATTCCAGCCGCTCGCGCTGGACGACAAGAGCGCCGCCGAGATCGCGGACGCCATCTGGCCCCTCGTCAAGGGGGCCTATGCCGACAAGGCAGACATCGTTCCGCCGGAGATCCTGCGCCGCGTCGAGCGCGACGTCATGCTGCAGATCGTTGATTCGCAGTGGAAGGACCACCTCTACTCGCTCGACCACCTGAAGGAAGGCATTGGCCTTCGCGGCTACGGTCAGCGGGATCCGCTGGTCGAGTACAAGAAGGAAAGCTTCGCCCTCTTCACGGACATGAAGGCGCGCATCGAGGAGGACATCGTCCGCTACCTCTTCCACCTGCGCCCGGTGGCCAGCGAGGAGGCGTCCGTGGCGACGCCGATCCAGCGCCGCGCGGCCCCCCTGACGCTCAACAATCCCGGTGCCCAGGCCGCCGCGTCGCCGTTTGGCGCGCCACGGCCTGCGGCAGCGGCCAGGCCGGCCGCCGTGATGAGTGGCGCCCCGCAACCGCTGCGGACCGGCGGTGACGACGTCATCAAGACGGTGAAGCGGGACGACCCGAAGGTGGGCCGCAACGACCCCTGCCCGTGCGGCAGCGGGAAGAAATACAAAAAATGCCACGGTCAGGCGGCATGACAATGGGGTCGGGAGTCATTTCTGGAGGACACTCCTTGATGGTCTCGAGATCCCGAAGGACTGTCCTCCACACATGACTCCCGACCCCATTCACTTTACCGAACTGACGACGCTGACTTCCGCGGGGACCGACATCGCCACCGCCCTCACCTTCGACGACGTCCTGCTCGTCCCGCAGCATTCGACGGTGCTTCCAAACCAGGTCGACATCTCGACTCGCTTCACCCGGAACATCCGTCTCAACGTGCCGCTCCTGAGCGCGGCCATGGATACCGTCACCGAGTCGGCGATGGCCATTGCCATGGCGCAGCACGGCGGCCTCGGGATCATTCACAAGAACCTCTCCGTCGAAGAGCAGGCGTCGGAAGTGGATCGGGTGAAGCGGTCCGAGAGCGGCATGATCGTCAATCCGATCACGCTCTCCCCCACCCACCGCATCTACGAGGCGCTCGACCTGATGAAGCGGTACCGCATTTCCGGTGTGCCGATCACCGAGGACGGGAGCAAGGAGGGCCGCCTCGTCGGGATCCTCACCAACCGGGATCTGCGGTTCGAAACGATCGTCGATCGGCCGATCTCCGACGTGATGACGACGGCGCCGCTGTACTCCGTCCCCGTCGGGACGACACTGGACGAGGCGCGCACGATTCTTCACAAGCACAAGGTCGAGAAGTTGCTTGTCGTCGACAAGGAGTACCGGCTCAAGGGCTTGATCACGGTCAAGGACATCCAGAAACAGATCAAGTACCCACTCGCCTGCAAGGACGCGCTGGGCCGCCTGCGGTGCGGCGCGGCGATTGGCGTGGCGCGCGATGCGTTCGAGCGCGCCAGGGCCCTCGTGGATGCCGGCGTCGATGCGCTCGTGATCGACACCGCTCACGGCCATTCTCAGGGCGTCATCGAGATGGTCGCCAGGATCCGCCGGGAGTTCCCGAACACCGAGATCGTGGCCGGAAACGTCGCCACGGCGGAAGCGACCGACGCACTGATTGGCGCGGGCGTCGACGCCGTCAAGGTCGGCATCGGCGCGGGATCGATTTGCACCACGCGCGTCGTTGCCGGCATCGGCGTCCCGATGATTTCGTCGATCATGGAATGCGCGAAGGCGGCCGCTGCCCACGACGTGCCCGTGATCGCCGACGGCGGCATCCGGTACTCGGGCGACGTGGTGAAGGCCCTGGCCGTCGGGGCGAGCTGCGCGATGATCGGCAACCTCTTCGCCGGCACGGATGAAAGCCCCGGCGAGCTGATCCTCTTCCAGGGACGCAGCTACAAGGAGTACCGCGGCATGGGGTCCATCGGCGCCATGCGACGCGGCAGCCGGGACCGCTACTTCCAGGACGAGTTCGACCTGGAGGGCGGCCGCGCAACCGAGAAACTGGTGCCGGAAGGCATCGAGGGCCGCGTGGCGCACAAGGGCAGCGTGGCCGCCATGATGTATCAGCTGTCCGGCGGCCTGCGTGCCGGGATGGGCTACTGCGGCAGCGGCACGATCCCGGAGCTGCAGCGCAAGGCAAAGCTGATCCGCATTACCCCCGCGGGCGCGCGCGAAAGCCACGTGCACGACGTGACCATTACGAAGGAAGCGCCAAACTACAGGATGGAATAGCCGGTAGTGAGTAGGCGGTAGGCGGAAGTCAGTAGGTTATTCGGCGCGAGGTCTCGTCCACAATCTCCATCGTCACCGTCGTCGCGCCCGCCAGCGTGTGAGAGAGGCGCTCGGGCCATTCAATCGCCAGCACGCCGTCCCGCACGCCCATCTCTTCCAGTCCCAGGTCGTTCGTCGCCGCACTGTCCAGCCGGTACAGGTCTACGTGATACAGCGTGAGCCGCCCGCCGCGGTACTCGTGAATCAGGGTGAAGGTGGGGCTGCTGACTTCCCGTGTGTCGATGCCAAGGCCCGCAGCCAGGCCGCGGGCGAACGCGGTTTTCCCCGCTCCGAGGTTGCCCGACAGCAGCACGACGTCGCCGGCCGTGAGGGTGGCGGCGAGCTCGCGCGCCACCGCCTGCGTCTCGTCCTCGGACTTCGTGAGATGTGTGGTCATCTGCAGGTGGACCGGGAGGCCCGCCCCTACGAGGTGGACTCTTCGTCGCAGAGCCGGCTGAGCGCCTTGCCGAGAAGCGCGGCAACGTCGGTGGCGGTCATGGACACCTGCCCTTCGGCCGTCTCGGCAAGATCGCCAGCGGCGCCGTGCAGGAACACCGCAAGGCGGCAGGCCGCCTCCGCGTCGAGGAGCTGCGCGAGCCAGGCGGTAATCATGCCGGTCAGCAGGTCGCCGGTGCCGCCGGTCGCCATGCCGGCGTTGCCGGTCGGGTTGATGAAGACGCGCCCCTCCGGCGTGGCGATGATGGTGCGATGCCCTTTGAGGACCACGTACACACGCCGTGTCGCGGCGAACGTGGAGGCGACGTCGATACGGTGTGCCTGCACGTCATCGACCGACGCGCCAATCAGTCGTGCCATCTCTCCCGGATGCGGCGTGATGATGACGTCGCGCTCCTCCCTGCCGACCAGGCTTGACGGATCATCGGCAAGAACAGCCAGCGCGTCGGCATCGAGCACGAGCGGCACCGTGGAACGCTCGAGCAGCGCCCGTACGAACTCCCCGACCGACGACTCGCGGCCAAGTCCGGGGCCGCAGGCGATGACGTCGTGCCGCATGTCCAGGATCGCGGCGACCGACGCCGCGGTGACGCACCCCGCCTTCGAGTCGGCCAGCGGCTCGGTCATGAACTCGGCGCCCATCGACGCGATGATCGGCAGGCAGGACGCTGGCGTCGCGACGGTCACGAGGCCTGTCCCTGACCGGAGCGCGCCGACGGCCGCGAGAAACGCGGCGCCCGTCTTTCCGCGCGACCCGGCCACAATCGTCACGCGCCCGAAATCGCCCTTATGCGAGTCGGCCGCCCGCGGTTCCACGAGGAGCTTGAGCGACTCGGGCGTCAGCAGCTCGATGTACGGCCCCTCCAACCCTTCGACGACCTCAGATGGAATGCCGATGTCGGCAATCACCACGTCGCCCGCATGCGTCTCGCCTGGCGGCAGCACAAGCGGCAGCTTGGGGGTCGCGAGCGTGACCGTCATCGACGCGTCAATGCAGTCGCCGATGAGATGCGGCGTATCGGCGGACAGGCCGCTCGGAAGGTCGATGGACACGATCGGGATCCCGGACGCATTCACATCCGCGACGACCGTTTCCATCATGCCGGCAAGCGCCGACTTCAAGCCGGTGCCGAACATCGCGTCGACGATCAGCGTGCACTGCGAGATTTCGGAGAAATGCAGCTCCCAGGTCTGCTCGTCGCCGATCTCGACGACGGTCGCGCCGACGCGACCGAGGATGTCGAGATTCGAGCGGGCGTCCCCGCGGACGTCCGACACCGATCCCAGCAGGAACACCGCCACCTCGACCCCGCGCTGCATCAGCGTGCGGGCGACGACGAAGCCGTCCCCGCCGTTGTTGCCGCGCCCGCACAGCACGGCCACGCGCCCCTCGAGGCGCGACTCGTACGCCGCTTCGAGCGCGGCGACGACCTGACGGCCGGCATTCTCCATGAGCACCAGCGACGGAATGCCGATGTCTTCGACTGTGAAGCGATCGGCCTCGCGCATCTGCGCGGCATTGAGGATCCGCATTCAAACAGTAGGATACTCGGTCACGCGCAGGCTGACGCCTGCGCTCTACTCAAGCGGTGGGCAGGAACAGAACAGATTCCGATCGCCGTAGGGATTGTCGATCCGCCCGACCGACGGCCAGAACTTCCTCTCCCGGACAAACGGCAACGGAAAGGCCGCCTCCTCACGCGAATACCGGTGAGGCCACTCGGACGCGGAGACCGCTTCCGCGGTGTGCGGAGCGTTCTTGAGCGGGTTGTCCACCCTGTCCGCACGGCCAGACACGACGTCTTCGATTTCCTTGCGGATCTGAATCATCGCGTCGCAGAACCGGTCGAGCTCCGCCTTGTCCTCGCTCTCGGTCGGTTCGACCATCAGCGTCCCGGCCACCGGGAACGACACCGTGGGCGCGTGAAAACCGTAATCCATCAGGCGCTTCGCGACGTCCATCTCCTCCACGCCTGCCGCCTTGAACTGGCGCAGGTCGAAGATCAGCTCGTGGGCGACGCGGCCAGTGTCGCGCGCGTACAGCACCGGGTAATGTGTCTCGAGCCGCGCCTTCACGTAGTTCGCGTTCAGGATCGCGTAGCGTGTGGCGTTTGTCACGCCGTCGGCGCCGAGCATCCGGATGTAGCCATAGGAGATCAGCAGGATGCTCGCGCTGCCCCACGGCGCCGCCGAGATCGCATGGATAGCACGCTCGCCGCCGGTCGCGACGACGGGATGGCCTGGCAGATACGGCGCCAGGTGCTTCCCTACCCCAATCGGGCCCATGCCCGGACCGCCGCCGCCGTGAGGGATCGCGAAGGTCTTGTGCAGGTTCAAGTGGCAGACGTCGGCGCCGATCGACGCCGGACTCGTGAGTCCGACCTGCGCGTTCATGTTGGCGCCGTCCATGTACACCTGGCCACCCTGCTCATGCACGATGTCGCAGATCGCGCGAATCTCGTCCTCGAAGACACCGTGCGTCGAGGGGTACGTGATCATCAGGCACGCCAGCCGGTCGCGATGCTCGGCGGCCTTCTTCCGCAGATCCCCGACGTCGACGTTGCCGTTGGGCGCCGTCGCCACGACGACGACGCGCCATCCGGCCATGGCCGCCGTCGCCGGGTTCGTGCCATGCGCGGACGCCGGAATCAGCACCACGTCCCGGCGCGTATCGCCGCGGGCGTGGTGATACGCGCGAATCACCATGAGGCCGGCGAATTCGCCCTGGGCGCCTGAATTCGGCTGGAGCGAGATGGCCGCGAAGCCGGTGATCGCACAGAGCGCGGACTCGAGGTCACGGAAGATCTCGGCGTATCCCTGTGCCTGATCGACAGGTGCGAAGGGGTGCAGGCGGCCGAAGTGCTCCCAGGTGACAGGCAGCATCTCGGTGGCCGCGTTGAGCTTCATCGTGCACGACCCAAGCGGGATCATCGAGGTATCGAGGCCGATGTCCTTCCGCTCGAGGCCGCGGATATAGCGCATCATCTCGGTTTCGGACTTGTGGGTGTTGAACACCGGATGTGTCAGGAACGCGGAGGCGCGTTTCAGCCCTGACGGATATCGCGCGTCAGGAATCCGGTCGAGCCGCACATCGGGAGCCCGCTTTCCAAGCGCCTTTGCAAACACCCCAACCACGTCCCGAATGTCCTCGGTCGAGACTGTTTCATTGAGCGAGACGCCAATCGTCCGCCCGTCCGGATACCGGAAGTTGATGCCGGCGGCGAGTGCGGCCTCACGAACGGCCCCGGCGTCCGGGACGTCGGCGAGGACGGTGTCGAAGTAGTGCGCGTGCCGCTGCGTGAGTCCGAGCGCCTTCAACTGCGCTTCGAGAAGCGCGGCCAGCGCATGGACGCGGGTGGCGATCGCCCGGAGGCCGTCCGGTCCGTGATACACGGCGTACATCGCCGCCATGTTCGCCAGCAGCGCCTGCGCCGTGCAGATATTGGAGGTCGCCTTCTCGCGGCGAATGTGCTGTTCGCGCGTGGCGAGCGCCATGCGATACGCCCGCTTGCCGTGCACATCGACCGACACCCCGATGATGCGCCCGGGCATCTGGCGGACGAAGCTGCTGCGGGTCGCGAAGAAGGCTGCATGCGGCCCGCCGTAACCGAGCGGCACGCCAAATCGCTGGGAGTTGCCGAACACCACGTCGGCGCCCATGTCGCCAGGAGACGTCAACAGCGCGAGCGCCAGCAGATCCGTTCCGACGGCCACCAGCGCGCCCGCGGCATGCGCCCGATCGATGATGGGGGTCAGGTCCTCGACGAGGCCGTCGGCGTCGGGGTACTGCAGCAGGACGCCGTACGGACATCGGCCGCCGCTCGGCTCGAACGACATCGTCCGGGCGGGCGCCACCTCGACGTCAATACCCAGCGGCTCTGCGCGGCCTTTGAGAAGGTCGATAATCTGCGGCAAGCACCGGTCGCTCGCCACGAACAGCGGACGCTGTCCGTCTCCCGCCTTCTGCGTCCGCACCCGATGCAGCAGCGTCATGGCCTCGGCGGCCGCGGTCGCCTCATCGAGGAGCGACGCGTTCGCCACCTCCATTCCCGTCAAGTCGGCGACCATCGTCTGGAAATTGATGAGCGACTCGAGGCGCCCCTGGGCGATCTCCGCCTGGTACGGCGTGTAGGGGGTGTACCAGCCTGGATTCTCCATGACCATCCGCAGGACGACGCTCGGGGTAATGGTGTCGTGATAGCCGAGACCGATATACGAACGGAACGTCCTGTTGCGCCCGGCCACGCGGGTGAGCCGCCGGAGGTACTGGTGCTCGCTCTCGGCCGGGGGCAGCACCAGCGGCGTCTTCAGCCGGATCGAGGCGGGGATCGTCTCGTCGATGAGGGCGTCGAGCGACGCGGCGCCGATGGCGGCGAGCATCGCATCCCGTTCGTCTGGCGAGGGACCGATGTGCCGCGGCGCGAACCAGTCGTTCGCGTCGAGTGACGGATTAGCCAAGGAGCTCCTGATACTGCTTGCTGTCGAGGAGCGCGCCCCCCTCGCCTGGATTCGACACCTTCACCTTGATCATCCAGGTGTCATGCGGGGCCGTGTTGACGACCTCCGGGTGCGCCTTGACGTGCTCGTTCACCTCGACCACCTCACCGGTAATCGGCGCGAACAGCTCGGAGGCCGCTTTGACCGACTCGATATTGCCGAACGACTGCCCGGCCGTGACCGTCGTGCCTGCGTCGGGCAGTTCGACGTAGACCACGTCGCCGAGCTGCTGCTGCGCAAAGTCCGTGATGCCTATCTCGGCCGTGTCGCCGGAGAGACGAATCCACTCGTGATCGTTCGTGTACTTGCGGTCGTCCGGATACGCCACGTCACCCTCGCTTATAAAACGGCATCGGCACCACGCGCGCCTTGAGCGCGCGGCCGCGCACGTCAATCTCGATTTCGCTGCCCGCCTTCGACACGTGTGTCGGCACGTACGCCATGCCGATCGCCTTCTTCAGGAACGGCGTCTGCGTGCCGCTCGTGACCACGCCAACCGGCCGTCCGTCGCGGACGACCTGATGCCCGTGCCGCGCGATGCCGCGGTCGATCATCTCGAATCCCACGAGCTTCTTCGTGACGCCGGCATCCTTCTGCTTCTTCAGGGCCTCGCGGCCGATGAACTGTTCGTTTGTCCAGCCGATCATCCAGCCGAGACCGGCCTCGAGCACGGTCGTGGATTCGTCCATGTCGTTGCCGTACAGGCGCATCGAGGCTTCCAGCCGAAGCGTGTCGCGGGCACCGAGTCCGGCGGGCACGATGTCGACCGAGCGGCCGGATTCAAGGATGGCGTCCCAGACGCGCTCGGCGACGTTCGGCGGCACGAAGATCTCGAAGCCGTCCTCGCCGGTGTAGCCGGTTCGTGAGATCGTGGCGCGCGCGCCCGCCACTTCTCCATGGGCGAACCAGTAGTACTTGATGTCGGCGAGCGGCACGCCGGTGAGCGGCTGCACGACGTCGATGGCTGCGGGGCCCTGTACGGCGATCAAGGCGTAGCGGTTGCTGGAGTCGACGACGGCCGCGTCGGAGACGGCTTTGACCTGCTCGACGATCCAGGCGTAATCCTTCCCGGCGTTCGAGGCATTCACGACGAGCATGAAATGACTGGGCGCCATGCGGTAGACGAGCATGTCGTCGAGGAAGGTGCCGTCGGGCGTCAGGAGCCCCGCGAGATGCGCCTGCCCGACCTCGAGGACGGACGGATCGCTACACGCGATGCGCTGGACCGCCCTGACGGCGTCCTTGCCGGCGATTTCAATCTCACCCATGTGGCTGACGTCGAAGACACCGGCGCACGTGCGCACGGCCATATGCTCGGCGGTGATGCCGCTGTATTCCACGGGCATGTCCCAGCCGGCAAACGGCACCATCCTGGCGTTCAGCGCGCGATGACGGGCGTTAAGCGGGGTCTTTCGGAGGTCGGCGGTGGTCAGGCTCTTTGACTATAGTTTCGGCGCGCCGCCCTATTCAAGCGCGATCGGGCGTCTGAGCCGACTCCCGCGCCCACGCCGGCACGCGCTTGCCTGCGGGACGCGGCGAATGCCCATATCGAAGGTAGGCGTCCAGCGTGTGATAGCTGATGTCGAGCGTCTGGCTGGCGCGGCGCTTGTTCCGGCCGCATCGCTCGAAGACGATCCGGGCGTACCGGCTCGCCCACGCTCGCATGGAATGCCCGGCGGCGACCGACGGTGCGAGCACCTCGCCGTAGTCACCCCGCACATGTGGCGGCAGATCGTCGGGCTCGATGCGGCGCGAGTCCGCCAGCGCGACGGCGCGCTCGACCATGCGTTCCAGCTCCCGGACGTTCCCGGGCCAGTCATACACGCGCAGTGCGTCGAGGGCCGCCTCGGACATGGACAACTCGCTCCTCGACCGGTGGCGGGCCAGGAAATGGGCGGCCAGGTCCGGAATGTCGCCGCGACGCTCGCGCAGCGCCGGCACCTGAATCTCAACGCCGCCAAGGCGATAGAACAGGTCCGCGCGGAACATCTTGCGCGAGACGAGTTCCGCGAGCGGCCGGTTGGTGGCGGCGACGATCCGGGTATTGACCCGTCGCGTGCCGGTCGTGCCGACGCGCTCCACAGCCAGATCCTGAATCGCCCGGAGCAGCTTGGCCTGGGCCGAGAGCGACAGGTCAGATACTTCGTCGAGGAAGAGCGTGCCGCCGTCGGCGTGCTCGAACTTGCCCCGCCGCCCGCGAACCCCGGTCGCCGTCCGTTCTTCGATGCCGAAGAGTTCCGCCTCGAGCAGCGTTTCGACGAGCGCGGCACAATTCACCGGTACGAACGGCCCCTTCCGGCGCCGGCCGAGGTCGTGAATCTGCCGCGCCACGAGTTCCTTTCCGGTTCCGCTCTCGCCCTCGATCAGTACCGTGAAATCGGTCTGCGCCACCCGCGCGATCCGCTCGCGTAGCGCGGCGAGAGCGGGGCTGGAGCCGACAAGCGGCGTCGCCTGCACGGTCGCGCCTGGCGACACCGGACGGGTTCGTGCCGCTTCGAGCACGAGGCCGCCGAGCTGAGCGGCGGCGGTCAGCAGTTCGAAGTCATGGTCGTCGAGGGTTCGCCCCCGATCGAACGACGCCTCGAGCACGGCCTGCACAGTGGGATCGGCCGTCGGCACGCCGAGCACCACGGATTCGGCCGTCCGCGTCGGCGTCACGAGCCGCGCCTGGTATCGCGACGGAATCTCCCGCAGGCGGATGGTGCGGACGGCCAGCAGCCGTTGCACGTGCTGCTCGAAGATCGCGGACAGGTGCCCCTCGACATACGGCTGTGCGAGGGCGGCGCTCACGGCGGCGACCACCTCGCGAAGGTCGGTGTTCGGCTGAGGATGCATAGGCGAGGGCATAACAAGTCTGATGCCACCGGCCGTCGTTGACTGGCCGCGCGTTTGTGGCACGCCTGTCGCGCCAGACGCTCGGGCATGGGTATGGCGGGCATGACCTTCCCTTCGGCTGGGCGGCGATTGGCCCCCGGCCAGGGAATCCGCTACCCCGCTCAGAAGGAAGCGACCCAGCTCTTCGACGTCGCGTCGTATCGGAGGAGGCGGGTCCTTCCGGTTGAGCCGACCACGCGCAGCGCCAACTGCAACCCGTCACCGCCGCGGATGAAGATGGACCCTGGTGTCGCGGTTCCGAGCGGCGTAAACGACAGCAGGTTGGTGCTGCCGATTCGGATCGGATCATCCCCATCGGCGGCGGCGATCGTCACGTCCGGGAAGAGGGCCGACAACGCAACCGGCTGGTCCAGGGGAACATCGACGCCCGCGGTGATATCGGCATTCCGGACGCCGTTGCCGTTACCGTCCGCGAACATCTGAAATGTTGCGTCGGAGCCGGTCTCGTTGAATCGGATCGCGACGTTGGCGGAGCGGGTCACGGCATAGGTGCGCGTCATCGCCATCCGGCTGCCAAGATAGCGGGCCGCCGCGATGGTTCTGGAACGCGTGAGCGCCGCGTGTACCGCGGGCGCCGTGAACCCGGCCAGGATGGCCGCGAGGGCACCGACGAAGAGCAACTCGATGAGCGTGTAGCCGTGGGACCGCAGCAGCAGGCCGCCGCGGCCCCACACGTGGATTACTGCGCGGCCGCGCGATCGGCGCGCGGCGCCGTGATCGCGATGAGCGCCTTCAGCTTCAGGAAGCTCACCTCGCCGATGCCCCGGACGTTCATCAGCTCCTCGACCTTCTTGAACCCGCCGTTCTGCTGGCGGTAGTCGACGATCCGCTGCGCGACCGCCGGGCCGATCCCCGGCAGCGTCTCGAGCTGGGCCATCGTCGCCGTATTGAGATTCACCGGCCCGGCAGCGACCGACGCCGCCGGTTTCGGCGCGGGACGGGCCTCCTGCGCCGCGAGGGTCGGAATTCCGAGAACGAGGACCAGCAGGGTCGCAACTATCATTCGCATCGCATCTCCTCCTGTGTTGAGCGATTGGCATGTGAACGCTCCCGACGGGCCGGTGCGGGCGAGGTCAGCCGCCAGCAGCCGGTTCACCCCGCCGGGACGCACCCGCAGGTGGCAAGGACGCCGCCGCGAGGCTGGTGGCGGAGCTGGCAGCCTAACGTGCTGATGTCGCAGGGGTTGAACGAATGGAAAGGAACGGCGAAGCGCGCGCGGCGCCGCGGCGCGTGAACTGGAGTACCTACCGCGGCGCTTTCACCTGCGCCCGAATAGCAGACGTCCGCTGAATGGCGGAGGCTCGTCGTCTTTCGGCGTCAGCAACCGAGCGTTGATGCGAGGCGATCTGCCGGGCGTTCGTCCGGGCGTCGGCTTCCGTGGCAGCCAGCTGCTCTACGGCCTTGGTCCCCGTCTCGATGGCGAGCGTGAAGCACTGCTCGGCATGCTGGAAGGCCGCAAGGCTGTCTTCCCACCGCCGCCGCTCGGCACGTGCCTCGCCAAGATAGAGCGCCGCTTCGCAGTAGCCGAAGTCGGCCGACAGCGCCGCTTCGAACTCGGTTTCCGCGAACGGCACCTGCTTCTCGCGCCACGCGATGACGCCCGACAGGAGCAGCGCGGCCGGCGATCGGAACCCGGCCTTCGAGCGGTCGACGTCAGCCCGGGCCGCCATGACGTCGTTCATCTGATACGCGTTCCACGCCCTCCAGTAGTAGGCGTCGGAGATGAACCAGCTCCCCAGCTCGATCAGGGTCGTCGCCGTCGCCATCGCTTCGGGATGACGCGCCAGTCGCGACAGGCTGACGGTTCGCCCAAGCAGCGCGTCCCGGTGGGTGGGGACCGCCGCCAGCGCCGCATCGTAGGCCTCGAGGGCGTCCTCCCACTCCTCCCGATCGTGGCGGACCGATCCGATAGCCGACGCGATCGTCGCCGATGCCGGAAACGCACGATGAGCGGCCGCGAATCGGCGCAGCGCGTCCTCGTGGTCAGCGCGTTCGCGCTGCAGCGCGGTCCGGCCCAGCTCGAACTCGGCATCCGCAAAGTCCGGGTCCCGCTGGAGAAGGTCGGTCAGCAGCGCCGTACGGCCGCAGATCCCCACCCGGTACTGCACAAGCGCGGCATCCGGATGCAGGTCGAGCGCGGCGTCGGAGGCCACGTCACGCGCCTCGTACAGGAGCGGTCCGCAGGCCAGCGACAGGTCGAGATAGGTGCGCAGGAGGCTGCTGCCAGGGCCGGCGGCAAGGCCCCGCCGCCACTGCTCGAGGATCGGCCGCGACCGCCTCGTGGAGGCGTTCTCGATCAGCAGCGCGTCACGGTCCGCGCTGAAGGGATCGAGTGGAATGCTGAGGACGATGCCGATGAACGCCTCCCAGCCGGCGCCTGTCACGGGCACCGCTCCCCGCGCGGCCTCGATCCAGCGGGCATGCGGAAGCCCAAGCTCCTTCGCTCTGGCAGCCAGCAGGAGCGCGGATTCAAACGCCTGTTCGCGGAGACCGGCGGCCGCCGCCTTCGCGAACGCGGACTCCAGGCATCGGAAACAGCCCCGGGAGACGAGGCGCTCGACCTCGGCCGCCACCACCCGGGAGGTGTCGACAACGGGTGCCGGACGGGCAGCGCAGCCCCCAAGGACGCAGGCCGTCGTCAGAGCAAACGCCGCCAGGGCGCGAGTCACTGAATCTCCCGCGAGGCTATTTCAGGTACTCAGCGACCTTCGCGATGCCGGCGTTGGCGCACTTCTCTTCGACCACTTGACCGCCCATCGCGCCGCTCAGGCCGACACCGCCAATCGTGTCCTCGCCGGCCTTGATCGGCATGCCGCCGCCGAGCGCGATGACATCCATCAGCTCTCGCTGGCCCGCATTGGCGGTTTCAGTCCGCTTGGCCCATTCAGACGACGGCGCCCGGAACGTGCGCGCCGTATACGCCTTGCGGCGTGCGAGCTCGGCGTTGTGGGGACTGGCGTTGTCGCCCTCGAGCAGGACGCGCACGCGTCCCGCGCGATCGACAACCGCGATCGACGTGGTGTTGCCGCAGACCTCGAGCGCCGCCTGCGCAATCGTCAGCGCCATCTTCAGGGAGAGGTCGCGGTGGGTAATGAGCTGCGCGTGCGAGGTGTGGGGAACGCCCGCGAGAACCGCGGCCGCCAGGACCGCTACTCGAATCGACATAACACGCCCCTTTCGGGGCGGATTATGCCACGAAGGGTGTCAGGCGATGGGTTGACAGATCCGGGACAGGTGGCGTCCCCTAGCAGGGATGAGGAAGCTGGCGGCAGTCGTCGCGGGCGTGACCGGAGCCATCGCCCTTCTGGTGGCGATACATTTTCCCTTCGACCGGGATGCGGTTGCCGATCCGGACGAGTGGTTAGAGCGTGCAGACTACCGGCGCTTTTATGACTCGTTGTACGCTCAGCCTCGCGTCTCGTCCGAGAGCGACAGCGGGACGCACCTGTTCGACGGACCGGTAGGGGAGTTTGTCCGCTCGTATCGCCTCGAGCATGCCCGCGTGCTGGAAGTAGGAGCCGGCTCAGGCGATCTACAGGACGTTGTTGCCGACTATACAGGTCTCGACATTTCCGAGAGCGCGGGGCGCAACTTCCACAAGCCATTTGTTCGAGCCTCCGCTACCGCGATGCCTTTTCGCTCGGATGAGTTCGACGCGGTCTGGACGATCGATACGCTGGAGCACGTGCCCCGCCCTGAACTCGCGCTGAGCGAGATCAGGCGTGTCGTCAAGGACGGGGGCCTGGTGTACCTCAAGGCGGCGTGGCAATGTCGGCCCTGGGCGGCCCAGGGGTACCATGTCCGGCCCTACAGGGACCTCGAGATCGACGAGAAGATCGTCAAGTTGTCCATTCCGCTGCGCGAATCGGTGGCGTTTCGCGCTCTTTATACGTTTCCGATCCGCCTCATCCGCTTAGCGACCGCGCTCGCAAGCCCCCAGCCGACATCATTCCGGTACAGGAGGCTCGCGCCTAACTACGAGCACTATTGGGACGCCGACAGTGACGCGATCAATTCGATGGATCCCTATGAAGCGATCTTGTGGTTTCGCAGCCGCGGTGACGAGGTCCTGTCTTTCGACGGGCCAATCGCACCTCTCTGGGTGCACAGCGGGCCGATTGTGTTGAGGATTCAGAAGTGACCGTCGCTCCGGACCCGGGCTTTATGCGGCAGTGCCCTGTGACGACCGGAACCACTCGACCGTCTGCTTCAACCCGGTCTGCAGATCGACAGTAGGCCGATAGCCGAGAATCCGCTCGGCCTTCTGAATATCGGCCTGCGAGTCCTTGACGTCGCCGGCGCGCGGTGCGGCGTAGATCGGCTCCGCCGTGGCGCCGGTCAACCCCTTGATCGTCTTGCACAGGTCGTTCAGCGAGATCCGGCCGGCCGTGGCGACGTTGATGACTTCCCCGCTCGCCTTCGGCGCCTGGCAGGCTCGCAGCACGCCGTCCACCACGTTCGCGACGTACGTGAAATCGCGGGTGTGCTCGCCGTCGCCGTAAATGGTCGGCTGACGGTTCTCGACGAGCGCGCTGATGAAGAGCGAGATGACGCCGGAGTAGGGCGACGAAGGATCCTGCCGCGGACCGAACACGTTGAAGTAGCGGATCGTCACCGTCTCGAGGCCGTAGAGCTGCGTAAAGAGCCGGCAATACTCCTCGGCCATGAACTTCTGCAGCGCATACGGCGACAGCGGCGATGCGCGCATCGTCTCGACCTTGGGAAGCGTCGGCGTGTTGCCGTAGGCGGACGAGGAGCCGGCGTAGACGACACGCGTCACGCCGGCATCGCGCGCGGCAATGAGGACGTTGAGCGAGGCGTCCACGTTGGCGCGATGCGAGGTCAGCGGGTCCTTCACCGATCGCGGTACCGACGGGATCGCCGCCTGGTGCAGCACGTAGTCGATACCCGCCACGGCGCGCTGCGCCACCGCCAGGTCGGCCAGGTCGCCTTCGATGAATTCGACGCCCGGGATATGGGCGAGGTTGCGCCGCTTCCCGGTAATCAGGCTGTCGACGACGCGGACGCGCTCCCCGCGCCGGACAAGCTCTTCGGCAAGGTGGGATCCGATGAAGCCCGCGCCGCCGGTGACAAGGTAATGAGACATTCCGACCGAAACCTCAGCGCAAATACTGCCGGGAGATAAGAAAAGCGTCGCAGCTTTCCGTAAGCCGAATCCTGTCCAGCCGTCGCGGCCTTGCGGCCGCTATGACCTGGACGACCATTCCTCTAGGCCCGCGATTGCTCGCGGGCTCAAGCGACCTACCCGGTGGCTTCGGACGGGCCGTCCTCAAACGCCACCCTATTTGGTCTTGCTCCGTGCGGGGTTTTGCCTGCCACCCGTGTTGCCACGGGCGCGGTGCGCTCTTACCGCACCTTTTCACCCTTACCCACCATAGCGCCGAGGCGCGACGGTGGGCGGTATTTTTTCTGTGCCACTATCCGTCAAGTTGCCCTGCCCGGGCGTTACCCGGCGCACTGCCCTCTGGAGTTCGGACTTTCCTCCCGCCTCCGCCGTTGGCCGTGAAGCCCGCGCGGAGACCGGCGGTCGTCTGGATTACTGCGACTCCACGATTATGGCACCTACCCGTCGAGTTCCTGCTTGATCCCGTGCTGTTCCAGCTTCTTGTACAGGTTGCTGCGGGGCGTATCGATCACCTCAGCCGTCTTCGAGATGTTCCAGTTGTTCTCCCGGAGCTTCTGCACGAGGAAGGCCCGCTCCGCCACATCCTTGAACTCGCGCAGGGTGCCGGCGCCCGTCCCCGCGATGTCCGCGGGCGCTGCTTCCGCCGGGGCTTCGAGCCGGCTGACGCCCGGCTCTGCATCAGCGTCCGGCGGGCGCGCCGCGCCCTCTCCCCTCATGTCCCGCGGCAAGTCCTCCGTGCGTACGCTGTCGCCCGCAGCCATGATCAGCACGCGCTCGACGGTGTTGCGCAGCTCGCGGATGTTTCCCCGCCAGCGGTACCGCTGGAGCGCCTCCAGCGCGCGCGCGTCGAAGCGCTTGGGCCGGAGGTTGTGCTCCTCGCTGATGCGCTTCGCGAAGTGCTGCACGAGCGCCGGAATGTCGGCCTTCCGGTCGCGCAGCGGCGGCACGACGATCGGGATGACATTCAGCCGGAAGAAGAGATCCTCACGGAACTCGCCCCGCGCGATCGCGTCCTCGAGGTCCTTGTTGGTGGCCGCGATGACGCGCACGTCCACCTTGATGGTACGCGCCGACCCGAGCCGTTCGACTTCCTGCTCCTGCAGCACCCGCAGGACCTTGGCCTGCGTCTTGGGGCTCATGTCGCCGATTTCATCCAGGAAGATCGTGCCGCGGTCGGCCTGCTCGAACTTGCCGATCTGCTTCTCGGTCGCGCCGGTGAACGATCCCCGTTCGTGCCCGAAGAGCTCCGACTCGATGAGTTCCTCCGGAATCGCCGCGCAGTTCACCTGGACGAACCGCTGCCCCGCCCTGGAGCTGTTCCGGTGAATCGTCCTGGCTACGAGCTCCTTCCCCGCACCGCTCTCGCCGAGCAGCAGCACGGTCGCATTGGTGGGGGCGGCACGTCTGACGTCCTCGAGCACCCGCCGGAGCGCCGGGCTGTCCCCGACGATCTCGTACTTCGCCTCCATCGCGAGCTTCAGCTCACGGTTCTCCTGCCGCAGATCCTGGGTCGCGAGCACGTTCTGGAGCGTGACGATGACGCGCTCGCTGCTGAGGGGCTTGTCCAGGAAGTCGACCGCGCCGGACTTGATCGCGTCGACGGCGGTGCTGGTCGTGCCATGGCCGGAAATCATCACCACAGGCATGGTGTCGTCGATGGCGCGGATCTGACGCAGCGTCTCCATGCCATCCATCCCTGGCATTTTGATGTCGAGCAGCACCACGTCCGGCCGTTCGCGCCGGAGGGCGGCGAGCCCCTCCTGCGCTGATCCCGCGCCGGTAAACCCGTAGTGTTCGTACTCGAGGATCATCCGCAACGAATCACGGATCGCCGGCTCGTCGTCGATGACCAGAATTTTGGGTTTCATCACAAACAGGTTCCGGGTTCCACGTTCCGGGTTCCGGGTTCGATCGCAACGCCGAACATGAACCTGGAACCCGGAACCTGGAACTCGGAACTGTCGAAGTTCACCGTTCCAGTGTGACGGTTTCGAGCGTGCGCTGGCCGAGCTCGGGCTTGTAGACGTACATCGTGAGAATGTCGCCGGGCGAGACGCGGTCGGTCAGCCGCCGGTAGTCGTCCACGCCCGCCACGCGCTGGCGATTGATTTCGAGCACCACATGGCCGCGCTCGATGTCGGCGTCGAACGCGGGACTCATCGCCTCGACGCGCGACACGATGACGCCGCGCATGCCGTCCGGCAGGCGGTACCGGCCCGCTGACTCCTCGTCGAGTTCGCGGACCGACAGTCCGATCGGCGAACCTCGATACGTCGACGGCTCAGGCCGTGAGCCCTCCGTGGCCGGGCGATCCCGTCCCGGCCGCTCGGCGAGCTTCACCGTGACGTTCAGGGAGCGGCCGTCGCGCAGCACCTGCAGCGTCGCGGCCGAGCCTGGCTCGCGGGCCGCGATCAGCTGGATGAGCGAATCGTTGCTCTCAATGGAGCGGCCGTCCACCGCGACAATGACGTCGTAGGTCCGGATGCCGGCGCGGGCCCCTGGCGAATCGGGGGTCACGTCCTGGACGAGCGCGCCGGTGGCGGACGCGAGGTTCAGCGACTGCTGGAGGTCCCGATCGACGTCCCGGAGCGTCACGCCGATGTAGCCGCGCGACACCCGTCCCTTGTCGCGCAATTGCGGCAGGATCTCGCTGGCCTGGTTGATCGGCACGGCAAAACCGATGTTCGCCGCGCGCGAGCTGATCGCCGAATTGATCCCGATGACGTCGCCGTCGGCATTGATCAGCGGCCCGCCGCTGTTGCCGAAGTTAATGGCCGCGTCCGTCTGGATGTAGCGATCCAGCGACCGGTCGAACAGCTTCCGGCCGATGAAGCTGACCACGCCCACCGTCACGGTGTGCTCGTACGCCAGCGGGTTGCCGATCGCGATGACCCACTCGCCTACCCGCAGCGCATCGGAGTTGCCCAGGGGCGCATGCGGCAGCGGCCCGGCCGCCTCGACCTTGACGAGGGCGATGTCGGTATCGGGATCCGAGCCGACCGTGGTGCCGCGCAGCTCGCGGCCGTCACTGAGGCGAACCATGATCCGGTCGGCGCCTTCGATCACGTGATGATTCGTGAGGATGAACCCCTCGGCATCGATGAGGAAGCCGGTCCCCGCGCCGCGGCGGGGTCCGTCAGGATCCTGAGGCTGTGGCCGCTGGAAGATGTCGGGCCCGTTCGGAAAGGGCGACGTCCGCCGCCGGCGCGGGGCCTCACCGCGGGTGGTCGCGCCGATGTTGACGACCGTCGGATTCAGGCGCTCGGCGACGTCGGCAAAGGACGCGGTCGCGATGGCTATGCGGGTCGCCGGCGTGTCGGCGACGCGCGGCGCGGGCGGCGTGGCGGAGATGGCCGGCGCGGGGGTCATGGAGCCCGCGACAACAAGGCCGACGAGAAACGCGACCGTCGCGGCCAACGCCGACGTCACCGCCAGGAACCGCCGGGTCATCGTCTGTCCATTATGAACCATGCTCCGCGAGCAGGCCGAGGAACGCCGGCTCATCGAGCACCTCGACGCCGAGCGTCCGCGCCTTCTCGGCCGTACTGCCCGCGTCCGCGCCAACCACCACCGCCGTGGTCTTCCGGCTGACCGAGCCGGTGACCTTACCGCCGAGTCGCTCGATGGCGGCCGTCGCCTCCTCCCGCGTCAACCCTGAGAGCGAGCCTGTGATCACGTACGTCCTGCCGGCCAGCGGGCCAGGGGCCGACCGCGCGCCGCGCTGTTCCGGAGGCACCTCCATGCGGATGCCGGCGGCGCGCAGGCGCTCGATCAGCCGCCGGTTGCGCGGCTCGTCGAACCAGCTGCGGATCGATTCCGCGAGGACGGGCCCGATTTCCTTCGTCGACTGGAGCTGCTCGATGGTGGCCGCCATGAGAGCGTCCATCGAACCGAAGGCCTCCTCCAGCACTTCCGCGCCGCGCTCGCCGACATGGCGAATGCCCAGTCCATAAATCAGCCGCCAGAGCTCGTTGCCGCGGCTCCGATCGATCTGCTCGACCACCTTTGTCGCGTTCTTGTCCCCGAAGCGGCGCTCGATCGCCTTCCCGTCGCTCCGGACAGAACTGCCCGTGAGGCCGGCCAGGGTCTCCTTGCTCAACGCATAGACGTCGGCGTAGTCCCGAACGAGGCTCCCCTCGAGCAACTGCGCGATCAGTGACTCCCCCAGGCCCTCGATGTTCATCGCCGAGCGCGAGGCGAAGTGCTCGAGCCCCCGCTGCAGGCGCGCCGGGCACGACGTGTTTTCGCACCGCCACACGGCCTCGCCTTCGGCACGGTGCAGCGCGGCCCCGCACCTCGGGCAGTCGGCCGGCATGACCCAGGGCTGCGCATCCGGCGGGCGCTTACTCAGCACAGGACCGACCACCCGCGGGATCACGTCACCAGCCTTTTCCACGATGACGGTGTCGCCTTCGCGAACGTCTTTGCGCGCCAGGTCGTCCGCGTTGTGCAGCGTCGCCATCGACACGGTCGATCCGGAGATGAACACGGGCTCAAGGACCGCAAACGGCGTGACGGCGCCGGTCCGGCCGACGTTCACGTTAATCTTCCTGAGGAGGGTGGACTTCTGCTCCGCCGGGAACTTGAAGGCGATCGCCCATCGAGGGAACTTGCTCGTCGTGCCGAGTACGGGACGGTCCTGGAGCCGATCGACCTTGATCACCACGCCGTCGGTGTCGAAGTCGAGCGTTCGCCGCTTCTCGTCCCACTCGCGGCAAAAGGCAATGAGCGCGTCAATCCCCACGCAGCACCGCCAGTGCGCCTCGACGGGAAGGCTCCACTGCCGCAGTCGTTCCAGCGTCTCGCCGTGGGTGGCTGGTCCGTCCGGAACGAGTTGATAGAAGAAGGCGCTGAGGCCCCGCTTCGCCACGAGGGCCGGCTCCAGATTCCGCAGCGTGCCCGCGGCGGCGTTCCGCGGGTTGGCGAAGAGCGGCTCGTCCGATTCCGCGCGCTCGCGGTTGATGCGCTCGAACGCCGTGCGGGGCAGGTACACCTCCCCGCGGACCTCGACCCGCCCCGGGCCTGCGTCGCGAAGGCGCAGCGGAATCGCGCGGATCGTCCGGATGTTCGGCGTGACGTCCTCGCCGCTGACGCCATCGCCGCGCGTGGCGGCCCGGACCAGGATGCCGTCCTCGTACGTCACCGCAATGCTGACGCCGTCGATCTTCATCTCCGACACATAGGCCACCAGGCCTGGTGCGTCGGGAGCGAGCCCGAGGCCGCGGCGTACGCGATCGTCAAAGGCGCGCAGTTCCTCGTCGCTGAACGCGTTGTCGAGGCTGAACATCGGCTCGGCGTGCCGGACGGTGGCAAAGCCGGCCGCCACGCGGCCGCCCACCCGCTGGGTCGGAGAGTCGGAGGTGACGAGGCCGGTGTGCCCGGCCTCGAGCCGCGCGAGCTCCGTGTAGAGCGCGTCGAACTCGGCGTCGGCGATCTCCGGGGCGTTCAGGACGTAGTAACGCTCCTCGTGATGGCGGATCTGGCGGCGAAGTTCGTCGATGCGGTCGGCAGGCGTCACCGGTCGCGTGCGAGAACGTAGTCGGGAAGGAATAAAAGCGCCTCGCGCGAGGCGCTCGCGGGAAACAGGCGGAGCGCGCGCTTCGCCCGCTCGACGTATGCGACAGCGGTGCTCTGCGCGTAATCGATCGATCGCGTCTGCGCCAGCATCGCGCGCAGCTCGCGCCACTCCTCATGCGTGGCCCGCCCGTCTCGGACGATCGTGTGCACGAGGGTGCGCGCACGTGCGTCGCCCTTGGACAACAGGTGAATCACCGGCAGGGTGAGCTTCCCTTCGCGAAGATCTCCGCCGACCGGCTTGCCGAGCACGACCTCGTCGCCGGTGAAATCCAGCAGGTCATCCACGATCTGGAATGCGACGCCGATGCTGAAGCCGTAGTCCCACAACGCCTCCTGCTGCTCGGCCGTCGTCGGGGCCAGCATGCCGCCAATCTTCGCGGCGCCGGCAAACAGGAACGCGGTCTTCCGCCGGATGATGTCGAAGTGCTCTTCCTCGGACAGGTCCACCGCGCCCTTCTTCGTGAGCTGGCAGATCTCCCCCTCGACAATCCGCAGCGTGACGTCGCACAGCACGCGAATCAGCTCGATGTTGTCCTGGCTGAGGGCCAGCGACATCGACTTCAGGTAGAGGAAATCGCCAAAGAGGACGCTGAGGTGGTTGCCCCACCGGGTATGGGCGGCGTCGCGGCCCCGCCGCGTCTGCGCCTCATCGATGACGTCGTCGTGGACGAGCGTCGCGGCGTGAATGAACTCGATGACGGCGGCATACAGGACGGCGCGCTCGCCCGCATATCCCGCCATCCGGGCGGCCATCAGCAGCACCGCGGGGCGAATCCGCTTACCCCCGCCGTCCTTGACGTAGTTGCCGATCTCCGGAATCACGGCGACCTGCGACTGGATGTGCCGCGCGAACTCGCGCTCGACGGCCTTGAGGTCGTCGCGGATCGGCTCGAATAACTGCGCCAGGGCCGCTGAGGACGCGTTGGGAGCGGCGGGGTTCACAGCCGTCGATTTTAGCAGCTACGGCTTGAAGAGCCGTACGAAGTTGTCGCGCGTGGCCGCGGCGATGTCGCCCGCCGTGGTGCCGCGGAGAGCGGCGACCGCGCTGGCGACGTGGATCACCCGAGCCGGCTCGTTGCGGGTTCCCCGGTGCGGCACCGGCGCCAGGAAGGGGCTGTCGGTTTCGATGAGGAGCCGATCGATCGGCACGAGCCTCGCGACGTCATGGAGCTCGTGTGCCCGCGGGAATGTCACGATGCCCGCCAGCGAGAGGTAGAAGCCGAGATCGAGCGCGCGCGCCGCCATGGCGCGGTCGCCCGTGAAGCAGTGCAGGACCACGCCGGTGTCGCCGGCGGATTCCTCCGCCAGTACGCGGAACGTATCCTCCTCTGCCTCCCGGGTATGGATGATGATGGGCAGCGCCAGGCGGCGGGCGGCGCGGATCTGTTCGCGGAAGACCGCCTGCTGCACATCGCGCGGCGCGAAGTCGTAGTGGTAGTCGAGCCCAATCTCCCCAAGTGCGCGGGCGGCGGGCCGGCCGGCGATGCGCGCCTCCACCAGGCGGGCCGCGCGGCCCGGGTCGTCCGCAAACTGCGCAGCGGCGTGGGGGTGGACCCCAACGGACAGCCTGATCGCGTCCCAGGCGGCGGTCACGACGTTGGCGCGCTCGTACTCCGCCTCGTCATCCGCCGCGATGATGACGAGCGCCCCCGTCAGCCCGGCGGCCCGGGCGCGCTCGATGACGGCTGGAAGATCGGCCTCGAACTCCTCGCCGGCCAGGTGGCAGTGCGAGTCAACGAAAGTCAAAGGTCAAAAGTCAAAAGTCAAAAGTCAGGGAGTCGGCGTCATCGAACTCGAGCACCTGGCGGCACGTCCTGCTCGAAGCTCACGAGAACAGGCTTCCCGCCGTCGATGCTCCCGGCGAGCACCATGCCGTTCGACTCGATCCCCATCAACGTGGCAGGCTGCAGATTCGCCACGATGACGATCGTCCGGCCGACGAGCTGCTCCGGCTGATACGCCTCCGCGATGCCGGCGACAATCGTCCGCTGATCCTGGCCGGTGTCGACCGTGAGCTTGAGGAGCTTTTTCGATTTCGGGACAGCCTCGGCTGTGAGGACCTTTGCCACGCGCAGCTCCACCTTCATGAACTCGTCGATGGTGATGCGTGAATCGGCCTTGGGCACTGGAGGCGGAGCGCTGACAGGCGCCGAGTCAGTGGGTGAAGGTTGTGACGGTTGTTCGGGCGATGTCATAGCTCGCAGCTCCTCGACTGTCTTTTCAATGCGTGGAAACAATGGCTCGGTTGGACCGAGACGTGTGCCCGGGGCAAGCGTCCCCGCCTTCAGGCCCGTCCACGGCTCCTGCGGGATCCCCAGCATCGTCCGAATCCGCTCGGCCGCCTGGGGCATGACCGGGTCGATCAGCGCCGCGGTCACGCGAAGCGCGTCGGCCGAGTGGTACAGCGTGGCGTCCAGCAGCGCCTTCGCGTCCGGCCGCTTGGCGAGGGACCAGGGCTCGCGCTTCACGATGTACTGGTTCACCGATCGAATCAGCTCCCACGTGTCCTGCAGCGCGAGCGTGATCTGAAACGTGGCGAAATTCCGAACGACGCCATCAATGGCGCGCGCCAGCTGCATCTCGAGATCGCGGTCGAGCGGTCCACGGGCGGCCTCTGGCGAGTCGGGCACTATCCCGCCGCTGTACCGGTGGATCATCGTTGTCGTGCGGCTGACGAGGTTGCCGAGATCGTTGGCAAGGTCCGCGTTGAACCGCGTCAGGACGCCTTCGTCCGAGAAGTTCGCGTCGAGCCCCAGCGGCATTTCGCGCATGACGAAATACCGCAGCGCGTCGAGGCCGAAGACGTCCACGTAGTCCTGATACCGGGCGACATTCCCCACCGACTTCGACATTTTCGCGCCGCCCATCAGCCACCAGCCATGTGCGACGACGCGGTCCGGCGGCTTCAGGCCGGCCGCCATCAGGAACGCCGGCCAGTACAGCGCATGCTGGCGAAGGATTTCCTTGCCGATCAGGTGCGTCACGCCGGGCCAGAACCGCTGCATGCGCGACTCTGCCTGGGGATCGCCGGATCCAAAGCCAAGAGCGGTGAGGTAATTCGTCAGCGCGTCGAACCAGACGTACATGACGTGCGCCGGGTCGCCGGGAACAGGAATCCCCCACTGACACGACGTGCGGCTGATGCTCAGGTCCTGCAACCCGGCCTCTACAAACGCGCGCACTTCGTTGAAGCGGAAATCGGGCTGGACGAACGTCGGATTCGCCGCGTAGAAGTCGAGGAGCGGCTGCTGGTACTTCGAAAGGCGAAAGTAATAACTCTCCTCCTTCAGCCGCTCCACTTTGCTGCCGCAGGTTGGACACTTCCCTTCCACCAGCTGCGTTTCGGGGACGAAGATCTCGTCAACGGTGCAGTACCACCCCTCGTAATCACCCTTGTAGATATCCCCCCGGTCCGCGACACGCTTCCACAATTCCTGCGCCGCCCGGTGGTGACGCGGTTCCGTCGTCCGGACGAAATCGTTGTTCGAGATCTGGAGGTCCCCGCACATCTGCTGGAAGGACGCCGCAACCTCGTCGGCAAAGACCTTCGTCGCCTGGTGTCCCGCCTTCTGCGCCGCCCGCTCCACCTTCTGGCCGTGCTCGTCGGTGCCGGTCAGGAAGAAGACGTCGTCGCCCAGGAGCCGGCGCGACCGCGCGATCGCATCGGCGACCATCGTCGTGTACGCATGGCCGATGTGCGGTCGGGCATTGATGTAGTAGATCGGGGTCGTGATGTAGAACGGTTTCATACTGGCTGGGGACCTTGTCCCGCGCGCCGATCGAGGAAGGCCTTGATGGCAGCCGCGTGGACTTCCTTGACGGGTCTGCCGGCCGCGGCTGCGACGCGGACGCAGTCGTCGAATTCCGGTGAGGCGTTGAGAATCTCCCCATCACGCCGCGCCACTTTGACGGCCACCGGGCCGTACGGCGTCTGCACCGTCACGCTCTCGCGCTCGAGACATTCCCGCTTCATTTCGTGGTAGCGCACCCCGATCGTCGTCGTCTCCCGAAAGACGATGGAGGTCAGTGCTTCGCGTGCGCCCGGAGCCGCGACGATCGACAGGAGCGTGCCCGGGCGGTTCTTCTTCATCTGAATGGACGTATAGAACACGTCCAGGGCGCCCGCCGCCAGGAGCTGGTCGATGAGCACCCCGAAGATCTGCGGGTTCATGTCGTCGATCTCGGCCTCGATCAGCACGACGCTGTGGGTGTGCGCGCGGTTCTCGGTCTGCCCCACCAGCACCCTGAGGACGTTCGGCGTGTCCTTGAAGTCACGCGACCCGGCGCCGTACCCCACGCGATCGAGGCGCATCGGCGGCACCGGACCATAGTGGCCGGCGTAGTGGGTAATCAGCAGCGCACCCGTCGGCGTGACAAGTTCGCCCTGCCCGCCGGCGTAGATGGGCGCCCCCGCCAGGAGTCTCGCGGTCGCCGGCGCCGGGACCGGATAGAGGCCGTGAGACGTCTGCACGGTGCCGCTGCCGACATTCAGCGGCGACGCAGACACCTCGTCGACGCCAAGCTGCTCCATGGCGAACACGGCGCCGACGATGTCGATAATCGAATCAAGCGCGCCCACCTCATGCAGATGCACCTTCTCCACCGGCATCGCGTGAATCGCGGCTTCAGCCTCCGCCAGGCGGGCAAACAGGCCCTTGGCGGTGTCCCTCGCGGCCGGCGAGAGCGCCGACCCGTCAATCAGCCGGTAGACCTCGGCGACGTGACGATGGGGGTGCGCCTTCGTCTGTTCATCGCGCACCTGGAACTTCGTGGCGGATATGCCCGCGCGCGTCACGCGCTCGGTCCAGACCTCCTCATGCCCGATCGGCAGGCTTCCGAGGGCCGCGCGTACGTCCGCGAGCGGCACTCCGGAATCGAGCAGCGCGCCGAGGATCATGTCGCCGGATGCGCCGGAGAAGCAGTCGAAGTGCAGGTGGGTCACACCTGACCATTATTCCCCGCAGGGGTGCAGGCGTCCAGCTTCGACGAGTGAAAAGTAGCGCTGATCGGCCAGGATCACGTGATCGACGACGTCGATGCCCATGATGGTCCCGGCACTGACCATGCGCGTGGTGAGGACGAGATCGTCGGGGCTCGGCGTCGGATCCCCCGACGGATGGTTGTGGAAGAGGACGATCGCCGCCGCCGACGCGGACGCCGCCTCCCTGAACACCTCGCGTGGGTGGACCACGGTCGCGTCGAGCGAGCCGATCGACACGATCTTGATGCGAATGACCCGATGCCGGGTGTCAAGCATCACGATCCCGAACTGCTCGACACTGCCGCCGCCGTACTGCGGCAGCAGATACGCCGCGAGCTCCCCGGGGGTTGTCAGCCGCGGCCGCTCCGCGGCGCCGCGCACGAGCGTACGGCGGCCGAGCTCTACGGCCGCAAGGACTCTCGCCGCGCGGACCGGTCCGACGCCGCGCACGTTCCGGAGATGGTCGAGCCCGAGTTTGGTCAGGCCGTGAACGCCGCCGGTATGCTCGATGAGTTCGTTGGCGACGCCGAGCGCATTCAGGTCCCGCGATCCGCTGCCGATGAGGACGGCAATCAGCTCGTTGTCGCCGAGGCCGCACGCGCCGAGGCGTTCGAGCTTCTCGCGCGGCCGATCGTGTGGTGCGACGTCTTTCATCGACGCTATACTCAATCTGCTCATGACGCGGTCGTACCTGCCTGCCGTTCTGCTCTGCGCCGCCCTGCTCGTCACACCCGGATGCGCCGCACCACCCAACAAAGAGATGGACATGGCCCAGGGGGCGATCGACGCCGCGCGCGCGGCCGGGGCGGAGCAGTACGCGACGCCGGAGTACACGGCCGCGACCTCGTCACTCCAGAGCGCCCACGAGGCGGCGTCCGCCGGCGATTACCGGCTCGCCCTGAACCACGCGCTGACGAGTCACGAGCGTGCCCAGAACGCGGCCCGCGAAACAGCTAACTCCAAAGCGGCCATGCGTGCCGGCGTCGAGCGCACCATCGCCGAGCTGGACATGGCCGTCGCCCAGGCGGAGACCCGGCTGACGGCGGCGCGGGGATCCCGGGTGCCGCAGCGGCTTCTGGCCGGGCCGGTCGAGGCGCTCGCCACAATCCGGACGGATGTGCAAGAAGCGCGCACGGCGGTTGGCGAGGGTAATTACCTCGCCGCCGAAAAGGGTCTGGAAGGAATACGCGCACGAATTGACGCGGTCCTGGCCGCGATCGCGGAGGCCTCGACACCACCAGCCGCGCGACGCCGTCGTTAGGCAGTACGCCGGAACGTCGTCAGCTTTACAGGGCGGGGCCTTTCGGACCCGCCAACCACCGGCCCTCGAACAGCACCTCGGCCCACCCGGTCAGAAAGATCCCCTCTTCGCGCCATTCAACCCGCTGCGTGCCGCCAGGGGCAATGACGTCCATCTCCCGCGCGGCGCCGCCGTGGGCGGCCGCGGCGACCGCTGACGCGCAGGAGCCGGTCCCCGAGGAGGTGGTCGGCCCGACTCCCCGCTCCCAGATCGTGATGCGTACCCGGTCGGGCGCTTCCACCTGCACGAATTCGACGTTTGTACCCACCGGAAACATCGGGTGGGTGGCGATCGCGGGTCCAAGCCGGTTGAAACGCTCGGCGTCCGGGAGGGGGCCCAGCAGCACGCACTGGGGATTCCCCGTGCGGAGCACCGTGGCCGTGACCGTCTCGCCGCCGATTTGAATCTGCACCTGCCGGATATCTTCCGGGGCGCCCATGTCGGCACGGAACGTCAGGCGCTGACCTTCCCGGCCGCGCAGCTCGAGGCGTTTCGTGCCGGCGTCCGTCGCGATCGTGATGACGTCGCCCGGCTTCGAGTGCTGATCGCGGGCGACAAGCGCAGCGAGACACCGAAGCCCGTTTCCCGAGAGCTCGGATGGGCTGCCGTCGGCGTTGAGGAGCCGCATCGTGGCGCCGCCACGCTGTATCCGGTACAGCAGCAGGCCATCGGCGCCGACGCCGGAATGCCTGTGGCACAGGGCGCGCGCAAGCCGGGACTCGTCCGAACCCGCCAGGCCATCCTCGACGAGCAGAAAGTCGTTGCCGTACGCATGGGCCTTGACGACCGGGACGGGCATCAGGGGAACTGGAAGGCATTGAACACGTACGTGAAGCCCGCGGCAAAGCCTATTGTCGGGTCCGTCGTGGCCATGCCGAACATGATCGCCGCGTCGGCTCGAAACGCCCCGATGGTGTGCCGGGCGCCAAACCGGAGCATGCTGCGGGACTCGGTTCCCGGCGGCGGGTCGCCTTCGCGGGTGTCTTTCCGGCCGTTAATCTCGCCGACGACCTCGCTGTTTGCCGCAATGGCACGCGCGAACGAGACGCCGTACATGATGACGTCGTTCTGCCGGTCACCGCGCGTCGGGTCGCCCAGAATCCCAAGGCCGATGTTGCCCACGAACCGGACCGACTGGACCGTTTTGGCGACCAGCAGCGTCGAATAGAAGTCCATCGTGTCGAGGCCGAGGCCCCTCTCGTTCCCGGCCATCGGCAGCCGGGTGGCCGATCGCAGCGCGATGGAGGGTCGCGACGTGCCTTCCGACACCAGGCGGACCTTGGTGCCGACGGTCATGTCCTCAACGTCGGTCGTGGTGCCACCAGGCACGACCAGGAAGTGTGAGAGCGGCGCCGGGCGCCGATCCGTGATCGTAAGCCGGTTGCGGAGGCCGCCGTCGATCTGCACTTCGCCGATCTCTCCGATCCCCATGCTCAACCCGATGAGCGGCGCCCGCAGCAGGTTGCCGCGTAATCCCGACGCTGGATAGTCCACGTCGCGGGCGTAATCAAACCCCGCTTCGATGAGCATCCGGCCGGCGCCGATCGTCTCCGGGTCCTCCGTCACGAGGGGCCGCTGCTGCGCGGCGGACGTCAGCGGCATGGCGCAGAGCGCGGCGGTCACGATTCCTGTTCGTAGAGACATATGGTCAGAACTGCCGTTTGCTGTCGATGAGGATCGTGACGGGACCGTCGTTCACCAGCTCGACGTGCATCATCGCCTGAAACTCACCGGTCGCCACCTCGAGCGGCACGTCGCGCAATTCTCTCACGAGGGATTCGTACAGCGATCGAGCCGACTCAGGCGACGCCGCCGCGTCGAACGACGGCCGGCGTCCCCTGCGCAGGTCCCCATAGAGCGTGAACTGCGAAACGACCAGCACGGCCCCGCCGACCTCGGCGACCGACCGGTCCATCAGGCGCCCCTCGTCACCTTCGAAGACCCGTGCGTCGCGAACCTTGCCGACCACATACCGCACGTCCTCGCCCGCATCGTCCTTTGCGACCCCAAGAAGCACGACAAGACCGGGGCCGATCTGCCCGACAACCCGGTCGCCGACGCGGACGGAGGCGCCGGTCACGCGCTGGATGACGGCCCGCATGCTAGTGGCGGATCTGAATGAGGTTCGTGGCTTCCTCTTCGACCCGCAGCGCCGCGCTGTCGCGCAGTTCGCCGCTTGGATTGAGGCGGGTGTCGAGGAGGTGGCGTGGCATCACGTTGCCGAGCGCCTTCAGCATCGACGGCTTGACGCCCGGGTGCTCGCGCTCGAGATCGAGAATGAGCCGCTTCACGCGCTGGCGCTGGAGGCTCAGGTCGCCGCACGCGGGACAGCAGCAGCCGATGATCGGGAGGTTCGACTCCTTCGCGAACTGGCGCGCCTCGTCTTCGGTGACGTACACGAGCGGCCGGATGACGACGTGCTCGCCGTTATCGGACACGAGCCGGGCCGGCATGGCCTTGAGGGCGCCGGCGAAAAAGAGATTCAGCAGGAGCGTCTCGACGAAGTCGTCGAGATGGTGGCCGAGGGCGATCTTCGTGGCGCCCACCTCCCCCGCCAGGCGGTACAGCACCCCGCGCCGCAGCCGGGCACACAGCGAGCACGGCGTGGCATTCGCTGCGAGGATGTCGTCCATGACGTCGCCGATCGACGTGTGCTGGATTCGAAGCTCCCAGCCGCGCTCCTCGCACGTGCGGGCGATGACGTCGTGCTTGAAATCCTTGTAGCCCGAGTCGACGTTGACCGCGATGAGCGAAAAATCGATCGGCGCGCGCTGCCGCAGCAGGTCGAGTGTCTGGAGCAGCGCCCAGCTGTCCTTGCCGCCGGACAGGCCGACCATCACGCGGTCGCCGTCTTCAATCAGGTTGAAGTCGACGATCGCCTTCGTGGTCTTCTTCGCGATACGGGATTCGAGCGGGGTCCGGTACGACATTCACAAGAGTGTAACAGCCACGAACGGCGTACCTGCCACGCCTCTCGTATCGTCGCTACTGCAACACGCGGTGCTCCCGTTCATGAGATCTTCAAGGTTCCGCGTCGGCACGTCACTGGCTTCGCCGTTCGACGATGGTAGGATTGACCGGAGAACAGCGCCGAATGCTCATCGACAAGCTTCCTGACGCCGCCAACCTCGCGCTCGGCGGGCTCGTATTCGGACAGTTCCTCGGCGATCGCACGTTCTCGATCGCGATCGCGATTCTCGGAGTTGTCACGTGGAGCGCATTCATCGGTGGCGCCTTCGTCCTTGGCAGGAAGAAGGACGTATGACCGGGCTGTACATCATCTTTGGCGGAATGCTTCTCTTCGTCACGGTTGTCGTGACCTACGACCTCCTCGCGCGCCGCCAACACCGGCGGCAGCGCGAGCAGGAGCGCCGCTCGGCATAAGGGCGGCGGTGAGTGACCTCAGCGCAGCCCCGACCAGTTCAGAAGCAGCGTGATTGGCGAGACCCCGGTATCACCGATCGATTTCGTCGTCAGGAAGCGTCCATCGGGCGCCACCGCGTAATTCGTCCGAGCGACCAACGCGAAGCTGATCCTCGTCTGAAAGAGCGCTGTGGCATGGAGGCGCGTGCCATCGGGCGACCACACAGGGTCCGTTTCGGTGGTGCTCCCGAACGTAGCGCGCGCCGTGGCGATGGTCGGCCGTCTGCCCGCGCGCGTGCGCCGCCGCGAGTCCCTGAGCGATCTGCACCGCGTAGTCGATCGCCTTGCGCGGCCGCCGGCGCCCAGGGCGGACTGGATCTCACACGGGCCGAGACGTGTGCCTGCCGTCAGCGACATTCGTGGGGAATACGAGCAGCGGAATTTATAGGCCGGTCCGCATGTCTCGGCGGTGGGACGATGCCACCATCATGTGAAGGGCTCGGCGCCAGCCTCCAGGACCTGTTTCACTGTGTAGAGCCGTGAGGCATCGGTCGCCGAATCGATTGCCCGCCCCATCAGGCGGCGCAGGCCGATGATGTCGCGCAGCACACCGAACGTCCGCGACAGGCCGTACTTCGACCGGCCAGACCGGCGGGGGCGGTGATTCACCACGACCTCGGTCACCCGGCTTCCGAGCTGGCTGGCCAGCGCCGGCAGGTACCGGTGCATCCCGGGGGCGAGCTTCAACGGTTTGACGACGGCCGCCCGAAAGACCTTCAAGGAGCAGCCGTTGTCGTGGAGCCGGATGCCGCTGACGATGCCGAGCAGCCAGTTGGCGGCGACTGACGGGACGTGCCGGGTCAGGAACGCATCCTTCCGGTTCCTGCGCCAGCCGCAGACGATATCGTGCGTCCTGGCCAGGTCGAGCAGGCGCGGGATGTCCGCCGGGTCGTTCTGGAGGTCCCCGTCGAGCGTGACGATGAGCGTTCCGCGAGCATGCGCGAAGCCGGCGGCAAACGCCGCCGTCTGGCCGAAGTTCCGCTCGAACTGAATGACCCGCAGATGCGGGTCCCCGGCCTGCAGGCGGCGCAGCGTCGCGAACGTCGCATCCTCGCTCCCGTCGTCAATGAGGATCACCTCGTAGGGCCGGCCAATCGACTGCATGACGCCGGTCAGCTCGGTGATGAGCGGCTCGACGTTGCCCTCCTCATCGCGAAGGGGGATGACGATGGAGATGTCCGGGGCCAATTAGGTGATTCTATCCGGCGGGTCCGCCGCTCGATGCGGCCGCGACTCGCGGCGAGACCCGCCCCACGCACCGAATCGCCGTACGAGCCACCAGGCGAAGGCGCCGGCCACGATCAGGCCTGCGAGCCAAAGCGCCACCTCCCGGCCGCGTGTGCGCATCACCTCCAGAGCCACGTCGCCGTACCAGACAGCCAGGAAACCGAGCAGCGTGTACCGGAAGCCGCGGGCGACCGCGATGGCGCCGACGAAATGCAGCGGCCGCACGCCGGCGACACCGGCCATCAGCACGAAGAGCTTGAATGGCGCGGGCGGCGGCAGGAGCGCCGGCACGATCAGGGCGAGCAATCCGTACCGCCTGTAGAGCGCCAGGGCGCGCTCCGTATGGCCGGGCCGCAGGCGTTTCCTGAGGAAGGCGTCCCCGCCGCGCTCGGCCAGAGAGTAAATGACGTAGCAGCCGGCAATCGAGCCGAGGGTCGCCATCGCGACGTAGTACGGCATGAGCGCCTTGTGCTGCGTGACCATCAGCACCACGAGGATGTCGTTGATCTGGGGGAGAGACAGGAAGGACGAGTCGAGAAAGGCGATCGCCAGAAGGCCCGGCCCGCCGATGGCAAGGGCGAACCCGTACAGCCAGTTGATCAACGCCTTCACGGAGCAGCTAGGCTACCTTAGGTCGCCCACCTTTGACCTTTGACCTTTGACCTTTGACCTTTGACCTTTGACTTCTGACTTTTGACTTAAAAACGAACCCCCACCGTCGCCTGATACGTCCAGCCGCCCAGATCGATTCGCAGATCCGGATCGACGGCCGCGAACCGGTCACCGAGCGGCGCGTCGGCGCTCTGATACCGCACCTCGAATCCTCCGCTCAGCGCATCGCCGGCGAATCGCAGCCCGCCAAGGATGACGGGGCCGGTCGCGTTGCCTGAGGCGACATATTGCTGCCGGAAGATCGCGTTGCGGCGCTGGAAGTCGACGAACTCCCCGAATTCACTGTAACGCCACGCGACCACGCCGAGGCCGCCCCCGAGGTACGGCTGCACCGGCGACGTCTGGCCGAGCGGCAGCACGCGGACGGTGAAGGCGACTGGCATCAGCCGCATCCGCGACTCCTGGTCGATCTCTGTACCATCGTGATCGACGAACTCCGCGTACACCGACGGCACCGTCCGCCGGGAGAAGGACACCCCGGCGCCCGCCTCGACGTAATTGCCGAGGGGCATCAACCACTCGACCCCAATCGAGCCGGTGTTGAACTCGCTGATCTCGAATTCGCGGAAGTTACGGTTGTCGATGAGGACGTCGTGTTCGACGCGGGCATCCTCGCCCTGAACGGCGAAGTATCCGAACGTGAAGTTCAGCGTCTGCTGGGCGGCGGCGGGTGCGGCCGTGCCGAGGAGCAGGGCGGCTGCGGCCGCCGTGAGAGCTCGAGCGTATGTGCACATGCCTTGGCTGTGTGCACGGCGGGTGCCAGCGGTTATGTCCTGTCTGGAGCACGCTGGCCGCGGTATCCGGCGATCAGGCTGGTCATCTCGTCATGGATGTGTCCGTTGGAGGCGACGAGGTGCGCCGCGGCCGAATCGAAGGGAGTGCCGTCCATTCCAGTCACCCTGCCGCCAGCCTCCTCGACGATCAGCGCCCCCGCCGCCACGTCCCACGGTTTGAGGTGCTGCTCCCAGAAGGCATCAAAGCGCCCCGCGGCGACATAGCAGAGGTCCAGCGCTGCCGAGCCGAGCCGGCGGACCGCGCGGGATCGCGACAGGAAGAGCGCGAACAGCTCCACGAGCGACGTAGCGTTCTGGTGCACGTCGTACGGAAATCCCGTCACCAGAAGGGCCTCGCTGACCGCTGTGGTCGCCGACACCGCGAGCGGCGTGCCGTTGAGAAAGGCTCCCCCACCGCGCTCCGCCGTGAACAGCTCGCGCCTGGTCGGGTCGTAGATCGCGGCCACTTCCCGCTGACCGTCACGCTCGAGGCCCAGCGATGAGCAGTAGATAGGCAGGCCGTGTGCGTAGTTCGTGGTCCCGTCGAGCGGGTCGAAGACCCAGCGCCAGCGGGACGGTGCGCGGTCGGTGGGGACGCTGCCCAGTTCCTCGGCGAGCACGTCGTGCTCCGGGAAGCGCTCGGCGATCACGGCGCGGCACATGCGCTCGCACTCGAGGTCGACCTCGGTGACCAGATCGATCGCGCTCTTCTTCGAGATGGTAAAACCGGACGCCTGGCGTGCGAGCTGAATCTCGCCGGCACGGAGCACGATGTCGACAGCTGTGGCGAGGAGGGCCGGATCGGGCAATCAGGCGCTTTGGTGCTGGACTCGCTTGACCATCCGCAGTTCCATCCCGCCCTCGGAGGCGCGTTCGAGAACGAATTCGTCCATGAAGCTGCGAATCAGGAAGATGCCGCGGCCGCTGCCCTTGAGGAGATTCTCCGGGGCCACGCAGTCCGGGAGCGTGGCGGGATCGAACCCCGGTCCTTCGTCACGGACGCGAATGGCCAGTCCAGGCAGATCCTCGTTCTCGATAGGGGTGAACTCGACGAAGACGCGTTTGCGGACGTCGCCGCCGTTGCCATGCTTGATCGCGTTGATGACCGATTCGCGGACGGCGACGGCCACCCAGTGCAGCGACTCGTCGTCGAGTCCGGCCGCACGGCCAATCTGCTCGCTGACCGATTGCGCGACGTCGAGCATCTCAAGGGTGCTCGGGAACTCGAGGCGGACGGGGGCGCCGCGCGGCATCGTGTCCCCGATTATGACCTCACCCGCCACTAATTAACCACCAACCACGAACCATTGCTATAGTCGTGGGCATGGCCAGCGTAGCGGCTGTCGTCCACCCCGCGCCGCGCGTGCGTGGCCGCGTTCGTCCTCCCGGCGACAAGTCCATCTCGCACCGCTATGCCCTGCTGGCCGCGATTGCCGACGGCCCGTCGCTGATTCGCGGCTACTCCACCGGCGCGGATTGCGCCTCGACGCTTCGGTGCCTGCGCGGGCTTGGCGTCAACGTGGAGCAGGCGACACGGCTGTCGGGCGATGGAACGGACGTCTGCATCACGGGACTTGGGCCGAGAGGCTTCCGGCGACCGGGCGGCGTGCTTGACGCTGGCAATTCCGGGAGCACCATGCGGATGCTGGCCGGGATCCTCGCGGCACAGCCCTTTCCGGCATCGATCACCGGCGACGAGTCCCTGTGCCGGCGTCCGATGCGCCGCATCATCGTCCCGCTCGAGCGGATGGGCGCCCGAATCACGTCCCAGGACGGGCGGCCGCCCCTCACAATCGAGGGCTCTTCGGTGCTGGCCTCTCTTGATTTCACGCCTGAGGTGCCGAGCGCACAGGTCAAGAGCGCGGTGCTCCTGGCGGGGCTCCATGCGAACGGCACCACCCGCGTGCATGAAGCGATCACCACCCGGGACCATACCGAGCGCGCGCTGGCGACGTTTGGAGCGCGTGTCACGCAGGTGGACGGAACGGTCGCCGTTGATGGCGGGCAGCGCCTCAGCGGCCGTGACCTTCTGGTGCCCGGTGATATTTCGTCCGCAGCCTTCTGGATGGTGGCGGCGGCGGCGCTGCCAGGCTCGGAGGTCGTCATCGACGAAGTGGGCCTCAACCCCACCCGGACCGGGATCATCGCGATCCTGGAGCGGATGGGTGCGGCGGTCTCGGTCGAACAGGGATCCGTCGAGGACGCCGGCGAGCCGATCGGCACGATCACGGTGCGCCACGGGGCTCTGCGGGCGACGCATATCGCGCCGGCCGACGTCCCGGGCGTGATCGATGAACTGCCGGTGCTGGCGGCGCTTGCGACGCACGGCGGCGCACTGTCCGTGAGCGGCGCCGAGGAGCTGCGGGTCAAGGAAAGCGACCGCATCTCCGCCCTGGCGGATGGCCTGCGGCGGATGGGCGCGGATATCGATGAGCAGCCCGACGGATTCCACGTCCGCGGGACGCGGCGGCTGCGCGGAGGCGAGGTCGACGCGCAGAACGATCACCGGCTGGCGATGGCGTTCGCCATCGCGGCGCTCGGCGCCACGGGCCCGACAACCATCCACGACGCAGGCGCCGCGGCGGTTTCGTACCCGGAGTTCTTCTCCGTGCTCGAATCGCTTCGCGCGTGAAAACCGACAAGCTCTATCTGGTGGGCTTCATGGGAGCGGGCAAATCGACCGTCGCCGCCGCGCTCGGTCGACGCATCGGCTGGCGCACGGAGGATGTCGACGCGCGCATCGAGGCGCGCGAGCGGCGCTCGGTGGCGGCGATCTTTACCCAGGACGGCGAGCCGTATTTCCGCGACGTGGAGCGTCAGGTCGTGCGCGACCTGCTCCCGGAGCGGAACGTGATCGTCGCCGCCGGCGGCGGGACGTTTGCCGAGCCGGAGAACCGCGCCGCCATGCTCTCGGATGGCGCCGTCGTCTGGCTCGATCTCCCGCTGGACGAAGTCGTCAAGCGGGTTCCCGCGGACGGCCGCCGGCCGCTCGCCGCCGACCTCGTGCAGCTCGAGCAGCTGTACCTGCGCCGACGCGCCTCCTACCAGCAGGCCCATGTCCGCGTCGATGCGTCGAAGCCGGTCGCCGAAGTGGTCGAGCGGCTCCTCGAATGGATTGGGTATTAGTGCGTTATCTCGTCATCAGCGACATTCACGCGAACCTGGAAGCGCTCGACGCGACGCTGGCCGCCGCTGACGGCGCCTATGACCAGGTCCTCATGCTGGGCGATCTGGTTGGCTACGGCGCGGACCCGAATGCGGTGATCGACCGTGTCCGCGAGCTGCCCCTGGCAGCCGTCATCCGCGGCAACCATGACAAGGTGGCGGCCGGGATCGAGGGCACCGACGGCTTCAACGCCGTGGCCCGCGCGGCTGTGGCCTGGACGGCCACGGCGCTCACGCCGGCCAACCTCGCATGGCTGGCTTCGTTGCCGGCCGGCCCCGTCGTCATCGACGACAACATTGAAATCTGCCACGGCACGCCTTACGACGAAGACGTCTACGTGTTTGACGACATGGACGCCTTTCAGGCGATCCGCGCCGCGGCGCGCCCCCTCTGCCTGTACGGCCACACGCACGTGCCGGCGGTCTTCCGGCTGATCGACGGATCCGCACCAGGGGACGACCATCGGGATCCGTCACTCGACTTGCTGGGGCCGACAGGCGGTCCCCGGTTCAAGGTCCAGATGGACGCTGACGCCAGGTTTCTGGTGAATTGCGGAGCGGTCGGTCAACCCCGCGACGGGGACCCGCGCGCGTCCTACGGCCTTGTGGACACCGACGCGCGGCTCGTGACGATCGCGCGCGTGGAGTACAACATCCCTGTCGCGCAGAAGAAGATCATCAACGCGGGCCTGCCAGACGTCCTTGCGCGCCGGCTCGCTGTCGGCCGATAAAACGGGGTCCCCGACCCCGTTTATTTGGCGGAGGGTCTTGAGGCGCCCTGGCGGCGCGCCTGCGCGGCATAGGCATCCGCCGCGGCACGCGATCCGAGGATCCACCCAATCACGACCCCGAGAATCAGAATGCCCGGGATGTAAATGAAGTGGGCCGCGTTCGGCATCAGGGGCGTCCGCCGCGCTTCAGATCCGACTCGAGACGCTCCAGTTCGCGCTGCACCGTGGCCATACGGCGGGCCACCGAGACGACGTAGGCGAAGAGCGCCAGCGCCACGAACGAGTACGCGGCAACCAGGAGCGGCGCGGCCGGGAGCTGATCCTGCGCAGGCAATTCGTCGATCGGGACGAATTCCTCCTGCTGCTGCGGCGCCTGTGCATAGAGCGCGGCGGAGCCGACGGCTAGTGGAGATATCACGGCCAGCAGAGCGATCAGTCCGAGTGTTCGCATTCTAGTTATCCGCGGAAAGATACAGGGCATCGAGCCGTGTCCGCTGCTCCTCGAGGCGCACGCGCATCCGCAGCAGCAGCACGAACATCAGCAGGAACGTCACCGCACTGAACCAGAGCGGCAGTCCGAAGGAGGTCGGCAGCGTCGGCACGACGCTGGTCGTCGGGTGAATCGTCCGCCAGTAGTTCACCGAAATGTAGATGAACGGCACGTTCGCCATCCCGAACATCGCGAGGCCGGCCCCGAGCTTATCCGACCCTGGCCCGCCGTACTTTCGCAGCAGCATGTAGGCAACCGCGACCATCCATCCCATCAGGCTGGACGTCAGCCGGACGTCCCATTGCCACCAGACGCCCCACGCCTTGCGGGCCCACAGAGGACCGGTGATCAGCGTGATGGCTCCGAACAGCACGACCAGCTCCGCCGCAGCCCACGCCGTTCGGTCATGGCGCGGGTTGCCCCCGAAGAGATACCGGACGCTCGCAATGCCGCAGACGATGGCCGACAGGAGGAAGACCCAGGCGGACGGAAGATGCACGTAGAAGATCTTCTGCACGAGCCCCATCGTGGACTCGTACGGCGCCTGGGCGATGAGCACCGGCGCAACCGCGAACATCAGGCCGCAGACGACCGCGGCAGGAGTGAACCATGTAGGCATAGGCTTTGGGCTTTGGGCTCTGGGCTTTAGGCTTTGGGCCGGCCAAGGGCCGAGAGCCAAAAGCCTAGCGCCTAGAGCCCTTTCAGTCTGTCATCAACGGCTCGAACGTCCAGAGCGCCAGTGTCACGAACACCACGTCGAAGCATGCCAGTAGCGCCAGCCAGAAGCCGATGATGCTGGCGTCCACCTCTGGCTGCAGCAGCGCGGCGGTCGCGCGAACCCCGGCAATGATGACCGGAACGGTGATCGGATACAACAGCACCGGCAGCAGCACGTCGCGGCTGCGGGCGCGCACGAGCATGGCGGCGAACAGCGTGCCGACGGCCGCGAAGCCAATCGTCCCGAACACCAGGACGATCGCCAGCCAGCCCGGCCTCTCAAGCAGCGGCGCCTGGAACAGCAGCGCAACGAGCGGCACCAGGATCATCTCTGCGCCGATGAGCAGGACCACGACGCCGAGCAGTTTGCCGACATAAATCGCAGGCCGGGACGCCGGCGCCAGCAGAAGCGCGCGCAGCGTCTCGGACTGGCGCTCGCGCTCGAACGTCCGGCCCAGCGCCAGCGTCCCCGCAAACGCGATCGCGATCCAGAGGATGCCCGCGGCGCCACCCTCCGGCGCGCGTCCCTCCTGGACCAGCGCGAACGCGAAGATCAGGACGCAGGAGACGGCGAAGAAGAGCATGGTGTACGCGATCTCCAGGCTCCGGACCTCCACCGTGAAGTCCTTGCGCAGCACCAGCCACACGATGCGCCCGAACACTACGTCGCCATCACTTTCCGGTACAGCGTCCTGAGCTCTTCAGGCCGGTCCGCCGAGCCCACCATCCGCCCATCCCGCAAAAAGATCGCGTGGTCGAGCAGGTCGCCCGCCAGATCGAGGTCGTGCGTGGCGAGCACGATGATCGCGCCGGAATCGCGGAGCGCACGGAGTCGCGCCAGCAGCGCCGACCCGGACGCATCGTCGAGACCCGTGAACGGCTCGTCGAGCAGCAGCAGCGTCGGCCGGTGAATCAGCGCGCGCTCCAGCGCCAGCCGCTGGCGCATCCCGCGCGAGAACGTCGACACCGGATCATCAGCGCGCTCCCCCAGGCCGGCGTGCGCCAGCGCCTCGGTGGCGGCGGCACGCGCATCCGGCACGCTGTAGAGCCCCGCGAAGAACTCCAGGTTCTCCCGCGCCGTGAGCTCGGGATAGAGGAAGAGGTCGTGGCCGAGCACGCCGATCGACCCACGAAGGGCCGCGCCATCCTGCCGGGGGTCGATCGTGCCGTAGCTGATCAGCCCGCTCGTCGGACGAAGCAGGGTCGCCAGCATCGCAAGCATCGTCGACTTCCCTGCTCCGTTGGGACCAAGCAGGCCCAGGATGGTGCGACGGGGGACGGTGAATGTGACATGAGAAACGGCCCTGCGGCGGCCGAAGTGGCGGGAGACGTCGTCAACCTGGAGCTCGTCGAAGGCGCTCACGCGGCGACGTCCCTGCCGCCTCCCCTCGGGCCTGGATCGACATGATCCAGCTCGCCATAAATCTGTTCGAGTTCGGCAACGATGCGCTGGTGCCGCGCGTCGTCGGATCCGGAAGGCGCCCGTCGCCTCCGTTTGTATTCGAGCCCCGCAAGCTCCGCGAGGAGCTTCTCTCGTCGCGCGGCCAGGCGGCCTGCGGACCCATCCACGCGCGTGCGCCCGCTGAACCCGAGCCACAGGCCTCCCGCAATGACGAGGCCTGCGATCCCGAGCGCGGTGAACACGGGCGTGCGGCTATGCACCGGCAGGTCGGACAGCTCCATCGTCAGCGTCGAGCCAGCGGGCATCGCGTTGCCGCTGGCCAGGAGAAACGGCGTGCCCGTTTCTGGCGCCGTCACATCACCCACCGTCGAAAATTGCGGCGACGATATCGAGACGGCTCCGACCTTCTCGATGGCGACGCTCAACTGCTCCAGCGCGACAGGCCAGGCCTGTTCAACGGTGATGTCCGCACTGGTGTACGGAAGCTGAAAGCCGACCTGGACGGACGTGAGCCCTGCGGCGAACGGTCCGACGACGGTCACGACGTCCCCGCTGATCGTCGCGCTGGGCGAAGATCCTTCGAGCGTCGACGCGCCCGCCGCGCCCGTCGGGAGCTGCAGGATCAATGGACCACCGATGTCAACGCGCGCACGCGCGTTATTGACGATGTCGAAAATGTAGAAGACGCGCAGCGTGTCGTCCCGGAACTCCATGAGGATGCGCGAATTCGGCCCAAGGACGACCGAGCCTTTGACGGGCGGCGCCGCGGCAGCCGCCGCGTCCTCCTGCGATTTTCGCGCGGCGGCGTCTTTCATCCCCGCCACGAGAATCACGCGGAGACCACCGGTCGCAGGCACCGTGAAGGAGTCGGAGGTCAGCGCCTCGCCGCCGATCGTGGCGTCGGCGCGCACTTCCGCGCCGGCTGTCAGGCCGGGAAACTCGGCACGGCCCTCCGCATCGGTCGTGGCTGTGCGCGGCTGTCCGTTGACCGTGAGGCGGACGCTCTGGCCGGTGATGTTGTTGCCGATGGCTTCACGGACGACGCGGACGGTCACCGTGCCTGGAGCGAGATCGCCCGCCGGGATCGCCCGGCCGTGAATCAACGACGGATCCGGCATGGCAATCTGGGCGAACAGCACCCCAAATCCCAGAAGCCACATCCCACAACCCAAAACGACCCGCGTCACGCTTTCACCAGTCCGCCGCCACAGTTCTTACAGAACCGCGCGTCGACTTCGTTCGCGGTCCCGCAGCTCGCGCAGGTCGGAATCGCGGGCGCGGTGACCCGCCTGGCGAGTTCATCCTCGATCTGCTGCCGATAGCTCGCGCCGGCGTCGAGTTGCCGCAGGAGGCCGGCAGCGCGGAGGCGGAGCCGCGCGCCCATCTCCGCACAATCCTTCTCCGAGACCTTGCCCATGGCGCGGTCGAATTCCAGATCCTTGATGGCCCGCAGCACGAGCGTCTTCTCGCGCTCGAGCGCCGCACGGGTACGGCCGCCGAGCATCTGCGGTGCCATGGGATCCTCCGCGCTGCCGAACGGCGCGAACGTGCGCCAGGCCGCGTAACCCACGAGCGCCGCGCCAAAAATAATCAGGCTGAGGAGGATGACGCCGGCAGGCGTCTCGCCGCGGGACATGAACACGACGACCGTCGCACCGATCAGGCCGGCGAGGGTGAAGAGCTGCCAGGGTTGAAACGCGTCAGTCGAGGTTTCGGAGCTCATCGTCGAGACGGGCGCTCGTGGTCGCGTCCATTCCGGCGTCGCCGGCGGCCGCCGGAACCGCGCGCGTCGACCAGCGGCGCGCAGTGACGAAGATGCCGGCGAGGGCGGCAAGCGCGACGAGATACGGCACAATCCAGGCGAGGCGATTGAACCCGCGATCAATCGGCGCGGCCAGGATGGCCTGGCTCCCGAACTCCGCGGCGAACGCGTCCCGAACCTCGTCATAGCCCTTGCCTTCCGCGAGGAAGGCTTCGAGCCGCGCCGCCTGCTGATCGTAGTGCCCGCAATTCGGGCGCATCGGGCAGCTGCCCATCGGCGACTGGCAGCCGCAGGTGCACATGATGTCACCCTCGAGCTGCCGATGCAGCTCGCTGCGCTGGTTCGGGGCAACGGTTTCGGTGGTTTGCGCGATCACCGACGCCGGCCACAGGAGCAGCGAGAACAGCAGCAGCGATGACGTGACGGCATTCGACGGCACCTTCGCCAGCGCGAATCCGAGCGCCGCTTCCGGCAGGAGCGCGATGCCGGTGCCGAGCGCAAGAATGCCGAACCCGGCCCACACCCAGTTCACCAGGGGGTTGACGACAATCTCCATGCTGGCGCTCTGCTCCTGCAGGTCGAACGCGGGCAGGACGAGGTAGAGGTCTTCAGAGAACGTGCGGCGGATCGCCACCTCGGTGGTGGGCTGATCCTCATGCTTCCGGAAATACCACTTCGCCGGATACATCTTCCCGATCTCTTCCCCGTCGCGGAACACGGTGGTGTGCGCCGTGATCATCTGCTTCTGGCCGTCGTCGGTGACGCGGACGGTGTCGAGGCGGACGGTGAAGTCGCCGACCTGGGCCTGCTGCCCGGGTTTGAGCAGTAACTGCTCGTCCTGCTTGAATCCCTCACCCGCGAAGCCCAGGAACATCAGAACGATGCCGATATGGACGATGTAGCCGCCGTACCGGCGCTTGTTGCGTGCCACGAGGCCGATGAGCGCCGTGAAGACGTCCGTGCCAGTGGCGTCCTGGCGAACCCGGGCGCCGCGCCAGAACTCCTGGCCGATCGTTCCCACGACGAAGCCGCAGAGTGCAAAGCAGATCCCAGAGGTCCAGACGCGCACGCCGAGCGCGACGAGCGCCCCGCCGACGACGAGCGCGGTCGCCACGGGAATGAGGAACTGCTGCCGCAGATTCGTCACCGTCGTCTTCCGCCACGCGAGCAGCGGGCCCACGCCCGTGAGCACGAGCAGGATGAGGCCGACCGGGAGCATCCACTTGTTGAAGAACGGCGGACCCACGGTCAGCCGTTCGCCCGTGACTGCCTCACTGATCGTCGGAAAGAGCGTCCCGAACGCGATGAAAAACGCCGAGAAGAGCAGGATCCAGTTATTGGCGAGAAAGGCGGCTTCGCGCGACATCCACGAATCGAGCTCGTTCCGCGCCCGCAGCAGCGGCAGCCGGTAGATGACGAACCCGAAACTGACGGTCAGGATGGTCACCATGAAGATGATGAACATCCGGGCAAGCTCGGGGTCTTCGCCAAACGCATGGACCGACTGCACGATTCCCGACCGCGTCAGGAACGTGCCGAAGATCGTCAGGAAGAACGTGAGGATGACGAGCGTGACGTTCCAGACGCGCAGCATGCCGCGCTGCTCCTGCACGCGCACCGAATGCAGGAACGCGGTCGCAGTGAACCACGGCAGCAATCCCGCGTTCTCGACCGGGTCCCAGCCCCAGTAGCCGCCCCATCCGAGCTCTTCGTACGCCCAGATCATCCCGAGCCCGAGTCCGACCGACAGGAACAGCCACGAGATCATCGTCCAGCGGCGGACGGCGCGCAGCCACGAGTCGTCCAGATACCCGGTGATGAGCGCCGCCATGCCGAACGCGAACGGAATCGTCAGGCCGACGAACCCCGTGTACATGGTGGGCGGGTGAATCACCATGTAGAAGTTCTGCAGCAGCGGGCTGAGGCCGGCGCCGTCGGTGGGGCTCTCGGTCAGGTACGTCGAGAACGGGTTGTTGTGGACGATCATCAGGAACAGGAAGAACATCTGAACCGTCGAGATGACCGCCACCACATACGGGATCAATTCCCTGTGGCGTTCCCTGTTCACGAAGACCGCGGCGCTGCCGAAGCAGGACAGCAGGAACACCCAGAACATGATCGAGCCGTCGAGCCCGCCCCAGTACGACGTGATCTTGAAGAAGAGCGGCTGGACCGAATCCGAATAGCGCTGGACGTACTTGATCGAATAGTCGCCGACGACGAAGGCGTAGACGATGATGGCTGACGCGGCCGTCATGATGGCCGCAACGAAATAGAACGCCCCGATACCGCTTTCAATCAGTCGTGTGGAGCGCCGGCGTGCGCCCGCGACCGATGCCGCGAAGGCATACGCGCACACCACGAACGCGCTGAGAAGAAGGTAGTAGCCGAGGGATGCCATGTCAGCCCTCGGCTAGTACGACGTACTAGGGGTTCCTGAAGTTCCTAGGGTTCCTGAGGTTCCTAGGGTTCCTGAGGTTCCTAGGGTTCCTGAGGTTCCTAGGGTTCCTGGGGTTCCTGGAGTGCCTGAAGTTCCTGGGGTGCCGCCGACCTGGGGCTCGTATTTCGACGGGCACTTCGCGGTCATGCTGGTCGCGTGGAAGCCGTCCTCCGCGAGCGTGCCCTGAAGCACCACCTCAGACTCGTTCTTGAACGTGTCGGGAACGACGCCCGTATACGTGGCGCGTACCACGTGCCCCTTGCTGTGCATCTCGAAGCTGTAGTCGAGGGAGTCGCGCTTGCGGCGGATGTCCCTGGCGTAGCCGTGAATCTGGAGCGGCTTGCCGTACCAGGGTGCCGGCTGGACCATCACTTCCTCGACGTGCTTGTAGTACTGCGCGCTCTCGCCGAGCGTGGAATAGAGCAGCCCCCCGAAGGCGAGGGTCAGCACCACGCCGGTGATCCCGATTTTCGCGGCTTTGTGACTCATAGGTAAGGACTTCTGCCCCTCAGGTGCCCTCAGGATACCAATATTCCCGCGTTCTTGCACAGGTCGTAGACAAGGCCAACCGGCAGCCCGACCACATTCGTATAGGGGCCGGAAATCGTCGTCACAAAGCGCGAGGCCAGCCCCTGGATCGCATACGCGCCCGCCTTGTCCGAGGGCTCGCCAGACGCCACGTACCAGTCGATGTCCCCGTCCGTGAGCGGCGCGAAGTGGACGGTGGTGGATGCGATCTCCGTCTGGAGCGCCCCAAACGCGAGGCAGACCCCCGTCAACACCACGTGCGCTCGCCCCGACAGCATCCGCAGCATCCGCTTCGCGTCCGCTGCGTCAGCCGGCTTTCCGAGAATGTCGTCCCCGCAGACGACCACCGTATCGGCCCCGAGCACCGGCCGCCCCGCTGCCCTGTCAATCACCGCGCGTGCCTTGGCTTCGGCGAGCCGCGCGACGTAGGCGTCCGCAGCTTCGCCGTCGCGCCGCGTCTCGTCGACGTCCGCCGTCAGCACGTCGAACGCGATGCCCGCCGCGCGGAGCAGCTCGGCTCGTCTGGGTGACGCCGACGCCAGGACTAGCCGCACCGTCGCACCACTACCGTGCCGTGTCTGGCGTCCAGTTTTGGATGAGCGTGATCGGTGCGGTCGCCTCGTCCAGGCCCGTGTTGATCAGGATCCGGCCGTCCCGGGCGATGTCGTAATTCGTTCCCACACCCAGGTCCGTGCCGACCCCGACGATCCGGGTCCGAAAGAGCGCCACCGGCCGGCCGGGTTCCAGCGTCGCGCCGCGGACGGCGATCGGCGCCGCCATCAGGGTCCCATCCGGCGCGAGGTACAGGATCTCCCTGCCCCCGGGCCCCCACCGGGGAGTGATCCCGCCCGTCGTCGACACCTGCCACTGCCCGCCGCCGCGTCCTTCGGCCGCGCCTGGAGCGGCGGGTCCCGAAAAGGGCCGCACATGAATCTCAAACCGTCCCGATTCGTTCGACTGATACGCCACCCAGCGCCCATCCGTGGAAAACTGGGCCCGCCGTTCATCGAACGGCGTCTTCAGCCACACCACCGGCGTGCGATCGCCGGCCAGGGGGACGACCCAGAGGTCCCACGATGTTTGCGGATCGAGGCTGTGATAGAGGAGGAACCGGCCGTCGGACGACCAATCACTCGCAGACTTGTCCTGCGGCGATGCCACCAGCAGGTCGTCGCTCCCGCCGCCGCTCGCGAGCTTCTGATAGAGATCGCGGCGGCCCGTCCGATTCGAGTCGAAGACGATCCGGCTCCCATCCGGCGACCAGAGGGGAAAGAGATCGAGACTGGGGTCGAAGGTGACGCGGGTCGTCCGGTCCGCGTCCAGGAGCCAGATGTCGATGTTACCCTGCACCCTGCGGCGAACCACCACCCGGCGGCCGTCGGGGGACAAACGCGGATTCAGGAGACCGTTCTCATCCGGCGCGCCCACTGTGCCCAGTACCTGGCCCGCGCGGTCGAACCAGGTCAGTTGACGCCGGGTGCTCCCGCCCGACCGGTACGCCACCAAGCCGGTCGCCGAAACCGACACGGCTCTGGCAAGAGAATTCCCGTCGATCGCGATCTGGTCGGCCACGGTGACCGGATCGCCGGTCAGCGCCCGCCGCGTCAGGTCCAGGCGCTGGGCCAGCAAGGTGCCGCCGCGGACAAACCACAGCCAACCACCCTCGCCAGAGGCGTCGGCGGGCCCAGGCCCGGCGGGGGCGAAGACGCCGGCCGCATCGGCCGTCGTCAGCCTGGTCGTCTCCGGCGCGTCCAGCGAGCCGAGGTATATGCCCTGCGTGTCCGGCGTCCCCTGCGCGTAGAACAGGAACCGCCGGCCGCCGGGCAGAAACTGCGGAAACCGGTGGCTCGTCTGCTTCGCCAGCGTTGTCACCGCCGCAGCCTCCCCGCCCGAGGCCGCGATGCGGAACAACGGACTCGTTGTGGTCCGCGTAAAGAGCAGGACCCCGTCCGCACTCCACGTACCCCCGCGATTGGTGGCAGTGGTCAGCGTCTGCGGCGATCCGCCGGCGAGGTCCGCCCGCTTCAGCGCGGTGCCATCGAAGAAGCCCACCGACCGGCTGTCGGGCGACCAGAAGGGGTCGCTGGCGTTCTCGGTCCCCGCCAGCGGCTGCGCCGTCGCGGTGTCGAGCGGCCGCAGCCACAGCCGAGGCACGCCCTCGCCGGACGCGACGAACACGATCTGCCGGCCGTCGGGGGAGAGCGCGAAGGACGTCGGATCGTCGGTCTCCGGCGTGACGATGTCGGTGCGCGTCTCGGGTGGCGCGGGCGGCGGCGTCTCGCGCAGATGGCGAAGCGCGGGAAGAGCCAGCGCCGCGGCCAACACGGCTGCGCCGGCGAAGGCCACCATCCACGCGACCCGTCCGCGTGACGTCGATGCTGTCGCTGACGCGGCGACACCCTCTGGGGCCGACGGCGCCGCCAACGCCTCCTCGATGTCCAGTCTCGCGGCCGCGGCCGAATCGAGCCGCCGCTTGCGGTCCTTCTCCAGGCAGCGGCGCAGCAGGCGGCGAAGGGCGGGGGGCGTCGCTGAGGGCAACGTCTTCCACTCGGGCTCGGTCTTCAGCACCGCCGCGAGCGTGTCGGAGACCGTCGCGCCTTCGAACAGCCGCGTCCCCGTGAGCATCTCCCACAACACCACGCCGAAGGCCCACAGGTCCGCGCGCTTGTCCACGTCCTGACCGCGCGCCTGCTCCGGCGACATGTACGCCGCCGTGCCGAGAATCATCCCGACGCCCGTCATCATCGCGGGCGTCGTGATGGTCGGCGCCTGAGACAGGGCTTGCCCCGCCGAAGCGCGAAGCGCGGAGGTGGGTTCCATCGCCTTCGCCAACCCGAAGTCGAGCACTTTCACCGTGCCGTCACTGCGCACCTTGATGTTGGCGGGCTTGAGGTCGCGATGAACGACCCCCTGCTCGTGCGCCGCTTCGAGCGCGTCGGCGATTTGCTTCGCGATCGGCAACGCTTCGTCGACGGGGATGGCTCCGCGCGCGATGCGCTGCGACAGATCCTCGCCCTCGACCAGCTCCATCACGAGCGCGTGGACATCGCCCGCCTGTTCGAGGCCGTGAATGATCGCGATGTTGGGATGGTTCAGCGAGGCCAGCGTCTTCGCTTCCCGCTCGAAGCGCGCGAGGCGATCCGCGTCGTGCGCGAACGCCTCGGGCAGCACCTTCAGCGCGACGTCGCGATTGAGCTTCGTGTCGCGGGCGCGGTAGACCTGCCCCATGCCCCCTTCGCCAATCTGCGCGAGGACGTCGTACACGCCGAGGCGGGTGCCGGAGGTCAGGGACAAGGCAGCAGGATTATATGTGCGAGGGTGCGAGGTGCGAGGGCGACGCCGATGCCAGGACCAGTCCGCGCGCCCAATGCTATCCTCCTCGGCGTGGTTCCGGTCCATCAGATCCTTCCAGACGTCGTGACGTCAGTGGTCCGCAAGGCGCCGCTGACGCCGCAGAAAGTCGCGTTCGCCTGGCGCATGGCCGTCGGCGCGCGGGTCGCCGGCGCGACGCAGATCGACCTGAGGAGCGGCACCCTGCACGTGCGGGCCACGGAAGCCGGCTGGCTGCGGGAAGTCGAGCACTCGGCCGCCATGATTCGCTCGCGCATGGGGGCCTTCCTGGGTCCCGACGTCATCCGATTCATCAAAGTCGCGGCCGGCTGATCGGCATACGACCACGCGTCGCCGCGTCGCGCTCTGACCAGGTTCGTGCGGACGTGTCACGTGCCTTGCAAATCGTCCCCGACGATGGCATCGTCGTCGTCGAAATGGGGAGACACGCCATGGCACCAGCGCCGCACCTGACGACCGACGAGTATCTGCGGACTCCTGAGACATCGCGGCCCACTGAAGTCGTGTTCGGCGCGCTGCGCGTGGCGGACGCCCCCGCGGTGCGCCATCAGCAGGCCGTCTGTGCGTTCCTGCTGGCGCTCGCTCCCCACGTTCGTGCCCAGCGCCTCGGTCACGTACTGCTTTCACCGCTCGACGTGATTCTCGACTGGGAGCGCGCGCTGATCCTGCAACCGGACCTGGTGTACGTGTCGCACGAGCGCTGGAACATCCAGAAGGGGAAGATCGTGGGCGCGCCCGACATGGTCCTCGAGGTCCTGTCGCCGAACCCGCGGCTGGGCGACCTCAACGAACGCCTCAACTGGTTCGCGCAGTACGGCGTGCGTGAGATCTGGCTGCTCCACCAGGCCGGCGAACGGTTCGAGATCCTCGAAGCCGGCGGCGGGCGTATTGCGGCGCGGCGGGTCTATGACTACGCCACCCTCCTGAAGTCGGCGGTGTTCCCGGATCTCTCGCTGTCGATTGCCGACATTCTGAGCGGCGGCGACGTCTGAGCGTGTATCGGACAGGCAGGAGCCGCTTCAATTCGTCGTCGAAGTGCTGCACGACCGGCCGTGATGTAGAGTGTTCCCTCCACAGAGGAGCCGACAATGACACTCAGCCGATCGCTCAGCATCGCTGCTCTTACCCTGGTCGCCGGCGTCGCGTACGCCCAGGCGCCGGACTTCAGCAAGGTCGAGATCAAGACCAATAAGGTCGCGGACAACTTCTTCACGCTGGAAGGCCAGGGCGGCACCATCGGGCTCCTCGTCGGCCCCGACGGCGTCTTCATGGTCGACACGCAGTTCGCCCCGTTGAGCGAAAAGATCGCGGCCGCCATCAAGACGCTGACGCCGCAGCCGATCAAGTTTGTCGTCAACACGCACCTGCACGGCGACCACACGGGCGGGGACGAGAATTTCGGGAAGATGGGCGCGACGATCATTTCACGCGAGGAGCTGCGCTTCCGCCTCGCCCACCCGAATCCGCAGGCGAGCGGCGCGCCCGGCGTCCCGATGGCGGCCGCCGGCCTTCCCAGACAGACCTATCGCGACACGCTGACGCTGCACCTGAACGGTGAAGAGGTGCAGCTCATCGCCGTGCCGCGGGCGCATACCGACGGCGACACGATGGTCTATTTCCGGGGCCTCGACATCATCATGACGGGCGACTTCTACCGGTCCATTCAGTATCCGAACGTGGACCGGAACAACGGCGGGAGCGTCCAGGGCCTCATCGACGGCCTCGGCGCGGTCATCGGGCGCGCCGGCCCGAACACGAAGATCATTCCGGGACACGGGCCGACGGTCGACCGCGCGGCGGTGGCCGCCCATCGCGACGTGGCGCTGGCGATTCGCAACCGCGTGGCGGCGCTGGTGGCGCAGGGCCGGAGCGAGGACGAAGTGGTGGCGGCCAAGGTGAACGCCGACCTGGATGCCCGCGTCCAGCAGCCGGCGATGACCGGCGAGCGGTTCGTGCGGCAGGTCTACGCCGACGTGCGCGCCGGCCGGTAGATCACAGCCGGCCCCTCGTCACACTACCGCCTGATCTGCGTGCGGTGCATCACACGGCGCGCCGCGGGATCGAAGGCGTCACGGCGATGCATCGTGCAGCGGTTGTCCCACAACACGAGGTCACCCACCTGCCACTGGTGCGTCCAGGCCAGAGACGCGCGAGTGGCCTCCGCCCAGACCTCGTCGAGCAGCGCGCCCGACTCCTCGAGCGACAGTCCTTCGATGTAGGCGTTGCGCCGGCGGCCCAGATAGAGGCCCGGCCGGCCTGTCTCGGGATGCTCGGAGACGAGAGGGTGCAGCGTGCCCGGCGACGTGCGCGGATCGCCGGTCGGTGACACGCCCTGCCGGACGTAGCCGCCGCTGTTGTAGGTGCCGTCGTGCTTCACGCGCAGGCCCGCGACACGCTGCCGCAGCCGGTCCGGAAGCTGCGCCCAGGCCGCGGACATCGAACAGAAGCTCGTGTCGCCTCCGTGCGCCGGCACCTCGATCGCATAGAGCACGCTCGCCTTTGGCGGGTCGGGCAGGTACGACATGTCCGTGTGCCACACGGCTTCGCCCGCCCCGAGGCTCCCCACCGGCTCGCCGTTCTCGACGACGTTCGACACGACGTAGATCTCCGGGTGCCCCTCGACGAACCGCCGTCCGCTCTCCTGGATCGGCGCCTCGTCCAGGTCGCCAAAGCGACGGCTGAACGCCAGCAGATCCGCGTCGGTGAGCGGCTGGCCCCTGAAGAGCAGGACCTGATGATCGAGCCAGGCCTGGTAGATGACCGCGAACGCGTCCGCGTCGAGCCCACGCAGGTCGACGCCCTCGACGCGCGCCCCCAGGGCGGCGCCCGTCGGCACGACACGCGGAAGACGCCCATCCATCTTCACCTGCTGCGCCATGTGGGTACTCTATCGTCCACGATCTCAGAACCCAAGCGCCTGCCCGATCGACACCGCCACCGTCACGCAGACCGCCGCGGCCACGGTCATCCACAGTCCCGCCCGCGCCATGTCCCTGATCGAGAAATAGCCCGACGCGTACGGAATCACCGTCGTCGGACCCTCGCTCACCAGAATGAAGGCGAGCGACGAGGTGAATGCCGCCGGCGCCACCGTCGCCCAGACGTCGAGGTGCAGGTCGGTCGCGAGCGCCACCAGAATCGGCACGATGATGCTGGCTGTCACCGTGTTGCTCGAGAAGAGCAGGTGCAGCCCCGCCACCGCCATCACGATGACGAATGGCCGCACCAGTTCCGGGACCATCGTGATCTGCCCGAGCAGCACCCAGGCGAGCCAGCGGGCGGCGCCGCTCTCGAACACCGCCAGACCGAGCGAGAGCCCGGCCACGATGAGCATGATGCCGCCCCACTCGATGTCCGCCTCCGCCTGCTTCCACGTCAGCACGCGGATACCGGGCAGGAAGAGCGCCAGCCCCCCGGCCAGCGCCACTGCCTCCACCGGCGGCTGGACTCGCCCGCCGCTCCACACGGCGAGAAGCGGCGTTGCCAGCCAGAGGGCGATCACCGTGCCAAAGACGACCAGGGTATTGCGCTCGACCGGCCGAAGCGGTCCCAGATCGGCGAGTTTCGCGCGGATGTCGGCGGTGGTGAACGGCAGACGTTCGATCTCCGGCGGGAAGAGCCACAGCAGCAGGCGCCAGGCAAACGGCACCATCAGGATCGAGGCCGGAACGCCGTAGAGCATCCACCGCGTGAACGACACGTCGATCCCCGCCAGTTGCTTGAGCTGCGCAATCGCGACAAGGTTGGCTGCCGTTCCCGCCGGCGTCGCGATCCCGCCAATGAGCGGCCCGAAGGCCGTGGAGATCATGATCGCGCGCCCGACGTTGCTCTTCCCCGGCGACAGGGACGCGTCGCGCAGCAGCCCCACGCCGAGGGGAAAGAGCATGGCCGCCGCAGCCATATCCGTCACCCACCACGACACCGCCGTACCGACGACGAGTACGCCGAGGAGCACGTGGTCCGTCCTCGTCCCTACCCGCAGCAGAATCCGGTACACCAGTCGGGTGCCGAGCCCGGAGCGGGTGAACGCCGACGACAGCATCAGCACGCCGAGAAAAAACGTGACGATGGGATCGCCGAAGCCGGCCCTGACGACTGTTCGATAGTCGGCCAGGCCAAACACGGGAATCAGCACGACGACCAGCAGGGACGTGACGGCAAACGGGAGCGTCTCGGTGACCCACAGCGTGACGGCGAACGCCAGAATAGCCAGGCACGCCTGCCCCTGTGGGGTCAGCGCGATGGCGCCCTCGGCACGCGCAAGCGGAGGCGGCGAAGGCAGCAGGTAGATTGTCAGCAGAAGTCCCACCGCGGCCAGCAGGATGTAGGGTCTGCGGTCGGGAAGGGGCTGCGCGGTGCTCACCATGCGGACTGGGTGGCGAGTGTAAGCCCCGCGGAGGCCCGAGGTCGAATGGGCGGAGTCCGGCCATCGGCACCCTGCGAGGAGACCGTTACAATCGTGCCATGCAGGACGCGGTCATCGTTTCAGCCGTTCGCACGCCCACCGGGAAGTTCCTCGGCGGCCTCAAGGACCTCTCCGCGACCGAGCTCGGCGCCCTGGTCGTGCGCGAAGCCGTGGCGCGTGCGCGCATCGATCCCGCCATCGTCGACGAATGCATCATGGGCAACGTCGTGTCGGCAGGACTCGGACAGGCGCCGGCACGCCAGGCGGCGCTGCGCGGCGGGCTGCCGGATCACGTGGCTGCGCTGACGATCAACAAGGTGTGCGGATCGGGGCTCAAGGCCGTGATGCTCGCCGCCCAGGGCATCGCCACCGGCGACATCGAGGTGGCCGTTGCGGGCGGCATGGAGTCGATGAGCAACACGCCCTATCTCCTGAAGGGTGCGCGTGAGGGCTTCAAGATGGGCCATCAGGAAGCGATCGACTCGATGGTCAACGACGGCTTGTGGTGCTCGTTCGAGCAGTGCCACATGGGCGTTGCCGGCGAAGTCGTCGCGGCGGAGTACAAGATCGCGCGCGACGCGCAGGACGAATACGCGGCACAGAGCCATAGCAAGGCGGCCGCCGCGCAGGCCGCCGGCCGGTTCAAGGCCGAGATGCTCCCCGTGGCCGTTCCCGTACGCAGGGCGGGTTCCGGTCAATCGAAGGCGACCGGACCCGCCGAATCCGTGATCGATCGCGATGAGTCGGTCCGGCCCGACACCACAGCGAAGACCCTTGCAGCGCTGCGTCCCGCGTTCCGCAAGGACGGCACGGTCACCGCCGGCAACGCCCCGCCGGTCAACGACGGAGCCGCGGCGCTCGTGGTCATGTCGGCCGCGCGGGCCTCGCAGCTCAATCTTGCGCCGATGGCGCGGATCGTCGGCCAGGCGACAACCGGACTCGCCCCGAAGTACCTCCTCATGACACCTGTGGAGGCCGTGCGCCGGCTGCTGAAGAAGACAGGCTGGTCGATGGACGACGTCGATCTGATTGAACTGAACGAGGCATTCGCGGTTCAGGCGGTCGCCGTCCTCGGGGAGCTCCGGCTCGACCCGGCCAGGGTGAATGTGAACGGCGGCGCGGTGGCGCTTGGCCATCCCATCGGCGCCAGCGGCGCGCGGATCCTGACAACGCTGCTCTACGCGCTGAAGGATCGGAAGCTGAAGCGCGGCATCGCCACACTGTGCCTGGGCGGCGGCAACGGCGTGGCGCTCGCTATCGAGTGCGCCTAAATTAGGCAGCCCCACGCGCAGAAACGGCGTCTCGCAGCACCGCTGAGGGTGGCAATTTTGGCAATCGCCCTCCACAGGGGCGAAAGTCTTTCCAGCTGTAAGTGATTGACTGTATTGGATGAAAGAGTCCAGCATGCACGGATTTTCGCTTGACTTTCGTGCGGCACGCTCCTAGTATCGACCTCGGCCGTGACCTGCCCTGTCACCTATCCACGCCAGGATGGCAAGTCACAAGTCATAAGGCTCAAGTCACGAGCGTTTGTGACTTCTGACTTGTGATTTCTGACTTGTGACTTTCCAGCGCAAGGAGTTGTAGATGGCACTCGACGATCAAAAAGAACGGAACAAAGCACTCGACATCGCGGTCGGCCAGATTGAAAAACAGTTCGGCAAGGGGTCGATCATGCGCCTTGGCCAGAAGGGCGCGATTGGCCCGGTCGACGTCATTCCCACCGGCTCCATCAGCATCGACTATGCGCTCGGCATCGGCGGCATGCCGCGCGGCCGCGTCGTCGAGATCTACGGCCCGGAGTCGTCCGGCAAGACGACGCTGGCGCTTCAGGTGATCGCGGAGGCGCAGAAGGCGGGCGGCATGGCCGCGTTCGTCGACGCGGAGCACGCGCTCGACGCGCAGTATGCCCAGAAACTCGGCGTCGACCTGGAAAACCTGCTGGTCTCCCAGCCCGACCATGGCGAACAGGCTCTTGAGATTGTCGAGGTGCTCATCCGCTCGGGCGGTGTGGATGTCGTGGTGGTCGACTCGGTGGCCGCGCTCGTGCCGAAGGCCGAGATCGACGGCGAAATGGGCGACGCCCAGATGGGCCTGCAGGCCCGGCTGATGTCGCAGGCGCTCCGCAAGCTCACCGGCGTCGTCTCGAAGTCGAAGACGACCCTGATCTTCATCAACCAGCTGCGCGAAAAGATCGGCGTCATGTTCGGGAATCCCGAAACGACGACGGGCGGCAAGGCGCTCAAGTTCTACGCCTCGGTTCGCGTCGACATCCGCCGTATCGCCAGCATCAAGGACGGCGACCAGGTGATTGGCGGCCGCACCCGCGTGAAGATCGTCAAGAACAAGATGGCGCCGCCGTTCCGTGAAGCGGAATTCGACATCATGTACGGCCAGGGGATCTCGCGCGAGGGCGACCTGCTCGACATGGCGGTCGAGAAACGGATCATCGAGAAGAGCGGCGCCTGGTTCGCGTTTGCGGGCGAGCGCCTCGGCCAGGGGCGGGAGAACGCCAAGCAGTTCCTCAAGGACAATCCCGACATCCGGCAGGTTGTCGACGAGCGGGTGCGGAAGGAACTGGGGCTCGCGGCCCGCGAACCCGAAGTCGCGCGGGCTGAAGTCGCGGCGGTCTAGCGGCGGCCCTCGCGGGGGTGCGTGACCGACAATGAAGTGGTGCCGAGGGACGGAATTGAACCGCCGACACCGCGATTTTCAATCGCGTGCTCTACCAACTGAGCTACCTCGGCACTCCAGGCATGTGCCTGTCTAAGCGGAACCGCCAGTATACCAAACCCAGTTTGGAGACATTGACAGGCGCGTCGACGGTACCGGGGGGGGATTCGCTGGTAATCTTAGCCTCGTGACTTTCAGCTTCCGCGCCGCCCTTCTTTCCGTCTTTCTTCTGCCCGTACTCGCCGCCGCCCAGGCGCCTGCGCCGGCCCCTCCCGCTCCGGCAGTCAAGCCCATCGTCGAACCGCTGCCCGACGTTGTGGCCCGCGTCAACGGCGAGGCGATCAGCAAGGGCGATCTTGAGGAGGCGATGACGCAGATGCAGGCGCGCGCCGGCCAGCCGATTCCCGCCGACCAGCGCGACGCAATCGTCCGCTCCATCCTCGACCAGCTCATTTCCTTCCGGCTGCTCCGCCAGGAGAGCGCGTCCCGCAAGGTGCCAGTGCCGGACGCGGATCTCGAGGCGCGCATCACCGAGATCAAGTCGCAGTTCAAGTCCGAAGAGGCCTTTGTGCAGGTGCTCGCGGAGCAGAAGATGACGGCCGAGGGTCTCCGGACCAACCTTCTCGAAGGGATGCAGATCGACCGGATGATCGACGCCGAAGTGAACGCCCGCGCCGCCGTGACCCCGCAGCAGGTCGAGGCGTTCTACACGGGCAACCCTGGCGAGTTTCAGCGACCCGAGCGCATCCACGCCCGCCACATCCTCATCCGCGTGGCGCCCGACGCGGACGCGGCGGCGAAGGAGCAGGCACGGACGAAGGCCGCGGACCTGCTGACGCAGGCGCGTGCCGGCGGCGACTTCGCCGCCCTCGCCAAACAGAACTCCGAAGACCCCGGCAGCGGCCCCACCGGCGGCGATCTCGGCTTCTTCGAGCGCGGGCAGATGGTGGCGCCCTTCGACGAAGCGGCATTCGCGCTGATGCCCGGCCAGACGAGCGAGATCGTGGAGACCCAGTTCGGGTTCCACATTATTCGCCTCGAGGAAAAGCAGGAGGCCGGCGCCGTCCCGCTTACCGAAGTCCGCCCCCAGATCGAGCAGTTCCTCCAGGGTCGCAACCGCGAGGAGCAGGCGCAGGTGTTCATCGACGGTCTGAAGACCAAAGGCAAGATCGAAATTTTCATTTAGACGTTCACGCTTCTGGCTTCTCTCTTCTCGGTTCGTGTTCATGTTCAGGGTTCGAGCCGCAGGTTGAACCGAACATCGAACCTGAACACGAACCCAGAAGCGAGCACATAGAAGGGTGAACGACAGTATTCGTCTAGACGTCTGGCTCGACATCGCCTGTCTCTTCAAGACGCGCTCTGAGGCCAAACGCGCGTGCGAAGGCGGGAAGATCGAGGTCAACGGCGATTCCGCCAAGCCGAACCGCCAGCTTCGCGAAGGCGACCGCGTGCGCATCTCCCGTCCCTTCGGCTGCCACCAGGACGTCATCGTCCGCGTCGTGATCGATCAACACGTCCCCAAGGCGCAGGCGAAGGCGCTCTACGACGACACCACGCCGAAGCCCACCCCAGAGGACATTGAAATGCGACGCGTCGAAGGGACGTATCGCGCTGCGGCGCGTGCGGCAGGCACGCCGGATCGCCGCCGCCGCCGGGACCTTCGCCGCCTCAAGGAAGGGTTAGGATGAGGCGTGCCCCGCAATCAGGAGGTGATCCGGCAGTGGCGACTGCTCCACGCCCTCGAATCCTCGCGCCATGGGGCAACGATCTCGGCCCTTGCCGATGATCTGAGCGTCACGACCCGTACCATCAGACGCGACCTCGCCGCCCTTCAGGAGGCGGGCTTCCCGCTGTTCGACGAGCACGATGACGACGGCCGGTCGCGATGGCGGCTGGAGGGCCAGGTGCTCAAAGGCCTTGAAACGGGATTCACGCTGCGCGAGCTGTGCGCGCTGTACCTGAGCCGCAACCTGCTGGAGGCGGTTGCCGGCACCCCGTTCCAGCGGGACCTGACGCTCGCGTTCGGCCGGATCGAGAAACTCCTGTCGCCGCGGATGCGGCAGTTCCTCGATCGACTCCCGGCGGTGCTCTCCGCGAAGTCGGGGCCGCGCGCACGAGGGGGGGATCAGGCCGCGGACGTGGTCGGCCGGCTGCTCGAATCGACCTTGCACTATCGCGTCGCCACGATGCGGTATCACTCTGTGTCGAGCGGCGGGATCAAGGACTACACGGTCCATCCGTATCGTCTGGCGTTCGCGCAGGGCGGCCTCTACCTGCTGGCGTATGTGCCCGCGTACAAGGGAATTCGGACGTTCGCTGTCGACCGCATCTCGGCCGTCTCGCTCGAGAAGGAGACCTTCACGCCGAAGCAGCCGATTGGCGAAGAGGTGTTTGCGAATTCGCTCGGAGTGAACACAGGCCCTGCCGCCAGGGTGGAGATCGAGTTTGCCGCCCGGGTGGCGCCGTACGTCCGGGCGCGGGTGTGGCACGCGTCTCAGCAGGTGCGCGAGGGCGACGCGGGAGGGTTGGTGCTGACGATGAATGTGTGCCACGACTGGGCGCTTCGCAGCTGGATTCTCAGCTGGGGACCGTTTGCACGGGTGGTGGCGCCCAAAGGCCTGGCGAAGGACGTGGAATCCGATCTCAAGGCGGCCGCCGGGCGCTATAGTCAGATCTGATGCTTACACGACCGCTTCGCCTCGCCGTCTTCGCGGTGGCCGGCCTGCTGTTCTTCGCGGGTCCGTCCAGCGTCCGGTTCTATACCGACTGGCTCTGGTTCGGAGAGCTGGGCTATCAGAGCCTCTTCCTGACGATCCTTCGGGCGCAGGCGACGCTCTTCGCGGTCGCGTTTGCGCTCGCCGCTGTCTGGCTGACGATCAACCTTCGCATGGCGCTCGCCTCGATCGGCGACGTACGGCCGGTCTTCACGACTCGCGAGGGGATCGAAGTGCCGCTGCCGGGACGCGGCCAGCTGCGCACCATCGCGTCCGGCCTCGGAGTCGTACTGGCGATCGTCATGGCGCTCTTCGCCTCGTCACAGTGGGAGCTCTGGCTGGCGTGGCGGAACGCCGTCCCGTTCGGACAGGTGGACCCGATTCTCGGCCGCGACGCCGGGTTCTACGTGTTCTCGCTCCCCTTCCTCCAGTTCGTGCGGGGGCTGCTCCAGGGGCTCATCGTGCTCGCCGCCATCGGCGCCGGACTCCTCTACTTCGTCTCCGGGAGTCTGTCGTCACGCGTCGGCGCTCTCGTCTGGATGACACCTGCCGCGCGGCGTCACCTCGCGCTGCTGGTCGCCGCGTTTCTCGTGCTGCTCGCCTGGGGCGCCTGGCTCGGTCAGTCCGAGCGGCTGGTCCAGCCGTCGGCCATCATCTATGGACCGGGATACGCCGACGTGCACGGACGGATGCCCGCGTCGCTGATACTGGCGGCGGCGGCCGTCATCGGCGCCATCCTCGCGGTGCTGCACGCCCTGACACCGCGCAACTGGCCGATCCCCGCGGCAGTCGGGCTGTACCTCGTGGCCGCGATGGGGGGCGAGGGCTACAGCACCCTCCTGCAGCGATTCGTCGTGAGTCCGAACGAACAGGTGGCGGAGTCTCCGTTTATCCAGCACAACATTGACGCGACGCGGCGGGCGTTTGCGATCGACCGCGTCGAGGCGCAGGAGCTCACCGGCGACGCCGCGCTGACCCCGGACGACGTGGCGCGGAACAACGCGACGATCGACAACGTGCGCCTCTGGGACCACCAGCCCCTGCTCGACACGTTCGGGCAGTTGCAGGTGATCCGGACGTATTACGACTTCGTCGGCGTGGACAACGACCGCTATCGGCTGGATGGCGCGCTTCGCCAGATCATGCTGTCGCCGCGCGAGCTGAACACGGCCAGCCTGCCGAACCGCACCTGGGTCAACGACCGGCTGACGTTTACGCACGGGTATGGACTCACACTGGGCCCGGTCAATCAGGTCACCGCCGAGGGCCTACCCGTCCTGTACGTCGGCAACCTGCCGCTCGAGACGATTCCGCAGCTGCCGATTGAGGAACCCAGCCTGTACTTCGGCGAGCTCTCGAACGACTACGTGATCGTCCGCACCAGCACACGGGAGTTCCACTATCCGGCCGGCGAGGGCAACAACTTCACCCAGTACGACGGCCGGGGCGGCGTGTCGATCGGCAGCCTGTGGCGCCGCCTTCTGTACGCGTTCCGCTTCGGCGCCTACCAGATTCTCCTCAGCAACGAGATCAACGACGACAGCCGCATCCTGTACATGCGCAACATCCGCGAGCGCGTCCAGAAGCTGGCGCCGTTCCTCTCCTTCGATCGCGACCCGTACCTGGTGGTGGCCGACGGCCGGCTGTTCTGGATCTACGACGCGTATACGACGAGCAACCGCTATCCCTACTCAACGCCCGCCGGCGGACTCAACTACATCCGCAACGCCGTCAAGATCGTGATCGATGCGTACCACGGCGAAACGAAGGCGTACCTGGCGGATCCCGACGATCCGATCGCGGCAACCTACTCGGCGATGTTCCCGGGTTTCTTTGCGCCGCTCGACGAGATGCCCGCATCCCTCCGCGAGCACGTGCGCTATCCGGAGGACATCTTCGCGATCCAGGCGTCGGTGTTCGCCACCTATCACATGACGCAGCCCGCGGTGTTCTACAACCGCGAGGACCAGTGGGAAGTGCCGGTCATCGAGGACACGACCGAGTCGGGGCCGATGCAGCCGTACTACACGATCATGCGTCTGCCGGGAGAATCGGAGCCGGAGTTCATCCAGATGCTGCCCTTCACTCCGCGCAACCGCGACAACCTCGCGGCGTGGCTCGCGGCCCGCAGCGACGGCGAGCACTACGGCACCCTGCGGGTGTTCCAGTTTCCCAAGCAGAAGGTGATCTTCGGTCCACGGCAGGTCGTGGCGCGCATCAGTCAGGACCAGACCATCTCGCCGCAGGTGACGCTGTGGAACCAGCAGGGATCGCAGGTGATCTGGGGCACGCTGATGGTGATCCCGATCGAGGAGTCGCTCATCTACGTCCGGCCGCTCTACCTGCGTGCGTCCGGCGGCCGGATCCCGGAGCTGACACGGGTCATCGTCGCCTACCAGAACCAGATCGTGATGGAGCCGACGCTCGAGGGGGCTCTTGGCCGCCTGTTCGGTGCGTCAGCGGCCGGAGCCGGGCGCCCTGTTGACACGGGGCGCGGTCCCGCGATTTCAGGGTCCGAGCCCGCGGCGTCTGCGCCGGCGCAGCCGGCCAGCCAGTCGGCGGAGGCCCTCGCCACCCGCGCACGCGGCCACTACGACCGCGCCATCGAGGCGCAACGCAGCGGCGACTGGGCGAAGTACGGGGAGGAACTCAAGCTGCTGGGCGAGGCACTGTCGCAGATGAGGGCTCAGTAGGTCTCCGGGCACGACCGCGCAGCGTGCGACTCAAGCTCACGATTGAATACGCCGGCACGCGGTACAGCGGCTGGCAGATCCAGAAGAACGCGCGAACCGTTCAGGGCGAGATAGAGCGCGCCCTGCGCGAAGGCGCCGGGGTGCCACGGTTCGAGCTCTACGGGTCAGGCCGGACCGACGCGGGCGTCCATGCGCTCGCGCAGGTGGCCCACCTCGACCTGGACACGTCCCTGAAGCCGGAGCTCCTGCGGCGCCGGATCAACGACGCGCTGCCGTCGGACATCAACATCCTGCGGGTCGATCCGGTGCGCCATCGCTTTCACGCCCGTCATGACGCGGTCGCGCGCAGCTACGTCTATCAGATTGCGCGCCGCCGGACCGCGTTTGGCAAGGCGCTGGTCTGGTGGGTCAAGGACGACCTCGACGTGGGCTCCATGCAGGCCGCCGCACGCGCGTTTGTCGGCATGCACGACTTCCGTTCCTTCTCGGATGACGACCCGGATGAGAAATCGACGCAGGTCCTCCTTGAGCGCTTCGAGGTGCACGAGCGCGGCGACGCGCTCCTCATTCACATCGAGGGCTCGCACTTTCTCTGGAAGATGGTGCGGCGCCTGGTGGGCGTCCTGGTGGAGATTGGGCGTGGAGGGATCGCCGCACCCGACGCCGCCCGCATGCTCGTCGAGCCCTCGACCCTGCCGGCGCGCCTGACCGCGCCCGCCTCCGGCCTGTTCCTTCACCGTGTCTACTACTCCGGCGATCAGCGCAACGAAGCGCTGGATCCCGTGATCCTGCTGCCGCGCTACTAGTTCAGAGAAAGTCCGACCGGACGGCGCCGACGAACCGATCGATCTCCTCGATCGACGTGTAGATGTTCGGGGTCACCCGGACGGCGCTGTAATCCAGCACGGGACCCGGGAGTCCCTGGTTGACTGCCGCGCTGATCACGATGCCATGTTTCTGCAGCATCGCAGGAACAACCGTAGCCGCATTCACCCGATCGATGGCGAAGCTCGCCAGTCCCCACGTCTCGTTCGGCTCGAGACTCGACAGAATCCGCACCTGCGGACGGCTCCGCAGGCCGTTGATCCACCGCATCGTCAGGTAACGGAGCCGGGCCGCCTTCCGTTCCGCTCCCACCGCGCGGTGAAATGTCAGCGCCTCGGCGATTGCCGCCCGGGCCGCCGCCGGATGCGTGCCGATCTCTTCGAACTTCCGGATGTCGCCGCGCATCGAGTCGAGGGCGGCATAGAGCGGCCACACCCGCTCGATCGTCTCCCGGCGGACGTACAGCAATCCCGTACCATGCGGAGCCATGAGCCACTTGTTGAGGCTCGTGCCGTACAGGTCGCACTCGAGTTCGCGCAGCTGAAACGGAACGTGGCCCAGGGCCTGGGCGCCGTCGACGATGCTCACGATGCCGCGCGACCGGGCGAGGCGGCTCAACTCGCGAACCGGAAACAGCTGTCCCGTCGTGTTGGTGATGTGGCAGACGTGCATGACGCGCGTGCGCGGCGTGATCGCGCTCTCGAACCGCTGGATCAGATCGGCCGCCGTCGTGGGCACCGGGAACTGCACACGCTTCACGACGATGCCGTCACGGCGCGCGCGCTGATCCCAGAGCCAGAGCATCCGCGTATAGTCCTGGTCTGTGGTCAGGACCTCGTCGCCCCGCTCCAAGTCCAGGCCCAGCTGCGCAATGTGGAGCGACTCGGTGGCATTGCGCGTGAACGCCAGTTCCGCCGGGTCGCAGCCGAACTCCATCGCGAGGTCGCGGCGAACCCCGTCGAGGCGCTGCTCGATCAGCGTGCGGTAGTGGACCGGCAACCGGTTCGTGTCGTCGAGGTGTCGCTTGAACGCCTCGTGCACCGTCTGCGGGCTCGGCGAGCTGTTGCCGTTATTGAGATTCATCAGCGCCGGATCGAGCGTGAAGGCCTGCCGGACCTCCCGCCAGTACGGCTCGATGACCGCCACCTCCTCGGCCGACTGCTGCCCCGCCTGGAGGCCGGCTGCCGCCAGGGCGTCGAGACTGAACGGTCGTGTCACTCCGGCCGCGCCTACGGCCGCTGACGTACGGAGGAAATCGCGGCGGCTGAACATCGCCGCTGATCGTATCCGATGTGTGCGTTAGAATTGGACGCTATGCGGACTGTGCTCCTCTGTATTGCGCTGGCCCTCGCGGCGGCGGCAACTGATTCAGCGCGATTCCCTGTCAGCGCGCAGACCGCTTCCTGGAGCGCCGACATCGCCGACATCCGCCGCGCGGCAGCGCTGATTCCAGGCGCGAAGCCGGCACGGCTCAACTTCTTGAAATTTGCTGCGAGTCTCCGGACAAAGAACTTCTCGGTCCAGGGCGCGCCCGCGACGCCGAGCGTCCAGGCACGGACCGCGTTCCAGGTGATGTATCCCGATTCCTACGTGATGGTGGACGCGGGCATGGACCAGGCGGTCCACGACTTCTTCGGCCGGGGCACGAAGGAGCCCTACGACCCGGCGGCCGCGGCGCAGGTCGCGAAGGCGGTCGAGGGTGCCCGGATGATTCTTGTGACGCACGAACATGGCGATCACGTCGCCGGCGTGATCCGCGGCCCGCAGGCCGCGCAGTTTGCGGCGAAGACCATTCTGACCCGGACGCAGGTGGAGGTCCTGACGACCAAGCCGCAGATGCCGGAGATCCTCCTCACCGCCGAGCAGGCGCGACGCTTCATCGTCGTCGACTACGACAAGTACCTGCCCGTCGCGCCCGGGATTGTGCTCATCAAGGCGGGGGGCCATACGCCCGGGTCGCAGATGGTCTTCGTGACGCTCGCCTCTGGCCGTGAGTACCTGCTGATTGGCGACGCCACCTGGCACATGGACGGCGTCCGGGAGATGAAGGGTAAGGCCGCGCCCTGGGTCACGGAAGACGTGCCCGCGGTTCTCGATCAGCTCCGATGGCTGAATCAGCTGTCGAAGAGCGACCCCACGCTCGTGATCGTCGCAAGCCACGACGAAGAGCAGCACGCCGAACTGGTGAGCACGAAGGTGCTCACCAACCGCCTGGAACTACGCTAGAACACGTCGCCACCATACAGGGAGGATCCATGAGCTATTACGGAGCCAGCGATCTGGCCGCCGCATTCCGTCAGGTACGCGCCAATACGATTCAAATCGCCGAAGACATTCCCGAGAATAAGTACGACTTCCGGGCCGCCCCCGACTGCCGCACGGTCGGCCAGGCACTCGTCCATATCGCCGTGGCCCATCCCGGCATGCATCTGAAGATCCACCAGGGGAAAGTGACCGACCTGGCCGCCTTCAATTTCATGGAGTACTTTCAGAAAGCCGGGATCGAAGAGACGAGGCCGCGGTCGAAAAGCGAGATCGTTGCGCTGCTGAAAGCGGAGGGCGAGACGTTTGCCGCCTTCCTCGGCGGGCTGTCTGACGCGTTTCTCGCCGAACCGGTGACGATGCCCGAGGGCGCCCAGCCGCCGACGAAGACGCGCTTCGAGATGCTGTCGTCAGCGAAGGAACACGAGATGCACCACCGTGGTCAGCTGATGCTGGTGCAGCGCATGCTCGGCGTGACGCCGCACCTGACGCGCCAGATGCAGGAGCGTATGGCGGCCCGCGCCGCCGCCCCAGCCCGCTAGCCAGTTACACTCTGCGCCATGGGTTGCTGCGACGCCACCAATACGGCGCTCGACGGCATGGTCCGCCGCACTGGCGACGGGCCTGCCGTTCCCGCGCCGCCTCTCGATCGCCGCTCGGCGATCAAGGGGCTGGCCGTGGCCGCCGGCGGCCTGACGCTGGCCGCCTGCAGTCGCAGCGAACCCGGCTCGCCAGCGGTCCGGCTGGCGTTCTGCGGGCAGCTCCTCTGCGTCGTGCCCTATGAGGTGGCGCGCGCCCGCGGCCACTTCGCGGCCGAGGGGCTGAACGTGGAGCTGGTCTACACGCGCGGCGGCAATGCCGCCATGCAGGCGCTCGTCGGCGGCGCCGTGGAATACGCCGGTACGTCCTTCGACGTCGTCATCCAGGCAGCAGCCAACGGAGCGGCCGTCCGACGCTTTGCGTCGACCGGCCGGCTTCCCCTGTACGCGCTCGCCGTGGCCCCGGCGAAGAGCGGCGCCATTCGCACCGTGCGCGACCTGCAGGGCACGACAGTCGCGATCTCCGGCCAGGGCAACGCCGACCATGCGCTGCTCCTCTTCCTGCTCGACCAGGCGGGTGTCGACGCCTCTCAGGTCAGCCTGGCGACAATCGGCACCAACGTCTACGACGCGCTTCGCATCGGACAGGTGGACGCCGCCATGCTCCAGGAACCGGCGCTGACGCTGATCGTCGCGGCCGGCGGCCGCGAGCTCGTCAACTTCATGGACCTCGACGAGGCCAGCGCGCACCTCGGAGGCCCGTACGAGTTCATGGGCGTGTCGGTCCGCGCCGCGGAACGCGATGCGCGCCTCCCGGAGATGCGCCGGCTGGGGGCGGCCCTCGTTCGCGGCCTTGCCGACACCCGGACGATGCCGGCGGCGGACATCGTCGCGTCGCTGCCGGAGGCGCTCGTCGCGGGGAGCGATGTGCCGCAGCTCGTGGGAATCCTCGATCGGTACCGGCTGTCGCTGTACCCGGAGAGCATCGCCACCGATCTCGCCGCAGCACAGCGGGTCGTCAGGGCCCAGGAAATCGCCGGAATGCTGGCACCGGGCCGCCTTGATGCTGCCGCCGTCATCGACACATCCGTTGCCGGGTCCTGAGTGCTTCGCATCGAGGGGCTGACGGTCGGCTACGGCGCCGAGCCGATTCTCGAGGGGGTCGATCTCGCCGTGCTGCCGGGACAGTTCGTGAGCCTCGTCGGCCCCTCCGGGTCGGGCAAGACGAGCATCCTGCGTGCAGTCACCCACCTGCTCGAGCCGCAGCACGGCACGATCGCGCTGAATATCCCGCCGGCCGACGTCGGGTTCCTCTTTCAGGATGACGCGCTGCTGCCCTGGAGGGATGTGCGGGCGAACGTGTCGCTCGGCCTGCGCATTCGAGGAGTGGCTGCCGCCGACGCCGCCGATCGCGCCGACTCGTGGATCGCGTCGCTCGGACTCGAAGGCCTCGGCGATCGCTATCCCCGTCAGCTGTCCGGCGGGCAGCGCAAGCGCGTGGCGCTCGCGCAGGTGCTGGCCCTCGAGCCCCGTCTGCTGCTGATGGACGAACCGTTCGCCTCACTCGACGCCATCGTCCGGGTCCGGATCACCGAGGAACTGCTCGGCTGGGTCGAGCGCAAGCACCTGACGGTGCTCCTGGTCACGCACGATCTCGATGAGGCTGTGACGTTGTCGGATGCGGTCTATGTCCTCTCGCACGGTCCCCGTGCCGGGATACTCGCGCGGCACGCCGTCGACATCCCGCGGCCGCGCCACGTCCTGGAGTCGCGCGCCCACCAGCGGTTCGCGCCGCTCGTGCAGCGGCTCTGGGATGACCTGGGCGGCGATCGTCCCCGAACACCGCAGGAGGACCAGTGACGACGCCACTGCGGCGCGGCCTCCGCCGGGCGGCCGCCGCCCTCATCCTGCTGACGGCGTGGGAAGGCGCATCGCGTGCGGGCTGGGTCGATCCGTTCTATGCCCCGGCTCCGTCGCGAGTGGCCGCGGTGCTGGCCTCGATCGTCGCCGACGGCAGCATCTGGGTCCACCTTCAGGCCACACTCACGGCGGCGCTCGCCGGCCTCCTCGGCGGATTGCTCCTGGGCATCCTGCTCGGATTCGCGGCGGCACTGGTCCCCTGGCTCGCCGAGCTCCTCGAGCCGGTGATGATTCTCTTGAATGCCATCCCGCGCGTCATCCTGGCGCCGTTGTTCGTGATCTGGCTGGGGATTGGGCTCGCCTCGAAGGTGGCGCTGGCGTTGATCCTTGTGGCCGTGCTGATTTTTTTCGCTGTGTACAGCGGCATTCGCGAGGTGGACCGGCGGCTCGTCGAGCGCGTCCGTACGCTCGGGGGCGGCAGGCGCGCCCTCATCGAAGAGGTCTACGTCCCGTCCATTACCGCGTGGGTGCTCGGCAACCTGAAGATTGCCGTCGGGTTCGCGTTTACGGGCGCCGTGGTGGGTGAATTCGTCGCCTCGAGCCGGGGGCTGGGATACCTGCTGCAGTTCGCGCAGAGCACGTACAACGCGGCACTCACGATCGCGCTGATCGCGGTCATCATGGTCTGTGCGCTCGTGCTGTTCTCGGCAGCCGAATGGGTGGAGCGGCGGCTGCTGCGGTGGCGGTACGTCTAGGGTATAGTTCCGCTCCAGTAAGGAGAACGCCTCATGTCAAGAACCTTCGTGATGGCTGTGGCCATCGGGACCCTGTCGATCCTGTCTTCGCCTGTCGCACACGCGCAGCGTCCCGCCGAGGACGCGGGCGGCTTCTCCGCATTCCTGGCAACCGGCACGCAGGTCAACGCAAACATCACCTATCTCACAGCGTCTGGCGTCGATCTGAAGCTCGACGTCTACCGTCCGCGTGGAACCGAGCCGCGGCCGACCGCGATCCTGCTGCACGGCGGCGGCTATCGGATTGGCTCGACGAAGGAGGCGTTTGCCCTCAACGTCGTCCCGTGGCTGCAGATGGGATGGAACGCGATCAACGTCGAGTACCGCTCCAGCGGCCACGCGCTGGCGCCGGCCGCGGTGGAAGACGTGCGTTGCGCCCTCCGTTGGGCGACGCAAAACGCCAAGGAATACAACATCGATCCCAACCGGATCGTGCTGACAGGCCAGTCCGCCGGCGGCCATCTCGCCTCGATCGGCGGGGTCGTCCCTGAATCGGCCGGCCTCGATCGCCGCTGCCCGGGACGCGAGCCCGTCAAAGTGGCCGCAATCGTCAGCTGGTACGGCGTGTTCGATTACACGGTGCTGGTCGAGGATCCGACGCGCGACTACGCAGTGTCCTGGATCGGCCCGCAGCCGAACCGGATGGAGGTCGCCCGGCTGGTTTCCTCGATGACGCACATCCGCCCCGGTCTGCCGCCGCTGCTCCATATTCACGGCGACGCCGATCCGACCGTGCCCTACGATCAGGGCGTGCGGGAGGTCGAGGCGATGAAGAAGGCCGGCAACACGGCGGAGCTCTTCACGGTGCCGGGCGGACGCCACGGGAACTTCCCGCGCGACCAGGTGCTCCGTATCTGGACAACGATCGAAGCGTTCCTCGCGAAGAACGGCCTGACCAAGGGCACCGCGCCGCAAACGGCGCAGCGGTAGCAGCGGTCCAAGGGGCGAGCCCGGCCGACTCGCCCCGCATCTCGCTCCTCAGACCGACAGGCGCCGGGCGGGTTCGGCCACGTCGAACCGGTCGAGATTCATCACCTTCGCGAACGCGGCTGCAAAGTCGCGCACGAACTTCTCCCGCGCGTCGTCGCACGCATAGACCTCGGCGAGCGCACGGAGCTCGGAATCTGAGCCGAAGACGAGATCGACCCGGCTCCCGGTCCACGTCACCGTGCCGGTGGATCGGTTGCGGCCCTCGAAGGTCGCGGCGGCCTCCGTCATGGGCCGCCACTCGGTATCCATGTCGAGCAGGTTGACGAAGAAGTCGTTGGTCAGCGTGCCCGGACGCGTGGTGAGCACGCCGACATCGGACTGATCGACGTTCGTATTCAGCGCACGCATGCCCCCGACGAGCACGGTCGTTTCGGGAGCGGTGAGCGTCAGCATCTGGGCCCGCTCGATCAGCAGCACCTCCGCCGACGCCTTGTGCCCGTTCTGTAGATAATTGCGGAACGCGTCGAAGGTCGGCTCGAGCACCGCGAACGACTCGACGTCCGTCTGCGCCTGCGCGGCGTCCGTCCGGCCCGGCGTGAACGGCACTGCCACGTCGTAGCCCGCTTTCTTTGCGGCCGCCTCAACAGCGGCGCACCCGCCCAGCACGATCAGGTCGGCAAGCGAGACCGTCGCCGTCCCGCCGGCATTGAACGCCTTCTGGATCCCCTCGAGGATGCCGAGGACCTTCGCCAGCTGGGACGGATTGTTGACTGCCCAATCCTTCTGCGGCGCTAGACGGATGCGAGCGCCGTTCGCACCACCGCGCATGTCGGTGCCGCGGAACGTCGCCGCCGACGCCCAGGCGGTCGAGACCAGTTGCGCGACCGACAGTCCGGACGCGAGGATCTCCCGCTTGAGGCGCGCGATGTCGTCCGCTCCGACCAGCTTGTGGGTGACGGGCGGGACGGGATCCTGCCACAGCTGCGGATCCGCGGGCACGAGCGGACCGAGGTATCTCACGATGGGGCCCATGTCGCGGTGCGTCAGCTTGAACCAGGCCCTGGCGAAGGCGTCCGCGAACTCCTGTGGATGCTCGTAGAAGCGGCGTGAGATCTTTTCGTACGCCGGGTCCATCCGCAGCGAGAGGTCGGTGGTCAGCATCGTTGGCGCGTGTCGCTTGGATGCGTCATGAGCATCCGGAATCGTGCCGGCGCCTGCGCCCCCTTTCGCAATCCACTGATGCGCACCGGCAGGGCTCTTCACCAGCTCCCATTCGTAGCCGAACAAGTTCCAGAAGAAGTTAGTGCTCCACCTGGTCGGCGTGGAGGTCCAGGTCACTTCCAGTCCGCTGCCGATCGCGTCCCCACCCTTGCCGGTGCGGAAGCTGCTCTTCCAGCCCAGCCCTTGCTGCTCGAGCCCGGCGGCCTCGGGTTCAGGACCCACGTGCGTGGCAGGACCGGCGCCGTGCGTCTTCCCGAACGTGTGTCCGCCGGCGATGAGCGCCACCGTCTCCTCGTCGTTCATCGCCATGCGGCGGAACGTCTCGCGGATGTCCCTCGCGGCGGCCAGGGGATCCGGATTCCCGTTCGGCCCTTCCGGATTCACGTAGATGAGGCCCATCTGCACGGCGCCGAGCGGGTTGGCCAGCTCCCGGTCCCCGCTGTAGCGCGCGTCGGCGAGCCAGATGTCTTCCGTTCCCCAGTTGACCTCGGTCGATTCCCAGACGTCCTCGCGTCCGCCGCCGAAGCCGAACGTCTTCAGCCCCATCGACTCAAGCGCAACGTTGCCGGCAAAGACCATCAGGTCCGCCCAGGAGAGCGCGCGGCCGTACTTCTGCTTGACCGGCCACAGCAGCCGCCGCGCCTTGTCGAGGTTTACGTTGTCGGGCCAGCTGTTCAGCGGCGCGAAGCGCTGCTCCCCGGAGCCCGCGCCACCGCGGCCGTCGTATATGCGGTAGGTGCCGGCGCTGTGCCACGTCATCCGGACAAATAGCGGCCCGTAATGGCCGTAGTCGGCCGGCCACCAGGCCTGCGAGGTGGTCATCACCTTCTCGATGTCCTTCTTCACGGCATCGAGATCCAGTGCCGTGAAGGCCTCGGCGTAATTGAATCCGGCGCCCATCGGGTCGCGCGCCGCGGGATTCTGGTGGAGGACCTTGACGTTCAGCTGATTGGGCCACCAGTCGCGATTCGACCTGCCGCTGTGCGCGTGGCCGGGAAACGGGCACTTCTGTTCGTTGTTCATGGTTTGACGATGACCAGATTTGAAGATCAGATGGTGTGAGGGTCGTAGCCGACCGGGTCTGTCGTCAGCATAAAGCAATTACTGGAGTCATTCCAGATGTCCGGGCAAAAAAAGGGCCGGGATACGCCCCCGGCCCTTCCTGCCCGACACCCGCCTGCGTGGCTAATCCAGTTCGACCTTCGTCGCCAGAATCGACCCGTCGGTCTGCAGCGTTCCCTTCACCTCGACACCCTGGGCATTCGCCAGCGCCCTGCACAGCACGTCGTCGAACTTCGTCGCGGCGTTGGTCGTGATCTTCGTCGTCGTGACAGTGGTCGTGCCCGACACGACGTTGAACGTGAGCGCGGGGCAGGTCCCTGTCAGGCCCGTAATCTTCCCCTCGACCTTCGCGCCGTCATCGTCCTCGTCATCATCATCGTCGACGTCATGATCCATGTCCTCGACCTTGATTTCGGTCGCCGTGAACATGGTCTCGGTGGTCGTCGTCGCCGTGGTGCCCTTCACCTCCACGCGGTCGCCCACCTGGATGGCCGCCAGCGTCAGGGTACGGTGACCGTGACGAATCCTGGTCCCCGCCGGGACCGTCACGACGACGCCGCGCACCGTCAACGAGGTGGCTGACACGGCGGTGACGAATCCGGACAAGCTGCCGCGACGGCCTTCCGGACCGCGCCGTTCGTCGTCCTCATCATCGTCCTTGCCTTTGCCCTTGTCATTCCCTCCGCCATTGCCGCTGTTCCCGCGACCATGGCCGTTGCTGAGCGCATCGAACGTGTCGGAGAACGATGAGACGGTGGCGACGTCCCTCTCGGCGTCCGCGGTCAGCGCCGTTGGACCGACGAGGGTGCCGGGCGAACCGGACGTTGACAACGGAGATCCCTGACCGCATCCAACGGTGACAAACGCCGCGATGCACGAGACCACAAGCAGGGAGCGCACACGATTCCAGGTCATACCGATCCTCCGGGGGGAGGAAGCGGTGAACCCAAGCGCAAGCATCGTTCCACCGGACCCAGACCGCTCGCAAGTCACACAGTGTCAGTGGATTACCGGGGGGTACGTCCGGATACGTACCGATGCTGCCGTCCGGGGCCTTCGAGCAGAATTTACCTGGCACCCACAAAAAAGAGCGGGGCCGCCGTACAGCAAAACGGCCCGGAAGCCCGGGCCGCTGTGAGGTTTGTTTGGTCGGGGCGAGAGGATTTGAACCTCCGACCCCTCCGTCCCGAACGGAGTGCTCTACCAGGCTGAGCCACGCCCCGACTGAAGTACTCAGCTTATCAGACTTACCGGACCGACGTCGTCGCCTGCAACTGCTTCACGTACGCCATCGCGTCGTGGGCCGTCATATCGGGCTGCAGCGGCGTGATCGAGATATAGCCGTCGCGCACCGCCTGATAGTCAGAGCGATCGTGCGGCTCCCAGGTGTTCTCGCCCTCCTCAATCCAGTAATAGGCGCTTCCGCGGGGGTCGATCCGCTTATCCACGATCGTGACGTGGTTCCGCCGGGCCTGAACCGTAGTGCGAAACCCCTTGTTCGCGCCAAATGGCACGTTGATGTTGAGCAGCGTGAACCGCGGCATCCCCTGCTCGATCACGGCGGAGGCGATCGTTCGCGCGGCCGCAGCCGACGGGCCGAACTCGAACTCGTTCTTCCGCCGGTAGTTCTCGGTGGAGATGGCGATGCTCGGAATCCCGAGGAGCGCCCCTTCGAGCGCCCCGGAGACCGTGCCCGAGTACGTGACGTCGTCGCCCAGGTTCCATCCCTTGTTGATCCCAGACACGATCAGGTCCGGCTTCCCGCCGAGCACGTGCGCGATGGCGACGTTCACGCAGTCGGTAGGCGTACCGTCGACGGCAAACACATTTGCTGCACTCTTCTCGAGCCGCAGCGGGCGACGGAGCGTCAGCGCGTGGCCGATCGCGCTCGCCTCCTGAGTCGGCGCGACGATGACGACCTCGCCGAGGGGTGCAAGCGCCTGCGCAAGAGCGTGAATTCCTTCAGACTGGACGCCGTCGTCATTGGTGACGAGTATTCGAGGCATTGGAACTTCCGATCTTAACATCGCGGTCCAGGCTGAAGCCGTCGTACGATTGAGCTGCGGTGCCCACGCTCGAAGATGTCCTGTCGGTTCGCACGCGCGACGCGGCTCCCGAACTGGTCGAGGCGATCAGCGGGGAGCGCCTCCGCTGCCACGCCTGCGGCCACCAGTGTCCGATCCCCGACGGCGCCGGCGGCGTGTGCAAGGTGCGGTTCAACCGCGGCGGGCGGCTACACGTGCCGTGGGGCTATGTCGGCGGCGTCCAGTGCGATCCGGTCGAAAAGAAGCCGTTCTTCCACGCGTATCCCGGCGCACTCGCCTACAGCTTCGGCATGCTGGGCTGCGACCTGCACTGCAGCTACTGCCAGAACTGGGTGACATCCCAGGCGCTGCGCGATCCACAGGCGGTGGCGCCTCCCCGCGACACGACGCCCGCATCACTCGTCCAGGACGCGCTGCGCCAGGGCGGGCGCATCGTCGTCTCCACGTACAACGAACCGCTCATCACCGCGGAGTGGGCGGTCGCGATCTTCAAGGAAGCGCGCGCACAGGGGCTGGTGACCGGATTCGTGTCCAACGGAAACGGCACGACGCGCGTCCTCGAATACCTCCGGCCGCACCTCGATCTGTACAAGGTTGATCTCAAGAGCTTCGACGACCGCCATTACCGCGAGCTCGGCGGACGGCTGCGGCCGATTCTCGAGACGATCGCGTGGCTGCACCGCAGCGGCATCTGGCTGGAGATCGTGACGCTGCTCATCCCCGGGTTCAACGACAGCGACGCGGAACTGCGCGGCCTCACGGAGTTCATCGCGGGCGTCTCGGTGGACATCCCCTGGCACGTCACGGCGTTTCACCAGGACTACCGGCTGACCGAGGTGCCGAATACGACGGCGGCGATGCTGACGCGGGCCGCCGCGCTCGCCAGGTCCGCCGGGCTCCGCTACGTCTACGCCGGCAACCTTCCCGGGCGCGTTGGCGACCTCGAACATACCAGCTGCCATCAGTGCGGTGAGCGCCTGGTCACCCGCCGCGGCTATCTGATTCAGGAGTACCGCCTGACGGCATCCGGCGGGTGCCCGGCGTGCGCCACGCCGATTCCGGGGCGCTGGAGCACGACAACCTTGAGTCGACCCGTCACCGGGGTCAGACCCCCGTACAACCCGTCACGGGGGTCTGACCCCCTACAATAGGCCCGGTGGTACTGGACCAGTTCGAGCGGCCTCTCCGCAATCTCCGTCTCTCGGTGACGGACCGGTGCAACCTGCGCTGCAGCTACTGCATGCCGGAGCAGGACTACGCCTGGCTGCCCCGCGAAGACATCCTCCACTTCGAGGAGGTCGAGCGGCTGGTCGACATGTTCACGGAGTTAGGCATCGACAAGGTGCGCCTCACAGGCGGCGAGCCGCTGCTCCGCCGCGACCTGCCGGTGCTCATCGAGCGTCTGGCGGCCCGTCCGGCGATTCGCGACCTTGCCATGACGACCAACGGCGTGCTGCTGGCGGATGCGGCGGCGACGCTCAGGGCCGCGGGCCTCCACCGGCTCACGGTCAGCCTCGACACGCTGCAGCCGGATCGCTTTCGCGATCTGACCCGCGCGAACGATCTCCCCCGCGTCCTGGACGGCATCTCGGCCGCCGCTCCGCATTTTCCCGGTCTGAAGATCGATACCGTCGTCATGCGCGGCACGAACGACGATGAACTGGTGGCGCTGCTGGAATTCGGCCGCCGCCACGGCGCGGAGGTGCGGTTCATCGAGTACATGGATGTGGGGGGTGCGACGCACTGGTCGATGGACAGGGTCGTATCGCGCGACGAGATCCTGGCGCGGCTGTCGGCGCATTACGGGGCTCCCGCCGCGATCGGCGAGCACTCCTCCGCGCCGGCCGACCGCTATTGCCTGCCGGACGGACTCGTCTTCGGCATCATCGCGTCGACCACGGCGCCCTTCTGCGCCGACTGCGACCGCAGCCGGCTGACGGCTGACGGCATCTGGTATCTGTGCCTGTACGCGGCCGGCGGGATCGACCTGCGCCGCGCGCTTCGCGCCGGCGCATCCAGGACCGAACTCGTCGAATTGATTCGCGGGACCTGGACCACACGGCGGGACCGGGGTGCCGAGGAACGCCTCGCCATGCGCGACCGGACGCCGCTCATTTCAATCGATACGCTGCGCAGGGATCCGCACCTAGAGATGCATACCCGCGGGGGTTAGCCGCACGCGGTCGAGGAACGCCTCGACGTGCACTCTCGCAAACCGTCCCCGCTCCACTTCCTCGACAAGATGGCGCGCCGCGGCTTCCGGCTCCAGCGCGTTCCGGTACGGCCGCTTCGACGTCAACGCGTCGTACACGTCGACGACACCGACAATCTGCGCCAGCACCGGGACATCGTCGCCGCGCAGCCCCCGGGGATATCCGCTCCCGTCCAGCCGCTCGTGGTGCGACAGGACGATCGGCCTGACATCGCGCAGCGATTGAAGCGGGGCGCAGAGCGTGTCGCCGATTTCCGCATGCCGCTTCATCTGCTCGAACTCCCGCGCTGTCAACGGCCCGGGTTTCAACAGGACGGCGTCCGGAATCCCAATCTTGCCGACGTCGTGCAGGTATCCCCCGCGGTGGAGTGCGTCGAGGTCGTCGACGGACAACCCGAGCGCGCGGCCCAGGTGCACCGCCCACTGTGCCAGTCGCTCACAATGGCCATTCGTGGTCGGATCGCGCGCCTCGATCGTCAGCGCGAGCGCCATGAAGGCGCTTTCCGCGGAGTCGAGCGCGTCGGTCAGCTGTTTCATCCGCGAGAGCGAGGCCACACGGGCGCGCAATTCGCTCGGATGGACCGGCTTGGTGAGGAAGTCATCCGCGCCCGCTTCGATGCCACGGATCCGGTCGGTCATGTCAGACAGCCCGGTCACGAGGACGACCGGGGTCAGGCGCGTCGCGGTATCGCTCTTCAGCCGCCGGCACACCTCGATGCCGTCCAGTCCCGGCATCCCGACGTCGAGCAGAATCACGTCCGGACGGATGGACTGTGCGGCATCGAGCGCCTGCAGGCCATCCACGACGGTCGTCACCTGGTAGCCGTCAGCCGTCAGCAGCTTCGCGAACAGCACACGGATGGTGTCGGTATCGTCTGCCATGAGCACGCGCGTGGGCCGGCTTTTGTGTGGGGTTCCCTCCATTACCGTTCGTGCTCAGCGGCATGACGGTGGGCAGGCACGCGTCGATGCAGGCCATGGCGTTCGAGCTGGCGGTACAGCGCGCGGCGGCTGACACCCAGCAGACGCGCCGCGACCGCTTTGTTGCCATCCACCATTTCGAGCGTTCGAACGATATGCTCGCGGGCCACGGCGACGAGTGGCGCCGGCTGAGAGACCACCCTGCCGGGCGGCGCCAGCCGGACCCGGTCGATCGGCGCCGGCAGGCTCTGTTTGACGGCGTCCACCGCCGTCTCGAGATCCTTGTAGCCGGTCGTCAGGACGGCTTCGCACGTGGGACTGACACTGCGGAGCGCCCGAAGCACGTCGAGACAGGTGACCGTCGTTCCGACCAGCGAGAGGACCGCGCGGTCGTCATCAACGACAAACAACTGCGGGTTGCTGAGCATGCCGCTTCCCGGAGCAAGCGTGCGACCACCGCGAGCGCCCGACGTCCCACCGGGCGCTCGAATTCGTAAGTACCGCTGCATCAATCGGTTAGGAGGCCAAGAACGATCCATATTTCGGTACAGGTGAGCCCGCGCGCCCGGTACGGTGTGCGATTACGGCACATAGCCAGACAATTCCGTGTCCGGCCGCCGAGACGGACTGCCACCGGCGGGGTATCGTCACTCTGACAATGACCGCTGTTCTTGGAATCGATCCAGCCTCGATAGCCCGGGCAGCAGCGTGCCTCCGCCAGGGCGGGCTCGTCGCCTTCCCCACCGAGACCGTGTACGGGCTGGGTGCGCATGCTCTCGACGTCGCGGCGGTGCGCCGGGTCTTTGAGGCGAAAGGACGCCCGGCCAGCGATCCGCTGATCATCCACGTCAGCAGCGTCGACCAGATCGCCGCTCTCACAACCGTGGTACCGGTGGAGGCGACGGCGCTCGCAGCCGCGTTCTGGCCCGGACCGCTGACCCTCGTCCTGACGCGGCACGCTTCGGTGCCTCGCGAAGTGACGGCAGGACTCGACACCGTCGCTATCCGCGTCCCCGCCCATCCGGTGGCGCGCGCGCTGCTCGAAGCCACGGGCATTCCGGTCGCGGCACCAAGCGCCAACCTGTTCTCGCGACCGAGTCCCACGACCGCGGCACATGTGCTTCAGGACCTCGACGGACGGATCGACATGGTGATCGACGGAGGGCCCACGCTCGTGGGCGTCGAGTCCACCGTTGTCGATCTCACGTCGAGGCCGCCCAGGGTCCTTCGCCCTGGCGGCATCCCGGTCGAACGCCTGCGCGAGCTGCTTCCCGGCCTGGAGATCGCGGTGGCCTCGGTGGCGGCCGGCGCGGCGGCCCCGTCGCCGGGACTCCTCTCCCAGCACTATTCGCCGCGTACGCCGATGGCGCTCTACGGAGGCCCGCCCCCTGCGGCGCGAGAGGCCGTCATGAGACGGATTCGTGAGGCGACGGCGAATGGGCTCGCCGTTGGCGTGCTCGCGACGCGCGAACAGGCTGCGGCGCTCGGCGCGCTGCCGGTGGTCGTCGCCGACCTGGGATCGGAGCAGCAGCCGGACGAGGTCGCGCGCCGCCTCTTTGCCGCGCTCCGCGAGCTCGACGCCGCGAATCTCGACCTCATCGTGACGCAGGACACCGGCGGACCGGACGGCCTCTGGCGCGCTATTCGGGACCGGCTCACTCGAGCGGCGACGGAGCACGTGGTGTTGCCCTGACAGGGGTCCACGCCTCGTCAAACGTCGCCGACAGCACCAGGGTCACGACCAGGCCGTAGCTGCGAACACCTTCTTCGACACGGTTCGCCTTGAGGTACTGGTCGTAGACCTGCCATCCGGCGTTGCGGAGCAGCGGCCACTCCCCCCGCCGGAGCCGCGCCACGATGGCCTCGAGGTCGGCGCGCGGACCGGGCGCGAGCGCTGCCGACAGCGACGCGCGCTCCGACTGGGTCAGTTCCGCGGCCACCTGCCAGTACATCAACAGCCACGCGCTGTAGCGCGCCGCCGGGCCGCCGCGCAGACACGCCAGCCAGCCGACGAAGCTGGCCTCCGACTCGTCTGCGTAGCCGGCCAGGTGCGCCCATTCATGCGCCGCGACAAACGGCCGCTCGAACGGCAGGAGATCCGGATTCGCCAGCACCTCCAGCCCGAACGGGTTCACCATGCCGTCCACGCTTGCCCAGCGGAAGTACGGTCCGAAGAGCGTCGACTTCAGGCGTCCCGGGACGGCCGGCGGTGCCTCGCTCAGCGCGCCCTGAATCTCGGCGAATCCACGCCGCAGCGCCTCGTCATCCACGGGTTGCTCGTGCCACCCGAGGGCGTGCGCCTCGCTGTAGAGTGCATTGAGCTGGTTCACCGCGTCGTGCCCAAGCTGCAGCACCGCCGATGGCACCGCACCGGTGCCATTCATCTCGAGCCGCTCCGTCATCGGGATGCGCCGATAGTTCAGCCCCCAGAAGAGAAGGAACCAGAGGTAGACGCCGGCGGCGCCCAATGCGATGTAGCCGAGTGTCCGCGCGGCCGGACGGAGGCTGCGGCTCCGGGTCGATGCCCGCACCGCCCGCGTCAGGACCGTCGCGACGAGGAGGACTGCGCCGACGCACAACAGGTCGAAGACCGCAAAGGGGACGCGGTTCGAGAGGGGCGTGACGATGTGCTGAATGGAGGGATAGAGCCGGGTCGAGAACGTCCGCTCGACGACCCCGGGCGACAGCGGCGCCAGCGCTCCGGCCAGGGCCAGCGCCGGCAGCGTGGCCGCCAGCGCCGCCCTGCGGAAGCCGGGATTGATTACGACTCCAGCGCCGACAGGCGTGCGCGGCCGCACTCGATCATGATGTCGAGGTAGCGCGCGAACTTCTGCGGTCCCATCAGGAGCGGATGGGCGCCCGTCGGGTACGCCCTGGTCATCTGCTCCATCGCCGTCAGCTTGTTCATCAGGATGTCCGGGTGCGCGCCGAGCGCCGCCTCGGCATTCTGCTTCTTTGCGAGATCGTTGAACACGTGCTCGAAGGTCGCCAGCGACTGGCGCGTCGGCATCTGTGTGCCGCTCAGGATCATCACGGTGTGCGTGCGGCCCTGGTGCTTCACCGGAACGAGCATCCCGATCGTGCCGGGCGTATGGCCCGGCGTCAGGATAATGGTCACGGTCGTATCGCCGACGGTGACCTTCTGGCCATCGGTCGCGACCGTGTCGCGCGTCATGGCCGGCCGATCCGCGCGGGCGCCCTTGATGTGCGTATCCCAGTCCGGCCCGCCCATGATGACCGTCGGCTTGTAGGTGCTCTGCAGGTACGCCCCGCCGCCGGTATGGTCGTTATGGCCGTGGCCGACGATCAGGTATTTGATCTGCGCCGGATCGAGGCCGAGCGTCTTCAGCCCGCCGGCGATCATGTCGCGCCCTTCATCCCCTGAGTTCAACGCATCGAACAGGATGATGCCGTCGCTGGTCGGCACGACCCACATGCCGACGTCGCTGAACCCGATGTAATAGAGGTTCTCGAACATCTTGATCGGCGCGAGCGGCCGATCCTCGAGCGGTGGGAGCCCCTGCGCCTGGCGCGCAAGCGCCACCCGCTGCGGTCCGGTCGGCGTGCAGAACGCCTTCGCCTCCGCCTGCAGGTCGCCTCCGGCGATCTTCATGGCATTGGCGACGTGCTGCTGCGTCTGCGTGGACGCCGCGAACTTCTCGGGCGTCGGGAACTGCGGATTGGCTCCGCCGCGGCCCTGCTGCGCATCGAGTGTGACCGCCGCAGCAGCGACGACGATGATTCCGCTCAGTATTGTCTTCAGCATGTGAAGGTCCCTCGGCCGCACATGATATCCGATTGCGAATAAAATCGTCCGGCATATGAAGATCGCAAATATCACCGCGAGCCTGCACAAGCACGAGATCGACCTGCCGGGTATCGGCGCGTCGATCGAGAGCCGGATGTTCGTGTTCGTCGAAGTGGAGACGGACGAGGGCCTGAAGGGCTTCGGCATTACGGGCTCGATCCTGCCCTGGGCGGTCATCGCCTGCATCGAGCACCACCTGGCGCCGGCGCTCAAGGGGCGCGACGTGCTCTACACCGAGGAGATTCATTCGCACGTCTGGCGCAAGCTGAACAGCCGGACGTACACGGGCGTCATCTCGAACGCACTCTCGGCCATCGACATCGCTCTCTGGGACATCCGCGGCAAGAAGGAGCAGCGCTCCATTCACGAACTGCTCGGCGGCTTCCGCAACTGGGCGCCCACCTACGCCACCTTCGGTTATCCGTTCTTTGACGAGAAGCAGCTGGCTGAATACGGCCAGCAGTTCGTCAAGGATGGCCATCGCATGCTGAAGATGGTGGTCGGCGGCGAACCGACCCGCACCTGGCGGGACGACATCCGGCGCGTGAAGGCGGCGCGCGAGGCGATTGGTCCGGACGTCGATCTGATGATCGACTCCAACTGCTGGTTCAACCCGCACGACGCCCGCCTGCTCGCGCGCGGCATCGAGGACTGCAACATCATGTGGTTCGAGGAGCCGATCCAGCAGAACGACGCGCGCGCGCTGGCCGATTTCCGCCAGGTCACCGGCATCCCCGTCGCTGCCGGACAGATGGAGGGCCATCGCTGGCGCTCCCGCGAGCTGATCGTGCATCACGCGGTCGATGTCATCCAGCCGAACGTGCTCTACCATGGCGGGATCACGGAGACCGTCAAGGTGGGACACATGGCACAGGCGTTCAACCTGCCGATGGCCAACGGCGGCGGCTGGCCGATCTTCAACATGCACCACCTGTGCGGCCTGATGAACGGCGGACCGGTGGAGTTCCACTACGGCATGTGGATGACCGGCAAGCACTTCTTCAACGGCACGCCCGACCCCGTGGACGGCACGCTCACGATTCCTGGCGGCCCTGGCCTCGGCTTCACGCCGAACTACGAGGCGCTGGCCGCCTCGCGCATCACCGATCCGCGGCAGAACCTCCTCGAGGGACGCGACAGCCACGGGTACCTGCTCCGGGAGGCCATCAATGCACGCAGACAATAGGGTACGTGGGGCGGAGTCCGCGAGCGGGCCGCGAAGGCGTCGCGAGTGGCTCCGCCGATCGGTGATCGTGCTCGCGCTTGCGACCGCTGCCTGCGGCGGCAACGCCACGCAGGAGGCGCGCGCCTATCCCGATCGCGACGTCACGATCATCGTGCCGTTTGGCGCCGGCGGCGGCAGCGATGTGCTGAGCCGGACGCTCGCCAATGTCATTCGTGAGCTGAAGGTGCTCCCGACCAACCTCCTGGTCGAGAACCGCCCCGGCAGCAGCGGCGCGATTGGCTACACCTACGTCGCGAAGCAGAAGGGCAACCCGTATACGCTGGCCACCGTCAGCGTCAGCTTCTTCACCACGCCCCTCCTGGGCGCGTCCGAGTTCAACTTCCGGAATTTCACGCCGGTGGCCGCGATTGCCATGTCGCCCTACATCATGGCGGTGCGCGCGGAGTCGCCCTACAAGACGTTCGAGGACGTCAAGACGGTGCGGCGCCTGACCACGGGAACCGTCGGCGTCGTCTCGGATCCCGTTCTGCTGGCGCGGATGCTTCAGAAGGCGAGCGGCATCACGATCGACACGGTCCCCTTCGACGGCGAGGGCGAAGTGATGACGGCGGTGCTGGGCGGTCACATCGACTTCATGCTGGGGAATCCAGGCGAGGTCCTTCCCCAGATCGAGGCTGGGACGCTGCGTCCGCTCGCGGTCAGCACCGCGGGGCGCCTGACGTCGCTGCCGGCCGTCCCCTCGTTCAAGGAGTTCGGCTACCCCATCGAGCACGTGCAGCTGCGCGGGGTCGTCATGCCGCCAGACATGCCGCAGGCGGCGCTCACGTTCTGGGAAGACGCGCTCCGGCGCGTGGCCGACAGCCCGGAATGGAAACGCGAATACCTCGACCGCTTCCGCGATGAGCCCCGGTTCCTCGGGTCTCTGGAGTTCGGCCGGGTCCTCGAGTCGACCAACGACCTGTACATCAAGATCATGACGGAGCTCGGCCTCATTAAGCGTTGATGACGAGCGTGTGACCACCAGAGCTGTCGACCGGCTGTTCGCCGGCATCCTCCTCCTCCTCGGGCTGTACATCGTCTGGAACGCGCTCGAGTACGGCTACATGAGGGACACGACACCGGGTCCGGGCTTCTTCCCGCTCTGGGTCGGGCTTGGCCTGGCGATCCTCAGCGCGATCAACATCATCCGAAGCGTCAGCGGCGCCGAGAGGCTCGACGCAACCTTTGACGCTGCCAGTCTCTACAAGACGCTGTCCATCTTCGCGGCCATTACGGTGTTCATCCTGCTGACGCCGACGATCGGGATGCTCACCGGCACGGCGCTGCTGATCCCTGTCATTGCCTTCATCATCCGGCCGCGGTGGACGCTCACCTTTGCGGCGACGATCGCCGCCATTGCCGTGGTGTTTCCGATTGCGTGTCACTACCTGTTCGCGGTCTACCTGCAGGTGCCGCTGGTGGAAGGGCCGCTGGGGTTCTGATGGAGCCACTCCTCCTCCTCGGGGAGGGCATCGTCCGGGCGACGACGCCCGAGCTGCTGCTCGCCACCCTGATTGGCGTCCTGGTCGGCCTTGTCGTCGGCGTCCTGCCGGGGATCGGGCCGGCGGCCGGAACGGCGATCATGCTCCCCGTCGCCGTCGGATTCGGGGGCGCGGCCGCGATCGCCGGGCTGGCGGGCATCTATTACGGCGCCATGTTCGGCGGCGCCGTCACGTCGATCCTCCTGGGCATCCCCGGGGATGCGCCGTCGGTGATGACCGTGATCGACGGACACGCCATGGCCAAGCGCGGCGAAGCGGGCCGTGCGCTCGGCATGAGCGTGTACGCCTCCTTCATCGGCGGCGTCATCGGCATCGTCCTGTTAGCCCTGCTCTCGGTCCCCGTCGCGCAGGCGGCGCTGGCGTTCGGTCCCACCGAGATGACCGCGCTCATGTGCTTCGCCCTGTCGCTCGTGACGGTGCTCGGCGGGCGCAACATCATCAAGGGGTTCACCGCCCTCTTCCTCGGCATGTGGGTCGGCATGATCGGGCTCGACCCGATTGCCGGTCCGACGCGCTATACCTTCGGCTTCGTGGCGCTGTTCGAGGGAGTCGAGTTCACGGTCATCGCGGTGGGTCTGTACGGCCTGTCGGAGATCTTCGTCAGCCTCGGCCAGGAGACAAAGGGGACGCTCGAGCGCTACAGCTTCACGTCGCTGCTACCCAACCTGCGCGACCTGATCGAGTGCAGGGCGGTTCTCGTCTGGAGCTCGCTCGTCTCGTTTTTCGTGGGTGTCGTGCCGGGTGTCGGGTCGACCGCCTCGACGATGCTCGCGTACGCGACGGCGAAGAGGTATTCGAAGAACCCGGACGAATTCGGCCGCGGGTCGATCAAGGGCGTGGCCGCGCCCGAAGCCGCGAACAACAGTGCGTCCTACGCGGCAATGATCCCGCTGTTCGCTCTCGGCATTCCGGCGTCCGGGACGACCGCGGTGCTGCTGGGCGGCCTGCTGATGGTGGGGCTGCAACCGGGGCCGCTGCTCTTTGCAACCAACCCCGAGTTTGTCTGGACTGTGTTTGGCAGCTTCTGGATTGGCAACATGATGCTCGTCGTGCTGACGACGCTGCTCATTCCTGTGCTCGCCAGCATCGTGTTTATCTCGGGAGCGATCCTCTATCCGATTGTCATTGGCGTGGTGCTCCTCGGCGTCTACTCCATCCACTACGCCATGAGCGACATCAGCATCGCGCTGATTGCGGGAGCGATCGGGTTTGTGATGCTGAAGCTGGACTACTCGCCGGTCCCGCTGGTACTGGGGCTGGTGCTCGGTCCCCTGCTCGAGCGCGGCGTCCGGCGGACGCTGATTGTGTCTGAGGGAAGTCTCTCGATCTTCTGGGAATCCCCGATCGCGCTCGGCTTCTTCCTGCTGACGCTCGGCGTCATCTTCATCCCGATCGCCACGAAGCGCGTCGCCGCCTTTCGCGCCCTTCGCGCCATCCCGCCCTCGCAGTAATCCCGACTCGGACGTAGCGTCCGGCCCTGATCGACGAGTGAGGTTGTAGAATCCACAGCCAGTGGCGTTGACCCCCGGCACCCGTCTCGGTCCCTACGACATCACCGCGCAGATTGGTGTGGGCGGCATGGGCGAGGTGTACCAGGCGACCGACACGAAGCTGAAGCGCCAGGTGGCGATCAAGGTACTGCCGGCCTCCGTTGCGGCGGACGCTGACCGCCTGGCCCGCTTTCAACGCGAGGCGGAAGTCCTCGCCTCGCTAAATCATCCCAACATCGCGCAGATTCACGGCCTCGAAGAGAGTGGCGGGATCACGGCCCTCGTCATGGAGCTGGTCGAAGGCCCGACGCTGGCCGACCGCATCGCGCAGGGGGCCATCCCGATCGATGAGGCGCTGCCCATCGCGACGCAGATGGCTGAAGCCCTCGAAGCCGCGCACGAGCAGGGGATCATCCACCGCGATCTGAAGCCCGCGAACATCAAAGTGCGGAGTGACGGCACGGTGAAGGTGCTGGACTTCGGTCTCGCGAAGGCGATGGAGCCCGCGGGCGCAATGTCGCCTGGCCTGTCCATGTCCCCGACGCTGTCGTTGCAGGCGACGCAGGCGGGGATGATTCTCGGCACGGCCGGGTACATGAGTCCGGAGCAGGCGCGGGGCAAGGCGGTGGACAGGCGCGCCGACATCTGGGCGTTCGGGGCTGTGCTGTTCGAGATGCTCACTGGGCGGAGAGCGTTCGGCGGCGAAGATGTCGCGGAGACTCTGGCGAACGTCATCAACAAAGAGCCTGCGTGGGACGCCCTGCCGGCGGCGACACCGACGCATGTCCGCCAGACGCTGCGCCTGTGCCTACGGAAGCCGCTTCGAGAGCGCGTTCCTGACATCGGTGCGGTGCGCCTCGCCCTGGAGGGCGCGTTCGAGACGGCGGCGCCCGCGAGTGTAGGGACGCGCGCTGGCTGGCGGCACGTCGCGCTCGTGAGTGCCTCGACGCTCATCATGGGCGCTGTCGTCGTGGGCGGCGCCGTCTGGTACGCGACGCGCCCGGACGCGCCACGCGTGACGCGGACCACCATCACCCCCGCGGCCGCGGCGGCGCTGTCCCTCAACGGCGGCGACCGCGACCTGGCGATCACGCCGGACGGCTCACGCGTCGTCTACGTCGGCGCCACCGGGACGCAGATCTTCGTCCGCGCGCTCGACACGCTCGAACCGGTGTCCGTCTTCACGGGCACCCCTCGCGGACCGTTCGTCTCGCCCGACGGCCAGTGGATCGGCTTCGTGGACGTTGCGACGTCGTTGAAGAAGGTGGCCATGACCGGGGGGCCGGCGGTCACGCTCGCGACTCTCGATGGCACACCGCGCGGCGCTACCTGGGCGCCCGACGGGACGATGATCTTCGCCACCGTCACCGCGACCGGTCTGCAGCGCGTCTCCGCTGCGGGCGGCACGCCCGAGGTGCTGACGACGCCGGATCGCGCGCAGGGGGAAGCCGACCATCTGTGGCCGGAGCTGCTGCCCGGCGGCCGGGCGGTGCTGTTCACGATCACCGCGGTGACGGGCGGGCTCGACGCGGCGCAGGTGGCGGTGCTGGACCTGGAGACGGGGGCGCGGACGGTGCTCGTCCGCGGCGGCAGTCACGCGCACTACGTATCGAGCCCTTCGACGAGCTCAGGGCCGGCGGGCTACCTCGTGTATGCCGCGGCCGGGACGCTGCGCGCCGTCGCCTTCGACCTTGACCGTCTGGAGACGCGCGGGACACCGGTGCCGGTCGTCCCCGAGGTGGTGACGGCGGCCCAGGGTGGCGTGGACGCGGTGGTGGCGGCCGACGGCACGCTCGCCTATGTGTCGGGCGGTGCGGGCGCCGCCGGACCGCAGCGCACGCTGGTGTGGGTCACCCGTCAGGGACAGGAAACCGCGATCGCGGCCCCACCGCGCGCCTACGTCTATCCCCGGATCGCCCCGGACGGCGCCAGCGTGGTGCTCTGGGGCAACGATCAGGAGAGCGACCTCTGGCGCTGGGACTTCACGCGCGCCACGCTGACCCGCGTCACCTTCGATGCGGCGTTTGATGGGCATCCGGCCTGGACGCCCGACGGCCGCCGGCTGATCTTCAGCTCGCAGCGGGCGGGGTCGCGGAATCTCTACGGGCAGGCGGCTGACGGGACGGGTGCGGTCGAGCGGCTGACCGAGAGCCCCAACGTGCAGAGTGGCGCCGCCGTGTCGCCCGACGGCTCGCGGGTGATCTTCTACGAAGCAGCGCCGAAGACCGGCGCCGATGTCATGCAGCTCCCGTTGGACGGTACGCGTCGCGTGACGCCGCTCGTGCAGACCCCGTTCACCGAACAGAACGGGATCCTCTCGCCCGACGGCCGGTGGCTCGCCTACGAGGCGAACGACTCGGGCCGGTTCGAGGTGTACGTGCGGCCGTTTCCGGACGTGAACACCGGACTCTGGCAGGTGTCAACGGGTGGCGGCACGCGCCCGCTCTGGGCGCCGAACGGGCAGGAGCTCTTCTATGCCTCGCTGACCGGGGCAATCATGCGCGTGGGTGTGGAACGCGGTACGTCGTGGGCGGCGACGACGCCGACGCTGCTGATCAAGGAAGGTTATCTGACGGTCCCCGCTGGCAATCCCGGCCGCTCGTACGACATCTCATCCGACGGCCAGCGGTTCCTGCTGCTCAAAGCCGGCGACGGCTCGGGTCAGGTCGCCGCGCCCGCGAGCCTCATCGTCATCCAGCACTTCGACGAGGAGCTGAAGCGGCTGGTGCCGGTCAACTGACATGGGTTCGCTGAAGGACCTGGCGACGACGCCCGCGTCCTGCTTGTCCTTCTCGCTCTCGGCGTGTCGTTACGGTGGACACCCTGGAAGACCTGCTCGACGCCAAGGACTGCCCAAGCGTCCGGCTTGGCGCGGCGAGGACGGTGACCGAGATGGGCCTCCATCAGCACGACGCGGAGACGATCCTGCGGAAGCTGGGCGAGATCGAGGCGCACCAGCGGCAATAAGACACAGCACGTCGCCTTGACCGGACCAGGGCGTCAGCCGCTGCAGCTACAATGCCGTCTCGTGAAGACGAGGAGGGATACCGTGCGCAGGGTACTCTGGCTGGAACGAGCGCTGATGACGTGGGCGATGGTGACCCTGCTGGCCGCGACGGGGCTCGGCCAGACCACTCCCACCGGGACGCTGACGGGCAAGGTCGTCGATGCGTCCGGCGCCGTCCTGCCGGGCGTGGTCGTGACGCTGACATCGCCCGCGCTCCAGGGCGCCAGGTCGGCCACTTCGTCGGGCCAGGGCGACTACATCATTCCGTTTCTGCCCGCCGGCGAGTACACGGTGGTGTTCGAGTCGTCGGGCTTCGCCTCCCTCGAGCGCACCATCCGGGTACAGGTGGCGGAGACCGTGTCGCTGGATGCGGCGCTGCGCGTGGGCGGCGTCGACGAAACGGTCACGGTCAGCGCCAGCGCGGACGCGGTCGGCTTCACGAACACGTCGACGGTGGCCGCCAGCTACCGGTCGGATCTCATCGACTCGCTGCCGGTCAGCCGCGACATCGCGGGCGCCGTGCTGTTGTCGCCGGGCACGAGCAACACCGGGCCGGACGGCGCCATCACGTTCTCCGGCGCGATGTCGTACGAAGGGCTGTTCCTGCTCAATGGCGTCGTGCTGAACGAAACGCTGCGCAACCAGCCGCGGGCGCTCTACATCGAGGAGGCCATCGAGGAGGTCAAGACCTCGACGGGCAACATTTCGGCCGAGTACGGCCGCTTCACGGGCGGCGTGGCCAACACCATCACCAAGTCGGGCAGCAACCGGTTCAGCGGGTCGTTCAGGACGACGTTCAGGAACGACGCCTGGCGGTCGCTCACGCCGTACGAGCAGGACAACGACATCGAGGCGGTTGACGAGACAGTGCCCACGCACGAGATGACGTTCGGGGGCCCCGTGGCGCGCGACCGCCTCTGGTTCTTCACCGCGGCGCGGTTCGAGAACAGCCAGGTGTCGCAGACGACGCGCTACACGAACCTGGCCTACGCGGAAGGCGACGAGGACACGCGCTACGAAGGCAAGGGCACGTGGACGGCGACGCCGGGCCATTCGTTCAAGGGCGCCTACACGCAGAGGAACCGCACCCTCCCCAACAACAGCTTCGACGTCATCATGGACGCGGCCAGCCTGTACACGAGCCGGAACGTGGACCGGCTGATCTCGGCCAACTATGCGGGCGTGCTCTCGACGAACTTCTTCGTCGAAGGCCAGTACTCGCAGCGCCAGTACCGGATCCTCGGTTCAGGCTCGCAGTTCACGGATCTGACCCGCGGCACGATCATTTTCGACCGGTTCCGCAGCAGTGCCCGCTGGAACTCTCCGACCTTCTGCGCCGTGTGCGGGCCCGACGGCTCCGAGACCGAGGAAGCCCGGGACAACTTCAACGTGATCGCGAAGGGCTCGTACTACCTGTCCACGAAGGGGACGGGCGCCCACACGCTGGTGTTCGGCTTCGATACCTTCGAGGATTCGCGGAAGAACGATAGCTGGCAGTCGGGAAGCGGGTACCGCCTCTACTCGAACAACACGATCATCCGGGACAACGGCGCCAGCCTCTTTCCCGTCGTCACGCCCGGCACGACCCCGACGCAGGCCTCCGCGGCGTACATCCAGTGGAACCCGATCTTCGCCTCGAGCGTGGGGAGCGCGCTCCGGACCTACTCGGTGTTCCTCAACGACGCGTGGCGCTTGAACAGCCACTGGAGCTTCAACGCCGGCGTCCGCTGGGATCGGACCGACGCCAGGAATCAGGCCGGCGGCAAGGTGAGCGAGGATCGGGCGTGGAGTCCGCGGCTCGCGGCCACGTGGGATCCGCAGGGCAACGGCGACTGGACGGTGAACACCGGCTTCGCGCGCTACTCGATGGGCGTCGCGAGCGGCATCGCCGACCTCGGGTCGGGCGCCGGCCGGAATTCCACCTTCCGCTACGTGTACATGGGCCCGGCCATCAACCAGAATCCGAACGTCGCGAACCCGGCGACGGCGGCGCAGGCGCTCACCACGGTGTTCGACTGGTTCTTCGCCAACGGCGGAACCGGGCGCACGCTCCGGGATTCGCCGACCTACGCGGGTGTCAGCCGGGTGATCGGCGACAACCTCGTCACCCCGAGCGCGTACGAGTACACCGTCGGCTTCGCCAGAAGGCTCGGGGCGAAGGGCACGATGCGGGTGGACGGGATCTTCCGGGAGTTCCGCGATTTCTACGCCGAGCAGAAAGACACCACGACCGGGACGGTGGCCGACCCCCGCGGCGCCCGGTACGACCTCGGCCGCGTCGTGAACACCAACGTCGTCGCGCGCGACTACAAGGCGCTCCAGGCGCAGGTGCAGTACCGCTTCACACCGGCGCTCACCCTGGGCGGCAACTACACGCTGTCGCAGGCGCAGGGGAGCCTGAACGGCGAGACAACGACGGGCGGACCGGAGACCGCCGATGCGCTGCTCTACCCCGAGTACCGGCGCGCCAGCTGGAACTATCCGGTGGGCGACCTGGCCATCGACCAGCGGCACAAGCTGCGGCTCTGGGGCAACTACGGCCTGCCGCTGGGCGCCGCGGGACGCTTCGACATCGGCGTCCTGCAGAATGTGACGTCCGGCGCCCCGCAGAGCATCGACGCTGCGGTCGCCGTCAGGAACTACGTCGCCAACCCCGGATACCTGACGACTCCCGCCACGGCGACGTATTTCTTCGGGGACCGAGGCGGGTACCGGACGGACACCATCGCGGCCACCGATCTCTCCGTCAACTGGGTGCTGCCGGTCGGCCTCACCCGCTCCTCGCAGGTGTTCGTGCGCTTCGTCGTGGACAACCTCTTCAACCAGGCCGCCATCGACGACCCCGACGACACGGTCCTGACCAACAACACGGATCCGACGCTCGCGCTCTTCGACCCCTTCACGCAGACGCCGGTCGAGGGCACGCACTACCGCCTGGGTCCGGAGTACGGCGACGCGCTGTCGGCCGCGGCGTGGCAGACGCCGCGCCGGTTCATCGTGGGGGTGGGCTTCCGGTTCTGATCAACGACGGCCGGGCGGCGGGGCGCGGCGGCCGGGCCGGGCTGCTCTGGCTCTGCTAGACTCCGATGCTGTAAGCGGTCGGGTCGATCGAGCCCGCCTTCGGCTGGTCGCGGTTACGGTCGTCCGAGATGTCGACAAATAGTTAGACAGCGCCAGGGCCGCACGGAGTTGATGGAGACACCGATGCGAAAGGCATACGCCGTTCTCGTTCTGCTCGTTGCGGGTTCGCTCGGGTTCGTACAGGCCGGCTCGACACCAGTTCGAAGCAGAACGGGTCTGGTGATCTCAGCCAGCGACCTCGCGTCGCAGATTGGGGCCAGAGCCCTCAAGGACGGCGGCAGCGCCGTCGACGCCGCGGTGGCGACCGCTTTTGCCTTGGCAGTTACACATCCAACTGCGGGCAACATTGGCGGGGGTGGTTTCCTGCTCTATCGAGCCGCGAAGGGACAAGCCGTCGCCTACGACTTTCGGGAAACAGCACCCGCTGCCGCCTCTCCGACGATGTTCATGAAGGCGGGCAAGTACGACGACGACCTGCATCACCGCGGATATCTGTCTGTTGGCGTCCCAGGCACGGTGGCCGGGCTGCATCTCGCCTGGAAGGAACACGGCAGGTTGCCGTGGAAGCGCCTCGTGGAGCCGGCGGTGGCGCTTGCCCGCGACGGTTTCACGGTCTCGGAGGGTCTCGCCCGATCGCTTGCCGGCGTGTTGCCGCAAATGCAGGCGTACCCGGCGTCGGTGGCGCAGTTCTCCAAGAACGGCGTGCCCTATGCCGCAGGCGATCTGCTGAAACAGCCGGTCCTCGCAACGGCGCTCCAGCGGATTGCCACTCAGGGTCCGGCAGGGTTCTACGAGGGGCCAACTGCGGAGGCGTTTGAACGGGAGATGCAAGCGCACGGTGGCCTCATCACGCGTGAGGACCTCAGGCGGTACACCGCGGTCCGGCGGGCACCACTCCAAGGTAGCTACCGTGGTTACGACATCATCGCGATGCCCCCACCCACATCTGGCGGCGTGGCGATCATCGAGATCCTGAACATCCTGGAGGGCTACGACCTCGCCCAGATGGGCGCGGGCTCGTCATCGGCGACTCACCTCATAGCGGAGTCGATGAGGCGAGCCTTTGCGGATCGGGCCGCGCACCTTGGCGATCCTGACTTCAACCGGGACATGCCAATCCTGCGACTGCTATCAAAGCCCTACGCAGCAGAGTTACGAAAGAGCATCAGTCGTGATCGCGCGAGCACGTCGTCGCCGACAACATTCGACTGGCCTCGGGAAAGCGATGAGACGACGCACGTGTCCGTCGTGGATGCCGATCGCAATGCGGTGTCGATGACATACACCCTTGAACAGGGCTATGGAGCGAAGATCGTGCTTCCAGGCGGCGGCTTTCTCCTCAACGACGAGATGGGCGATTTCAACGCAGGGCCTGGGCTCACCACACGAGACGGGCTCATCGGAACCTCCGCGAATCTGGCTCAACCTGGAAAGCGGATGCTCTCGAGCATGTCGCCGACCATCGTGACCAAGGATGGACGGTTGTACATGGTCACAGGGAGCCCAGGGGGGCGGACGATCATCAACACCGTGCTCCAGACAATCCTGAACGTGGTCGACTTCGGCATGAACGCACAGGAGGCGGTGGATGCAGGGCGATTCCACCACCAGTGGCTCCCGGACCGCATCGCGTACGAACGGTTCTCGCTGTCTCCGGACACCCTCGCGGCGCTCCGAGCAAAGGGGCACGAGGTCACGCAGGGTGGGAATCAGGGCGTGGCGGAGGTGATCGTGTACAACGAGACCGAGAACGTGCTTGAGGGCGGTGTTGACCGACGGCAGCCAGATGGAGGCGCGGCGTTACCTCGGTAGATGCCAACCACTCTGGCCCGGACGCAACAATGCGCTGTCTAACCGGCGGCTGCCCCTGTCGGCGGCCGCGGCAGGCTTTCGGCAGTTCGAAACGATTGGGCTGCGGCCGTCGGTGAACGACGGTGGTCACGTCTTTTCACTCTAGGACGCTGCTGATCAAGGAAGGCTATGTCACGGCCCCGAGCGGCAATAACGGTCGCACGTACGACATCTCGCCCGACGGCCAGCGGTTCCTGCTGCTCAAAGCCGGCGGCGGCTCGGATCAGACCGCCGCGCCCGCGAGCCTCATCGTCATCCTGCACTTCGACGAGGAATTGAAGCGGCTGGTGCCGGTCAACTGACATGGGTTCGCTGAAGGACCTGGCTGATGCGCAGCTCGTCACGCGCGTCATCGACGGCGACACGCTCGTCGTGCAGGGCGTTGGAACGGTGCGCCTGATCGGTGTGGGCACGCCTGAGACGGTTGATCCGCGCCGGCCCGTGCAGTTCTTCGGGAAGGAAGCGATCGCGTTCACCCGATCCGCTCCCCACACCACTGCGCTGGTATGATTCGGAGCGACGAGGTGTCGCTTCACGATCACATCCGATCTATTCGCGACCCCGATCACGGAGGTTCACATCATGAGCATCGTTGTCCGCTTCAGTCCTATCGCTCTCACTGCCAAGAAGTACGACGAGACGATTCGCCAAATCAAGAACGCCGGCGAATGGCCGCCGGCCGGGCTCGACTACCACGTCTGCTTCGGTTCGGATGGCAACCTCAAGGTCAGCGAGATCTGGAACTCGCGGGAGCAGTTCGAGGCCTTCGGCAAGCGTCTGATGCCGATCCTCGCGGGCGCCGGCATCGAGTTCGCCAGCCCGCCGGACAGCTTCGAGGTTCACAATATCGTCAAGGGCTGACCGTCGGGCGCGGCAGCCAGATCGGTCTACCTGTCGTCTCCTTCCCCTTAGAACGAAAAGGCGCCCGTAAGGGCGCCTTCTTGGAATCCATTGCACGCTCGTTGCACAAACGGCGGCGAAAATTGGTCGGGATGACAGGATTCGAACCTGCGACCCCCTGACCCCCAGTCAGGTGCGCTACCAGGCTGCGCTACATCCCGAACTTTGAACTACGTGCGTGCCCGTTTCGCTTTACGCGCAACAGGCTTTCGTGCGGTGCCTCTCTTCG
>CAXNKG010000004.1:0-131860 GCA_964202965.1 Vicinamibacterales bacterium
TTCTCGGCGACGTCCGCGGCCTTCATCCCCGCATCACTGGCGCGTAGCGCCCGTTCTCGAAGATCCATGGAATATGCGCGCATCGGCCCTCCCGTGTTGTGCACGCAGAAGTACCATGGCGCACCCGGGTCGTACAAGAGCTATCTGAAAAGCGCTTTAGCTCCCGAGCTCGGCGCGCGCCTCGGCCGAATAGGGAGACGTCGGGTGTTCGTCCACCAGTTGCGTGAACGTCTTCCGCGCCTCGTCGGTCCGTCCCGCGGCCTCGTAGGCTCTCGCCAGCTCCATGAGGATCGCGTCCTTCGGCAGGTCTTCACCCGTGGTGGACGCCAGCGCTGTCCAGGTCGCAATCGCGGCATCCAGCTGACCGGCCCGCGCCTGCGTGTCGGCTTTCCCGAGCCGCGCCATGCGGCCGTACAGCGACTCGACACCCGCCCGTCTCACGACATCGTCAAACGCCGCCACGGCCTCCTCGGGCTTGCCGAGCGCCGCCATTGACGATCCGTAGTGGTACCGCGCCGTGATGCCCGCCACGCTGTCCGGATAGGCATCCGCTGCCGCCTTGAGCTTCGGCGCCGCCACGGTCAGCTTGGCGGCCACCGTCGCGAAAGAGCCGGTCGCGCCAATGCTCGCTGCCGCCGGCACCTCGCCAGGCTGACTGGGCTCGGTACTCACCGGCACGACGCGCGCGTTGAAGGTCACCAGCGCGTCCGCCAGCATCCGCTCGGCGTCCACGTTGCCGCGCTGCCGCCAGGCGTTGACCCCGAGCGCGACCCCGGCGAGCACGAGGGCCGCCAGCGCGAGCAGGCCCATCTGGCGGCCGCGGTTGCCGATCGCCGCGCGCGCGCTGTCGAGCATATGCGCGAACTCGTTTTCTTTCAGCTGATGACGTTCTTTACGCTTCATAAATCTTCAATCGCCAGTCTTCAATCTTCAATTTCGATTTGGCGTCCCCGGGCAGAATTGAACTGCCGGCCTACCGCTTAGGAGGCGGTCGCTCTATCCCCTGAGCTACGGGGACGCAGTCTCATATTGTACCCGGCGGGTCCACTCGCGGATGTATCGTTCCCGCATCGCGGAACCTGCCCTACAGTACCCGCTTCAATACTGGAGCACAGAAAAGATCTGCTGGCCCGGAAGCTTCGCCTTCCCCTGCAGCCCCGTGAGCTCGATCAGAAACGCCAGCCCCTGCAGCGCGCCGCCACCCCTCTTTACGAGCTCTACTGCAGCGGCGGCCGTTCCGCCCGTGGCCAGCACGTCGTCCACGATCAGCACCCGCTCGCCCGTGCTGATCGCGTCCGCGTGCATCTCGAGTGCGTCCGTGCCGTATTCCAGGGCATACGTCTCTTTGATCGCCTTCGAGGGAAGCTTGCCGGGCTTCCGGACGGGAATGAATCCCGCACCAAGCCGCTCCGCGACCGCCGAGCCCAGGATGAACCCGCGGCTCTCGATGCCGATGACGGCGTCGATCTTCGCGCCGTGATACGGCGCTGCGAGCCGGTCGATGGTCGCCTTCAGGCCTTCGGCGTTCTTGAGCAGGGTCGTGATGTCGTAGAAAAGAATGCCAGGCTTCGGAAAATCGGGCACGTGCCGAATGTGCTGTTTGAGGTCCATCATCTAATCTCGAACGTTGAATAGGCGTCGCCCGCCGGCTCGTCGGCCGCGGTGACGTCTGTGACGTGGCCGCTTCCAGGCCCCCTGCGCACGAGCCGCTCGACACGCGTCACCGCCTCGGCCTCGCCCTCCAGATACGCCTGCACACGGCCATCGGCCAGATTCCGAACCCAGCCCGTGACCCCTTCGCGCGTGGCCACGTCGCGCGTGAAGTATCGGAAGCCGACGCCCTGAACGCGGCCGCTGACGAACAGCGTCCGTGCTACACGCATGGAGAAGGAGATTATACTGGCGGAACCTTCTTTGTCCGATTCCTCCAGACACAGCGGCCTTCTTCCTCTTACGATCACGGCACTCGGCGTCGTCTACGGCGACATAGGCACGAGCCCCCTGTACGCCATCCGCGAGTGCTTCTTCGGTACCCACCCCGTCCAGCCGAGTCACGACAACGTGCTGGGCGTCCTGTCGCTCATCATCTACGCGCTCGTCCTCGTCGTGACGATCAAGTACGTCTTCATCGTGCTGCAGGCCGACAACCAGGGCGAGGGCGGGATTGTGGCGCTCACGGCGCTGATCCCGAGCCGTAATGGGGGCCGCCGCGCGGCGGCGCGGCTTGCCGCGGGCCGGCCGATCCTGATCGCCCTCGGCATCTTCGGGACGGCCCTGCTGTACGGCGAGGGAATCATCACCCCGGCCATTTCCGTACTGGGTGCGGTCGAAGGCCTGGGCGTCATCACGCCGCTCTTCACGCCGTACGTCCTGCCGACGACGGTGGCGCTGGTGGTGGGCCTGTTCGTCATTCAGCAGTTCGGCACGCACCGTGTCGGCGGCCTCTTCGGGCCGATTGTGGTCGTCTGGTTCGTGACGATTGCAATTCTCGGGATGATCTGGATCGTTCGGGCCCCGGTGGTGCTCGCCGCCTTCAATCCCGTGTACGCCGTGGCGTTCCTGCGCGAGAACGGCTTCCCGGGATTCGCGGTCCTCGGCGCGGTCGCGCTGGTCATCACGGGCGCCGAGGCGCTCTACGCGGACATGGGGCATTTCGGCCGGGTGCCGATCCGGCTGGCCTGGCTCGCCCTCGTCCTGCCGGCGCTGATTCTGAACTACCTCGGTCAGGGCGCCCTGCTGCTGCTGAATCCTGGCGCCACGCATCCCTTTTTCATGCTCGCGCCGACGTGGGCCCTGATTCCGCTGGTCGCTATCGCCGCAATGGCGGCCATCATCGCATCACAGGCGCTGATCTCCGGGTCGTTCTCGATCACACGCCAGGCGATCCAGCTGGGACTGGCGCCTCGCCTCGACGTCGAGCACACTTCGTCGCACGCGATGGGTCAGATCTACGTGCCGCAGGTCAACTGGGCCATGATGATCGCCACAGTGCTCATCGTCATCGGATTCGGGTCGTCCGGTGCGATTGCGGCCGCCTACGGCATCGGCGTCACGATGACGATGGTCATCACCATTACGCTCCTGTACGTGGTGATGACAGAACGATGGGGCTGGCCGCTCCCGGCCGCGGTCGCCGTGACTGCGACGTTTCTGATCATCGATCTGGCGTTCTTCGGCGCCAACCTCCTGAAACTCACTCATGGCGGGTGGGTGACCCTGCTGATTGCGTCCGTCCTGTTCGTGCTGATGACCACCTGGCGAACCGGGCGGCGCCTGCTGGGAGAGCGCCTCACCGCGCGCGCCATTCCGCTCGACGACTTCATCGCGGCCGTCATCGCCCAGTCTCCGCAGCGCGTGCCGGGGACGGCTGTGTTCATGACCGCGCAACCACAGGGCACGCCCCCCGCGCTGGCGCACAACGTCCGGTACAACAAGGTCCTGCACGAGCACGTCGTTGTCCTGCAGGTGACGACCGCGCAGACGCCGTACGTGGCGCCGGCCGATCGCCTCTCCGTCGAGTTACTGGGGCACGGCATCTACAGCGTGCGGGCTCAGTACGGGTTCATGGAGGACCCGGACGTGCCGGCGGCGCTCCTGCTCGCGCGCGAGAAGGGTGTGGACCTCGACCCGGACGATCTGACGTACTTCCTGGGGCGGGAGACGATTCTCGTCACCCGGCGGGCCGGGATGGCGTTGTGGCGCGAGAAGCTGTTCGTGCTGATCGCGCGGAACGCCGTCCGGGCGACGGCGTTCTTCCGCCTGCCGCCGGAACGGGTCGTCGAGCTGGGAGTTCAGGTCGAAATGTAACCGCTGCTGGCCTGCGTCATAATGGGGCCATGCCTTATCCGGAAAGTTTCATTGGTCCGATGCGAGCCGAGCTGACCCAGCTTGGCATTGATGAGCTCCGCACCGCCGCGGATGTCGACAACGCCGTCAAGAACACGCGCGGTACACTGATGATTGTGGTGAATTCGATGTGCGGGTGTGCGGCGGGCAAGGCGCGCCCGGGAATTGCCCTCGCGCTGCGGCATTCTTCGCGTCCAGACCGCGCCGCCACCGTGTTCGCGGGCGGCGACATCGACGCGACGGATCGCGCGCGCACCTATTTTACGGGGTACCCGCCGTCCTCGCCGTCCGTCGCGCTCCTGCGCGACGGCCAGCTGGTGTGGATGCTCGAGCGCCGCCAGATCGAGAGTCAGGGAGCCGAGCAGATCGCCGCCGCGCTCACTGCGGCGTTCGATCAGCACTGCTGAACTAGAAGCCGCGCAGCAGCGGCCGCCCCGCCGGCATGCCGGGCCACGGAATACTGGCCAGGACGGCCGCCAGTGCCAGCCCGTAGAAGATCAGCGCCAGCCGGCGACGGCGGGTCGAGTCCGCTTTCCGAATGCGGGCGCGGCCGATGTGCACGAGTGCCAGCGCGATCAGCACGCCGAAGAGATGCTCGACGGCCCAGAACCGCAGCATCGAGTTTCCCATCGCCCCCCCGAAGTCCGCGAATGCCACCCGCGTGACAGGACTGACCCCGGCATACAGGAGCAGTCCGAGGGCGAACTGCAGGTCCATCGCAAGGACGAACCAGAACCCTGCACGATCATCGGCCGGCGACCAGCTCTTCGTGCCCGTCAGCGCACGGAGGACAGCCGCTCCGCCGGCGGCCAGTACCGCCCACCGAAGCAGCGAATGAACAGCGAGCAGCAGTGGATACATCACTATGGGGCCTCCCGGTACGCGGCTCGCGCCGCACCCGCCACGCCGTTGAGGCGCGCCCAGGACGGATGCCGCGCCTCCATCTCTTTCTGGACGACGGCAGCCGTCTCGTCGGCCGTCCGTCCCTCGCTCTTCAGCTGCCGCGCCCGCGCCTGAATGTCGCGCATGAAGGCGCGGTTCGTGCCGATGAGTGTCCCGGGGCCGATTGGCCCGTGGGCGGGCACGATGGTGCGCGGCGCCCACTCCTCGAAGCGGTCGAACGCGGTCAGCCACGCCGTCATGCTGGAGTTCTGGGTGGCGGCCACAAATGAATTGTGCATCACGACATCGCCGGCAAATAGGACATTGTCCCCTTCCACGAAGAACGCGGTATCGCCGCGGGTATGTGTCGGGCCGACCACGAGCAGCCGGACTCTGACGCCGCCGAGATCCAGCGTGTAGTCGCGGTCGAAGGCCACGTCGGTCTGCCGCTGTGAGACGTTCTGCAGCAGCTCAGCGTGAAGCGGCGAGCGGGCCGAGAACGTCTTCGCCTGCGCCGCCGCGGCCTCGACGAATTCGGCGTCCTGAATCCGGGAGCTCACGTATTTCGCGGTCGCCGGGAACCCAAGATTTCCGGTCGTGTGCTCCACGTGATAGTGGGTGGCCGCCACGAAGATCTCGGCATTCCGGCTCACGCGCGCCAGTTCGCGCAAAACGGTCTCGCCATTGCGGCGCCCAAGCCCCGGGTCTATGACGAGCGTCGCCCGGCTGCCGACCACAATGCCCACATTAGGCACCTGCGGGACCTCATTGTCCGGAATGGCCCACGTATGATCCCCGAGCTTCACCAGCGCGTTCTCGCGGACAAGGGGGGCCGGCACGGCGTTCTGCTGCGCCGCGAGCCAGCCGGGTAGCGTCCCGACCGCCACGACCGTTGCCAGCAGGCACCTCGAAGTCAGCGTCATGATTCCTCCGTACGTGAATGAGGCCGGCGCTGGCCGGCCTCTCATTCTGCGCGATGTTCCGGTGCTGCGCGATGCACCAGATGCCCGTGCGCGTCTCAGCGCACAAACGTGAACTTGGCCTGTCCTGAGGTACCGCTGCCCCACGGCCAGAGGAATGCGCCGTTGCTGGGACGCGCCGTCGCGCTGATCCGGACGTAATACTCACGATTCGGCTCGAGCACCGTCGTCGAAAACAACGCCAGGCGTGAAAAGCTGGTCATCATCTGCCGGACGACGGCCTCGCTCTCCGTCACCTGCGAGCCGTCCACCTTGCCGTCGAGTGTCCGAACGACGGTGTGAAGCCGGCGCAGGTTGTCGTACTCAACGCTGTTGGCGACCACGGTCGTGGCAATCGTGCGATCCACCCACGCCGGGACCTCGAGCCGCAGATCAACCGTGTAGGTGAAGGTGGTCTTGAGGCCGCTGCGAATGGCTGCCCGCACCTCGTCGGTAAAGCCATCTGCCAGCTCGAATGTGACCAGGACCTTGTCGTCCCTGACGAGCGGAACGATACGGAGTCCCTCAGCCGCCACCAGGGTGGCGCTCAGGGATACCGTCGCCATCAGGCACAACAGCCCCAGTTTCAGTGACTTAGGCATTGCAACGAGCATAACTGAACGGAGGCACTGTAGCACAGCTCCAACCCATCCGATGTAAGATTTTGTGGGGTCTGTGGGGAAACTCAGGGTCTGTTTTGGCGGTCTGGCACTCGTTGCCGCTGTCGGCGTGCTTGCGCCGCACACCCGCGCGCAGGAACCGTTCAGCCTGCCCATTTCCCTCTTTGAGCGGTATCTGGATGCCCTTCGGCAGCAGACGGGAATCCCCGGCTTGTCGGGCGCCCTGCTTCAGGAGGGCAAGCTCGTGTGGGACGGTGGCCTCGGCTATCAGGACACCGAGGGGTTTGTGAGGGCAACCCCGGACACGCCGTACCCGCTCCTCGACGTTTCCCAGGCCATCGCCTCGACGATTCTGCTCGAGCAGTGCGTCGAGCAGCGGGCGCTCGATTTGTCGGACTCCGTTCGCCGGTGGAATTCGTCGTTCTCCGACTCCGGGACGGTTCGTCAGGTGCTCCAGCACGTCTCGCCCGCCGGCTTCCAGTACGACGCGAGCCGCTTTGCCGCGCTCACGACGGTCATCGAAGAATGTGCCGATGACGACTTCCCGCGCCTGGTGGCCGACGATATCTTCAGCCGCCTCGGCATGGCGAGCTCGGTGCCCGGACACGACCTGAACGACAGCTCGCCGTCGCGCCGGCTCTTCTCGAGCGGCGACTACGCGCGATACCGGTCGATTCTCGGTCGCGTGGCCACGGCCTATAAGGTCGATAGCAACCGGCGCGCGAGCAAGTCCGACTACTCCAGGCCATCGCTCACGGCCGCGACGGGCCTTGTGTCGACCGTCCGCGATCTCGCGCGGTTCGACACGGCGCTGGACTCGGGCGCCATCCTCGATTCCAACACGCGCAGCCTGGCCTGGCAGCCGTCTGGTTCCGCGCCGACGGGCCTCGGGTGGTTCGTCCACTCCCACAACGGCGAACGGGTCGTGTGGCATTCCGGCCTTGCCCGTGACTCCTACTCGGCGCTCTACATCAAGGTGCCCGGACGCAAACTCAGCCTGATCCTGCTGGCCAACAGCGACGGCCTTGCGGCCCCCTACTCCCTCTCCAAGGGCGACCTGTCGGTCTCCCTCTTCGCGCATCTCTTCCTGAAGCTCTTCGTCTCCTGATGGTGGGCGGGCGCGTCGCAGCCTGTCCTGCGCGATTGGCGGCGGCGGTTGCGCTGTTCCTCTGCCTCGGCGCCGATCAAGCACGAGCCGACTGGCTCATCACGCCATTCATCGGCGGATCCTTCGCGCCCGAGACAACCTTCCTGGTCTTCGAGGAAGGCGCCGGGCGGAAGGTTGCGTTTGGCGGATCGGTCGCGCTGCTCTCGGACGGACTGCTTGGCCTCGAAGCCGAGTTCAGCCATATCCCGCGATTCTTCGAGGGCGACTACATCCTGGGCCTCGTACTCACGAGCCGTGTGACCACGCTGGGCGGGAACGTGATCGTCGCGGCGCCGCTCTCGATGACTCGCGAATCCCTCCGGCCCTATCTGGTGGGCGGCGTCGGGCTGCTGCAGGCGCGCAGTAAACACGTCGGCGGGTTGTTTCCCATCGATGCGAATCTGCTGGGCGTGACGCTCGGCGCCGGCGCCATCGGGATGGTGTCGGAGCGTACCGGCGTCCGTTTCGACCTCCGCCATATCAAGGCTGCCAGCGGCGCCGACGGCCCGCTTGCCCGCCCCGGACTCTCCCGCCTCAGCTTCTGGCGGGCCACACTCGGGGTGGTGCTCCGGCCCTAAATTTAATCCGGGGCGAGGTGCCACCGACACCTTGGGAGCTGGCGTCTTGGGAGTTGGACGTTCCTACTGCGGAAACCGTCCGGTGGCGGTCAGGAGTTCGAGCCGAGCCCTCCTGACCGCATCATCGGCAATCGCGGCCGCCGTTTCGGCATCCCGGGCCTGCCGCTGCGCGTCGATGACTTCGATGTTGGTGGTCGCGCCCTCGCGAAACGCCACATCGGTAATCTGCAGAACCTGATTCGCTTGATCCGCCGCCCGCCGCGCGTGGGCCAGCGCGCGCTCCGACGAGCTCACGGCTTCGCGGGCCGTGCGGATTTCGGACTCGGCGCGGCGCGCGGCGTCGGAACGCTCGGCGCGGACGGCGTCAACGAACGCGAGCCGCTCACGGCTCTGCCCGCGCCGCTGTCCCGCGTCGAAGAGCGGCAGGCTGAACAGCACCGCCGCGCGCCACGACCGGGCGTTCCCAAACAGCCCTGACGGCGCCACGATTTCAGGCGTGAAGAGCGCCGTCACCGACGGCAGGGTTTCCTTCCAGGCGTCCCCGGCTCGCCGCTCCGCCGCCGTCTGGCGCGCGGCGATCACCTGCAGATCCTGGCGTGCCGCCGCGAGGTCCCGGTCCGCCACCCCTGGCGCCGGCACGTCAAAGACGGGCTCCATGGCGGCATCTACCGGACCATCGACGGCCATCAGGACGCCGAGCGCTTCCTGCGCACGGCGGACCGCCAGTCGCGCGTCCTCGACCCGCGCCTCGGTCGCCGACACCTCTTGCTCCGCGCGAACGGCGTTCAGCCGGCTCCCGATACCGCCCTGGAATCGCTGATTCGCGTAGGTGTAGTGCGCGCGGGCGTTCTCGAGCGCCCGCTCGTTCAATTCGAGGACGCGGCGCTGCGCGATGATGCTCAGATACGCCTGGCCGGCCGCCACGGCGATCTGCCTCCGCGCGTCGGCCACGACGCGCTGCGACACGATCACCTGGTCGGACGCCTGATTCCTCTCTGCCCAGCTGACCGGCGTCATCAGCGGAATCCCGACGCTGGCCACTGTCTGCGTCTGGGCGCGCGGAATGATCGTGCCGCCGCCGAAACGGGTAATCGGATCGATGACGCTCGTCGTCATCGACACGCCCACGGACGGACGCGTGCGCCCGCGGACCTGCTGGACCACGGCCTCGGCGCGGAGAATGTCCGCCGCCGCGCGCTGTACGGATGGATGATGCTCAACCGCTCGCTGCACCGCGGCGTCAAAGCTGACCCGTTCGGTGTCCTGCGCGCGCAGCGGACCGCCAGCCGCCAGCAGGAGCACGACGACGAACGACTTACGCATGACCGCTCGCCTCCTCGTGCCGCCGGCCACCCGGAATGAGCGTCCGCACGAGCACGTAGAGAATGGGAATGAAGATGACGTTCAGGAACGTGGCAAAGAACATCCCGCCGGCCACCGCGGTCCCGACGGAATGCCGCGCCTCCTGGCCGGCGCCGGTCGCAAACGCGAGCGGCATGACGCCGAGGATGAACGCCAGCGATGTCATGAGAATCGGCCGCAGCCGGATGCGCGCCGATTCGATGGCGGCGTCGACGATCGACAATCCCTTCGCCCGCAGCTGCTCGGCGAACTCCACGATCAGAATCGCGTTCTTGGCCGCAAGGCCGATGAGGAGCACCAGCCCGATCTGGCAGTACAGATCGTTCTGGAGCCCCCGCGCCCACTGCGCCGATAGCGCGCCCAGCACCGCGAGCGGCACGCCGAGCAGCACGATGAACGGCAGCACCAGAGACTCGTACTGCGCGGCGAGGGTCAAGTACACCAGCAGTAAACCAATCCCGAAGATGGCGGCCGACTGGCCGCCCGCCTGCACCTCCTCGAGCGAAATGCCGGACCACGCGTAGCCAAAGCCGGGCGGCAGCGCCGTGTCGGCGATCCTCTCCATTTCAGCAATCGCCTGCCCCGAGCTGAACCCGGGCGCCGCTGCACCATTCAGGGTGGTGGAGCGGAACAGGTTGAAGTGGCTGATCACCTGCGGACCGGTCGCCTCACGCACGCTCACGACACTGGTCAGAGGCACCATGTCGCCGCGGCTCGTGCGGGCGTAGTACTGACCGAGCGACGCCGGATCCGACCGGAACCTCTGATCCGCCTGGACGTAGACGCGATACGCCCGACTGTTGAAGTCGAAATCGTTGACGTAGGCCGAGCCCAGATAGATCTGCATCGCGCTCGTGACTTCGCTGAGCGGCAGACCCAGGCTCTGCGCCTTGTCACGGTCGATGTCGACCGTGAGCTGGGGATCGTTGGCCGAGAACGGACTGAACACTCCGCGAACAACCTGCGACTGCTGTGACGCACCCATGACCGCAAACGTGCTTCCCGCCAGTGCCTGAATATCGCCGCTCCCGGTCTGATCGAGCACCTGCATCTCGAATCCGCCGAAGGCGCCGAGGCCGTTGATGGAGGGCGGCGCAAACGGGATCACCATCGCGCTCTGGATCCCGAACAGCTGGCCCTGGAGCCGCGGCAGCAGCGCCTGGAGGCCTTGCCCCTCCTCCTGCCGATCGTCGAACGGCTTGAGCAGCGTGAAGATCATGCCGGAGTTCGGCGCGCTCCCGGCAAAGCTGAAGCCCCCGACGGAGAACACGGATTCGACCTCCGGGGTCTTCATCAGAATCTGTTCGGCCTCGCGCATCGCGTTCGACGTGTACTCGAGCGACGCCCCGGCCGGCGCCTGCACGACCGAGAGGAACCAGCCGGCATCCTCTTCCGGCAGGAAGGCCCTCGGCACCTGCGTGTAGACGAAGTACGTGAGTCCGAGCAACCCGACGAAGACGACCGCCATCGCCCAGCGCACGCGCATCAGGCCGCCGACGATGCCGACGTACAGGTTCGTCCCGCCGCGGATGACCGCCTCGATCGCGCCGAAGAGCGGCCCCTTCCCCAGCTCGACATGCTTCAGCATCAGCGCGGACAGCGCGGGGGTCAGCGTGACGGCGTTGAACGCCGAAATCGCGACCGAAAACGCGATCGTCAGCGCGAACTGCTGGTAGAGACGCCCGGTCGTACCGGGGAAGAACGCGACGGGAACGAACACGGCGATGAGGACCAGCGCGGTCGCGATGACAGCGCTGAAGACTTCGCCCATCGCGTCCGACGCCGCGACCGCAGGCGGCTTCCTGTAGTCCTGAATATGGCGCTCGATGTTCTCAATCACCACGATCGCGTCATCCACGACGATTCCGGTGGCGAGCACGATGGCGAAGAGTGTCAGCGTGTTGATCGAGAAATCCAGGAGATTGACGAACGCGAACGCGCCGATGAGCGACACCGGCATCGTGAGCGCCGGAATCAGCGTCGCCCGCCAGCTCTGCAGGAAGACGAAGATGACGAGCACCACCAGGCCGACCGCCTCGAGCAGAGTCCAGACCACCTCGTTGATCGACTCCTCGACGACGGTGGTGGTGTCGAAGGCGACGCGGTACTGCATCCCAGGCGGGAATGACCGGGCGAGACGCGCCAGTTCTGCGCCGACCCCCTCGCGCACGTCGAGCGCGTTTGCGGTGGGAAGCCCGATGACCCCGAAACCGAGCGCGTCGACGCCCTGGTACCGCAGGTTGGACGAGTAGGTCTCGGCACCCAGCTCCGCGGAGCCGACATCGCTCAGGCGCACCAGCGTTCCCCCCGGCCCGCTCTTCACGATGACGTCTTCGAACTCCGACGCTTCGCGCAGGCGCCCGGCCGCACGCACGCTCATCTGGTAGGTCTGGCCGGTCCGCGCCGGCGCGTCGCCGACGCTTCCGGCGGCGACGTTCACGTTCTGCTCGCGCAGCGCATTCACGACGTCCCCGGCCGTCAGCTGGCGCGCGGCGAGCTTCAGCGGATCGAGCCAGAGCCGCATCGCGTACTTGCGCTCGCCGAAGATGACCACGTCCGCGACGCCCGGGACGCGCTTGATGGCGTCCTTCACGTAGACGTCGAGATAGTTCGACAGGAACAGCGAGTCGTACTCGCCGCCCCCCGAATACACCCCCGCGGCCATGATGAAGTTGTTGGCCGCCTTCTGCACCGTGATGCCCGTCTGGCGTACCTCGCCCGGGAGCCGGCCCAGCGCCTGGTTCACGCGGTTCTGGACGTCCACCGCCGCGATGTCCGGGTCGCGCGTGACGTCGAACGTGACGGTGATCTGGCTGACACCGCTGTTCGTGCTCGCCGAGGACATGTAGAGCATCCCCTCGACGCCGTTGATCGCCTGCTCGAGCGGGGTCGTGACCGCCGTTTCCACGGTCTCCGCATTGGCGCCCGTATAGAACGCCATCACCGAGACGGTCGGCGGCGCGACATCCGGGTACTGCGCGATCGGCATCGTCGGAATCGCCAGCGCACCGGCCAGGACGATGACGAGCGAACAGACGGTGGCGAGGATGGGACGCTTAATGAAGGTTTCGACGAACACCGTCAGTACCCTTGACTCTTGACCTTTGACTCAACTCGGATTCACACGCGCACCATCGCCAAGTTTCTGGACGTTCGAGACAATGACCCTGGCTCCCGCGTCGAGTCCGCTGCGCACGATGTAGCTGTCGCCCTGCACGTCGCCGAGGGTCACCGGCGTCTGTCTGGCGACAACGCCGTCCTTTCCTTCCTCCGCCACGAAGACGAAGTACTGGCCCGCCAGGCGTGTCACCGCGACAATCGGCACCGTCAGCGCAGGGTCGTTCGACCAGATGATGCGAGCCCGGACATACTGCTGGACGCGGATGTCGGCCGGCATCTGGCGCAGCGTCACCTTCACCAGCGCCGACTGTGTCGCGTCGTCCGCCCGCGGCGCAATGAACGTGATGGGGTTGGACGCGAGCACGCCGCCCGCATCGTTCAGGAGTTCCACCGCCAGCCCGGCCCTCAGCTCCCTCGCCCGTTCGAGCGGGACGTTGATGTAAGCCTCGAGCCCTTCCGGTGAATCGATGGTCGTAATCACTGTCGACTGCGTGACACGGTCCCCCTGGCGAATGGCGATGTCGCCGACGATTCCGGCCGCGGGAGCCGTCACGCGGTAGTACTGCAGCGCCACCTGGCTTTCCTTGATCGCCGCCTGGACGGCCGCCAGCTGCGCTTCGGCGTTCTTCTGCGCGTTCTCAGCCTGCTCGAGCTCGGAGCGGCTGACGGCACCCGCGTCGTACAGCTTCTGCAGGCGCGCGAGCTGCTGACGGGCGTAGGCGAGGTCGGCCTCACGCGAGGCACGCTGGGATTCGGCCGTCGTCACCGACGCCTGCTGCTTGTCAGGATCGATCTGCAGGAGCGGCGCGCCGGCGCCGACCCGCTGGCCGGCGGTGACGAAGATCTGGCGGACGATGCCATCGACCTCCGGCTGTACGGCGGTCGAGCGCAGCGACCGGACGGTCGCGACGTACTCGGACGACTGGGGCGTGGGCCGCGCTTCGAGCGTAAGCGTCTTGACCTCCATTGGAGGAAACGCGCCCGCGCCCGGACCTCCCTGTGCGGGCTGGTTCTGACCGCCGACGCACGCGGTCATCGTCATGATGGAGATAGCGAGAGGGGCGAATCTGAGCCTGCGAAGCATAAAAAGTCTGGGTGCGCCCGACATCGGGCAAACGGTCCACGCGAAGGGCCGACCTCAGCCGGCCCAACGAGGGGATGCTGGAAGCTCCAGTGATAACTGATAAGCGCAGTGCCCGTCAAGGATGCGGCGATCGCAGTCGAGGACCATCGGCAACGGTCCCTGCCGCGGTCAGCGCCCAGTCGCGCCGCGAGAGACCCGCAGGTGGGACAGGCGTATGTACAAGGAATGGTATAACTGCCTCGCATGAAACGCGTGCTGTGGGCACTCGTTCTCGGAGCCGCGGCAGGGCTGCAGGCCCAGCAGCCGGCGGCGCCGCAGCCGACCCCCGAGCGGGACTTTCTCTCGCGCGTGCGGCGGCTGACCGTTGAAGGACGCCGGGCCGGTGAGGGCTACTGGTCGCCCGACGGCCAGCGCCTGGTGTTTCAGAGCGAGCGCGAGCCGGGGAATCCTTTCTATCAAATCTACGCGCTCGACCTGGCGTCCGGCGACACGACCCGCATCTCGCCCGGGTACGGCAAGACGACCTGCTCGTTCTTCCGGCCAGGCAGCGATCAGATCCTGTTCGCCTCGACGCATCACGACCCGCGCTCGAAGGCCTTCCAGAAGGAGGAGCTCGACTTCCGCGCCTCCGGACAGGAGCGGCGCTACGCCTGGGACTACGACCCGGAGTTCGAGATCTACGCGCGTGCGGGACGCGCGGAGACGTTTACACGCCTGACGAATGCGCGCGGCTACGACGCGGAAGGCAGCTATTCGCCCGACGGCCAGTGGATCGCGTTCTCGTCCAATCGCGATGCGTATAACCGGACGCTGAGTGGCCCGGAGCGGAAGCAGCTCGAGATCGACCCGAGCTACTTCGCCGAGATCTACATCATGCGCGCCGACGGCTCCGGGCAGCGCCGTCTGACCGCCGTGCCCGGATATGACGGCGGTCCGTTCTTCTCACCGGACGGCACGCGGATCGTCTGGCGGCGGTTCGACGAGAAGGGCCTGATTGCCGACGTCTGGACCATGAAGCTGGACGGCACGGACGCGCGCCAGGTCACTGATTTCGGCGCGATGAGCTGGGCCCCGTACATCCACCCGTCGCGCGAGTATCTGCTGTTCGCGTCCAATAAGCTCGGATTCGAGAATTTCGAGGTCTTCATGGTCGACGTCGACGGCCGCAAGGAGCCGGTGCGGGTGACGTACGCGGATGGCTTCGATGGCCTGCCGGTCCCCTCTCCAGACGGGCGGCGGCTCGCCTGGACGTCGAACCGCGGCGGCGGGCGGGAAGGGCAGATTTTTCTCGCCGACTGGAACCATGAGCGCGCGCTGGCGGCCATCCGCGAGGCGCCGGATCGACACCGATGACAATCAGACATTTCGCACCCTTCCTCCTCGCGCTCGTCGTCGCCCTCCCCGCTTCCGGACAGACGGCCGCGGGGACGCGGCCGCACGTCGAGTTCCTTGCCGCCGACGCGCTCGAAGGGCGAGAGGCCGGCTCGCCGGGCGAACGGCGCGCGGCCGACTACCTGGCGGCGCAGCTCGCGCGACTGGGCGCGGTCCCGCTCCCGGGCCGCGCCGATATGTTTCTCCCCTTCGAGTTCACGGCGGGCAGCCGCGACGGCGGCTCCGTCATGACGCTCGAACGGCCGGGCGACGCGGCCGGCGTACCGATGCGGATTCAGGCGCTCTCCTTCTCCGACGATGCGAGCGTCACCGGCGCGGTGGCCTTCGCCGGCTACGGCATCGTGATCCCCGAGTCACAGAACCTGCCCTACGACAGCTATGCCGGCCTCGACGTGACCGACAAGGTCGTCGTAGTGCTGCGCTACTTCCCCGAGGACGCCGACGAGAAGACACGCGCGATCCTGGCCCGCTATTCCGACCTGCGCTACAAGGCGATGGCCGCGCGCCAGCGCGGCGCCCGCGCCCTGCTGGTCGTCACCGGCCCGCGGTCGCCCAACGCCGGCGAGTTCGTGCCGATGACCTTCGACACCGCGCTGGCGGGCTCCGGAATCCCCGCCGCCAGCATCCGCGGCACTGACGCGGATGCGTTGTTCGCAAGAGCCCCGAAGCCGTTGCGGCAGGCGCAGGAGGACCTGGATGCAGGCAACCCCCACGTGGCCGGCTTCGAGATACCAGGCGTCACGCTGGCGGTGAAGACGGTTGTCGAGCGCGAGCGCCGGACGGCCCGGAATGTCGTCGCGTATATGCCGGCGACGCCGCAGGCGGCGAATGCCGACAAGCCGTGGGTCGCGATCGGCGCGCATTACGACCACCTTGGCCGCGGCGGCGGCGGCAATTCACTGGCATCGAAGGACGAGGTCGCTGGGATTCATCACGGCGCCGACGACAATGCGTCGGGCACCGCCGCCGTCCTGGCGATCGTGCAGACGCTCGCGGAGTCCGCGCAGCCGCGGCGCCGCAACGTGATTGTCGGTTTCTGGTCGGCGGAAGAGATCGGCCTGATCGGATCGAACGCCTTTGTCACGGCTCCACCCGTGTCACTCAACCAGATCGCGGCCTACTTCAACTTCGACATGGTGGGCCGCATGCAGGACAACCGGCTGGTCGTCCAGGCGACGGGCACGAGCCCCGTGTGGGGCCGGCTGCTCGAGCGCGCCAATGTCGCCGCCGGCTTCGACCTCGTCGCGCAGCCTGACCCGTATCAACCGACCGACGTCACGACCTTCAATGCGGTGGGCATCCCGAGCCTCGCCTTCTTCACAGGCTCTCATGCCGACTACCACAAGCCGTCCGATACCGCGGAGAAGATCAACTACGCGGATCTCGACCGCCTCGTCGCCATGGCCGCGTCGCTGCTGCGCGTCGTCGTGGCCGATGAGGCCGCACCGATGTTTACGAAGGTGGAACAGCCTGTGATGCGCGGCACCCTCGCCGGCGTCCGCGTCACAACAGGCACGATCCCGGACTACGCCACCGAAGTGAAAGGCTTACTTCTGTCGGATGTCGTGGGCGGGGGGCCGGCCGCCCAAGCGGGCCTGATGAAAGGCGATGTCATCGTGGAAATCGCGGGCAAGACGATTGCGAACATCTACGACTATACGTACGCCCTCGAACTCCTCCGCGTGAACCAGCCGGTCGCGGTCGTCTACATGCGCGGCGGCCAGCGGCGGGAAACACAACTCACGCCGGCGGCGCGGCGGTAGCTAGTTGAGCCGCTCGTCGCGCTGCGGGAGGATCTCGCCTTCCTCCACGAGAAGCGCCTCGGCCTTTTCCTTCAGCGAGTCAGGCGTCGTGTCGATTTCGACCGGGCCCTGCCGGCGCGCGTAGACCACCGCGACGAGGAAGATCCCGATGACCAGCACGAGCGAGAACCAGTGCGGGACCTCGAGTGTCGTGTAGTGCGCCGCATGCAGCCAATCGAGAACCAGCTTCAGCCCAATCCACGCGATGATGATGAACGCCGCGTCCACCAGCGAGGGATAACGCTCGACCAGATGAATCAGCTGGCCCACCACCAGCCGCAGGGCCACGATTCCCAGCAGGCCGCCCGTGATGACCACCCACATCTTCGGCGACATCGCGACAGCCACCAGAATCGAATCGATTGAAAACGCCAGATTGACGGCCTCGACGCGGAAGACCGTCGCCCAGAAGGCCGACATGCCGAGCATGGGCCGCGCCTTCGGCGCCGAGCGCCGATCCTCCCCTTCCTTGTGCCCCCAGAAGTGTGCATAGACGAGGTACAGGAGATAGAGGCCGCCGGCCAGCTTCACCCAGACGACGCGGATCAGGTACGCCGCCAGGACGGTCGCGACGGCGCGCATCGCGAAGCCGCCGATCAGGCCGTACCGCAGCGCCTGCTTGTGCTGCGAACGCGGCAGACCGAGCACCATGATCGCCATCACGAGTGCATTGTCGGCGCTGAGCAGCCCTTCGAGAGCGACGAGGGCTGAGATGGTGACGAGGTCGCCTGCCGCGAAATCCAAGAGTGTCCAGATCCTACAAGAAAATCGCGCCCCCAACCTTGACACGTCCCATATCAACTCCTACACTCGAAGAGGGTCAACGTGGCGCAGGAGCTGTATTTCATCAGCATGGCGGCGGGGATGCTCGGCATGCATCCGCAAACGCTCCGCAAATACGAGCGTCTGGGACTGATCCAGCCGTCGCGGACCATCGGCAGCATGCGCCTCTACTCGCGCGAAGAGCTCGAGCGCCTGCGACTGATCAAACAGCTGGTCGATGAGGCGGGAATCAACCTGGCTGGCGTGCAGCGGCTGCTGACGATTGCCGAGGTGATGCAGCGGATCCGGCCGCTGATGGACGAACACGCCCTGAGCACGGGCTCCGGGCGGCGGCAGCTGCTGAATGAAATTCGCCGCCTGAACGACGCCCTCGGGATGTAGCCGTGGAGTTCAAGGACTACTACGCCACGCTCGGCGTCGCGAAGGCCGCGACGGACAAGGAGATCAAGCAGGCCTATCGCAAGCTCGCCCGCAAGCATCACCCGGACGTCAACCCGGGGGACAAGCAGGCCGAGGTGCGCTTCAAGGAGATCAACGAGGCCTACGAAGTCCTCGGCGATTCACCAAAGCGCAAGAAGTACGACGAACTCGGCGCGAACTGGCGCCAGTACGAACAGGCGGAGCGCCCGGGCGGCGCTGGTGGCGGCTTCCGGACGATGAGCCAGGAAGAGATGGCGGAGATGTTCGGGGATTCGCACCCCTTCTCCGATTTCTTCACGACCTTCTTCGGCGGCGAGCCGGAGACCCCGAGGGCCGGCGGGCGCGGCCGGCCACGCCAGCGGCCGGGCCGGGACATCGAGCATGAGATCGAGCTGACGCTCGAGGACGCCTTTCAGGGCACCATGCGGCGCCTCGCCCTGAAGCACGACGGCCACGCGCGAACGGTGGATGTACGAATCCCTGCCGGAGTCGGGGACGGCTCCCGCGTCAGGGTCACGGGTGAGGGAGAACACGGCAGCGGCGGCGCGGCGGCCGGCGACCTCTACCTCCGCGTGCGGCTGGTCCCGCACGCTCGGTTCGAGCGAAAGGGGCGCGACCTGCACGTGCCTGTGCCCGTGCCGGTGGCAACGGCGGTCCTCGGCGGCGAGGCGCTGGTCCAGACGCTGTCCGGAAAGTCCGTGCGCCTCCGGATTCCGGAGTTGACGCAAAACGGCCAGGTCTTCCGCCTGAAAGGGTACGGGATGCCGAAGGTGGGCGGTCAGGCCGGGGACGCCGGCGACCTCTTCGCGAAGGTCGACGTGCAGATGCCGACGGTTCTCTCGTCTGAGGAACGCGAGCACTACGAACGCTTAGCCACGCTCCAGAAAGACGCGGCGGCGAAGAATTCAGCCGCCTGAGTACGAACATGAATCTCAACAAGTTCACTGAAAAGGCACAGGAGGCGGTGCTCACCGCCCAGAATCTGGCGACTGAGTTGACCCACGCGGAGGTGACGCCCGAGCACCTGCTCGTGGCGCTCGTCGAACAGGAGGGCGGCATTGTGCCCTCCATCCTGCGCAAGATGGCGATCGACCCGTCGAAAGCGGCCGCCGACGCGCGCAGGCTCCTCGACCGCCTACCGAAGGCCCACGGCGCCGATGTCCGGTTCTCGCCGCGGATGAAGCTGGTGTTCGATTCGGCCCAGGCCGAGGCGCAGCGGCTCCGGGACGAGTACGTCAGCACCGAACACCTCCTGCTCGCGCTGTCGAGCGAGGCCGGGCGCTCCCCCGCCGCGCAGCACCTGCAGGGCGCTGGCGCCGCAAAGGACGCGCTTTACAGCGCCCTGACCCAGGTCCGCGGGAGCCAGCGCGTCACCTCGCAGAATCCGGAGTCCACGTATGAGGCGCTCACCCGCTACGGCCGCGACCTGACCGAACTGGCGCGCAAAGGCAAGCTGGACCCGGTCATCGGCCGCGACGAAGAGGTGCGCCGGGTGATCCAGGTGCTCTCCCGGCGTACGAAGAACAACCCGGTGCTCATCGGTGAGCCGGGCGTCGGCAAGACCGCCATTGTCGAGGGCCTCGCGCAGCGGATTATCCGTGGCGATGTCCCGGAAGGACTGAAACACAAGAAGATCTTCGGACTCGACATGGGCGCCCTTGTCGCCGGCGCGAAGTACCGCGGCGAGTTCGAGGAGCGGCTCAAGGCCGTCCTGAAGGAGATCACGGATTCCGAGGGCCAGATCGTCCTCTTCATCGACGAGCTCCATACCGTCGTCGGCGCCGGCGCCGCCGAGGGCGCGATGGACGCGTCGCAGATGCTGAAGCCGATGCTGGCGCGCGGCGAGTTGCATACGATCGGCGCGACGACGCTGGACGAATACCGGAAGCATATCGAGAAGGATGCGGCGCTCGAGCGCCGGTTCCAGCCCGTGCTGGTGGGTGAGCCGACCGTCGAAGACACGATTTCCATCCTGCGCGGACTGCGCGAACGGTACGAGATCCACCACAAGGTGCAGATCAAGGACGCGGCGCTCGTGGCGGCCGCGGTCCTGTCCCACCGCTACATCGCGGATCGCTTTCTGCCCGACAAGGCGATCGACCTCGTTGACGAGGCCGCCTCGAAGCTGCGCATGGAAATCGACTCGATGCCGGCGGAACTCGACGAAGTCCGCCGCCGCGTGATGCAGCTGGAGATCGAGCGCGAGGCGCTCCGCAAGGAAACCGACAAGGCCTCGAAGGAGCGCCTGGCCAAGCTCGACCGGGAGCTCGCCAATCTCAAGGAGGACCAGAATCGGCTGCAGGCGCAGTGGCAGCAGGAAAAGGACGCCATCAGCGGCAGCAGCGACCTCAAGGAACAGCTGGAGCAGGCACGGCTGGCGCTCCAGGCCGCGGTGCGATCCGGCGACTTCGCCAAAGCGTCAGAACTTCAGTACGGCCGCATCCCGGATCTCGAAAAGCGCATCCAGGAGCCGCCCGCCGGCGGCACAAAGCCCGCGAATCGTCTCCTGAAGCTGGAAGTGGACGAAGAGGATATCGCGGACGTCGTGTCCAAGTGGACCAACATCCCGGTCAGCCGCCTGATGGAGGGCGAGGTCCAGAAGCTCATTCACATGGAGGAGCGGCTGCACCAGCGCGTGATCGGCCAGGACGAAGCCATCACCGCCGCGTCCAACGCGATGCGCCGCGCCCGCGCCGGGCTGCAGGACCCGAACCGCCCGCTCGGCAGCTTCCTGTTCCTGGGCCCGACCGGCGTCGGCAAGACCGAGCTGGCCCGCGCGCTCGCCGAATTCCTCTTCGACGACGAGCATTCCCTGATCCGGATCGACATGTCGGAGTACCAGGAGAAACACACCGTTTCGCGGATGATTGGCGCGCCGCCGGGATACGTCGGCTACGACGAAGCCGGACAGCTGACGGAAGCGGTGCGCCGCAGGCCGTACGCGGTCGTCCTGTTCGACGAGGTCGAAAAGGCGCACCCCGAAGTGCTCAACGTCCTGCTGCAGCTGCTTGACGACGGACGCCTGACGGACGGCAAGGGCCGGACGGTCGACTTCAAGAACGTGGTCGTCATCATGACGTCGAATATCGGGAGCCACTTCATCGCCGAGCACACCGGAGATCTGACCGAAGGCGTGCGGCGGCAAGTCACGGAGGCGCTGCGGCAGCACTTCCGTCCTGAGTTCCTCAACCGGCTCGACGAAATCATCTTCTTCCACGCGCTGGGGCTTGAGCACATGACGTCGATCGTCGACATCCAGGTGCGGGGACTCCTGAAGCGGCTGGAGGACCGGAAGGTGCATGTCGAACTGACGGATCGGGCCAAGAAGTTCCTGGTCTCCGAGGGATACGACCCGATGTACGGCGCCCGGCCGCTGAAGCGCACCATCCAGCGCCGGGTCCTTGATCCCCTGGCGATGCGGGTGCTCGAAGGCGAGTTCCGCGAAGGCGACCGCATCGTCGTTGACGTGGGAGACAATGAACTGAGATTCGAGAAAGTTCAGGTACTGACCGCGTAATGGCTACACCACGAATTCCGTCCCGCATGAACCCCAGGGACAAACGTTCCGGCGAACGGCGCGCCGTCCCGCTCCCCGGCCGCCCGGGAGGGGCGATCTGGTATGTCCTCGGGTTCCTGATGCTGATGGCGCTGGCCCAGGCGTGGTTTTTGGCGCCCGCCGGCCGCCAGGTGTCCTACAGCGAATTCAAAACCGCCCTACGCGGCGGCCAGGTGGCCGACATCGTGGTCGGGGAACAGGCCATCCGTGGCACGTTCAAGGCAGACGTCAACGGCAGCCGCAACTTCACTGCGGCGCGCATCGACGATCCCAAGCTGCTCGAGGAGCTCGACGCGGCCGGCGTTACGTACACCGGCGAGCTCATGAACCGCTGGCTGCCCGAGGTCATCAGCTGGGTGATTCCGCTCGTCCTGCTCTTCGCCCTCTGGAGCTTCTTCTTTAAGCGCATGGGCGGCGCGGAAGGCGGCGTCATGTCGTTCGCGCGGAGTAAGCACAAGGTCTTCGCGGAAGACGACGTGAAGGTGAGCTTTGCGGACGTGGCGGGCGTCGACGAGGCCGAACAGGAGCTCAAGGAGATCGTCGAGTTCCTGAAGACGCCGAAGAAATACACGGCGCTCGGCGGACGCATCCCGAAGGGGGTGCTGCTGGTCGGACCGCCCGGCACCGGCAAGACGCTGCTCGCGCGGGCCGTCGCCGGCGAAGCGAAGGTGCCGTTCTTCAGCATGAGCGGGTCTGAATTCGTGGAGATGTTCGTCGGCGTCGGCGCCGCGCGCGTGCGTGACCTCTTCGGTCAGGCTGAACAGAAGGCCCCCTGCATCATCTTCATCGACGAGCTCGACGCGCTCGGCCGCGCGCGAGGCGCGAATCCGATGGGCTCGCACGAGGAGCGGGAGCAGACGCTCAATCAGCTGCTCGCCGAAATGGACGGCTTCGATTCGCGCAAGGCGATCATCATCATGGCCGCGACCAACCGCCCCGAAGTGCTCGACCCCGCTCTGCTGCGACCGGGACGCTTCGACCGTCAGGTGCTCGTGGACAAGCCGGACGTCAAAGGGCGCGAACAGGTGCTCGCGATCCACACGAAACAGGTGAAGCTCGGGCCCGACGTGGATCTGCGGGTGATCGCGGCGCGCACGGCAGGGTTCGCCGGCGCCGACCTCGCCAACCTCGTCAACGAGGCAGCGCTGCTCGCCGCGCGCAAGGACAAGACCGCGGTCGAACGCTCCGATTTCGAAGACGCGATCGACCGGCTCATCGCGGGGCTCGAAAAGAGACGCGTCATGAGCAACAAGGAGCGCGAAATCGTCGCGTACCACGAGGCGGGCCACGCGCTTGTGGCGACGATGATTCCGGGGATGGACCCCGTGCACAAGATCTCCATCGTCCAGCGCGGCTTCGGCGCGCTCGGCTACACCATGCAGCTCCCGCTAGAGGACCGGTACCTCATGCAGCGCCGGGACCTGCTGAATCAGCTTGCGGTGCTGCTGGGAGGGCGGACGGCGGAGGAGATCGCGCTCGGCGAGATTTCCACCGGGGCGCAGAACGATCTCCTGCGGGCCACCGACATCGCGCGCGCGATGGTGACCGAGTGGGGCATGAGCGATCTGCTCGGCGCCATCAACTACGACGGCCACAAGCGCGGCAAGTTCCTCGATATTCCGATCGGACCCGAGCGCGGCGCGTACGCGGAAGACACGGGGCGGCTCATCGACTCCGAGGTCAAGCGGATCATGACGGATGCGCACAGCCAGGCCCGCGACATCCTTGCCGGGCATCGCGAGGACCTGGAGACCGTCACCCGGCGGCTCCTCGAACAGGAAGTCATGGAAGGCGACGAGCTCCGCAGGCTCCTCAACCTGCCAGCCGGCGACGTGCGCGAATCACCCGAGAACACGCCGCTTCCGTCGGGACTCCAGTAATCTGCGATGACTCAACCTGCCTATGCGGTGGCGCGCACGGTCGCGTCCGCGGTCGCGGAGCACCTGCAGCTGCACCGCGCCGCGCTGCCGCCTGCCGACCCGGCGCAGCCTCCCCTCGAACTGCTGCCGAGCGCGCGGCAGATCGAGCTCCTCATCGACGCCGCCTTCTGGGCCAGTGTCCGGCGCGAGGAGGGGTACATCCCGAAGATCTCCCTCGCCTTCCTGCGCCCGGTGCCCGAAGTCTGTCCGCTGCGATTCCAGCACCCGATGCCTCTGGACCCTGGTGCGTTGACGCACCTGGCAGCGGCCGTCGAGCGGCCGGGAATCCATCTCGGCGTCTGGCCGGCCGACGGCGAGCTGATGGTCTGGGGCACCACGCACCTCATCCCATCCTTCTGCTTTGTCGTCGAAGTGATCGCGCCGGGGTTGCTGGTGCTCAAGCATCGCCCGCGGCATGAGTCGCGCAAGTTCGTGAACGTCGCCGTGCTCGAGGGAGACCTCGTTAAAATCGTCGACGAGCGCGCCTCCCTCATGGAAGACTGCCCTGCCCTGCTCACGTCGATGCTCGGATTCGACACCAGCGTCCTCCACGACGACGCCCTGAACGTCCAGGTACAGCTAGCGCTGTCGATGCGGCGGCATGGGCGCGGCGGCATCCTCCTCGTGGTTCCGGCGAGCACCCACGCCTGGCGGGAGTCGATCGTCCGCCCTGTTCGATACGCCGTCGAACCGGTCTTCTGCGAACTGTCCCGGCTGCTGGATCGGCGAAGCCAGATGCCCGAGCACGAATGGGTCGACGCGATGAACCGGGAGATCGACGCCATTGCCGGACTTACCGCCGTGGACGGCGCCACCGTGATCACGAACACGTACGACCTGCACGCCTTCGGCGCGAAGATCAGCCGCCGCGACGGCGGCACGCCAGTCGAAGAGATCGTCGTCACGGAGCCGGTGATGGGGACGGCGGCGATACGGATGCACCCTGGACAACTTGGCGGCACGCGGCACCTCTCCGCTGCCCAGTTCGTGCACGACCAGCGCGACGCCGTCGCCCTGGTCGCCTCTCAGGATGGGCGGTTCACCATCTTCGCCTGGTCGGCCTGCGACGGTGCCGTCCATGCGCACCGCGTCGAAACCCTGCTGCTGTAGAGCCGCAGCGAGTTAGTCCGTCACGCAGCCTTCCGAGGCCGACCTCACCAACCGCACGTACTTGGCCAGCACGCCGCTGGTGGCCCGGGCGGCCGGTGCCTTCCACGCACCACGCCGCGCCTTCAGGTCCGCATCGGACACATCGACAGAGAGCCGGCATGCCGCCGCATCAATGGTGATGCGGTCGCCATCCTTCACGAGTGCAATCGGCCCGCCGTCCTGCGCCTCCGGCGTGACGTGGCCGATGATGAAGCCGTGCGATCCGCCTGAGAACCGGCCGTCAGTAATCATCGCGACGTCTTTGCCAAGCCCGGCGCCCATGATGGCGGAGGTCGGCGTGAGCATCTCGGGCATACCCGGCCCCCCCTTCGGACCCTCGTAGCGGATCACGACCACCGATCCCTTCGCGATCTCGCCGCGCTCGAGGCCCGCCAGCATGGCTTCCTCCGAGTCGAACACCGTGGCCGGGCCGGCGAAACGCTCGCCTTCCTTGCCGGTAATCTTCGCGACGGCGCCGTCGGGTGCGAGGTTGCCCCGCAGGATGCGGATGTGGCCGCGCGGGAACACCGGATGCTCGACCGTGTGAATGACCGTCTGGCCCGCCGCAAGCGGCGGGGCGTCCGCCAGGTTCTGCTCCAGCGTCCTGCCGGTCACCGTCATGCAGTCGCCGTGGAGGAATCCGCGCTCGAGGAGATATTTCATCAGCCCCGGAGTCCCGCCGATGTTGTGCAGGTCTTCCTGCGCGTAACGGCCGCTCGGCTTGAAGTCGGCCAGGAGCGGCACGCGGTCGCTCACCTTCTGGAAGTCGTCGAGCGCGAGATCGATACGCGCCGTTCTCGCGATCGCTATCAGATGGAGGACCGCGTTGGTCGATCCGCCAACGGCCATGATCATCACGAGCGCGTTCTCGAGCGACTGGCGCGTCAGGATGTCGAGCGGCTTGAGATCCCGCTCGAGGAGCGTGCGAATGGCGGCACCGGCGCGGCGGCATTCGTCGGCCTTGCCCGCGTCTTCGGCAGGGATCGAGGAGCTGTACGGAAGCGACAACCCCATCGCTTCGATCGCGACCGCCATCGTGTTGGCCGTGTACATCCCGCCGCAGGCGCCCGCACCAGGACAGGAGTGGCGGACGATGTCGAGGCGCTGCTCGTCGGTGATGACGCCCGCCAGGTATTCACCGTACGACTGGAACGCGGAGATGACGTCGCGTGGCTTGCCTAGCGCCTCGCCCGGCTTGATCGTGCCGCCGTACACCATGATCGCGGGCCGGTTGATGCGGATCATGGCCATCACCGAGCCGGGCATGTTCTTGTCGCAGCCGGGCACCGTGATGAGCGCGTCGTACCACTGCGCGCCCATCACCGTCTCGATGGAGTCGGCGATCAGGTCCCGGGACGGGAGCGAATAGCTCATCCCCTCGGTGCCCATGGAGATGCCGTCGCTCACGCCAATCGTGTTGAACCGGAGGCCGACAAGGCCCGCCGCCTGTACGCCGTCCTTGACGTACGCGCTGAGGTCGTTCAGGTGCATGTTGCAGGTGTTGCCTTCCCACCACATGCTCGCAATACCGACCTGGGCTTTCTGCAGGTCGGCATCGGTCAGCCCCGCGCCGATGAGCATCGCCTGTGACGCGCCCTGGCTGCGGGGTTGCGTCACCCGCGAGGAGTACTTGTTCATCTAGACCGACGCCGGGGCCGGGAGCTTCACCGGGTCGAGGAACGGCATCATGTCGCGCAGTTTCGACCCGACGATCTCCACGGGATGATTCCGGTCGCGCTCACGCATGGCGCGGAAGTTGGGGCACCCGGCCTCGTTCTCGGCAATCCAGTTCTTCGCGAACTGGCCCTGCTGGATCTCCTTCAGGATCTGCCGCATGGTCTGCTTCGTCTCGTCGGTGATGATGCGCGCCCCCGACACGTAATCGCCATACTCGGCCGTGTCGCTGACCGAATAGCGCATGTAGTTCAGGCCGCCCCGGTACATCAGATCGACGATCAGCTTCAGCTCGTGGAGACACTCGAAGTACGCAATTTCCGGCTGGTAGCCAGCCTCGATGAGCGTTTCAAAGCCTGCTTTCACGAGCGCCGCGGTGCCGCCGCAGAGCACGGCCTGCTCGCCGAAGAGATCGGTTTCGGTCTCCTCTGCAAAGGTCGTCTCGATGACGCCCGCACGAGTGCATCCGATGCCGCGGCCGTACGACAGCGCCAGCGCACGGCCCTTGCCGGTCACGTCCTGATGCACGGCGAGAAGGCCTGGGACGCCGCCCCCTTCAGTGAAGACCTCGCGGACCCGGTGCCCGGGCGCCTTCGGCGCGATCATCGTGACGTCAACGTCCTTCGGCGGGACGATCCAGTTGAAGCGGACGGCGAAGCCGTGCGCGAACATCAGCATCTTGCCGGCGGTCAGGTGCTGCTTGATGTCGGTGCTGTAGACCTTGGCCTGGTGCTGGTCGGGGACCAGAATCATGATCACGTCGGCCCATTTCGACGCCTCGGCGATGCTCATGACGGTGAGCCCGGCATGACGCGCCTTCTCGATGGACTTGCTCGTCGACGGGAGGCCCACCGCCACCTCGACGCCGCTGTCCTTCAGATTGAGCGCGTGCGCGTGCCCCTGCGAGCCATACCCGATGACCGCCACCTTCTTCTTGCGGATCAACTGGATATCCGCGTCCTGGTCATAAAACATCGTCGCTGCCATGTGAACTCCCTTACGGTCCGCCTGAAGGCGGACGCTACGTACCGGCGGTGAAAACAGTTGATTTTATCCTAGGCAATCGGCGTCGCGGAGAGCGCCGTGTCGCCGCGCCGCATTGCCACCTGGCCGGTGCGCACCATCTCGATGATCCCCAGCGGCTCCAGGCGGCTGATGACCGCGTCGACGTGTGGCGGCTCGCCGGTGATCTCCAGCGTCATCGTCTGTTCGCCTGTATCGACGATGTGCGCGCGCGTCTCGTCGACGATCCGGAGGAGTGCGGCCCGATCGTGCCCGGCCACCCAGACCTTGACGAGCGCAAGGTCGCGGGCGACCGCCGGCGTCGATCCGAGGTCCTCGACCTGCAGTACGTTGACCAGCTTGTACAGGTAGGCGATGACGCGCTCCGCGCTCGCCTGATCGCTGTCGATGACAATCGTCATCCGCGACACGCCCGCCTCGGCGGTCCGGCCGACCGTGAGCGATTCGATATTGAAATTGCGCCGCCGGAACAGGGACGCCACTCGATTGAGCACGCCCGGCTTGTCTTCGACGAGCGCGACGAGGGTGTGATGCATTAGATGGGGTCCGCGCCGGTCTCGGCGAGCACTGAGGGTTCCGGACGGCGAATCATGGCGTGCAGGTCGGCGCCCGCGGGCACCATCGGATACACGCTGTCCTCCTGCTCGACGCGGAAATCGATGAGGACCGTGCCCTCCGCCTTCCGGGCGCGATCGATCGTGGCATCGACATCTGACCGCTTGTCGACGCGGTAGCCCTCGAGGCCGTGCGCCTCGGCGATCTTCACGAAGTCCGGGCTCTTCAGCGGCGTCGCGGCGTAGCGCCGCTCGTAGAAGAACTCCTGCCACTGGCGGACCATGCCGAGATAGCCGTTGTTGATGATCGCGATGTTGACCTTCAGGCCTTCCTGCGCCGCGGTCATCAGCTCTGCCTGGGTCATCTGGAAGCCGCCGTCGCCAACAATCACCCACACTTCGGCGTCCGGGCGCGCCACCTTGGCGCCGATGGCCGCCGGCAGGGCAAAGCCCATCGTGCCGAGCCCACCCGACGTGATGAGCGTGCGCGGCGCATTGTGGTGGTAATACTGCGCCTCCCACATCTGGTGCTGGCCGACATCCGTCACGACAATCGCATTGCCACCCGTGATGCGCCAGATGTCGTTGATCACGTGCGCGGCATACAGGTGACCCGTATCCGGCAGTCCCTGGATATCGCGCACTGCCGCATCACCCTTCATCGAATCGATGTACGCGATCCAGTCCGCATGGTCCGCCGGCTCAAGGACGGCGAGCAGGTCGACCAGCGTCTCGCGGAGATCGCCGAGAATGGCGGCGTCCACCGGAATGTTCTTATTGAGCTCCGACGGGTCGATATCGACGTGAATCTTCTTGGCATTCAGCGCGTAGGTCTTGGTGTTGCCGGTGACGCGGTCGTCGAACCGCATCCCGAACGCCAGAAGCAGATCGGCTTCCTGGATCGCGTGGTTGACCCACGCCTCGCCGTGCATGCCCATCATCCCGAGGTTCAACGGGTGGTTGGCGGGCACGCCGCCGATCCCAAGAAGCGTCATCGCGATCGGGCAGCCGACGCGCTCGGCGAACGCGAGCAGCTCCTGTGTGGCGCCGCTCTGAATCACGCCCTGCCCCGCCAGGATGACCGGGCGCTTCGAGTTGCGGATCAACTCGGTCGCCTTGGCCAGGTCCTCTGAGGTGATCGGATTGAGGGGACGATACCCGCGCATCTTCACCGGGCTCGCATCCCACGACCATTCGATCGACGCCTGCTGCGCATCCTTCGTGATGTCCACGAGGACCGGGCCGGGCCGTCCCGATTTGGCGAGGTGGAACGCTTCCTTCATCGCCGGCATGATGTCTTCGGCGCGCGTCACCAGATAACTGTGCTTGGTAATCGGCAGCGTGATGCCCGTGATGTCGGTTTCCTGGAACGCGTCGTACCCGATGTACTTGCTGGGCACCTGGCCCGTGATGCAGACGATCGGCGACGAATCCATTTGGGCGGTCGCGATCCCGGTCACCAGGTTCGTGGCGCCAGGACCCGACGTCGCCAGCGCGACTCCCACCCCGCCGCCCGCGCGGGCGAAGCCGTCCGCCATGTGCGTCGCACCCTGCTCGTGACGGACGAGGACATGCTTGACGGGATAGTCGAGCATCGCGTCATACGTGGGCAGGATCGCCCCACCGGGATAGCCGAAGACGGTCTGCACATCCTCGTGGACAAGGCATTCCCAGATGATTTGAGCGCCGGTGCGTGTGGGCATATGGGCCAGTCTGCCTGATGGCCTGTCCATCAGTCAAATTGATAGTTATTCAAAGACCATAAATATTTGTGATATTAAGAGCCCGGCCACGCTCCGCGCCGGCCGTGCGTCAGTCCTTCGACTCGGGAGCGGCGGCGCCGGCCGCCTCGAATCCCCGCTTCGAATGCGTCCCGTCACAGAATGGCTTGGTCTCTGAGGCGCCGCACCGGCAGAGCGCCACCGGGCGGCGCCCAAGCACGTACGGCACGCCATTCCAGTCGACGATCTCCACGTCGTCGCTGTCGACGACGTACGGTCCGTTCTTGCGAAGACGAATCTTGACCATCCTCAATACCTGTACGGGCTCTCGCCGATGCCGACAATGCTGCAGGCCGCAATCACATTGAGCTGGCGGCGACGGGCCTCGGCGAGCAATGCGTCGCTTTCGGCGCCTGGATTAATCCAGATCTCCTGAATCCCCTTCTGCTCGAACTCGTCCAGGAGCCGCAAGGCGATATCTGGCTGCACGTAGACCGTCGCCAGATCAATGGCCTCCGGGACGTCGAGCACGGACGCAAACGTCCGCAGGCCTTCGACCTCCGGCTCGTTCGGGTTGATGGGAATCACGCGGTGCCCCTGTGCCTGAAACGCGCGGACGGCCTTGTTGCCGAACTTGCGGCGATCGCTCGAGGCTCCGACAACCGCCACCGTCTTTCCCACCCCGCGATTATGACAGCCTGCGGAGATGACTTCGTTAGAATGGAGATCCTGTGCGTCGGCCCGTTCTCACACTCATCCTGCTCACCGCCGTCACGTTCTTCCTTGGCCTGGGCCGGCAGGCCCTGACCGATTCAGACGAGGCGTTCTACGCCGAAGCATCGCGCGAGATGGTCGAGAGCGGCGACTGGTTGACCCCGCGCTTCAACTATGACGATCGCTGGCAGAAACCGGTCCTCTACTACTGGCTGACCGCGGCCACGTTCCTCGCGACCGGCCCCACGGAGTCTGCCGCGCGCTGGTGGTCGGCGCTCTCCGGCCTCGGACTCGTCTTCCTGACCTGGATTGCGGCCCGCCGACTGACCCGCCGTGACAATGCCGCATGGATCGCCGCCGCGATCGTCGCGAGCTGTTATGGCTGCTTCGCGATGGCGCGCATGGCGCTCCCGGATCTGCCGCTCGCCTTCTTCATCACGCTGACCATCTGGTCCGCGCTCGAAGGCCGATGGGCACTCGCCGGCGCCGCCGCAGGCCTGGGGTTTCTGATGAAGGGCCCGCTGGCGCTGGTCGTTCCGGCGATCGTCCTGCTGCCGACCTGGTGGCGGGAAGGCCGCCTCGGCGTTCTGACCGTCCGCAATCTTGCCGTCGCGGCCGCACTCTTCGCCGTCATCGGGCTGCCGTGGTACGCCGCGATGACGTACACGCACGGGACGGCGTATCTCGAGAGCTTCTTCCTGGCAGATAACCTGGAACGATTTGCCACGGACCGGTTCAACGAACCGCGGGCGGTCTGGTTCTATGTCCCGATCCTGCTCGGGGGCCTGGTGCCCTGGACTCTGTACATCTTCGTGATGGCGCCCTCGGCCTGGGACGTTCTGAAGCGGCGCCGCCGGCTGACCCCGGAAGAATGGCGACTGCTCCTCTGGATTTGCGTGCCGCTGCTCTTCTTCACGCTGTCGGTCGGCAAGCAGCCGCGGTATATCCTGCCCGCGCTGCCGCCGCTGGCGATTCTGGTCGCGCGCGCGATCACGCGCCGCATTCCCGACCCGCGCCACCACAGGGGCATGGCCATGACCACATGGGCCACGGTGCTCCTCTTTGCCCTGATCGCGGTGCTGCTCCTTCGGGCGCGCCCGCTCTTCATGACCGTGGACCCGACCGTCTCGATCCTGGCCATCGCACTCATTGGCGGCGCCGCGCTGGCGCTCGCGTATGTCCCCGCGTCAGGACGCTGGCACCTCCTCCCCGGGCATCTGACGGTGTGCGCCGCCGCTCTCACGATAGCCGTGCAATTCGGCGCCCTGGCAGGGATCCGGCCTGAGCCAGTCGAGGAGATGGCGGCGCTGGTGCGGATGCACGGCAGCGCCGGCGAGCCGGTCGGCACCTACCAGGTCTTCGTCCGGAACCTGGTGTTCTACACGCACGCAAAGACGCTCGACCTCTTCGACGAAGGACGGGCGCTCGATTTCATCAAGTCGCCGGTTCGAAGCCTCCTCGTCGTGCGCGCCGTGGACCTGCCGCGCCTCGAAGCGATCGCGGGCACGACGACGCGGCGGCTCGGTGAAGTGCGCTATCTGAATACCGCGAACATCCGCCTCCGCACGCTGCTCGCGCCGATCCCCGAGCAGGATCTGGAGACAGTGCTCCTGGTAGCGAACAGGTAGCTGCCGCCTCCGGGCACGGGCGGCCGCCTGCCGACTAGGGAAAGATCTTTCCCGGATTCAGGATCCCATGCGGATCGAATGCCGCTTTCACGCGCTTCATGAGCGCGATGACGTCATCCGACAGCTCGATGCCGATGTACTTGGCCTTGGCGAAGCCGATACCGTGCTCGCCGCTGATCGATCCCTCGAGCGCGACGACCTGCTCGAACAGCATCCGTTCCGCGCGTGTGGCGCGCGCGCGTTCGTCCGGATCGGTGCGATGGATCAACAGGTTGACGTGGATGTTCCCGTCGCCCGCGTGGCCGAACGCCGCAATCCGCAGGCGGAACTGCTCGCGCAGCGTCTCGATGACGGCGTAGAGCTCCGGGACACGACCGCGAGGCACTACGACGTCGTGGTTGATCTTCAGCAGCCCGGTCGCCTTCAGTGCGAGCGACAGCAGCCGCCGGGCGTTCCAGAGCCGCGCGCGCTCGGCGTCATTGGCCGCCAGCGTCACCCGGATCGCGCCGGCTTCCCGGCACGCCACGGCGACCTGATCGATTTCCGCATCCACCGCCTGCTGCGTGCCATCGGCTTCGACGATGAGCATCGCGTCGGTCCCGGGGGGAACGAGCTGCGGGTCGAGCGTGTCGCGCATCGCCGCCAGCGACTCCGCGTCGAGCAGCTCGATCGTCGCGGGAACGACTCGACGGCGAATGAGCGCGCTCACCGCGTCGACGGCGGCCTGGATGCCCGGGAAGACCGCGAGCAGCGTCGCCCGGGCCGCCGGCTTCGGCACGAGCCGCAGCGTGACCTTCGTGATGATCGCGAGCGTCCCTTCGGACCCCACCAGCAGCTGCGTCAGGTCGTAGCCGACGACGTTCTTGACGGCCTTCGAGCCGGTCTCGATGATCTCTCCTGTCGGCAGCACTGCCTCAAGGCTCAGCACGTACCGCCGCGTCGTCCCGTACTTGAACCCGCGCGGACCGCCGGCGCACTCCGCGACGTTCCCACCGATCGACGACATTTCGAGACTGGCCGGGTCCGGCGGATAGAACAGGCCGACCGCTTCGACCGCCCGCTGGAGATCGGCGGTGATGACGTGTGGCTCGACGACCGCCAGCAGGTTGACCTCGTCAACCTCGAGGATCCGGTTCAACCGCTCCATCGACAGGAGCACGCCGCCGCGCGTCGGCACGGCGCCGCCGGTGTAGCCGGTGCCCGCCCCCCGGACGACGAGCGGCACGCGCTGCTCGTTGCACAGGCGGGCAATGGCGGCGATCTCCTGCGTGGATGCGGGGGTAACAACCAGGTCGGGCGGATGGCCGAGGCCGAGCGCATCCTGGCCGTACTGCTCGAGGGTGGGGGCGTCGGCGCGAACCTGATCCGCCCCGACGATCGCGGTTAACGCGGCCAGATAAATGGGGTCGGGGGTCATTTTTGCGAGTGTCCCCGGAAAATGACCCCCGACCCCATCTATTTGGCGCTACGCGCCGGCCCTCGCCGGCTGCAGCGACTCGGCAAACCTCAACATGCGCGTGGCGCCCTCCCGGAGGTCCTCCATCGACGCCGCATACGAGATGCGCAGGTAGCCGGGCGCATCGAACCCCTCGCCGGCGGTGACCGCCACGTGTTCCTGATCGAGAAGCGCCTGCGCAAAGTCGGCGGACGACGTCATACCCTCGGCGCCCAGCAGTCCCGAGATATCGGGGAACAGGTAGAACGCGCCCTTTGGCTTGACGCACGTGATGGCGGGGTGCGCCGTGAGCCAGGCGTGGAGGTTGTCGCGGCGCTTTTTGTACTCGTCGAGCATCGCCGTCACGGCATCCTGAGGGCCCGTGACCGCCGCGAGCGCCGCCTTCTGCGTGATCGACGTGATGTTCGACGTCGTCTGTCCCTGGATGACGTTGAAGGCCGCCGTCAGCTCCTTCGGCGCGATCGTCCAGCCGCAGCGCCATCCCGTCATCGCGTAGGACTTCGACGCCGATCCGGCAATCACCGTGCGGTCGCGGTGCCGATCGAACAGTACCTTCACCAGGTTGTGCGGCACGGCTTCGTAGATCAGCTGCTCATAGCAGAGGTCGACAATAATCCAGATGCCACGCTTCGCCGCCGCGTCGACGATCGGCGTCAGCGTGGCCTCGTCCACGAGGCCGCCCGTCGGGTTGCAGGGCGAATTGATGATGATCGCCTTCGTCTTCGGCGTCATCGCCGCGATGATCGCCTCGGGACGGACCGCGAACCCTTCGTCCGCGCGCGTCTGCACGATGACCGGCTTCGCGCCCACGAGCTTCACCTGCTCGGGAATCGTCGGCCAGTACGGCGCATGGGTGATCACCTCGTCGCCCGGATCGAACAGCGCCAGCGCGGTATTGAACAGCGCCTGCTTCCCGCCCGCGGTCATCAGGACTTCGGCCGTCGTGATGTCCACACCGTACTGCCCCTTGTAGCGCCTCGCGATCCCATCGCGCAGTTCCGGAATGCCGGCCGCCGCCGTGTAACGGGTGAAGTCGGTATCGATCGCCGCCTTCCCTGCCGCTTTCACGTGCGCCGGCGTCGGAAAATCAGGCTCCCCGGCCGTGAAGTCGACCACCTTGTGGCCGGCGCGGCGAAGCGCCTCCGCCGCCGCCGCCGCCTTGAGCGTCGCCGATGCTGATACCTGCGCAAGCCGCTGTGCGAACATTCTCTGATCCTTCCGTCTCTGGGCTCTGGACTGTAGGCTCTAGGCTCTAGGAATACCGACCGCGTGCTTGTCCCTCAGCGCGCGCTCGACCGCCGGCGGCACGAGACCCGTCACGGCCCCCCCGAGCTGAAAGACTTCCTTAATCAGCCGCGAGCTCAAGTACGTGTACTGTTCCGCCGGCATCATGAACGCCGTTTCGAGCGTCGGCTCGAGATGGCGGTTCATCAGCGCCATCTGAAATTCGTACTCAAAATCCGAGACCGCCCGCAGGCCGCGGACGATCACACTCGCTCGCCGAAGGCGCGCGTACTCCACCAGCAGCCCGTCGAACGACTCGACGTCCACGTTCGGATATTCCCGGAACACGTCGCGCACGATCGCCACGCGCTCGTCTGAGGTGAACAGCGGCTGCTTGTCCGCGTTCACCAGAACCGCGACGATGACCCGATCGAACAGGTGCGCGCAGCGCAGGATGATATCCACGTGGCCGTTCGTGAGCGGATCGAACGACCCGGGAAAGACCGCAAGCCGACCGTTTGGTGCTGCGTGTGGCACGTTAGGCACTCCGGCGCAAGAACGTCAAGGCACTGTCTCCCACAACGACATCGCGGACCCGATCCAGATCGGCCGGAATCACCGGCTCGCTCCGCTTCGCCCGCTCGAGCACGATGAGGCCCCCGGCCCCCGTCCGGCGCGCCGCCGCGATCAACGCATCGGTAACCATCTCAGGATCGGCGTCGTACGGAGGATCCAGCAGAACGAGATCGAACGGGACCGCGTCGGAGATGCGCCGCAGCACCGCTGCCGCGTCACCGCTCTCGATAGTATAGCCCCGCTCCACGCCGCACATCGCGAGATTGGCCGCGATCAGCGCCGTCGCGCGCCGGTCCCGCTCGATGAACGTGACGTGCGCCGCCCCGCGGCTCAGCGCCTCGATGCCGACGGCCCCGGTCCCGGCGTAGACATCGAGACAGCGCGCATCGGCGATCCTCGGCGCCAGAATATTAAAAAGGGTTTCGCGAAGCGCGTCCGAGGTCGGCCTCACGCCCTCCCATAGGGGCGCCTTCAGGCGACGACCCTTGAACGCGCCCGCAATGATACGCATCAGCCGACTTCAATCAGGCCGAACTGCTGTTCCCACTCCCGCTGCACGAACCGCAGCAGGTCGCCGGCGAAGACGCCCTCGTCCACCACGCAGCGCGCTTCGCGGTACGCGTCTTCCATGATGTCGCGGTCGCGAACGAGGTCGCCCGTGCGCAGCTTCGGCAGGCCTGACTGACGCGTTCCGAAGAAATCTCCCGGTCCGCGCAGCTCGAGGTCCTTCTCCGCGATCGCAAACCCGTCGCTTGTCGACGCCAGCGCCTTCAGCCGCTCGCGGGCATCGTCGGTCCAGGGGGCCTGGTACAGCAGGAAACAATGCGATTCACACGATCCACGGCCGACGCGGCCGCGCAACTGGTGCAGCTGCGAAAGCCCGAACCGCTCGGCGTGCTCCACGACCATGATCGAGGCGTTCGGGACATCGACGCCCACTTCGACAACGGTCGTCGACACCAGGATGTGAACCTGGCCGGCGGCGAAGGCGTGCATGACGCGCTCCTTGGCGTCGGACTTCATCCGTCCGTGGAGCAGCGCGATCCTGTACGCGGGAAAGATCTCCGCCTGCAGGTGATCCGCCATTTCGGTCGCCGACTTGAGATCGATCTTCTCGGACCCTTCGACCAGCGGGTAGATGATGTACGCCTGGCGGCCGTGGTCGAGTTCCTGGCGCACCGCCTGATAGATCTCGTCGCGCCGCGACTCCGGCTTGACCCAGGTCTTGACGGGCATCCGGCCCGGCGGGAGGTCCGGAATCTTCGAGACATCGAGCTCGCTGTAATCGGTCAGCGCCAGCGTCCGCGGAATCGGCGTGGCCGTCATCAGCAGGACGTCCGGACGGAGCCCCTTTGCCCGGAGCGCGCCCCGCTGCGCGACGCCGAAGCGGTGCTGCTCGTCGATCACCACCAGTCCCAGCTTATGGAAGCTGATGCTCTCCTGCACCAGCGCGTGCGTGCCCACGACCAGGTTCGTGGTCCCGCGCTCGATGTGCGAGTAGAGCGTGTGCTTCTGAAGCCCTGGCGTGCTGCCGGTGAGCAGGTCCACGCGGAAGCGCGACTGCGACAGCAGCTTCGCGATCGTCCCGAAGTGCTGCCCGGCGAGAATTTCAGTGGGCGCCATGAACGCCACCTGCAGGCCGTTCTCCATCGCGACGAGCGCCGCCAGCAGCGCGACGATCGTCTTGCCCGCGCCGACGTCCCCCTGGAGCAGCCGATGCATCGGCTGCGGCCGCTGCATGTCGTCGACGATCTCCTTGATGGCCTGACGCTGCCCCGGCGTCAGCCTGAACGGCAGGATCTTCGCGGCGGCGGCGCGAATCCGATCGTCCACTTTCGGCACGTAGGCCTTCAGCTCGGTTCCGGCCGCGTGCCGCCGCCACGCGTGTCCGATTTGATACAGAAAGAACTCTTCGAAGATCAGCCGGCGCTGCGACGGCGTCTGAAACGCGTTGAGCGCCTCGACGGACGCGTCGTTCGGCGGGAAATGCGATTCCTCGATCGCCACGCGCCGGGCGGCGAGACCGAGCCGGCCGCGCATCTCCTCTGGCAGGATGTCCGGAATCTGCGCCGGCAGCTCGTTCAGGGCGTGTCGAACCAGCTTGCGCTGCATGTTCGGTGTCACGATGCCGGTCTTTTCGTAGAACGGGACAATGCGGCCGGTGTGCACGCCGGTCAGGTCGTCGGTGACGACCTCGTACTCCGGGTTCAGAAAATGGAGGCCCGTGGAATCGAGCTTGACGTCCCCGAAGATCACGACGCTCAGGTGCGGCTGCAGGACGTCCGCCAGGAACGCCTGATTCATCCACGTACAGCGAATCGCGCCGCTGGCGTCGCTGATCACCGCGTTGAAGATCTTGAATCCGCGCCGCCGCGTGGTGGCCAGCCTGGCGCTCTTGATGTCCCCAAGCACCGCCGCCCGCGCACCGGGGCGCAGCGTCGCGATCGGCTGCATCCTGCTGCGGTCTTCGTAGCGGAATGGGAGCCGGTACAGAAGGTCCTCGACCGTGAGGAGGCCGGCGCGTTTGAGGTCCGCCGCCTTGCGAGGGCCGACGCCCTTGAGGAATTGGAGTGGTGTGGTCAGGTCGAAAGGCACAAGTCAGAAGTCAGAAGTCACAAATCGAATAATCGAGCCTTCTATTCTGACTTGTGACTTGTGACTTGTGACTTACTGAACGACAACCGCCTGACCCTGGCCGACTTGAATTTCGCGAATCTGCGCAGGGAGGGGGAACGTGTCGTCGATGCGCACCCCCTGCGGATGGTCGGGCGTCCTCGAGTAGATGCTGACCAGTTCCTGGAGCAGCGATGCGGGGACCGGAAGCCCGGAGACCTCTGCCGACTGCATCTCGAACCGTGCCTTGCCGTCGCGCGTGTGCAGGATTCCCGTGACGGTGACCGGTACGCGGCCGCCGATGAGGCTCCAGGGATCGAAGGTGCCGCCAGACGAGCGCCGCTTCGCCAGCGCCTCGAGATCGACGATCGCCTGGCCCGACACGCGGCCGCCGCCGACAATCGTGACCTGCGGCTGGCTGACGCCGCCGGGCAGGTGCGGCGCGGCGCTGTAGGTGAACCAGGAGTTCAACTCGTCCTGCGAGACGGGGGTCTTGCGCGCGACCGGCGTGCCGGCCTCGGCGTTGCGGCGAATGACGGTGACTTTCTGGGAGAACGTCTCAGCGCTCTGACGGGAGACCGTCGCGGCGTCGACGGTGGCAAGAGCGGCGACAGCGAGCGTGGCGACGGTACTCCAGCGGATACATTTACGCATCGGACACCCCCTCAACTCACCGCAGTGACTGGAGTCTAGCACCCTTCATTCGGGGACCTTCGCGTCGCTCTTTGCTTGATCTTCGCCTTTCATTCGCATATAGTCTGCCCACCTCTGCCGACGACCGCGCGGGACCGGGGTTCCGTGGCGCTCGGCTCGACAGCAAGGAGGAGCGCGTGCTACCGCTCACCAAACGTCAGCGCGAGATCCTGGACTACTTGAGCGAGTTCATCCAGCAGCACGGCTACGCGCCGAGCCTGGAAGAGATCGGCCGTCGCTTCAGCCTCTCCTCGCTCGCGACCGTTCACAAGCACCTGACCAACCTCCAGGAAAAGGGCTTCATCCGGCGCGCCTGGAATCGGAGCCGCTCGGTTGAGCTCGTGCCGACCCGCGCCGGCAGCCGTGCGATCGAACTGCCGATGCTGGGCTTTGTCGCCGCGGGGGCCCCGATCGAAGCGGTGGCCAGCAACGAGACGATCGCGGTTCCTGAAGGGTTCGCCGGCAAGCGCGACAGCTACGTGCTGCGCGTCAAGGGCGACTCGATGATCGACGAACAGATCCGGGACGGCGACTACGTGATTGTCGAAGACCGCAAGTCGGCCGACAACGGCGAAATGGTCATCGCGCTCGTCGGCGGCCTGGATGTGACGCTGAAGAAGTTCTACCGCGAAAACGGCCGCGTCCGGCTCCAGCCAGCGAACCCGGCGATGCAGCCGATGCTCTTCGATCCGGACCGCGTGCAGATTCAGGGCGTCGTCGTCGGCGTGATGCGAAAGTACTGAACAGCAGCCGCAGACCCGCGCCGTCGGTGACACGAACACCGTGGTGTCATCCCACGAGCCAGACGCGACGCGGACAAGGCCTGCACTCTGTGCTCTACTTGTCCCATGTCCGACCAGCCCGAGCGCAAGCAGATTAACTTCACCATCGTTCCAGACGAGCAGACCGGCGAGCCACGCATCTACGCCAACTTCTGCTCGATTTCCCATACCCCATTCGACTTCACGCTGACCTTCTGTGAGGTCATGCCGCTCTCGGAAGACGAGCTGCGCCGCGCCGAGAACCAGCATGTGGTGAAGGCGCCGGTGCGCGCGCGGGTGGTCGTCCCTGTCCAGTTCGTCCCGAATCTGGTGGCGGCGCTGCAGGAGCACATGCGCGTCTTCTCCGAGTCGTACTCGAACGTCGGATGGACGAAGGGGCCGGTCCATTAAGTCCGCCGCTGCCACGCGGCGGATCATCCGGACCCTCGCGGAGCAGCATCCGAACGCCGACACCGAACTGCATTTCCGCTCGCCCTTCGAGCTGCTGGTCGCCACGATTCTGTCGGCCCAGTCGACCGACGAGCGGGTCAACATGGTGACGCCCGCATTGTTCGCGCGCTTCCCCGACGCCCGCTCGCTCGCGCGCGCCACCGCCAGAGAACTGGAGCCCCTCATCCTCTCGACCGGCTTCTTCAGGCAGAAGGCGAAGGCGCTCATGGGGATGGCGCAGCAGCTGGTCGACGAGCACGGCGGGCAGGTCCCGGCCGACATGGAACAGCTGACGGCGCTGCCGGGGGTCGGTCGCAAGACGGCGAACGTCGTGCTCGGCCATGCGCTGGGCATCCCGGGGCTGCCCGTGGATCGCCATGTCCTGCGCGTATCGAACCGGATCGGCATGGCCACGAGCGACGACCCGGAAACCGTTGAGCAGCAGCTGTGCGCCGTACTGCCGCCGGCGCAGTGGACGCTCGCCTCCGACGTCCAGATTCTCCACGGCCGGCGTGTTTGCCGTCCGAAGCCACTCTGCGGCGAGTGTGCGGTCCGCAAGGACTGCGAGTATTTTCACGATGTCATTGCGCCTGCCACGCGCCGAGTTCGATCGCCTCGTTCGTGAAGCGGTCGGGCTGATCCCGCGGCGATTCCGCGACGAGATGCGGAACCTCGCCCTCGTGGTGGAGCCCGACCCGTCGCCCGAACTGCTCGTGGAAATGGAGATCGAACCGCCCGATTCGCTGTACGGTCTCTATCAGGGCACACCCCTCACCGAACGGACGTGGGACTTCGGTAACCACCTGCCGGACCGTATCACCCTCTACCAGCGCCCGATTGAGGAGGACTGCGAGGACGAGGACGAGATCCGTGAGGTCATCGGCGAAACGCTCATTCATGAAGTCGGGCACTATTTCGGGCTCAGCGAAGAGGAGATCGAAGAGATCGAGGAGCGGTACTGGCGGGGCGAACAGGCGGATGACGATGCCCCCGCCCGGTGAGCGGCGATTTCCGCCGGCGCGCAAGCGATTCGGCCAGCATTTCCTCGAGCCGGCGTGGGTCACCAAGCTCGTCCACGCGGTGCGCCCCGGCCCTGACGACACCTTTCTCGAGATCGGCCCGGGCCGCGGCGCGCTGACCAGGGCGCTCGCGCCGCGCGTCGGCCGCATGGTCGCCGTCGAGATCGACCGCGACCTCGCCGCACGGCTTGAGGCTGAGGGGGTATCCAACCTGCGCGTCGTGACCGCCGACGCGCTCGACATCGACCTGGCCGCCGTGCTGCAAGGTGAACGGCTGCCGGCGCGCATGGTCGGCAACCTTCCCTACAACGTGGCGTCTCCCATCCTGTTCCGCCTGCTGGATGCCGCCGACGAGGGCCGCCGGCTGGCCGACGCGACCGTGATGCTGCAGAAGGAGGTTGCGGACCGTCTCGCGGCGAAGCCGGGAGACGCCGCGTACGGAGCGCTGGCCATTCAGACGGCGCTCCTGGCGGACGTCGATCGGCTGATGACCCTGCCTCCGGGTGCCTTCCGGCCGCCGCCGAAGGTGATGTCGGCGGTCGTACGCCTCCGGTTCCGGCCGCCGACGGTCGATGTCGGCGACCGCCGGACGTTTGAACGAGTCGTCCGCGGCGTGTTTCTGCAGCGCCGGAAGACCCTCCTCAATGCTCTTCGCCCGGTCGCGGAAGCCTTCGGACGGTCGGCCGCAGAACTCATTGACCAGTCAGCACTTAACCCTGGGGCCAGGCCCGAAACGCTGACGGTCGAGGAGTTCGGCCGGCTCTGCCGAGCTGTGCTATAGTTTTGCCCGGAAGTTACTGAGCCCGCCCAACTTCAGGCGATCCCAGCTGCCTGATCCGACTCGCGCGTAAACGCGTGTCGGGCCCCCGCGAAGGCGCCCGCCCGGGCACGCCGACGCGGTCGCGAACGAGCGTAGACCGGAATCCATCGAATGAATCAACCCGTCGCGCCGGTGGTGTATCCCGCCACGCTCGAAGTCGTCCCGCTGGGCGGCCTCGGCGAGTTCGGCATGAACATGATGGCGGTGTCCTGGGAGGACACGACGATTCTGATCGACTCCGGGGTCATGTTCCCCGATCCCGATCAGCTCGGCGTGGATCTCATCATCCCCGACCTGGCCTACATCGAGGCGCGGCGCAGCCGCGTGAAGGCGCTCGTACTGACGCACGGCCACGAGGACCACATCGGCGCGGTTCCGCACGTGCTGCCGCTCTTCGACGGGCCGGTATACGGCACCGCGATGACGCTGGCGCTCGTCGAACCGAAGCTCGACGAGCACGAGATCGACGCGGGTGACCGGCTCAAGACCGTCGCGCCGCGCGACGTCGTCACCATTGGCCCCTTTTCGATCGAATTCATCCGCGTCACGCACAGCATGCCGGACTGCGTGGCGCTCGCGATCACGACGCCGGTGGGCATCATCATCCATACCGGCGACTTCAAGATCGACCAGACCCCGATTGACGGCGAGCACTTCGACCTGCACCGGTTTGCGGAACTGGGACGGCAGGGCGTCCTGGCGCTCTTCGCGGACAGCACGAACGTCGATCGCAAGGGCTTCACGGGCCCCGAAATCGAGGTCATCCCGGCGTTCGAGGAGCTGTTCACGAGCACGCACGGCAAGCTGGTCGTGGCGACATTCTCCTCGAGCGTCTACCGCATGCAGATCCTGGTGGATCTCGCGGTGCAGTTCGACAGGAGCGTCGCCTTTATCGGCCGCAGCATGATGAAGGTCTCCGAGATCGCGCAGCGTCTCGGCCACCTCCGCGTCCCGTCCGGCGTGCAGATCCGCGACTCGGACGTCCCGAACTTCGCCTCGCAGGACGTGCTCTGCATCTCCACCGGGTCGCAGGGCGAGCCGCAGGCCGCGCTGCCGCGCATCGCCATCGACGATCACCGGTATGTGCGCCTCGGCGCCGACGATGTCGTGGTGTTTTCGGCGCGGCCCATTCCCGGCAACGAAAAAGCGATCGGCCGGACGATCAGCCATATCGCCCGCCGCGGCGCCGACGTCGTGACCGAGGCGCACAAGCACGTGCACGTCTCCGGGCACGGGAGCGCCGAGGAGCTGAAGCTGGTGATCTCGCTCGTGCGCCCGCGCTATTTCGTCCCCATTCACGGCGAGTACCGCCAGCTTGCCCAGCACGCGCGCGAGGCGCGGAGGGTGATGCAGGGCTCGGAACCGAAGCTTGACGTCCTGCTGGCCGAGAACGGCGACACGATCCAGTTCGATCGCCACGGCGCCAGGATCGGTGAGAAGGCGCCAGCGGGACGCGTGCTCATCGACGTGACGCGTATCGGCGAGGTCGGGGACGAAGTGCTGCGCGACAGGCGCCACGTCGCCGCCGACGGCCTGATCGTCGCGGTCGTCGCCATCAGCAAGCAGACAGGCGCGCTCGTGGGCGAGCCGGAGATGGTGTCGCGCGGCTTCGTCATGGCCGAAGGCGAGGCGGCGTCGATCTTCCGCGACGCGGCCGGCGTGGTCGCCGGGTGCATCGAGTCGTCGCGGATCGAGGAACGGACGGACCAGGGGTTGATGACCGAGAAGTTGCGGAGCGAACTGCGCCGCTTCTTCAAGAAACGTTCGGGACGGCGGCCACTCGTGCTGCCGGTACTCATGGAGATCTGATGGCTGAGTCCACACTCTCGCGGCGCATCAGCGAATTCGCCGGGGTGGCGCTGTTCGCGCTTTCCCTTATCTGGCTGATCGCGCTCGTCACGCACGAACCGACCGACCCGGTCTGGTTCTTCACGACGGATGCCTCGCACGCGCCCGCGAACTTCGTCGGCCGCGTCGGTGCCTTTCTGTCGGAGTTGTCGTTCCAGTTGTTCGGCTACGCGTCGTACCTGCTGCCGCTCGTCGCCGCGACGGTTGGCTGGCACTACTTCTGGTGTCAGCCTCCCGACGCGGCGTACACCAAGGTCACCGGCGCGACGCTGTTTTTCGGATGCGCGACCGCGTTCCTCAGCCTGATCCTCGGCAGCGCGGAGATGGCCGGCCCCTCGGCTGCGCTCGGGACGGGCAAGACATTTCATGCGGGCGGGCTGATCGGCAACTGGATCGGCGCGCTCTTCTCCGAGTACCTCAATCGCACCGGCTCGATCATCGTGCTCCTCACGTTCATGGCGCTGTCGGTGATCCTCTCGACCCACTTCTCGTTTGGCCGGCTGTTCGCGCGCGCCAGCCAGGAGTCGCGCGATGCCGCGGCCCGCGGCATCGGCCGGGTCCGGCAGTGGCTCGACAGCCGTCGCAAGGAGCGCGAGCGCCGCGCGGTCATCGCCAAGCACACAAAGAAGGCACCGGCCGGATCAGGGATCGGGGATCCGGGACCCGGACAAGGCCCCCAACGCAAGCCGGTCATCTCGACCTCTGAACCTGACCCGGATCCCGTATCCCGCGCGGTCCCCGATCCCCGCCGCGCGGCCCCGTCCGTCGTGGCGCGGAAGGCGGACGCAGCGCCGTCCCTGCCGCTGCCCGAGCCGCCCGCAAAGCCGCAGAAGCGGAGCGGCGCCTACACGCTGCCGCCCCCGTCGCTCCTCGATGCCGCCAAGGCCGGCAACAAGATCGACGAGCGCGAGCTCATGGATTTAGCGAAGCAGCTCGAGGACAAATGCCGCGAGTTCTCGGTCGAGGGACAGGTCGCGCAGATCCATCCCGGGCCCGTCGTCACGACGTTTGAGTTCAAGCCGGAAGCCGGCGTGAAGTACAGCAAGATCACGAGGCTCGCCGACGACCTGTCGCTCGCGATGCAGGCGGAGTCGGTGCTGATCGACCGCATTCCCGGCAAGTCGACGGTCGGAATCCAGATCCCGAACCCGAACCGCGAGACCATCTCGCTCCGCGAACTGCTCGAATCCGAGCAGTATCAGCGCTCGACCTCGAAGCTGGCGATCGCGCTCGGCAAGACGATCCATGGCGAGCCGTACGTCGCCGACCTCGCCACCATGCCCCACCTCCTGATTGCGGGATCGACGGGCACGGGTAAGTCGGTTGGCCTGAACGCCATGCTGACGAGCGTGCTGTACCGGGCAACCCCGGACGACGTGCGGATGATCATGATCGACCCGAAGCGTCTCGAGCTGGGCATGTATGAGGACATTCCGCACCTGATGACGCCGGTCGTCGTCGATCCGAAGAAGGCGGCGAACGCGCTTCGCTGGGCCGTGCGTGAGATGGAGGAACGGTACAAGACGCTCGCGGCCGAGGGCGTGCGCAACATCGATCAGTACAACCGCAACATAAGGCTGGCGCTGGCGGAGGGCGTGAAGGACGACGACATGGCGAAGCCGCTGCCGTTCATCCTCGTCGTGATCGACGAGCTGGCGGATCTGATGATGGTGGCGAGCAACGAAGTCGAAGAGTCGATTTGCCGTCTCGCGCAGATGGCGCGCGCCGTCGGCATCCACCTGATTCTCGCGACGCAGCGACCCTCAGTGGACGTCATCACGGGGCTCATCAAGGCGAACCTCCCCGCGCGCATCTCGTTCCGCGTATCGTCGAAGACCGACTCACGGACGATTCTCGATTCCAACGGCGCCGAGCAGCTCCTGGGGCGCGGCGACATGCTGTTTCTGCCACCGGCCTCGTCCCGCTGCATCCGCCTCCATGGCCCGTACATCTCGGAGCAGGAGTCGGCGCGCCTCGCGAGCTTCCTTCGCAAGCAGGGGAAGCCCACCTACGACGAGACGATTACCTCCGAGGACGAAAAGAGCACGATTGGCGACATGACCTTCGAGAAGGACGAGCTGTACGACGACGCGGCGCGTATCGTCGTCAGTACCGGACAGGCGTCGATTTCGTACCTCCAGCGCAAGCTCCGCATCGGCTTCAGCCGCGCGGCCAGGCTCGTCGACATGATGGAGGCCGAGGGACTCGTCTCGCCGGGCGCGGGGGGCAAGCCGCGGGAGGTGCTCGTCGACACCGGCTACTTCGAGGAGGTGGATGCGCAGCTGCGCTAGCGCCCTGGTCGCGGCCCTCGTCCTGGCGTTGTCATGCGCCGCCGTCCGCGCACAGGGCGCGGATACGGTCTTCAATGACCTCAAGGCCGGAGAGGCGGAGCTGCGCCAGGAGCTTGACCTGGCCCCACAGCTTCGCGCTCAGCCCCCTGGTGAGGCGACCGCGGCCCTGCTTCGCCGCCTGCGGCTGGCCGTCAGCGCCTACGAATCGATGGCCCGCCGCTTCCCGCGAAGCGGCTACAGCGACAACGCGCTGTGGCAGGGCGCGCTCCTCTCGGCCGACGCCTTCTGGCAGTTCGGCGATTCACGCGATCGCGCGGCCGCTCTGCGCCTGTTCGAGTTACTCAAGACGCAGTACCCCTCGAGTTCGCTCGTCGCCCAGACGGCGAGCCACCTGACCCGTCTGAACGGCGCCGGAACGCCCTCGTCGCTCGTGACGTTGAAATCGATCCGGCGCGAAGCCCTGCCCGATGCCCTGCGCATCACGCTGGAGCTCGAACGCGAGGCGACGTTTCATGAGGAGCGCCTGGATGGTCCGCCGCGCGTCTTCATCGACCTTCGGAACACACAAGCCGTCGAGTCGCTCAAGGACGCAACGGTCCCGTTTCCTGACGACGTGGTGAAGCAGGTCCGCATCGGGAGGCAGGCCGACAACCGCACGCGGGTCGTGTTTGACTTGCAGGGGTCGAGCCGGTACAGCGTCTATTCCCTCTACAACCCGTACCGCATCGTGGTCGACTTCGAGCGCACCGCGCCGATGGTTGCCAGCGCGGTGGTCGCGCCAGCCTCGGCGCCAGCCGCTGAGAACACCGCCGCACTGGCAGCCAAGGCAGGGATCGCGCCGCCCGCGAAGCCGGCGGTCGCGGCAGTGACGGAGACGCCGATCGGGCCACCCTCCACCAACGGCCGCGGCGGGTTTTCCCTCTCACGACAGCTCGGCCTCGGCGTCGGGCGCGTTGTCATCGACCCCGGGCATGGCGGACACGATCCCGGTGCGCAGGTGAAGGGACTGAACGAGGCGGAGCTGGTGCTCGATGTCTCGCTCCGGCTGGAAAAGCTGCTGCTCCAGGAGCCGGGCGTTGCCGTCGTCCTCACACGCCGAACCAACACATTCATCACGCTCGAAGAGCGCACGGCCATCGCCAACAAGGCGTCCGCCGACCTTTTCCTGTCGATCCACGCCAATGCCAGCGCGAACGTCAGCGTCCGCGGGTTCGAAACGTACTTTCTGAGCTTTGCGCCGAACGCCGACGCCGAAGCGCTGGCGGCACGTGAGAACGCCGGCTCGTCCCGAACGATGGGCAACCTGCCGGAACTCGTCAAGGCGATCGCGCTGAACAACAAGCTGGATGAATCGCGCGATTTCGCCGCGATGGTGCAGCAGTCGATGAACGAGCAGCTGCGAAAAGCGGACCGGACGGCCCGCAATCTGGGGGTGAAGCAGGCGCCGTTCATGGTGCTCGTCGGCGCGACGATGCCGAGCGCCCTGACTGAAGTGTCGTTCCTGACGAACAAGGATGAGGCGTCGCTCCTCCGGAGCTCCTCGTATCGCCAGCGGATTGCCGACGCCCTCTTCGCGGGCATCCTCAAGTATCAGCAGTCGCTCAAGGCCTCCCCGCGCGTCGCCCAGTCCAACTAGTCTCCGTCAGCTCCCCGGCCGGAGCCATCTCACGAACCATTGCAGCACGGCGTCGTGCGCCTCGGCCGTTGTCTCGTGCGCGGTATCGACCTGCAGCAGGAAGGAGAATTTTCCTTTCATTCCGGCGGCAGCATAGGCGCGCTCCCCCGCCGCCACCGCCGTCCTGACGCCTCCGAGCGCGGACCGCGGGTCGGAATCCCCATTGACCACGAACAGCGGACGCGGGGCAATGAGCGGCAGCATGGCCGGACCGTCGAACCGGTCCACCAGACCCGGCGTCACACGGTCGTAGAACTTCTTCATGAAGGCCGCATTCACCGCCTCGCGCCCGTCGGCCGCAGAGGCCTCCACCGCCGCGCGGAGCGTCCAGGTTCGCGCTTCCCAGGCGGCGGAGTGCGTCAACGACCAGCCGAAGCTCTGCACGCCGATGAGCGGCGCAGCCGCGGCAATGCGCGTGTCCGCCGCCGCGGCCAGGTAGGCCTCGGTGCCTCCCTTCGAGTTGCCGACGACGCCGATGCGTGAGGGATCGACGTCGCCGCGCGTGGACAGGTAATCGACGAGCCGCATCACATCCCACACGGTGTCGTAGAGATACGGCTGTCCCTTGCCCGTGCGGAACGCCCGGAGGATCGCGCTTTGATAGGGATTGGCGAGCCCGGGGATTGGCGTGGCGCGCTCGCCGGCGTGCCGCGCGTCCATGGCGACGGCCAGAAAACCCTGATCGGCATAGCGCTCGAGCAGGTCGCGCATGCTGTCCTTCGAGCCGCCGGTTCCATGCAGGGCGACCACCACGGCCCGGCGGGCCGGCTGCGACGCCTTCTTGAGGATCAGAACCGGGACGCGCTCATCCTGCTCGGACGCGAACGAGACCAGCTCCTGAGCGTACCCATCCACAACGCTGGCCTGAGCCGGGGATGGCGCGAGCGGGACACGCGGCCGATCGATCGTTTTGAGGAAGTCGGCGCGAACACTGCCAGGCGGAGTCTGCGCCGCACCCACCGACCCAGCCAGAAGACAACCACCGACCAGCGCTGCTGCAAGAGCTTCTCGCATCGTCACCTCGGGGCCGCAGTCTAGCGCACGTGGAGCTCAGATGCGCAGTTTGACGTGGGAGCTGCCGGGGTTCGTGGCGGGCGCCGAACGCTCCTGCCTCCGGCGGATGGCAATAAAGATCACGCCGACGAGAATCCCTCCGGCGGCCGCGATCAGCAGAAACACCCCGGCCGACGCAAACATCGTGATGATGGTGTCGATGCTGATGTCGTGCGCCGCCGGCGGCTGCTTCACGACTTCAATGACGATCGGATCCTGGCGGAGAAGGAACACGGCTAGATGTTAGCCCACGCACCAGGGTCGAGCGCGAGTTCGGCGAGGGTCCGCACCGCCACGCCGGTGGCGCCCTTCGGCTGATACGGCTTGGCGTCCTCGGCCCAGGCGGTGCCGGCGATATCCATGTGCACCCACGGCAGCTCGCCGATGAACTCCTTGATGAAGAGCGCGCCCGTAATGGCTCCCCCCGCGCGGCCGCCGGTGTTGCCGAAGTCGGCAATCTCGCTCTTGAAGAGTTCCTTGTAGTCGTCCCACACGGGCATCGGCCACGACCGGTCGCCCGCGCGGTCGCTGGCCTTCCGCACCTGCTCGACCCACGAGTCTGGCGTGCCGAACAGGCCCGTGGTGGTCTTGCCGAGCGCCACCACGCACGCGCCGGTCAGTGTCGCCACGTCGACCAGGTGCGTCGCGCCACGCTGACGCGCGTACCAGACCGCATCACCCAGCACGAGGCGGCCCTCGGCGTCGGTGTTGAGGATCTCGACGGTCTTCCCTTCCGCACTCGTGAGCACGTCGCCCGGCTTCACCGCGCGTCCGCCGGGCATGTTCTCGGTCATCGGAATCACCGCGACACAACGGACCGGCGCCTTGAGCCGCGCGATCGCCAGCATGGCGCCCAGGACGGCGGCGCCTCCGGACATGTCGTCCTTCATCTTGTCCATGTTCTCGGCTGGCTTGATCGAAATGCCGCCGGTATCGAACGTGATGCCCTTGCCGATTAGCCCGAGGACCGGAGTCGGCGGCGCCCCAGCCGGCTCATGCCGGAGCACCACGAGCCTCGGCGGCTCGGCGCTGCCGCGGGCCACGCCGAGCAGCAGTCCCATCTTCAACTCGGCAATCTTCTGTTCGTCGAGCACGTCGACGCCGAGGCCGGCCTCCCTGGCGAGCGCGGCGGCGCGGTCGGCAAACACGCGCGGCGTCAATGTGTTGCCCGGCTCATTCACCAGCTCGCGGGCCACGTTTGTCGACTCGCCGAGGACACGGCCCCGCTCGAGGCCACGCTCCCCCGCAGCCTTGTCCGCGACGGCGATCGTCACAGACGACAGCCAGACGCGTGGCGGGTCGGTCGTCCGATACGACGCGCCGTCGTAGTTGCCGATCACGACCCCTTCCGCAAACAACTGCACCGCGAGCTCTGCGCCCACGCCCGAATCGGCGCGATGCACAATCGCGATGCGCGTCAGCCCGCGATTCCGCGCCGCCAGCGCCCCGGTCACGGCCGCACGGCGCAGCCGGTCCGGCGAAAAGTCCTTTCTGGCCCCGAGGCCCACCAGCGCGACACGCCCGGTGTTCCACCCGCGAAGCGTCGTCACGAACAGCTCGTACGGCTTGCCCTTGAACTCGCCGCGGCCCCGCGCGGCATCGATGTCGCCGTCGGTCGCCTTGTGAAAATCGGGTTCGCCGGTCAGCGCGTCGGCGTCGAAGACGGGAACGATCAGAAGGTCAGCAGCCACGTCCTTGGGACTGCTGGCCGTGACGTCTACAGAGGGAGTGCGGTGAACAATCTGCATTAGAATCCAAAAGTAAGTATGCCCGATCCATGGCGCACACGGCGGACGCTGGCGGCTGCCCTCGCCGCCTTTCTCCCGATCGCCGTACTGGCGCAGGCGCCGCAGCCTGAGTCGAAACGGCCGACGCTCGCCGTACGCGTCACGCCCCCGATGGGTTTTACGCCGCTTCGGGTCCGCGCGACCGCCGATGTGCGCAACGGCAGCGACGACTACCCCGAGTTCTACTGCGCCACCGTCGAATGGGACTGGGGCGACGGCACGATGTCAGAGAATACGACCGACTGCGATCCCTATGAAGCCGGCAAGAGCCAGATTCAGCGCCGCTTCACCGCGGACCACGTCTACCGGCAGGCGGGCGCATATCGAATTGCGTTCCGGCTGAAGCAGAAATCCCGTCAGGTGGGTGGCGCGACCGTCTTGGTGCAGGTGCGATCGGGCGCAGGCGAAGGATTTGAGCGATAAGGCAGCCGCCATCGAGGTGGACGTGGTGATGGCGGAGCTGCACCGGCGCGTACGGGAGCGCATGCGCACCGAGTTGAGCGGCACGGGCGGCTCGCACGCCTTCGACGATCCCGAGATCTTCGCGGAGGTCGAATCGCTCCTGCGCGCGGCGGCGGTCACACCCGAGGCGCAGCCCCTGGTCCTGCCGGAGCTGCTCGGCGAACCCCACACGTGGCGTCTCACGACCAAGATGCAGTACCAGTCTCACAGGAGCCAAGGCGCTGCGTCGCTCATCCTGACGCTGAAACAGCGGATCCTGATGCCGCTGTTCCGATGGCTCTTCGAGTACAGCCGCGATAACTTCGAGCGACAGCGCCGGACGAACCACGTGCTGTTTGCCTGCGTGCAGGAACTCGCGATCGAGTCCGCGCTGCTGCGCCGCGAACTCCGCCGGCTCTCAGGCGCACGGTCCGCGATCGCGCCGCGCGACCCGTCCCTCGGTTCCCCGCCTCGTCAATGAAACTGGCGTTCGTCGTTCAACGATACGGCGCCGACATCGCGGGCGGCTCCGAAGGGCATTGCCGTGAGCTTGCTGAGCGCCTGTCGGTCCGACACGACATCACCGTACTCACCACCTGTGCGAAGGACTACGTCACGTGGGAGAACGCGGTGTCCCCAGGCCGGACAACGGAGAACGGCGTCACCGTGCGCCGGTTCCAGGTCACGCGTCCCCGGCGCATCAAGGTCTTCGCCGATCTCAGCGACGAGGTGTTCGACGGCGGCGCCTCTCCAGACCGGCAGCACGAGTGGTTCAGGGAGAACGGCCCTGACGTTCCCGAGCTGATCGAGCACCTCCGGTCCGAAGGCTCGACGTTCGACCTGGTCGTCTTCTGGACGTTCCGGTATTACCAGTCCTATTTCGGCCTGCCGCTGGTCGCCGACCGGGCGGTGCTGGTGCCGACCGCCGAAGAAGACGATGCGATCAACCTCGACGTGCTGCCTGAATTCTTCAGCAAGCCCGCGGGATACCTCTTCCTCACACCCGAGGAGGAGCAGCTTGTCTCGGACCGCGCGCTGCGCCCGCTCCACCCGTCGGCGGTCGCAGGGCTCGGCCTCGAACCGGTGGCTCCGGGCGCCATCTCGAGAGCCGCAATCGACGCGCTGGGTATTCCGGTGAAGTACCTCCTGTATCTCGGCCGCGTGGATCGCAACAAGGGGTGCGATGCGCTGCTCGAGAACTTCCAGGAGTACGCCGCCACGCATCCGGACATCACGCTGGTGCTCGCCGGTCCGACAAAAATGCAGATTCCCGAGCATCCACGCATCCGGGCGCTCGGCTACGTCAGCAACGAGGTGCGCGAGGCGCTCCTCGCGCATGCGCGCGCGCTCGTCGTCCCCTCCTGGTACGAGAGCCTGAGCATCGTCCTTCTCGAGGCGTGGAATCATGGAATTCCTGCGCTCGTGAACGGCCGCTGCAAGGTGCTTCAAGGGCAGGTTCGCCGCGCCAACGGCGGCCTGTATTACATGTTTCCGGCCGAGTTCGACGAAGCCGCGGACTATCTGCTCGGGCATCCCGAGCAGCGCGACGCGATGGGGCGGCAGGGCCTGGCGTACATCGAACGCGAGTACCGATGGCCAACAGTGCTGTCGCGGGTCGAAGGGCTCTTCGACGACGTGCGGTACGAGACTAATCGGCGATCGAACAAGTAGCGGGCGCGAGGATTCCGTCGCGAAGCTGGTAGGCGCGGAACTCCAGCGGCGCGGACCCCTCAACGGGGCCCGCAATCACGTAGACGAACTCCAGGAACGCCTGTTCGAGGTCGGTGGGCGACGGCACGGGCTGGCTGCGCGGATGCGAGTGATACCCGCCGACCACGGCCAATCCTTCCCCGTCGCTGCGGCATCGCCTGATCGCCGCAAAATAATCGTCAGGAGCAATCTCGTACCGCCGCGACGGATCGACGGCGACGTTCCGCGCCGGCACCGCCTCGACAATCTCGGTTGCCGTCCCAAGAAGTAAGCCGCAACACTCCTGCGGCGCATCACGGCGCGCGTGCGCTTCGATGACCTCCAGGACGCCGCGGTGGACCTTCATCACACTAATATTGCTCCGATGAGTCACGAGTTCGCCTTCGGGGGTGAGGTCGCCTGGCGCCCCACCGCCGAATACCGCGATGGCAGCCGGCTCGCGACGTTCATCGCCAGGCACGGGATTCACGACTACGACGACCTCCTCCGGCGCTCGGTCTCCGACCCCGAGTGGTTCTGGCCTGCCGTCTTCGACGACCTCGGCATTGTCTTCTATGAGCCCTACACGCAGCTGCTCGATACCTCACGCGGCGTGGCCTGGGCACGATGGTGCATCGGCGGACGCCTCAACATCGTCCACAACTGCCTCGACAAGTGGATCGGCACGCCCACAGAGCACAAGGTGGCGCTGCGCTGGGAGGGCGAGGAAGGGACCGTCCGCCAGCTGACCTACGGCGAGCTGTACCGCGACGTGAACCGGTGCGCCAACGCGCTGCTCGAGCTTGGTGTGGTCAAGGGCGACCGCGTGGCGCTCTTCATGCCGATGTGTCCGGAGCTCGTCGTCGCCTTCTTCGCCATCGTCAAGATTGGCGCCTGTATCCTCCCGCTGTTCTCCGGCTACGGCGCCGATGCGGTCACCGCGCGCCTGACGGATGCAGAGGCGAGCGTCATCGTGACGGCCGACGGATTCTGGCGCCGCGGCCAGGCGATAGGCATGAAGGCCGTTGCCGACGAAGCGGCCGCGGCGGTGCCGTCGGTGCGCCTGATGATCGTGGTGGACCGGATTGGCGCGGCGGTCCCGATGCGCGCCGGGCGCGATCATCGGTGGGCGGATCTCGTGCCGCGGCAGTCAGACCGGTGCGAGACGCTGCGTACCGAGGCAGAGGATCCGCTGATGATCATCTACACCTCGGGCACGAGCGGCCGGCCCAAGGGCGCCGTGCACACGCACTGCGGGTTCCCGATCAAGGCGGCGCAGGACATCGCGCAGTGTCTCGACGTGCAGGCGGCCGACACAATGTTCTGGATCACTGACATGGGCTGGATGATGGGCCCGTGGGAAGTATTCGGCATGACGCTGCTCGGCGGCACGATGGTGATCTACGACGGCGCGCTCGACTACCCTGGCCCCGATCGCCTCTGGTCGCTCGTTGCGCGGCACGGCGTCAGTGTCCTGGGCGTCTCCCCCACCTTGATTCGCGCGCTCATGCGGCACGGCGAAGCGCCCGTGCGGCTCCACGATCTCTCGTCTCTGCGCATCATGGCGTCGACCGGAGAGCCGTGGAACCCGGAGTCGTGGCGATGGCTGTTCGAGACCACCGGGAACGGACGGATTCCCATCCTCAACTACTCGGGTGGCACCGAGGTGTCCGGCGGCCTCGTCTCCGGCAACGTCCTGACCGCCATCAAGCCGTGCTCGTTTGCCGGCCCACCGCCCGGTATCGCCGCCGACGTCGTGGACGACCAGGGACGATCGATTCGAAACCAGGTCGGCGAGCTCGTCGTGCGGGCGCCCTGGATTGGCATGACGCGCGGCTTCTGGCGGGATCCCGACCGCTACGAGCAGACCTACTGGTCGCGCTTTCCCGGCGTCTGGGTCCACGGCGACTGGGCCGCCATCGATGACGATGGGCTCTGGTACATACTGGGCCGCTCTGACGACACCATCAAGCTTGCGGGCAAGCGGCTCGGTCCCGCGGAGGTCGAATCCATTCTCGTCGAGCATCCGGCGGTGCTCGAGGCGGCGGCGATCGGCGTGCCCGACCCGGAAAGAGGACAGGCGCTTGTCTGCTTCTGTGTCCTGCGCCCAGGCCAGACGGCGTCCCCCACGCTCGCCGGCGAGCTTCAGGCGATGGTCGCCTCTCGCCTCGGCAAGCCGCTGCGCCCTGCAGCCGTCGAATTCGTGGCGGATCTGCCCAAGACGCGGAACGCCAAGGTCATGCGCCGCGTGATCAAGTCGGCCTATCTCGGTCAGGATCCCGGCGACCTGTCGTCGCTCGAGAATCCGCAGGCCGTCGACGACATTCGCGCGCTTCGGCACGGGACGGCGCGGCCATGAACCGGCGGACCGCGATGCGCCTGGCCGCCGCCGACATCGATGTCGGGCGATTCGGGGCCTGGACCAACCCCGAGCGTACGGCATGGAACATGGTTCGCCTCTACGCGGAATTTGGCGATAGGCTGAGACCTGAGACCGATGTGGCGGCCCAGAACGAGGCCGTCGCGGAGTACACCCGTTTGACACGTTCGAGAGGCTAATCCGATGCGCCTGTTCTCATATGCAGCCCTTCTCGCGCTTCTGGCCACACTTTCCGCGGCGTGCGGCGGAGGCTCACAGCCGCAGAACCAGCAGGCGCCCTCGGCAGCCCAGTCGGGCGGTGGATCGGCGGCTTCGACCGACAAGAACGCGTATCCCGTGTTTCCCGATGCCGACAACGGCGCGGATCCCGCCGTGCCGGCGGACCAGGGCGGGAGGGGGTTCACGGGTGAAGACTGGGAGACGAACACCGACTTCGATCTGATCGGTGACCCTCGCGCAGTCAAGGGCGGACAGTACCGTGAGGCGTACCTCGACTTCCCCACAACCCTGCGCTATCGGGGCCCGAACGTCACGGAATTCGGGTACATGGTGAACACGCTTGCCTATGAGTCGCTGCTGACCCTCCATCCAACGTCACTCGAATGGATGCCGAGCCTGGCGACTCACTGGCAGATCTCCCCTGACCGGCTGACGTACCGCTTCCGACTCGACCCCAACGCCCGATGGTCCGACGGGCAGCCCGTCGTGGCCGAGGATGTCGTCGCTACATGGTCGCTGATGATGGACAAGGGCCTGCAGGACCCGGCGGCTTCGCTTGTGTTCGCGAAGTACCAGAAGCCGGTTGCAGAGAGCAAGTACCTCGTCAGCGTGACGAGCACCCAGTTGAACTGGCGGAACTTTCTCTATTTCTCCGGTATGCCGCTCTATCCCGCGCACGTCCTCAAGAGCATCGACGGCGCCCGATACATCAAGGAATACAACTACAAGATGCTGCCGGGAACCGGCGCGTACATCGTCACCGAAAAGGACATCGACCGCGGCAATCGCATCACGATTCGGCGCCGCGGCGATTACTGGGCGGCCAAGTACCGCCGTAACATCGGTCTCAATAACTTTGACGAGATACAGGAAATCTCGGTCCGTGACGAGAACCTCGCGCTCGAGATGTTCAAGCGAGGCGATCTCGACTTCCATCTCGTCCGCGTCGCGCGCGAGTGGATCGAAGAGATGAATTTCGACCGCATCCAGCGGGGACTCATTCAAAAGCGGAAGGTATTCAACGAGTACCCGCAGAGCACCTATGGGATTGCGTTCAACACGCGGCGGCAGCCATGGGATGACATCCGCGTCCGCCGCGCCATGACGCATCTGCTCAACCGTGAACTCTTGATTGCAAAGATCTTCTACAACGAGTACCAGCCCAAGCACTCGCACTTCTTTGGCGCGTACGCGAATCCCAGCAACTCGAAAGACCTGTACGACCCCAAGACGGCGCTGGCGCTACTGGCCGAGGCGGGGTGGAAGGACCGCGATGCTCAGGGTCGGCTCGTGAGGAACGGCCGGCCCCTCACCATGGAACTGCTGTATTACAGCAAGACACAGGAGCCGGCATTTACGATCTATCAGGAGGATCTCCGCAAGGTGGGGATCGCGCTCAATCTCAGGCTCGTCACGTTCGAGACAATGGGACGACTGATGGACGACCAGCAGTTCGACACCGTCATTGTCGGGTATACCGGCCTGCTCTTCCCGAATCCTGAGACCCAGTTCCACTCCGCCCTGGCCGATCAGAAGTCCTCCGGAAATCTGACGGGATTCAAGAACCCACGCGTCGACGAGTTGCTGAAGACGTACGACACCGAGTTCGATCAGCCGAGGCGCGAAGCGATCATCCGCGAGATCGACGGCATCGTCACGAACCAGCATCACTGGGCCCTCGCGTGGGACGGGCCGTTCACCCGCATCGCGTTCGCTAACAAGTTCGGCTTTCCCGACTACTACATCACCCGGTACGGCGACAACCGCGACCCGCTCACACTATGGTGGCTAGACCCGGAGAAGGCCCGCGAACTGGCCCAAGCCGGGCAGGACGCGAACGCGAAGATGCCGGTCGGCACGACCGACGTCCACTACTGGGAAGCCTGGGTCACAGAACGGGGCGGCGGCGGCACAGCGGTGATCACCCGTTAGGGCGGCTGCTGGCGCATGGCAGGGTATTTCGTCAGAAGGCTCCTCCTCATCATCCCGACGTTCATCGGGATCACGCTCGCTGTCTTCGTGATTACGCACTTCGTTCCGGGCGGTCCGGTCGAGCGCCAGATCATGCGCTACCGAATGGCCGCCATCACCGAAGGTGGCGCCTCCGGTGGGGCGGGCGGCGCGAACGTATCACTGCCGGAGGAGGCGATCGAGGAGATCCGTCGCTTTTATGGCTTCGACAAGCCGGTCCACATCCGCTACATCGAATGGCTTGGCAACGTGGTCCGGCTCGATCTGGGCAACTCTTACGTCTACCAGGAGCCCGTCTGGGACGTCATCAAGTCCCGATTTCCCATTTCTATCACGCTCGGCTTGACTGGATTCCTCCTGAGTTATCTCGTGTGCGTGCCGCTCGGCGTACTCAAGGCCGTCCTGCATCGGTCACAGTTCGATTTCGTCAGCAGCTTCCTGGTCTTCCTCGGATACTCCGTCCCGGGATGGGCGCTGGGCACCGCACTGCTGGTTTTGCTCGGCGGCGGCAGCTTCTGGGACGTGTTTCCGCTTGGCGGATTCAGACCGAACGACTGGGAATATCTCAGCTTCCCGCAAAAGGTGGCCGGGCAGCTCGAACACATGTTCCTGCCGGTGCTCTGCTACATGGTCGGGTCGTTTGCGACACTGACGATCCTGACGAAGAACTCCCTGCTTGAGAACCTCGGGCAGGACTACGTGCGGACCGCCTTTGCCAAGGGGCTCGACGAGCGACGAGTCATCTTCGTTCACGCGCTCAGGAATTCGCTCATTCCCATCGCGACCGGACTGGGGCACGTGTTCAGTCTGATTCTCGCGGGCTCGTTCCTAATTGAGCGGGTCTTCAATATCGACGGCATGGGGTACCTCGGCTACACATCGATCCTGCAGCGCGACTACCCCGTCGCCCTCGGCATCCTGGTGATCGGAAGCCTTCTCATGCTGGTGGGCAACATCCTGTCCGACATGATCTACGCCGCCATCGATCCGCGCATTCGGTTCAAGTAAAGGGGCATCAGATGCGGCGCGTCCTACCGGTCTTCATTCTTCTCGCTATCTCCGCGTGCGGCGGCGGTGGAAATGCCGACAGCGCCGATCGCGGCGCCACGCCGTCGACCAATGGCAGCAGTGCCGCGTCGGCGGACAAGGCCGCTTATGCGGTGTTTCCGGAAGCCGACAGCGGCGCCGATCCATCGGTACCGGCGGCGCAGGGCGGGCGCGGCTTCACCGGCGAAGGGTGGGAGACCAACACCGACTACGACCTGATCGGCGATCCCCGCGCCGTCAAGGGTGGTGTGCTGCGGCAGGCGATGATGACCGATTTCCCCGCCACCCTCCGCTACTACGGCCCGAATATCTCGGCATGGAACCTCCACCTCAACGAGCTGGTCTACGAGGGGCTCGTGTATCTGCACCCGACGACGCTCGAATACATCCCAGGGCTGGCGACCCACTGGCAGGTTTCCGAGGACCGCCGCACGTTCCGCTTTCGGCTCAACCCGAACGCGCGCTGGGCCGACGGCATGCCCGTCATCGCCGATGACGTCGTCGCGAGCTGGCGGCTGTCGGTGGACAAGAGCCTGCAGGATCCGGCACGGAATCTGACGTACGAGAAGTTCGAATCGCCTGTCGCCGAGAGCAAGTACATCGTCTCCGTGCGCGCCAAGAGCGACAACTGGCAGAACTTCCTGTACTTCTCGACGGCGGCGAACATTGGTGGCCTGTTCATCATGCCGGCGCATGCGCTCAAGGGGATCACGGGGGACGCCTACATCAAGCAATACAACTACAGGATGCTCCCCGGCAGTGGACCTTATGCGGTGGCCGAGCAGGATGTCGACAAAGGCCGGCAGCTCCGAATCCGCCGGCGCAACGACTACTGGGCCGCGAACCATCGCCGCAATACCGGCCTGCACAACTTTGATGAGATCCAGCAGCAGGTCGTCCGCGATCGGAACCTCGAGTTCGAGATGTTCAAGCGCGGCGACATCGACTGGTACTTCGTGCAACGGGCCCAGATGTGGGTGCAGGAGCTGAATTTCACCAACATCCAGCGCGGCCTCAACCAGAAGCGGAAGATCTGGAACCACAACCCGGTCGGGATAGCCGGGACCGCCTTCAATACGAGGCAGGCTCCGTACAACGACGTCCGGGTCCGGCGAGCGCTGCGACATCTGTATAACCGCGAGTCGATGGTCGAGAAGATGATGTTCAACGAGTACACGCTCATCGACTCGTTCTTCCCGGCCAGCCCGTATGAGAACCCCGCCAACGAAAAGATTCGTTACAGCCCGGATCGGGCCCTCCAGTTGCTCGCCGAGGCGGGCTGGAAGGAGCGGGATGCAAATGGGCGGCTCGTGAAAGGCGGTGTGCCGTTGACGATCGAGATCGTCTACGCCCAGCAGGCGTCAGAGCGCTACTTCACGATCTTCCAGGAAGACCTGCGGAGGGTCGGGATCACGCTCAACCTCCGGTTCACGACCTGGGAGACGCTAATCAAGCTGCTCGACGATCGCGCATTCGGCATGGCAAGCATCGCCTATACCGGCGAGCTGTTTCCGACACCAGACGTGAACTGGCTGGGATCCCTGGCCGACCAGAAGAACAACAACAACATCACCGGCTTCAGGAACGCCCGCGCCGACCAGATCATGCAGCAATACCAGACGACGTTCGACATCGCGGCGCGGACAGCGCTGCTTCGCGAACTGGACCGCATCATGACGGCCGATCACCACTGGCTCTTCGAATGGACAGCGCCGTACGAGCGGATCGTCTACTGGCAGAAGTTCGGTCAGCCGCAGGGCCTCCTGACCCGCGTCGGCGATACCCGTGATCTCATGAGGCTCTGGTGGAGCGACGCCGAACGGGGCCGGAAGCTCGACGCCGCGCGGAAGGACCAGACCCTCACGCTCGGCGAAGGGCCGAGTGACGACCGGCACTGGCTCGAGTTCGCGCGGCGCGAGTCAGAGGGGACACCAGGCGCCAGGTGAGCGAACCGCTCGTCGAAACAGCGCCCGCGCGCGCCCCGGAGTCGATCTTCCGTCGCCGGCTCCGGAAGTTCCAGCGCATCAGGCGCGGCTACTACTCGTTCCTGATCATCGTCGTCGCCTATGCGTTTTCGTTCACCCTGCCGGTGGTCTTCAATAACGTCGCCCTCGTCGTGAAGTACCAGGGGAGCTACTACTTCCCGATCTGGCGCTACTACCCGGCGGCCACATTCGGCCAGGCCGCCTTTGGCGAGCCGGACTACCGCGCGCTTGACGCGCAGCTCGAAGCCGCGGGCGCCGGCGACTGGGCGATCATGCCGCTCGTCCCGTACAGCGCCAACGAGTCGCTCCTCGACCAGCCGGGATATCCACCGCATCCACCGTCCGGCGACCACATCTTCGGCACCGACGACCGCGGCCGCGACGTCTTCGTGCGTCTCGCCTATGGGTTCAACGTCTCGCTGACGTTCGCGCTGCTGGTGATGCTGATTGCGGATGGCCTTGGCATCATGATCGGCGGGCTTCTCGGCTACGTCAGCGGCAAGCTGGACATGTTCGGCCAGCGGTTTATCGAAATCTGGTCGTCGCTCCCGTTCCTGTACACGATCATCATCGTCAGCTCGATCATCATTCCGGTCTACATTCCCGGACGCATGCTGGTTCTGCAGCCGTCGTTCTGGCTGCTCGTCATCATTCTGTCGGCGTTCGAGTGGATGGGGATCACGTACTACATCCGCGGCGAGTTTTACCGCGAAAAGGCCCGGGATTACGTGGCCGCGGCCATCGTGACGGGCGTCACGGCACCGAACATCATGCTCAGGCACATTCTGCCGAACGCATTGACCCCGGTCGTCTCGTTCGCGCCGTTCACGATCGTGGCGAATATCGGAGCGCTCGTGGCGCTCGACTTTCTCGGCTTCGGCCTGCCGGCGCCGACGCCCAGCTGGGGGGAGCTGATCGGCCAGGGCATGGAGAACCTGACGAAGTGGTGGCTCGTGTTCTTTCCCCTCGGCGCGCTCTTCTCCACTCTCCTGCTGGTTGTCTTCATCGGTGAGGCTGTCCGCGAGGCCTTCGACCCGAAGGAGTACTCGCGACTCCGATGACAACTCCCGTCCTCCAGATCCGCGGACTACGGACCCATTTCTTCACCGAATCCGGTGTCGCCAAGGCGGTGGACGGCGTCGATCTCGACATCATGCCGGGCGAAGTGCTGGGGCTTGTCGGCGAGTCGGGATCCGGCAAGAGCGTGACGGCGCTGAGCATGATGCGGCTCATTCCCGACCCACCCGGACGCATCGTCGAAGGCGAAATCCTGTTCAAGGGGCGGGATCTCCTGAAACTGCCGTGGCCGGAGATGCGCAAGGTGCGCGGTCGCGAGATCAGCATGATCTTCCAGGAGCCGATGACCTCACTGAACCCCGTGTTCAGGATCGGGCGGCAGGTCATCGAGATGATCCTCACCCACAAGCCGGAGACGAGTCCTGCCGACGCGCGCGCGCACGCAATCAGGATGCTGTCAGAGGTCGGCATCCCGGAGCCCGAGACACGCATCGATCAGTATCCGCACGAACTGTCCGGCGGCATGCGCCAGCGCGTGATGATCGCGATCGCCCTGGCGCTCAACCCCGCGCTCCTCATCGCCGATGAGCCGACAACGGCCCTCGATGTCACGATTCAGGCGCAGATCCTCGATCTGATGCTGGTGCTCAAGGCGAAGCACGAGGCCGGGGCGATCCTGCTCATCACACACAATCTCGCCGTGGTGGCTGAAACGTGCGACCGCGTGGCCGTGATGTACGGCGGCAAGATCCAGGAAATCGCGCCGGTGCGTGACCTCTTTCACAACCCGCTGCATCCCTATACGCGAGGGTTGCTGGGGTCGCTGCCGCGCCTCGACGGCCAGAAGGCGCGCCGTCTGACGACGATTCCCGGTGTCGTTCCGGATATCCATACGCTGCCGCCCGGCTGCAAGTTCACGTCGCGCTGCGCCGAGCGCTTCGAGCCGTGCCACGGCATCGAACCTCCGCTCGTCGAGCTCACGCCAGGGCACTGGGTCCGCTGCCACCTGCATGACGATTGCCATGGATAAACCGGACGTCATCCTTGACGTACAGGACCTTCGGGTGCGCTTTCCCGTCTTCGGCGGCATCATCCCGCGCAAGACGAGCGAGGTGCGCGCGGTCGACGGCGTCTCGCTGACGCTGCACCGCGGCGAGACGATCGGACTGGTCGGAGAATCGGGCTGCGGCAAGACGACCGTCGGGCGGGCGATCGTCAACATCCTGAAGGCCATGAGTTACCGGGTCGACATCGAGGGGCGGATTCTCTACCACCATCCCGACGGCATCGTCGACCTCCTGTCTCTCCGCCGTCGAGAGATGCGGAAGTACCGGTCCGACCTGCAGATGGTGTTTCAGGACCCGTATTCATCGCTCAATCCGCGCATGACGGTCGGCGCCATCATCGAGGAGCCGCTCAGGATTCACACGAAGCAGTCGAAGGCGGAGCGTCGCGACCGGGTGCACTGGCTGCTCGAGAAGGTGCGGCTGTCTCCCGCGCACGTCGCGCGGTATCCGCATGAATTTTCCGGCGGCCAGCGGCAGCGCATCGGCATCGCCCGCGCGCTGGCCACGAATCCCAAGATCGTGATTGCCGACGAGCCGGTCAGCGCGCTCGACGTCTCGATCCAGGCGCAGGTCATCAACCTGATGCAGGACCTCCAGGAGGAGTTCGGCCTGTCCTACATCTTCGTGTCGCACGATCTGTCGGTCGTGCGCCACATCTCCGACCGGATCTTCGTGATGTATTTCGGAAAGATCGTGGAATCGGGACCGGCCGACGATGTGTACAGCCGGCCCCAACACGAATATACGCAGACGTTGCTGGCCGCGGTCCCCCGACCGGACCCCGATCACCGCCGACGTCGAGCGTGATTTACCGAGGCGGGTTCACCCAGAGAGGGCCCGCCTTCGCGCACTCCTCCGCCACCGTCAGGAACCGCTGCACGCTCGGTGCGCCGATCACCCACGGATGGGGCTGGCCGGCGCCGCGCTTGCCGAGCGCCGCCTGTTTTGCCGCGTAGGCGTCGTACTGCGGATGGTTCGAGAGGATGACATCGAAGTTGCTGGCCGGCGCGATCTTCCGCATCTTCGCCGCCGACGCCGTGTACTGGTCGTACCACCATTTCGCCGGCCGTTCGGGCGTGATGTAGCGGTTGTTGCCCCCGCCGCCCCGCCAGTTGAAGCCCGTGCCGCCCCACAGGAGCGCGGTATGCGTGCGGGCACCGTCCTTGACCGGGATGACGGTTGAGATGGTCCCCGGCGTATGGCCCGGCGTGAGGTACAGCGTCAACGTCGTGTCGCCGAGCGTGAGCTTGTATCCGTCGTTGACGACGATGTCCTGCTTCGCCTTCGGCCACCGTGCGGGATCCCTGGCCAGCCAGTCCCAGTCGGCCGCTGCCATCAGCACGCGCGCGCCGCGATTCTGCAGCGCCGCCGCGCCCGCCACGTGGTCGCGGTGCGCGTGGCTGACGACCACATAGCGGACCATGCCCGGGTCGAGCCCGAGCTTCTTCAACCCGCCGATCACCTGGTCTTCAACGGAGTACTCGAACAGGGGATCGATGATGATGATCCCGGCCGACGTGGTCACTGCCCACGCGGTGTATTCCTTCTCACCGACGAAATACAGGTTGTCGAACACCTTCGACGGCTCGGCGGCCCATTCCGACCGCGGGGGGGCCGGTGGCGGCCCCTGCTGGGCGTTCGCACCGCCCTGGCGCCCGCCGCCCGGCGGCTGCGGGGCCGGCGGAGGCGTGCAGATGTTGTTGAAGAGGGCCAGATGGTCCTGGCCGGCAGCCTTGCGGGCAGCCTCGACGCTCGCGGCAACCGCCGCCGGCGGATTGGCGGGCGCCTGCGCCAGCATTATTCCTGTGGGAAGCGCGACGAGAACGGTGACTGCCAGCACTGATGCCTTCATGAGCATCCTCCTGGCGCGGAGTATACCGAAGAAGTCACAAGTCAGAAGTCAGAAGTCAGAAATTGTGACTTGTGACTTGTGACTTGTGACTTAGTCCCGTCCCTTCATGAGCTCGGCGCGCCAGTGGGCGGCCTGGTCGAAGACCGAGTCGATCATTTCGGTGCGCTGCAGGTCGCTCCGGATGTCCGACAGCCGCTCGATCAGCAGGTCGAGCGCGCAGGCGATTTCGTCCGCATTGGTCGCACAGATATCGCGCCAGACCTCCGCGGGACTCGACGCCAGACGGGTCGTATCGACCAGCCCCTGGCCGGCGAAACGGATGTCGCCGTCCACCGTGGTTCCGACAACCTCCATAAGGGCCGTCACCGCCAGCTGCGGGAGGTGGCTCAGGAGCGCCATCAGCTGATCGTGCCGTGCGGCGGTCATGACCGCCGGCTGCGCGCCGATGCCGGCCACGAACGCCGACAGCGTCTCGACCGCCTGACCAATCTGTGCCACCTGGGCGCCTGTGGGCTGTTCGGGAGGCGTGAAGATCCAGGGCCGCCGCGCAAACAGGCTCGCCGTGGCGAACTCGAATCCCCCGCGCGCGCCGCCGCCGAGCGGATGGCCGCCGATGAACGTCACGGGTGCAGGAAGGGCCGCGGCCGCGGCGACGATACTGCGCTTCGTGCCGCCGACGTCGGTGACGACCGCAGTCGCGGAGACGTGTGGGGCGACCTGCCGCAGGAGCGTCAGATTCTGCCGGACGGGAGCGGCCAGGATGACCAGGTCGGCGCGGGAGACGGCCTCGAGTCCGGTCGCGGACTCATCGACCGCGCGCCGCGCCACCGCCTCGCGGAGCACGGCCTCTCGATCGATGCCGCAGACATGGATCGCGGGCCAGGCCTTCCTGGCGGCGAAGGCAATCGAGCCGCCAATCAGACCGAGGCCTACGATCGCGATGCGAGTAAACGGGGGATCGGCTGACATCGTCAACTTCCAACCGCCAATTCCCAACTCCCAAAACCGCCCTGAGAGTGCCTTGGGAGTTGGAAGCCGGGGTAATGGGAGTTGTTTACCTCGCCCAGCCCCGTCGCGCCACCGCCTCGAGGCAGATGCTGCGGCCGATGGCCGGCGCGATGATCCGCAGCTCCGCCATCAGGCGGTCGAACGCGGCCGGGTACAGCGACTGGGCACCGTCGCTCAGTGCGCGGTCTGGGTCGTTGTGCACTTCGATGATGAGGCCGTCCGCGCCCGCGGCCACCGCCGCGCGCGCCAACTGCGCCACCATGTCGCGCCGTCCGGCCCCGTGGCTCGGGTCCGCGACAATCGGCAGGTGGCTCAGCTTCTTGATGACCGGGATCGCGGAAATGTCAAAGGTGTTCCGCGTCGCCGTCTCGAACGTCCGGATTCCGCGCTCGCAGAGAATGACGTCGTTGTTGCCGCCGGCGAGGATGTACTCCGCCGACAGCAGCCACTCCTCGATCGTGGCGGAGATACCCCGCTTGAGCAGGACGGGCTTACGCGCGTAGCCGAGTTCGCGGATCAGCGTGTAGTTCTGCATGTTCCGCGCGCCGACCTGGAAGATGTCGCAGTACTTCGTAATCAGCTCGATCTGGCTGACGTCCATCACTTCCGAGACGAGCTTCAGGTTGTGCGCGTCGGCGGCCCGGCGCAGCATCTGGAGCCCCTTCTCGCCGTGCCCCTGGAAGCTGTACGGCGAGCTGCGCGGCTTGAAGGCACCGCCGCGGAAGATCTTGGCGCCGGCCCGCTTGACCGCCGCCGCCGTCGCCATGCACTGCTCGTCGGTCTCCGCCGAGCAGGGACCCGCCATGACGATCACCTCGTCGCCGCCGATCCGCACGTCGTCAATCGTGACGATGGTGTCCTCGGGCTTGTAGCTGCGGCTGGCGCGCTTGTACGGCTCCGAAATGCGCAGCACTTCGTGGACGCCGTCCAGAATCTCGATCATTTCCTTCTCGACTTTCTCGACGCCGACGACGCCCAGGACCGTGCGCGTCGCGCCGGACGAGCGGTGCACGTCCATGCCGAGCTCGATGAGCCGGGAAATGACGGCGTCGATCTGTGCCTCACTGGCGCGTTCTTCCATGACAACGACCATGATGACTCTCCTGCCCCTAATCCTTGTCGCCGCTCGCGCTGGCGGCGCGCTCGGCACGCCGCGCCTCGTCGATGATTCGCTCGAAAATCCGGACCACCGCTTCGGCTGTCAGCGGGCCGGCCAGATCGCCGGCCGATTTCCGCACGCTGTTCAAGACCTGCGCCTCGCGCTCCGGCTGGTAAATCGGCAGCCCGGCTTCGTGTTTCAACCGCCCGACCTCCACCGCGCACGCCACGCGCACGTTCAGGAGGCGCACGAGCTGATCGTCAATGACGTCTATCCGGCTGCGCAGCTCTTCGATGTTCGTCAGGACTTCAGCCACCGCACATACTCCTCTACACGCGCATCCAACTCGCCGTCTTGACCAACGCCGGCCGCCTGCGCAATCACGTCGACCAGGGCGCTCCCGACCACCGCGGCGTCGGCCCACTGACCCACTTCACGAACATGCTCCGGTTTGGAGATGCCGAATCCGAGGGCGATAGGCAGGGCGCTCACCGACCGGATCCGCCGGACCATCTCCTCCGCCCCGTCTGCCACCGCGTCGCGGGCGCCCGTCACGCCAAGACGCGAAATGGCATACAGAAAACCGCTGCCAAGGCTGGCGGCCGTGCGGAGCCGTACGTCTGATGTCGTCGGGCTGAGCAGAAGGATTGTATCAATCCCCCGCGACGCCATCAGGGCCCGGAACTCGCCAGCCTCCTCAATTGGCAGGTCGAGCACCAGGACGCCGTCCACACCCGCCTCGCCCGCCCGTTCCGCAAACCGCTCGGCGCCCATGCGCAGGATCGGATTGGCGTAGCTAAAGAGCACTATCGGCACCCGGAGCTCCGGCCGTAAGCGCCCGACCATGCCGAGGACGCCGGTGAGGGTCGTGCCGGCCGCCAGCGCCCGTTCGGTGGCTCGCTGGATGACCGGTCCGTCGGCCAGGGGGTCCGACCAGGGCACCCCGATTTCGAGCACATCGACCCCGCCCCGCTGCAGCGCCAGGAGGATTCCCTCCGTGCGCGGCAGATCCGGGTCGCCTGCAGTGATGTACGTGACGAGTCCCGGCCGGGTCTTGTCGGACCGGATGCGAGCAAACGCTTCAGCGAGGCGCCCCTCGGCTGCTTTCATTTCTTGAGCGCCTCCACGACCGACTGGACGTCCTTGTCCCCGCGGCCGGACAGGTTCACGAGCACGATGCTCCCGTCCGGCAGGTCCTTGATCAGGCGCATTGTGTGGGCCACCGCATGGGCCGATTCGAGCGCGGAGAGAATGCCTTCGAGCCTCCCCAGCGCATGGAACCCATCGAGCGCTTCAGCGTCCGAGACATTCACGTACTCCGTCCTTCCCAGCTCGCGCAGCCAGGCATGCTCCGGTCCGACGGCGGCATAATCCAGCCCCGCCGAAATCGAATGGGTCAGCTCGATATTCCCCGCCTCGTCCTGGAGCACAAACGTGCGCGTGCCGTGGAGGACGCCGGTGTGACCGCCCGCGGGTCCGCCCGCAAACCGCGCGGCGTGGCGGCCTGGCGCAATCGCCTCCCCCCCCGCCTCGACGCCGATCAGCCGGACACCCGGGTCGTCGATGAAGCCGTCGAACATGCCGATGGCGTTGCTGCCGCCCCCTACGCAGGCGACCACGACATCGGGGAGACGGCCGGCCTGCTCGAGGATTTGGCCGCGCGCCTCCTTGCCGATCACCGACTGGAACTCGCGCACCATCAGCGGATACGGGTGCGGCCCCAGCGCCGACCCGAGCAGGTAATACGTGTCGGCGACGTTGGTGACCCAGTCGCGCATCGCCTCGTTGATGGCGTCCTTGAGCGTGCAGCTTCCGGCGTCGACGCGCCTGACGCGCGCGCCGAGCAGCTCCATCCGGACGACGTTGAGCGCCTGGCGCCGCATGTCCTCGGAGCCCATGTAGACGTCGCACTCGAGGCCCAGGAGCGCGCAGGCGGCGGCGGTCGCCACGCCGTGCTGCCCCGCGCCGGTCTCGGCCACCACGCGCTTCTTGCCCATGCGCCTGGCCAGCAGCGCCTGGCCGATGGAGTTATTGATCTTGTGCGCGCCCGTGTGCGTGAGGTCCTCGCGCTTGAGGAAGACACGGATCGGCGGGTCCGCGGCTCGATGCGTCCCGCTCGCCGCGGCACCCGCCCTACGTACGGAGGAGACGAGGCGGCGCGTTTCGTAGAGCGGTGTCGGCCGCCCCACGTAATGGCGCAGCAGGTGGTCCAGCTCCGTGCGGAACGACGCATCCGCCCGCGCGGCGAAGTAGCCGGCCGTCAGCTCCTCGATCGGGGCGACGAGCGTTTCGGGCACGAAGCGCCCGCCGTAGGCGCCGAAGTACCCGCGTGCGTCCGGGTCGCGCCGGCCGAAGGCCGGGCGATCAGCGGTGAGGGTGTTCGTGTTGCTCAAATGCACTCCGTGCGCTTGCCAGAAAGCGCGTCACTTTGTCCGCGTTCTTGATGCCTGGTGCATCCTCCACGCCCGATGACACGTCGACGCCATACGGGTCGACGATATCAATCGCCTCCGACACGTTCTCCGGGGTCAACCCGCCAGCCAGCACGAGACGGCAGGCGCGCGCCAGCGCCGCGGCCGCCGTCCAGTCAACCGGTGCCCCGGTGCCGCCGCGTCGGACCGGATCGGCGGCGTCGACGAGAAAGGTCGTGTCAGGCGGCCACACCGCCGTCTCCGACCGGCGGTCCAGGCTGATCGCCCGCAGCACGGGCGTGGCGAGCGGCGCCGCATAGCTCGCCGGCTCGTCGCCGTGAAGCTGCACAAGCTCAATGCCCGTCTCGGCGACGACCGCTTGAACCCGCTCCACCGCTTCGTTCACGAACAGACCGACCGGCGTGATGCCAGCCGGCAGTCTCGCAATGATGCTCGCCGCCACGGCCGGCTCGACGAACCGGGGACTCCGCGGCCAGAAGACGAACCCGAGCGCCGTGGCGCCCTGCTCTGCGGCGTGCAGGGCGTCGTCCATCCGCGTGATCCCGCAAATCTTGAGAAACATCACGCCATCAAATTGGGGTCGGGGGTCATTTCTCTCCCCTCCCCAATCAGCGACCGAATCGCACCCGCCGGATCGCGATCGGTCATGAAACGCTCGCCGATCAGAAATGCCCGATACCCGGCGGCGGTCAGCCGGTCGACCTCTGCCCGCGACCGCAGGCCGCTTTCGCTCACGCCGACGACCCCGTGCGGCAGTTTCCCGGCAAGGCGGTACGACGCATCGACGTCCACCCCGAGCGTCCGCAGGTTCCGGTTGTTCACGCCGACGAGCCTCGCGCCTGCGTCGACCGCTCGCGACAGTTCCTCCTCGCAGTGCACTTCAACCAGCGCTGCCAGGCCCAGCTCCCACGCCCGCGCCTGCAGCCGTACCAGATCCTTCTGGCCAAGCGCCGCGACGATCAGCAGAATCGCGTCCGCGCCGTTCGCGCGGGCCTCGAACAGCTGGTACTCGTCCACAATGAAGTCCTTGCGCAGGAGAGGCAGCGCGACCGCCGCCCGGACAGCGCGGAGATGGTCAAGCGATCCATCAAAGAAGGCTGGTTCCGTGAGAACCGAAATCGCGGCAGCGCCGCCCCGCTCGTACTTCTGCGCAATCGCCGCGGGATCGTAGACGGCGGCAAGGACCCCTTTCGAAGGCGACCGCCGTTTGCACTCGGCGATCACGTTGATCCGGCCGGCGGCACCAAGCGCCGCCTCGAAGCGGGGTCCGGCCGGCAAGGCCGTCGCCGCGCGCGTCTCGAGCAGCACCTGCGGCTCGCGCGCGCGCCGCACCGCCGTGACGCGCTCCGTCGCGGCCACAATCGTCCGCAGAAGATCGGGCGCGCTCATACCGCGGCCTGTCCCTGAGAACTGCGCACCATTGCGTCGAGCGTCGCCCGCGCCGCACCGCTATCGATGGCGTCGGCGGCACACGCGATTCCCTCGCGCACGCTCTTCACGTGGCCGGCGACGAGAAGCGCGGCGCCCGCATTGAAAAGGACGACGTCTCGCGGCGCACCCTTCTGTCCGGCAAGCACACCCGACACAATCGCCGCGTTCTGGACGGCGTCGCCGCCCTGCAGGTCGGCCGCGGTCGCCTTTGGCAGCCCGAACTCTGCGGGATGGATGTAGAACGAGGTCATCGCGCCGTCGCGGCATTCGAGGACTTTGGTGTAGCCGGTCGTCGAGATCTCGTCTATTCCGTCGAGTCCGTGCACCACCCAGGCGCGCTCGACGCCCAGCATGAGCAGCGCGCGAGCAAGCAGGTCGCCGAGCTCAGGCCGCGGCACCCCGATGACCTGCCTGCGGGCGCCGGCCGGATTCGTCAACGGCCCGAGCAGGTTGAAGGCGGTCCGGATGCCCAGCTCCTTGCGGATGGGCGCCGCGTGCTTCATCGATGGGTGGAACGTCGGGGCAAAGAAGAACGCGATGTTCGCCTCGTGGAGGCTTCGCTCGACGACGGGCGCCGGCGCGGCGACGTTGACGCCGAGCTGCTCGAACACGTCAGCGCTGCCACAGCGGCTCGACACCGATCGGTTGCCATGCTTGGCGACTTTCACGCCAGCGGCAGCGACGACGAGGGCCGCGGCCGACGAGATGTTGAACGTACCTGACCGGTCGCCCCCCGTGCCGCAGGTGTCGAACACGTCGCCGGGCGGCGCAGCCAGCTTCACCGCATGCTCGCGCATCGTCCGGGCGAAGCCGACGATTTCGGCCGGGCGTTCGCCCTTCATCACGAGCGCCGACAGCAGCCCCGCCAACGCCGCAGGTGTCGCACGGCCCTTCATGACTTCGCCCATGGCGGCCGCCGCCTCCTCGGTGGTGAGGTCTTCGTGGCGCACGAGCTTTTCGAGAAGCGAGGCAAACATCAGAGTTCCAGGAAGTTCCGGAGCACCTGCCGTCCCTCGCGGGTCAGCACCGACTCGGGATGGAACTGGACGCCATGCACGGGATGCGTACGATGCCGCACCCCCATGATGATCCCGTCCTCCTTCGTGCGCGCTGCGACCTCGAGGTCGGCTGGACAATTGGTGTTCGAGATGACAAGCGAATGGTACCGGCCGGCCTCAAAGGGATCGCTGAGTCCACGAAACACCCCCTTGCTGTCGTGCGTGACCAGTGACGTCTTCCCGTGGATCGGTGCGCTGGCACGGCAGACCGTGCCGCCGTACACCATGCCAATCGCCTGATGGCCCAGGCAGACGCCGAGGAGCGGCACCGTCGGGCCAAACCGGCGGATCGTGTCGACGGTAATGCCCGCATCCTCCGGCCGTCCAGGCCCCGGCGAGATCACGATGCGCGCCGGCTTCATCGCGTCGATCTCATCCAGCGTGACTTCGTTGTTGCGATACACGCGAATATCCGCCCCGAGCTCGCCGAAGTACTGCACGAGGTTGTAGGTAAACGAATCGTAGTTATCGATGACGAGCAGCATCAGAGTCCCTGCTGCGCCAGCTCGAGGGCCGCGATGGCCGCCCGCGCCTTGTCTCGCGTCTCCTGAAACTCGGCCGCCGGGTCCGAATCGGCCACGATACCTGCGCCTGCCTGCACGTAGGCGTGGCCACCTTCGATGATCACGGTGCGGATCGTGATGCAGAAATCGAGATTGCCCGCGAAATCCAGGTACCCCACGGCCCCGGCATACACACCGCGCCGGCGGTTCTCGAGCTCGGCGATGATCTCCATCGCGCGGACTTTCGGCGCCCCCGACACGGTCCCCGCCGGGAAGCAGGCGACCAGGGCATCGAGCCGATCCTGTGTGTCGGACAGTTCGCCCTCGACAATCGAGACCAGGTGCATGACGTGGGAGTACCGCTCGAGCGCCATGTAGGTCGGCACCTTGACGCTGCCGTAGGTCGACACGCGCCCGAGATCGTTGCGCCCCAGATCGACGAGCATCACGTGCTCGGCGCGCTCCTTCTCGCTGGCCTTCAGTTCCTCGCCAAGCCGCAGGTCTTCCGCCTCATCGGCACCGCGCGGCCGTGTTCCGGCGATCGGATGCGTCTCGATCCGCCTCCCTTCCACCCGGACGAGCATCTCGGGGGAGGATCCGACGATCGCGCGGTCGCCGAGGCGGAGGAAATACATGTAGGGCGACGGATTGACGTGCCGAAGGGCGCGATACGCTGTGAACGCATCCGTCTCGAACGGAGTCTCAAACCGCTGCGACAGGACAACCTGATAGATGTCGCCGGCGGCGATATGCTCCTTCGCCGTTCGCACCATGTCCTCAAACCGCTCGCGCGGCACGTTGGAGGTCATTTCCACCGGCCGGGTCGGCGGCCGGCTGGGCTTCGAGAGTGTCCGGTCCAGCTCCCGCTCCACAAAATCGATCTTCGCGCGGGCGAACTGATAGAGCGACGCGAGGTCGTCGTCGCCGGTGATGCGCGCGTTTGCGATGATCAGAATCCGGTGCCGCACATGATCGAAGGCCAGGACCGTGTCGAAGAGCATGAAACCGGCTTCGTCTTCGACATCGGCGCCGACCTGCAGCGTCACAGGCTCAAACCAGGCGGCCGCGTCGTATCCGAGGTACCCCACGGCTCCGCCCGTGAAGCGTGGGAGCCCGGGCACGAAAGGCGCGTGGAATCCGGCCATCAACTCGCGCACCACTTTGATGAACGGCCGGTTCGATGCCGTGGTCTCCCCGGATCGGTCGACAATTGTCTTCCCGCCGCGCGAGCGGACGATCAGAAACGGATCCTTGCCCAGGAACGAGTACCGGCCGACATGCTCGCCGCCTTCGACTGATTCCAGCAGGAACGAGTAGTGCGCATGTTCGGCAATCTTGAGGAACGCGGACACCGGCGTCAGCAGATCGGCCACGATCTCCTTGTAGACGGGGACGAACGTCCCCCGTTGCGCCAGGTCCCGGAATTCCTCAAACGTGGTGATGCGCATTGCCATCCTTCATTTCGCCGATGACGCCGGCAAACCCCAGCGCGTCACTGAACGCCCGTACGTCAGCCTCGTCCGCTCCCATCAACGGGACACACACGGCGTCCAGGCCGCTCGCCGAGAAGGCCCCGTTCAGGACCGCCGGCATTCGCGACGCCGCTCCATTGGCGCTGACCGATCCATAGAGTGCCGTTCTCGGGCCGATATCCCGGAACCTGAAATCACTCACCATCCTCGCGACCGGGATCTGACCCGGCGCGACCGCGCGCCCGCCGTAGGTCCAGCACGAACCGAACCGTGCTGCCAGAAGCCGCGTCGGCATTCCGGCGTCGCCCATGCCAATCACGATCGTGTCCTCATGCCCGCTGGAGATCTCCATCAGCGCGAGGGTGTCGCACAGCCGGCGTGGCGCCACCGCCACCTTGATGGCCGCAGCGCCGGCGGCGCGCATGGCCGCCGCACGGGCGCCCAGGTCGTCCGGGACGCCATGGAAATCGTGCGATGAGACCACCACGCGTTCGCGGTGCGCGTCGAACAGACCATCGAGCGCGCCCCGCCCGCCGCCGGCCGAGAGCGATCGCCATTCGATGTCCACGTATTCCGCGCCTCGATTCAGGGCCTCCTCAAACAATCGGCGCCGCTCCTCGTCCGCGCCAGCGAACTGCCCGCCTTCCCAGAGCGGCCGGCAGGTCACGATCGCGGGCCGGTTCCGCCCCTCAAGCACGCGGGCCACGTCGCACCGCTCCACGCCGTCCAGCCGCAGTTCCACCATGTCGGCGGCTGTGGCCGCATCGCGTGCGGCAATCAGCTCCCCCGTCGTTGTGCCCGTCACGGTCTCGCAGAGCAGCGCTCGATTCATCATCATTCACGCCAAAAACAAAAACGCCCCTTCAACCTGGTGGCTGAAGGGGCGTGTGGTCTGGCGAAATCTGTGTTTGCGTCTTAGACGCCGGCCGCCCCCTCAGTCGCAGTCCGATACCACCACCAGTAGCTGGCGTAGTTCGGCGACACGAAGGAGCTAAAGCGGCGCGACATGAACATCAAACGGAATCAGCACTCTAACGTAGAGCTTTTGGCAGTGTCAACCAGCGGGCCCACAGGCCCTTGCGGATTGAGCGGTTTACCCGTATCTTCAACCTTGAGTCTCCAGCCTATGGTCACAAGAACTCTCGCCTGCGCGCTGGCTCTGCTGTTTCTCGCCGTGGCGGGCACCCCTGCCCAGAATCGTACCTTCCCGGTGGACGAGCTGAAGGCCGGCATGGTGGGCGTCGGGCGGACCGTGTTCGAGGGCGACCGGCTCGACGACTTCACGGTCCACATCCTCGGCGTCCTGCACAACGTCATCGGACCGCGCCGCGATCTGATCATCGCGCGCCTCGAAGGTGGACCGCTGGCCAATACGGGCGTCATCGCCGGCATGAGCGGCAGCCCGGTCTACATCGACGGCCGCCTCCTAGGTGCGGTCTCCTATTCGCTCGGGCAGTTTTCGAAGGAGCCGATCGCGGGCATCACGCCGATCGGAGAAATGATCGACGCAGCCACGTTTGCGTCGCCCCGGCCGTCGGCCGCGCGCGCCGAGCTGCAGATGCCGATTACGCCCGACGGCCTGCGGGCGTCGCTCCGCCAGGCGTTCAGCTGGACGCGGCCGTTCGCCGACAGCCCCGCCGACGTGCAAGTGCTCGGCGCCCCCGGCATCAATGCCGGCCTCGGGACGATGCTGCGGCCGATCGCCACGCCGATGACGTTCGGCGGGTTCGACGCGAGCGTCATCGACCCGCTGGCGGCTGCGTTCCGCGACCAGGGCTTCATGCCGATGATGACCGGCTCGGCGGCCGGGTTCGCGCAGTCCTCGAATGGGGCGACCCGGCCGACGACTCCGCTTCGCCCCGGTGATCCCGTGGGCGTGGGGCTCATGAGCGGTGACATGTCGCTCGGCGCCACGGGCACCGTCACGGACATCGACGGTGCTCGCGTCTACGCGTTCGGGCATCCCTTCTACGGCCTTGGACCCACGCAGTTTCCGATGACGCGGGCGTACGTCGTGACGCTGCTGCCCAGCCTCGCCAATTCCATGAAGCTGGCGAGTACGGGCGAGGTCATCGGGACCGTGCAGCAGGATCGGGCGACGACGATCGCCGGGACACTCGGCGCCGGGCCGGTGATGATTCCGCTCCGGATCAATCTGACGTCGGACCGCGGGACGAAGAAGACGTTCAATATGGCGATGGTGAACGACCAGTTGTTCACGCCGCTCCTCGCGTACGTGTCGATCGCCAACACCCTGGCGTCGTACGAGCGGCAGAACGGCGCCGCCAGCTACATCGTCCGCGGGTCGGCCTCGGTCAAGGGCCACGGCGCGGTGGCGTTTGAGGATCTGTTCACGGGCGATCAGCCATCGGTCGGCGCGGCCACGTATGTCGTGGCGCCAATCAATGTGCTCCTGCGCAATGCCTTCGAGGAAGTCGTACTCGAAGGACTGGAACTCAACATCGACGCCAGCGAGCAGGCCCGGACCGCGACGATCGAGCGGGTCTGGATCGATGGGACGCGGGTGAAGGCCGGCAGCCGCGTCGACTTGAAGATCCTGCTTCGAACCTACCGCGGTGAAGAGATCACGCGCACGATCCCCGTTGACGTGCCGCCCAATGCGGCCGGCAGCGTCTCGGTCATGGTGAGCGACGGCACGCGCCTCTCACAGTGGGAAGCGCGCGAGCTGCAGGTACAGCCGCTCCAGACGCGCGATCTGCAGCAGATGATGCGCGTCCTCAACACCGCGCGCAAGAACAACCGCCTCTACGTCAGGCTCCTCGGCCGCGACCAGGGGGCCGTCGTCAAGGGCGAGTCGCTGTCAGCGCTGCCGCCCTCGATCATGGGCGTCCTCGAATCCGATCGCAACGGCGGCAGCTTCCGCCCGCTGCAGAACGCCGTGCTCGGCGAGTGGGAAGTCACCACCGAGCACGCGATCACCGGCACGCGCACGCTCACGCTGCCGATCGACGAGTAAGAAGTCACAGTCACAAGTCAAGAGTCAAAGGTCAACAGTGAAGCGACTCTGTGCTGCGGCCGTTATTGTGTGTCTTACTGCGGCCTTCGCTTACGCCTCCCTGCCGACGTTCTGGCAGGTCTCCACTGAAAACGAGTTCCTGCAGGGCGAGGTCGAGAACGTCTCCATCGATGCCTACGGGCGACTGACACTCGGCCCGGCGAGCAGCGTGGTCCACGAATCGAGTGCGCCGTTCCTGTGGACCCTCGTCGGGGCGTCTGATGGCTCGCTCTTCGTGGGAAGCGGGAACGAAGGACAGGTACATCGGGTGGACGCCGGCGGCGCGAGCTCACTGTTCTTCGACGCCGACGAGCTCGAGGTGCACGCCATCGCGCTGGCGCCCGGCGGCGGAATCTACGCCGCCACGTCCCCGGATGGAAAGATCTACCGCGTCGATGCGGCCGGCAAGAGCGCGGTCTTCTTCGATCCGCCGGACAAGTACATCTGGAGCCTGCTCGTGGACGCGGCCGGCAACGTGTTCGCCGGTACCGGCGACAAGGGCGTGATCTACAAGATCGCGCCGAACGGGACCGGCGCGCCCTTCTACAACACCCGGGCGACGCACGTGATGACGCTGGCCTTCGACCGCGAGCGGCGGCTGCTCGCGGGTACCGAGTCGCCAGGCCGTGTCTTCCAGCTCGACGCGACCGGCAAGCCATTCGTCCTGCTCGACTCGCCGTACAACGAGATCCACGCGATCCGGGTGGACCCGCGCGGCAACATCTACGCGGCGGCGGTCACGGGCCGTGGCACGCCGGGGGCATCGCCGGCCGCGCCGGAACCGGCCGCGCCGCAGCCGATCGCGTCGGTCTCCACCGAGGTCCTGTCGATCACGATCGCGGCCGACGCGTCGGCGTCCTCGGGGCCGGCGACGCCAGCGCCCGCTCCGCGCGGGAGGCAGGGGCTCGGAACAGGGGCGATCTACCGCATCATGCCCGACGGCGTCTCCGACCTCGTGTGGCAGCTGCGTGACGATGTACCCTACGACGTCGCGTTCGACGGCGAGAGTGCGGTGCTGGTTGCCACGGGCAACGAAGGCAAGATCTATCGTCTGGCTGGCGATCCTTTGCAGCCGACGCTCGTCACCCGCGCGGCCGTGCAGCAGGTGACGGCGCTGCTGCCCGATCGCGGCGGCCGGATGCTCTTTGCCACCGCGAATCCGGGCAAGGTGTTCCGGCTGTCAGCGGAGCGGGCGCAGCGGGGCACGTATCTCTCGGACATCCGCGACGCCCAGTCCGTCGCGACCTGGGGTGCGATCAAGTGGCAGGGCGCGATTCCCGCGGGAACGACGCTGCAGGTGTCGACGCGGTCGGGCAACACGCGGACGGCCGACGAAACATGGAGCGACTGGAGCGCGCCCTACGCGGTCCCGAGCGGCAGCCCCATCGTGAGTCCGCGCGCGCGGTACCTGCAGTGGCGGGCGGTTCTGAACGGCGCTCGAGATCAGGCTCCGGTGCTCAACGCCGTCATCGCGGCCTACCTGCCGCGCAACTCGCGCCCCCGCGTGTCCAGCATCACCATCCATCCGCCGGGAATGGTCTTCCAGCGTCCCTTTCCGACCGGCGAACCGGAGCTTGCTGGCTTCGAAGGTGAAACGCCGGACCGCCGGGCCGCCATCCAGACCGCCAACGCGGCGAACGCCAACGCAGGACCCTCGCTCGGCCGTCGCGCCTATCAGAAGGGGCTCCTGACCTTCGTCTGGCGCGCGGACGACGACAATCGCGACGAGCTCGTGTACGACGTGCAGTACCGCCGCGAGGGCGAGGCCGAATGGAAGCCGCTGCGCCGGGACCTGCGCGACGCGATCTTCGTCTGGGACACCACGTCGGTGCCCAATGGCCGCTACGTGGTCCAGGTGGTCGCGTCCGACCTCCCGACAAATGCACCCGATGCGGCACTGGCCGGAACGATGGAGAGCACAGCGTTCGAAGTAGACAACACACCGCCGACGGTCACGGTGACGGGGGCGCGGCGCGAGGGTGCGCGTGCGATCCTCGGGTTCGAGGTGCGCGACGCCGATACCGCCGTCCAGAAGGTGGAGTATTCAGTCGACGGCGACCGCTGGCAGACCGTCTACCCGAAGGATGGGATTGCGGATTCGCGATTCGAGCAGTTCGACCTGCCGCTCGAGGGCGGCGCGGCGCGCGGCGTCATCATCCGCGCGACCGACTCGCTGAATAACGTTACGAGCGCGCGGGGCGAAGCGCCGGCCGCACCGGCACCCCGCTAGGCGCGGTCCCGGCGTCGTCCACCTTCGCGGAGCCTTTGACGGTCATCCGCGTCATCAGCCACACCACATTCACCGCCACGGCACCTTCCGGCGTCTGCGCAGGCTCGAATCGCGACCGCACCACCATCTCGCGCACGGCCGTACTGTGGGCGGACGGGTCTGACGAGGGCAGCACTTCGTAATTGGAGACGCGTCCTTCCCGCGTGACGATCGCGGAGACCGCAAACGCCGCTTCCTCTGCCGGAATCCCCGCCAGCGCTTCTCCCACGAACAGCCCCCGGGGCGCCAGCAGGTCGGCGTCGAGGTAGAGCGGGTTCTCGTCCGATCCCGGGCTGGCGAGCACGGACAGGAGTGCGGCCATCGAGTTGGGACTGACTGCCCTGGCAATGCGGCTCACGGAGGTGGCGGCGTAGACGCACAGCACGAGCGCGACCGTTGCGCCCACAGCAGGCCAGAGATAGCGCACGTCGGTCACGACTTCGCGGCATCGGACGGCCAGCGACTGAGCGTGCTCGGCCCCGACTCGCGCCAGCACGTCGCGACGCATCGCCGCCAGCGCGGTATTGACCTCTGGCGCCACTGGGGGCGAGCCGGCCCGGACCGCCGCAGCAATGAGGCGCATGTCCTCGACGCGCGCGCGGCACGTATCGCACCACCGCAGGTGCGCCTCGATGACAACCTGATCAGACATCGCCAGCTCGCCGTCGGCGAACGGCTCGAGCAGGTCCCTGGCGCGGGCGCACGGCAGGTACGGAATCATGGCCGGAGCCCCAGCAGTTCTTCGCGCAGCGCCTGCCGCGCGCGCGTCAACCGCGACTTGACTGTCCCGAGCGCCACGTCGAGCGAGAACGCGATCTCCTCGTATCGCAGTCCCTCGACTTCACGGAGAATCAGCGCCGTGCGCTGGTCGAACGGCAGCCGATCGAGCGCCTGCCATATTCGCGCGGCGGTCTCCTTGCTGGCGAGCAGCCGGTCCGGCAGTACTTCCTGCCGGGATTCCAGGTCGCCGAACTTCTGCAGATACTCGTCGAGAGAGACCTGCTCGGCGCGGCCACGGCGGCGCCACCACCGCTGGCGATTGCTCGCCTGGTTGACCACGATGCGATAGATCCACGTACGGAGGGCCGACTGTCCGCGGAAGCGCGCCAGCGTACGGAAGACGCGCAGGAAGACCTCCTGCGACAGGTCGAGCGCGTCGTCGCGGTTGCCCAGCAGCGTGAACGCCAGCCCGTAGACCATGCGTTGATGGACGGCGACGAGCTCGGTACACGCAGTCTCGTCACCGGCGGCGCAGCGCGCGATCAACGCGGCTTCGCCGCTGTCGACATCCGACCAGCTGATGGCGGGGGCGTTCTTCACCAGTTCTCCGGAAGAATAGGTCTTCACGCGAGTCTACCATCGGTTTAGACGCCGTTCCGGCGGCGAAGTTCCCCACCGGACGGCTCTGCTAGGATGGGGCCATCCATGAAGCGGCTGCTCGTCGTTTCGGTGGGGCTCATCGCCCTGACGGTCGGGATCGTCATCGCCTGGTACAGCGCCAGACAGGACGGCGAATTTCAGCGGCTGATTGCCGCCGGTGACGCCGCGCTTGCGCAGGACGAAACCTATGGCGCGATCGAGGCGTTCAGCGGCGCTTTGGTGTTGCGCAGCGACTCCATGCTGGCATATCTGAAGCGGGGCGACGCCTACCGGCGGCGTGGCGAGCTGAGTGCGGCGCTTCGGGACCTTCGGGAAGCGGCGGCGCTTGATCCGGCCGCACCGCGTCCCGTGGAACTGCTGGGCGACGTGAACGCCGCCATGGGGCAGCACGAGCGCGCCGCGGAACTCTATCGGAGCTTCACGCAGCTGGACGACCAGTCGCCGCGCGTGCTCTACAAGCTGGGACTTGCCTATTACCGCAGCGGCCAGCCGGCCGAGGCAATCGCGCCGCTGGAGTCTGCCGTCACGCTCGACCCGAGATTTGTCGAGGCGCACTACCTGCTCGCTGTCTGCCTTCGCGAGCGGCCCGATGACGATGGGGCGGGGCGTTCGCTGGCGCGCGCGCTGGAGCTCGACGCCGCATTCATTCCGGCCCGGGAGGAGCTCGCCGATCTGCATGCCCGCGCCGGACGCGAAACCGAGGCGATCGAGCAGCTCGAAGCCCTGGCGGCACTCGAACCGGCGCGTGCGGAGCGCCTGATTGCCGTCGGCATGGAATACGCGCGCTGGGGCCGTAATGAAACCGCCATTCTGACCCTCGGCCGCGCCGCGGAGCGGTTCTCCGATGATGTGGCGGTGTACACCGCGCTCGGCCGCGTCTGGCTCGGGGCCGCCGAGCAGCGCAACGATCGCGTCGCGCTGGGCAAGGCGATCGAAGCCTTGCAGCCGCGCGCCCTCGCACAGGGCGCGTCGAGCGAGACGCTCACGTTGTACGGCCGGGCGCTGTTCCTGTCAGGCAATGCCGCGGCCGCCGAGCGCGTGCTCGCCGACGCCACGGTACAGTCCCCAGTCGATCCGATGGCATTCCGGTATCTGGCGGATGCCGCGGAACGTGCCGGCCATCCCGCCGCGGCGCGGGTCGCCCTGCTCCGCTACGCGGCGCTTGTCAGGAGCGAGGACCTCGACCCGGCCATGACCGCGCGCATTGAGCGCCTGCGTCGCCCCGCCGAATAAATGGGGTCGGGGGTCATTTCACCCGGATTTCCGATTTGGCCGTAGTACTTTTGCCCATCCGAGTCGTCGTCACGCCTTGATTTCCGCGGGTTCCGCACGAGGCACCCCCGCCAGAATGGGTGACACCCAGTGGGTGAATTACAAACCGAGCCATTTCAGTCACATTCAACGGGTTTCTGAAGGTCGCGTTTCAGGGGTCGCGCGTCACCTCCGACGCGGGCCTGATTCTGGTTCGTGAGTTGGATGACCCCTCGGGCTGGACGCGATCATCGCCTCGCACCTGAGTGACTCGCGCCAGGGATTGAACACGCAGTTCAGGTTGCCGGATCTCCTGCGGCAATCCGTCTACAGCCGCTTGGCTGGCTACGAAGACCTCAATGACGCGCAGCGCCTCTCGACCGATCCGACGTTTCGCCTGATCGGATCACCGAAGCGATGGGACCGGACTGCGGCGCTGACCTCCACGCTGCATTGGTTCGAGACCGAACTGCTGACCGGCGAGGAGAACCTCGTCGGACTGATGGCCGTCAACCGTGACCTGATCGGACAGGCGGAGACATTCGACCGATCCGACCGTACGGTGCTCGACATGGATTCGAGCGAGAGCCCGGTACATGGGCAGCAAGAAGGCAGCGCCTACAACGGGCACTTCGCGTCGGTCTGCTATCACCCGCTGTTCCTGTTCAACGACCACGGCGACTGCCTGGCTGCGAAGCTGCGGCCTGGCAACGTCTCCAGCGCCGACGACTGGGACGAGCTGCTGGTGCCGGAGATTGAACGGCAGCAGGCGCAGGGCACGCGCGTGGCCTTCCGCGCCGACGCCGCCTTCGCGCGGCCAGCGATCTACGAGGCGCTGGAGACCCGCGGCGTCCAGTACGCGATCCGCATCCCGGCCAACAAGAATCTGGAGCTGGCGATCGAGGACATGCTGTTCCGGTCACCGGGACGGCCGAGCCTCAAGCCGCTCGTCCGCTACAAGAGCTTCCAGTATCAAGCGGACAGCTGGACCACGCCCCGACGGGTCGCGGCGAAAGTCGAGCACCACGTCGGCGAACTGTTCCCGCGGGTGGGCTTCATCGTGACGAATCTCACGCTGCCCAACCGTGCCGTCGTCCGGTTCTACAACAAGCGGGGCACCGCTGAGCAATGGATCAAGGAGGGCAAGCAAGCCGCGCATTGGACGCGCCTGTCGTGTCACCGCTTCCGGGCGAACGAGGTCCGGTTGCAGCTCAGCGTCCTCGCCTACAACTTGGGCAACCTGTGGCGCCGGCTCGTGCTGCCAAAACGGATCGACACCTGGTCGCTGACCAGTCTCCAACAGCGCCTGGTCAAGACGGGCGGGCGGTTGGTGAAACACGCGCGGTACTACTGGTTGTTTCTGGCAGAGAGTCACCTGACCAGGCGCTTGTTCGCGGCGATGCTTCAGCGGATCTGGGCGTTGCCCGCGCCGACCGGCTGACGGTCAATGGCGGCGGGAGACCGTCTCGGGCGAAGAACGGGCGCAATGCGGGAGAGCTGTCGAAACACTGTGGGCGGTGGCCGGTTCGGCGGCCCGAATTCAAGTCCCCGTGGCGGGCGTCATGAGGTGCGACCCCGGCGACCAGACTATTTCGAGCAGGACAGAGCGAGCGGGTGTAGGATGTGGCCGATCTTCGGAAGCTAGATCGAAAATGTCGGATCATAGGGGAGGCGTTCATGAGCGCGGAAATCGCCAGACGGTTGCTTTCGTTGTCGTTGTTGGTCACTCTTCTGGTCTTCCCCGGTGCCGTCTTCGCGCAGGAGGCGACGCTGACCGGTACCATTACCGACACGACCGGCGGCGTGATGCCAGGCGTCACGGTGACGGCACTCCATGACGCGACGGGAAATCGATTTGTCGCGATCACCGACGAGCGCGGTATCTATCGCGTGGCCGCGCGCGTAGGTGCGTATCAACTTACGGCGGAGCTGCAGGGCTTTACGACCGTAGCCCGGAGCGGGGTGCAACTGCTCGTCGGGCAAACAGCGACCATTAACGTGCAAATGGCGCCGTCAACCGTGCAGGAGACGGTGACGGTGAGTGCTGACGCGCCGTTGCTCAATGTCACGACCTCGAGCCTGGGCGGCAACGTCGATCCCCGGCAGGTGCAGGAACTGCCGGTGCAGGGGCGCAACTGGATGGCGCTGGCGCTGCTGGCGCCCGGGAGCCGGGTGACCTCTGATGCCGCCACCACACCGCTCCCGGATAGAAATACGGGCGAGGTGCGCGAGTTCCAGCTCAATCTGGACGGGCAACAGGTCGCCTCCGAGCGCGGGTTCGGCGGGCAACCCCGGTACAGCCAGGACTCCATCGCTGAATTCCAGTTCATCTCCAACCGGTTCGACGCGACCCTGGGCCGTTCGTCCGGCGTACAAGTCATCGCGATTACCCGATCGGGCACCAACAGATTCGCAGGCTCGGTCAGGGGCAATTTCCGCGACAGCCGGTTCAACGCGGAGAACCCGGTCCTGAACCGCGTGGTGCCCATTGACAACCGGCAGCTCGCCTTCACGCTCGGCGGTCCGATCGTGCGAGACAAGCTGCACTTCTTCGGCCACTTCGAGTACGAGCTCGAGCCGAAAACGAGTGTATGGAACACGCCGTATCCGCGTTTCAACGTCGAGCTGCAGGGCAATGACACCGTGAAGATGGGCGGCGGGCGGCTGGATTATCAGCTGTCGCAGAACTATCGCGTCATGGGAAAGGTGACGTCCGGCAGGAAATGGCAGCCGTTCGGCGGCGGTGACACAAGCCATCCGGCGGCGACGACCGCACAGGCCGACGTGAACCGTGAGTATGTGGCACACCTCACGCAGGTCCTGGGCAACCGGGCGGTGAACGAGATCAAGGCGGGGTATACCGAATATTTTTTCGACCAGTCGAACCTCTCCTCGTGGTCGAGTCACTGGCAGTCGCCCAACGGCATCACGAACGGGCACCCGCGCATCATGTTTACCAGCTTCACCATCGGCGGCAACCAGTTCTACCCGCAGACCGGCGCCCAGGACATCTGGAGCGTGCGCGACGACATCACGTTTTCCTATGGCGCGCGAGGCCGCCACGACGTGAAGGCAGGCGTGGAATATCTCAGCTATCGCGACTACGGGATCAGTTGCCGGCAGTGCATGGGCGTTATTGACGCACGGGGCGGACCGACGCCCGCCAACATCGAGGCGATCTTCCCGGACGTGTGGAATGCCGACACCTGGAACCTGGCGGCGATCTCTCCCCTTGTGCGGACCTACAATATCGGCGTCGGGAACTTCTTCACCGACGACACCCGGCCCCAGTTCGGCACCTGGGTGCAGGACGATTGGCGGATCTCCCCGGCGCTCACGCTGAATCTCGGCGTGCGGTACGATCTGAGCTTCAACGCGAACGGGAACCATTACGCCCTGCCGCCGTTCGTGGAGGCCGGCCGTCCCGTGGACAAGAACAACGTGCAGCCGCGATTGGGCTTCGCCTATCAGTTGAGCGATCGGACGGTGGTGCGCGGCGGATCTGGCCTGTACTTCGCGCAGCCGCTGTCTACGGCGACCACGTGGATGGCGTACAACTTCAACAACGCCGTCATTCAGTTCACGAATGACGGCCGACCGGACTTCGCGGCGAACCCGCTCAACGGGCAGCCGTTGCCTACCAAGGCGCAGGCGGAACAGCGGTTCTGTCACGTCCGGAATGTGCCCGGATGCCTTCGTTTGAGCTACCAAGAGCTCGCAGTCGAGGAATACGACACGCATCTTGGCCGCACATGGCAGACCACGCTGGGCGCGGCGCGACAGATCGGGAGCACCATGGCGGTCGCAGCCGATTACGTCTACAGCCAGGGGCGCAATGAGCAGGACGTCATCGACAGCACCAACCTGACCTTCGATCCACAGACGGGCGCCAACTATCCGTTCTCCGACATCAGCCGGCGGGCCTTTCCCGACTTTGGCCTGATCTCCCTCCAGGTGCGTACCGGCTGGTCGAGCTTCCACGCGTTACAGACCAGCCTCACGAAACGGCTCAGCAACCGCTGGCAGGGCTCCGCCACGTATACGCTCTCCGGCCTGTGGAACGCGGAGGGGCGACCACATAGCGGCCTCCATCAGGTCCGGTTCCCGACGGTGCCCGATCTGGGCGGTGAATTCACCTTTGACTCGAGCGACATGCGGCATCGAGCGGTGCTGAACGGCATCTGGCAGGTGGGGCGCGGCTTCCAGGCCAGCGGACTGTTCTACCTGGGCGTGGGCGAACGCGCGGTGACGAGCTACGGCGGGGATCTCCGGGGGTTCGGCGGCGCCGGCAGCGCGCGGCTGCGTCCCGACGGCACCATCGTGCCCCGCAACAGCTTCACCCAGCCGGCGCGCCAGCGGGTCGACCTCCGCGCGCAGCAGCGGATTCCGCTGCCGGGCCGCCTGGCCATCGATGGCATCGCCGAAGTGTTCAACGTGTTCAACTCGCCGAACTGGACGATCACCACGGTGGAAAGCAGCCCGCAGTTTGGAAGAAGAACCTCGGGCCAGAATCGCACCGCACAGTTCGGCTTCCGGCTGACCTTCTAAGGAGGAGGACAGATGTCACTGCATCTGGATCGCAGAGAACTTCTCAAGACATTTGCCTGGGGGAGCGTCGCCGTGGGAGCGGGCGGCGCCATCACGTCCATCGCGCCGGCGTGGGCCCAGACCGGCACGCCCAGGGCAGCCACGCCGCGTGTCAGCTTTCTGCGGGCGCCGCTCGCCAACGGCATCATCGTCCATGCGGGCGGCACAGCGATGGAGCTGTACCACAAGCATCCGCACGATCCGCGCGAGGAGGTCGTGCAGCCCGAAGACATCCGGCTGCAAACGCGCCTCGTTATGCGCAATCACAAGGAAATCCTCGACTGGATGGGGCTCGGGTGGAGAAACGTCGTCCGGGTCTCGCGGTACCAACGTCGGATGGAGGAGACGAAACAGATCGACGAGGTGCTGGCCAGCTATTTCAAGGACTGGCGCCCTGCCGTGACGATTTACCAGGTCGATGGTCTTTCATCGCCCCAGGCCCGATTGGAAATCGATCTCTGGGTCATGCCCAGCGAGACTCGAGTAGCGCCGACATAGGAACCGCTTCACAGGAAAGGTGATACGCGATGGCACAGGCAACTCCCGGAACGATCAAGGGGATCGACCCCATCTTTCCACGGCCGGAAGTGACCGAGCGCCTGGCGTTCGCTCCTGGCATCAGAGTCAGCAGCGACTGGGACGTGCTCTACATCTCAGGGATCAGCGCCTACCCGCCGGACGTCGACCCGTGGAACCCCGGCGCCTTCACGTTGCCCGCGGACCCCGCGGCGCGAGGCAAGATGGCCACGGACAACCTTGACCGCGTGCTGACGGCGGCCGGCGCCACCTGGGAGCACATCATCATGCAGGTGAGCTACGCGGCCCCCGGAGGCGGTGGCGTTGACTTCCGCGCGAAGATGGGCGATTGGCGTCCGTGCAGCACCAGCCTGCGGGTCAACGATACCGGGATTCCCGGCGCCAACGTGCTCTATCAGATCACCGCGGTCGCACCCCGAAGGCCGCCGGCGGCCAAAGGCACGGTGCCAGGCGTCGAGCCGATCCTGTCGCGGCCCGAGATGATGTTCGCACCGGCCGTAAAGGTCGGCAGCAGCATGGATCTCGTGTATTTCTCGAGCATCACCGCGTATCCAGTGGACGTTGACCCCTGGAACGCGGGCAACTTCAAGCTTCCGGACGATGTCGACGCGCAGGAGAAGATGGTCGTCGACAATCTCGAGCGGATGCTGAAGGCGGCCGGCCTAGGCTGGCAGCACACCGTGCTCGTCGCGCGGACTGGCGAGGTGGGGCGAACCAATCATCTGCGGGACCGAATGGGCACCTGGCGTCCGGCCGGCACCCGTCGCGCGGTGAGTACCGGCGTTCCCGGCGCGAGAGTGATGTACGAGATCACCGCGGCTGCGCCGCGACGGGCGTAAACCCGGACATGCCAGGGGCTTCGCTTCGGTAGCGCGCGAAGCCCCAGGGTCGCTCTTACCGCCGTCCAACCCGTTTGGCCTCGACGATGACGCCAGCTGTGGAAAGGGGAGAGGGGGCGTCAGGGTCGCCGAAGCGGCCTTGAACTAAACCGCTTCGCGGTAGGCGGTAGACCGACGCGCTGATCCCCACCTCGCGCGCCCGGGGTATCCCACCGATTCGCTTTCAGACAGTTCGCCCTTCCCGCTGACCCTTTCAGTGCAGGAGTGCGCGGTCTGCCGTCAAGTCGTGAATGAGGATTTAAAAGGGGACAGTATTAAATGACCCCCGACCCCATTTTTTCGGCGGGGTCCAGCGCATCCCGTAGCCCATCTCCGAGAAAATTGAACCCAAGCACGAGGATGGCAATCGCCAGTCCCGGGAACACCGTGAGGTGCGGGGCGTCCAGCAGGTGGCCGCGTCCGTAATTCAGCATCGTTCCCCAACTCGGCGTCGGCGGCTGCACGCCGAGGCCCAGGAAGCTGAGAGCCGCCTCCGCCAGAATCGCCCCGCCCATCCCGAGCGTTGCCTGCACCGTCACCGCGGGCAGCGTCGTCGGAATCACGTGGCGCAGGAGGATGCGGGGCGTCGACGCGCCGAGCGCCCGCGCCGCTTGGACAAACTCCAGCTCGCGCGACCGCAGCACCTGGCCGCGCACGAGACGCGCGTAGCCGACCCACCCAATCACCGACAGCGCGAGGACGACGTTTGTCAGACTCGGCCCCAGGACCGCCACGAGCGCAATGGCGAGCAGGAGACCAGGGAAGGCCAGCAGGACGTCGACGACGCGGCTGATCGCCTCATCGACGCGCCCGCCGAAGTAGCCGGCGATGGAGCCGAGCAGGATCCCAATCACCGACGACACACCGACCACGACAATGCCAACGAGCAGCGAAATGCGCGCGCCCGAGAGAACCCGCGCGAAGATGTCGCGGCCGAGCTCATCGAGGCCGAACCAGTGGGCGTCCGTGGGCCCTTCGAGCCGAAGTGCGAGCTCCTGGGCAGCAGGGTCGAACGGCGACAGCCACGGACCGAAGATCGCCGCGAGCACTGCGACGAGCACGACCGCCGCACCGGCCCTACTCATAGCGAATGCGGGGATCGAGCACGCCGTACACGAGGTCGGTGAGCAGGTTCATGCCGACATAGGTCACGGCGATGAACAGGATGCACCCCTGCACGAGCGGATAGTCGCGAAAGCCGATGGACTGAATGAGCAGCCGGCCGATCCCGGGCCACGCGAAGATCGTTTCCGTAATGACCGCGCCGGTCAGCACGGCGCCGAACTGCAGCCCGATCAGCGTGACGACAGGGATCAGGCTGTTGCGGAAGGCGTGGCGGAGGACGGCGCGGAGCCGCGACACGCCGCGGGCGCGCGCCGCCTGCACGTACGGCTCGCGCAGCTCTTCGAGCAGCGACGCGCGCGTCATGCGCGCGAGGATCGCCGCAAGCGCGGCGCCGAGCGAGATTGCCGGCAGAAGGAGGTGACTCAGCGTGCCCCGCCCCGACACAGGCAGCCAGCCGAGCTCCACGGCGAAGACCAGCGCGAGCAGCGGCCCGAGCCAGAAGTTCGGCACCGACACCCCCGTCAGCGCCAGCGTCGTCGCCGCGTGGTCCACGAACGTCCCGCGGCCGACGGCTGCGATGATCCCCAGCGGGAGCGCCACGCCAATCGACACGATCATCGCCGCCCCCGCCAGTTCCAGCGTCGCCGGAAGCCGGTCGAGAATCGCCTGCGTGACCGGCTCGTCGGTTCGCAGCGACCTGCCCAGATCGCCGCGAAGGGCCCCGCGAAGAAATCCTCCGTACTGCTCGAGGAGCGGCTGGTCGAGGCCGAGGCGTTCGCGCAGCGCCTGCACGTCCTCCTCCGACGCCGTTTCGCCCAGCATCGCCTGGGCGGGATCGCCCGGGATGAAATGAATGAGCGCAAACACAAGGGTCGCGACGCCCAGGAGGACCGGGATCGTCAGCGCAAGCCGCCGCGCGAGGTAACGAAGCACGCGCTAGTTGTCGAGTTCGAAGACGTACAGCGCGTTGCCGGTGCTGGGATGCCGGATGTCTGGCGCGATGGCGCTCGGAACGTTTCTCGGGCTGCCGCCGCCCAGGCCCGTGGTCACCGCAATGTACTGCTTGCCTGCCGCGGTGAACGACACCGGGAAGCCCTGCACTGATGTGCCCAGCCGCGACTGCCACAGCACCTTGCCCGTCCGCACGTCGTACGCCCTGAAGTACCGGTCGATATCGCCGGCAAACACGAGGCCCCCGCCGGTGGACAGCGCCGCGGTGAGAAACGGGGCGCGCTGCTCGATCTTCCAGACTTCGCGCATCGTGTTCACGTCGAACGCCGCCAGCTTCCCGATGTTGCCATTCGTCCCCGGCATCTCGGAAAACTTCCGGTCACCGGCCGTGCCGCCGGACCCCTCGACAAACTCCACCTTGCGGCCGGACATCTCCATGCACGACTGGGCGAGCGGAATAATCATGAGCTGTGTTTCGGGGTGATAGCTCATGGCATGCCAGTTATGGCCGCCCTCCGTGCTCGGGCACGCCTGCACCCACTCGCCCACCTGCGCAGACATGATTTGCGCGCGATAGCGCGGCACACCCGACTCGGGATCGATGCGATCGAAGATGTTCTGGTACACCGTCTCTTTGTACGACACAAACTCGCCGCTCGGGCGATCGAGCTTCCAGAGAATTCCGGGTTTGCCGATCGTGAACACGAACTTGCGGGCACCAACGTCCACGAGGACCCGCTCGTAGACTTCATCAAGGTCGAGCGACTCACCAGGCGAATGCTGGTAGTACCACTCGAGTCGGCCGGTATCCGGACGCAGCGCGACGGTCGTGCTCGTGTAGAGCGCACGGTCGGTGGCCTTCATGGCGCGGCTGGCAGCCACCCATGGCTTGGCCTGGGCGACGCCCCAGAACGTCAGATCAAGATCGGGATCGTAGCTGCCCGTTATCCACGTCTCGCCGCCTTTGCGATATTCGTTCGGGCGATTGGCCCACGTGTCGCCCCCCGGCTCGCCGCTCTGCGCCACCGTATTGAACTTCCACGCGAGCGCGCCCGTCTCGGCGTCGTAGGCGCTGATGTAGCAACGCTCGGGCCCGAAGCTCTCGCAGCGCGACAGCCCCTGAATCACCTTTCCCTTGATCACGATGGGACCGCTCGTGTTGGTGAACCCCTTGTCGCGATCGGCGACTGCCGTGGTCCAGACCTGAGCGCCGGTGCGAGCGCTGAGCGCGACCAGCCGCGCGTCGGTGGTTGCGACGAACAGCTTGTCCTGGTACAACGCCATGCTGCGCATCGCGCCCTGCCCGATGATGGCCTCCGGCCCGACGCTGTGCTCCCAGATCAGGTCACCAGATGCCCCATCCAGCGCCTGCACCACGTTGCCGGTGTTGTAAAGGTAGATGACCCCGTTATGGACGATGGGCGTCGGCTCGCTGGCGCCGCCTTCCTTCATCGCCCACATCCACGCGAGCTTGAGCCGCGAGACGTTGCCGGCATTCACCTCCGTCAACGGGCTGTGGCTCCAGGCCTGATAGTTGCGCCGAACCATCAGCCAGTCGCCCGCCGGTGGATTGCGCAGCATGGCGTCCGTGACGGGCGTGAAATTCGGTACCTCGCCCTGCACCGTCAGCCCGCGCCCCGGCGGCCAGCTCGTCGGGATGCGCGGTCCGACGGATGCCGGCAGGATGGCCTGGGACGCCGCCACCGGCCGCTGTCCCGTTGCCACGGATCCGATGGCCACGGCGGCTCCAGACGCCAGCGCCTGCGCGCCCGCCGGCGCACCATTCGACTGGAGAAGAAACGCGGTGACCGCGAGCGTCTGTTCCGCAGACAACCGGGGGCCGCCCGGCGGCATCGTCGCCTGGATGAACTCCGCGAGCTGCCCCACCGGCCGATCGCGCCAGACATTCATGAAGTTCACGCCCGCCAGCGGCGGTGCTTCATTCCCGCCACCCATGTTGGCCTGGTGACAGCTCGCGCAGCTGGCCAGGTAGATCTGCTGGCCTGCGGCGGCCTGCGGCGCCGAGAACGCGCCGCCCGCCGGCGGCTGCTGGGCAGCCACCGTCACGAGCGCCGTGACGAACACCAGCGCGACAGCACAGCCCGCAGCGAACGACAATAGACGACGCGTGGTCATCGGCTCCTCCTCGAAGTAATTCCGCGAAAACAGGTGAATTATACGTGCGCATCTGACACATGGCGCGTCGGTGAGGCGTGAGGTACCATACACGCTCAGAACCTGACGACACCTGACTATATGAGGCTCCCTCCCCACTCAGAACGGGGCTCCGCACTCATCAGTGTCCTGCTGCTGCTAATGATGATGTCGGCGCTCACCGCCGCGTTCGCCGTCAGCGGTCATACCGAAACACTGGTCGTCCGCAACCATCAGACAGCGGCCCAGGCGCGCGCGGCTGCCGAAGCGGGCCTCAACTATGCCGCGCAGCAGACAATTGAGTGGCTCGCGCTGTGGCCGAACACCTATGGCACCGCGAGCCAGGCGGTCAACGCCATGCTCGATGATCCCGACATCGTCGGCTTCACTTTCTCGGTGGACACCCCGTTCGAAATATCCGGCGACGGCATCGAATATTTCGTCGCGCTGGTCGACGAGGATGACCCATCCCGCGGCGCGGCGGAGACGACGCTCGAAGAAGACGATGACGCCGGCAACGATGAGGACGGCGATCCCGACAATGACGACAATCTGAGCGTCGTGATCCGGGCCGTCGGTCGCGGGCAGAGTAACGCCGCCGTCACGCTGGAGGCTATCGTCACACCGCTGAAATTGCCCGCGATCATCACCGACGGCGATCTCACGGTGTCCGGCAGCGTGGATATCGTCGCCGGCAACAACGGCGGGGTGCACTCGAACGGCAACCTGTCGATGTCGAATACGAGTAACGTCACCGGCATCAACCCCGACGACCCACTGGATCTGGTCGGCGGCCTCGCGAACGGGACCGCGACGTCGTCGGGGACCTACACCGAGGGGATTGGGACGGTCACCACGGGGAGCAATGGTGGTGGGTATTCGGTGAAAACACTGCCGAAAGTCGAGGCCAGCTTCTATCGGCCCTGGGCCGATTACATCCTCGAATCGACCGGCCAGCTCACCTGCGCCAAGGCCGGCGGGTGCACGATCGGAGCGACGACTCACGCCAACAGCGCCACCATCTGCGATGCATCGTCCAATCCGCACAACCAGTGCCGCGCGAACTTCGGGTGGGTCTACGACGACGGCGACCTGAGCTGGACGATGAATCTCAACAGCCCGAACTACCCCGACGGCACGTTCTACGTCGAGGGCCCCGCCAGCATCAGCGGCAGCCCGGGGAGCGCCGTGGACCCGATCAATCTCACGCTGTTTGCCGAGGGCTCGATCGATATCAGCGGCGCCGCGAACCTGACGCCGGACAGCACCGAAATCCTGTTCGTGACCGACGGAGACCTGCAGATCACCGGCAACTTCAACATGCCGCTGGCCGAGGGGCAGATCCTGATTCACGAGCAGGTGCGCATCAATGCGAGCGCCGTCGTCATCCTCGGCCAGATCATCGTGGAGGATGCCGAAGACGAGGACGACCTGGTGACAGCCAACTCCATCCAGGGGCTGTTCCTCTCTTACACGGGCGGCGTCGGCAACACGATCTTCAGCGTCAGCGGCTGGCGCGAAGTCAGATAAGGATTTGATGATGAACCCACGCGCCTTCTGTATCGTCCTCGCTGGATTGCTTGCGGGCACCACGGCATTGGCCCAGCAGGTCACGAAGAGAGAGATTTCCGGCATTTCGACGTTCGCCCAGGTCGAGTCGACCATCGCATGCGGAGGATCGACCACGCCCGAGGCGATTCGCGAAATCGGCAGGATGGGATTCAAGTCGGTCGTGAATCTGCGCCTGGCCAGCGAAGTCGGCGCGCGCGTCGACGAGGAAGGCGCGGAGGTGCGCGCCGCCGGGATGAAGTACGTCCACCTTCCCTTCAACATGCAGTCGCCCGACCCGAAGCTGGTGGACAACTTCATCGCCGCGGTCAGCGGCCCGGCCAACACGCCCACGTACGTGCACTGTGCGGCCGGCGGCCGTGCGGCGGCGCTCTGGATGATCAAGCGGGTCAAGGCGGATGGCTGGTCCGTTGAGCGCGCGCTCACGGAAGCCAACGCCCTCGGCCTGAACGACCGCCTGCGCCCCTTCGCCCTCAGCTACATCCAGTCGCATCCATAGCGTCCACGCCGTCTTCCGCCGCCGCCTCCGTGACCCCGGCTCGCGGCCCCAGTCCGAGCCTCGCCATCGTCTTCAACAGCCCCTGACGCGACAGGCCCAGCTCCGCCGCGGCGCGCGTGCGGCTTCCGCCGGCGCGGGCCAGCGCCATGCGCACGAAGCGCCGCTCGAACTCCAGGCGCGCGTCCGCCAATGGCCCGCTCGGGGCATGCGCGGCGTTGCTGAGCGCCACCGGCAGGAGCGACCGACGGACCTGTCCCTGTGGCGGCGCGGCCACGGCGATGGCCGCGACGACATTCTGCAGCTCGCGTACGTTACCCGGCCAGGAGTGTCCGGCCAGCGCGGCGAGGACGCCGTGCGTGAGCGTCGCGCGCGACCCGACACGCTCCGCCGCGGTTCGCCAGCAGTACTGCGCCAGCAGTGGGATGTCTTCGGGCCGCTCGCGCAGGGGTGGAATACGCAGGTGAATGACGTCGAGGCGAAAGAGCAGGTCTGCACGGAACCGTCCCGCTGCCACTTCGGCGCGCAGGTCGCGGTTGGCGGCGGCCACTAATCTGACGTCCACCTTTCTGGCGAAGGTCTCCCCCACACGCCGCACCTCGTGCTGCTGCAGCACGCGAAGCAGCTTGGCCTGGCCCCGGGGTGATAGATCTGCGATCTCGTCGAGGAACAGCGTGCCTCCGTCCGCGTCCTCGAAGAGCCCCGGCTTGTCCGCCACCGCTCCGGTGAACGCCCCTTTCGCGTGGCCAAACAGCTCCGACTCGAGCAGCTCGTCGGGGAGTGCCGCGCAGTTCACGTCGCAGAAACGGCGATCGCGGCGGGCGCTCAGCGTGTGGATCGCGCGGGCCGCCAGCTCCTTCCCCACCCCGCTCTCGCCTTCGATGACGACGCTGAAGGGAGCGCGTGCCGCGCGCGCAATCGCCCGCCGTACGTCGTCCATGACAGCGCTGATTCCCACCAGCTCTGGAATCGAGACGCTGGCGGCCGACTGCTCCTGAGCGCGGGCCATCAGTGTCTCGAGACGCGGTGCCGTGACCGCCGCCGCGAGTGCCAGCACGTCGAACGCATCAGGGGCGGGCTCCCGGTCGAGCGGCCACCGCGCGGCCAGCACGGCGAGCAGCCGGCCTCTGAGCCGCACCGGGACCGCCAGTTCGCGACCGCCCTGCTCGGCGGCTTCGATCGGAATGCCAGCCTCGAGTACCCGCCGCCCGACACGTGTCGGGAGCCCGGAGCCAAGCGTGAGCAGGGTGCTCACCGCTCCCGCGGTGGACGCCATCACGTCGACGCGCGTCGGCGACAGCTCCGCCGCGACACGTGCCAGGACGCACTTCACGGCGGAGGCGTCATCCTCCTCGTCGTGCCCACTGGCAATAAGGAAAATGGCGAGCCGTTCAAGCGACCGGCTGGCCCAGGCCGGACCCTCCAGACGACCCGAACGGTCCGGACGCGCTCGTTCCTCTATGGCGCGGCGCAACAGCGGGGGCGCGTCGCGCTGGAGGCGCTCCATCGCCGCGAGTTCCCGCCGGGCCTCTGCAGCCCGGCCGCCACGGTGGAGCGCGTCGTGCCAGATCAGCCGTGCCCTGAGCGCCCGGAGGGGGGCCCGTGCCTGCCGCGCCAGAGCGGCGATCTCGCGCCAGCGCTGCTCCGCCAGATGCAGGTCACCCGCGGCGGCGAGCACGCGAAGGTGAGCCCCGGCGGCAATCAGGATGACCAGCGGATCGGCGTCCGCGACTCTCGTCACAAGCGCGCGCGCCCGGAGACCGGCAGCAAAGAGCTCCCCGGTCGCGAGAAGCACCCGGATGGCGGTCGCCTCCATGCTCGCGGCGATCACCGGGTCGACATCGAACATCGCGCTCGCATCGACGGCGGAGGCCGACCGGACGGCCTCGTCATGCCGTTGCTGCAGGCACAGCACGCGCGCCAGCACCGCGTGCGCCCACGCTTCCTGCCCGGGTGTCAGCGACTTCGTGAGCAACACGGCGCGGCACACCGATTCGGCCTCCGTGAGCCGGCCGCCGTCGGTGCGCGCCAGCGCCTGCCAGATTCGCGCCTCGAGACCGGCGCTCTCCTGATTCCCGCTCGCCGCCAGTGCCGCCGCATCGCCGAACGCCGTGTCCGCGGCGGCGGCACGCCCACGTTCGAGCAGGAGGCGCCCGAGCCTGACCAGGATGTGTGCGGCGGCCGCATGGGCGGCCCGCCGCGTCAAGGCGGCCGCGACGTCGCGCAGGAGCCGTTCGGCCGCGGCGTGCCGTCCATGGCGCTGGAACTCGCCGGCGCGCGCCGCCCGCTCCATATGGCGCGCGACGTCAGCCGTGATCGCGAACCGGGATGGGTGCGCGGAGGCGATTGGCCCGACGCCATACGCGGCCCGAGCCTCACGAACGACAGCCCCCGTGGCCACCCCGCCGGCCAGCCGGAATGTCAGGAGAAGGTGGGGCCGGGGCGACCGGGAAGCGGCGTCGAGCAGGGCGTCCTGCGCGCGACCCACGGACCGCGAGAAGCTGCCAATCAGGAGCAGCGTCCGTTCCGCAAGGTCGTCCGCCAGCGCCGCCCGCAGGCGTTCGTAGAGCGGGACCTGAATCGGAACGAATCCACGCGCCCGTGCCGCCGACGCCGCCCCTCGCGCCGTGACGGCGGCCTGACCGGCATTCGCCGCATCGGCGACGACCCACCGCGGGCTCCCCTCCCGGGCATCGTCGAGCACCTCGACCAGCCCGAGAGGCGCAGGCTCGGAGACATGCGGGGGAAGGGCATCGATCCGGACGGGATCGCCGGTGACGAGGTCACAGCCGTGCCGGTCGTCGTACGCCACAAAGCGGTCGTGAAGGAGTCTGGCCATGGCATGGCCTGCTGCAAACGGAGCGACGCGCGGAAACAGGCCTAAACAGACCAACCCGCGCGCGCGGTGTGGAGTTTTTGCTGAGGGGACCGCCGTCGGGCGTCGCAGATTTCGGCGGGTCCGGGAGGACCCGCCCTGCACGCCGTCCTACTCGTTCACAGTCACCGTGATCGTCTGGCAGAGGCCTTCGATCGTCCGGTGGAGGTCGTCGCCGATCTGCAGCGTCAACCGGTGGCTGCCGGTCGGCAGCTGCATGTCGATCACGTTCTTCCCGTCGCCAAAATGGACCCACGGCGCCGCGCGCGGGATGGCCGTTCCGGGCGGGAGGCAGTCGGTATCGATGCCGACATGGTGATGCCCGAGCCCGGGCCGGGTCTCCGTGACGGTCCCCGCCGGCACCGCGGCGATCTGAAAGTCTTCGGCCCCGAACTCGAGGCTGACCGGACTCTTCACCGCCGCGCCGTCCTGCGGCTGCACGAAGAACACGCGGGGCCCTGCGGGTTGAGGTGTGGCTTCAGGTGCGGGTTCAGGCGCACTGCCCCCGCACGCCGCGCACAGGAGCGCCACCGGGAAGACGACCAGACACGCCGTACGCACAATCATCGCTGTCCGCATAGTGGCGAGAGTGTACATCAAAGTAAAATGACTGAAGCATGTTGCGGTTTCTGACAGCTGGCGAGTCGCACGGACAGGCGCTGGTCGTCACGGTCGACGGGATGCCGGCTGGCCTGCAGCTCGACATCGACGCCCTGAACGCGCAGCTTCGCCGCCGCCAGGGTGGATACGGGCGCGGCCGGCGCATGGCGATCGAAAGCGACCGCGCCGAGGTGCTGGCCGGTGTCCGCCACGGCCGCACGACCGGCGCGCCCATCGCGCTCCTCATCCGGAACCGCGACTGGGTCAACTGGCAACAGACGATGTACGTCGAAGCCGAGATGCCTGAAGGGGCGACCGGCGCGAGGCGCGCCGATGTGACGCGCCCCCGGCCGGGACACGCGGACCTGGCCGGCGTCATCAAGTACGGCCACGACGATGTGCGCGACGTCCTCGAGCGCGCCAGCGCCCGCGAGACAGCCGCGCGCGTCGCCGCTGGCAGCCTGGCACGGCAGCTGCTCGGGCAGTTCGGCATCCGGATCGCGAGCCACGTGTCGGTCATCGGCGACGTGATGATTCCCGCGGACCGCGCGGTCTCCCATGCGGAGGCCGAGGCGATCCCCGAAGACGCGCCGCTTCGCTGCATCGACCCCGACGTGCAGCAGCGAATGATCGCCGCGATCGATCGCGCGCGCGACGCGGGCGACACCCTCGGCGGCGCCTTCGAGGTGATCGCGACCGGCGTGCCGCCCGGACTCGGCTCCTACGTGCAGTGGGACCGCAAGCTGGACGGACGCCTCGGGCAGGCCTTGATGTGCATCCACGCCATCAAAGCGGTCGGCATCGGCATCGGCCCGGAGGCGGCCATCCGCCCCGGTTCGCGCGTGCATGACGAAATCCTTCCCCCGCGCGACAGCGATTCTGAAAGCGGCGGCTCAGGCGGCGGGCTGCCCGTGCGTCCGACCAACAACGCCGGCGGCCTCGAGGGAGGCGTCACCAACGGCGAAGATGTTCGGGTGTTCGGGTTCATGAAGCCGATCTCCACGCTGATGAAGCCGCTGCGATCCGTCGACCTGGCGAACATGACCGAATCGCCTGCGGCCATCGAGCGCAGCGATGTGTGCGCGGTGCCCGCCGCCGCTGTCGTCGGCGAGGCGATGGTGGCCTTCGTGCTCGCGGACGCGTTCCTGGAAAAATTCGGCTGCGATTCGGTGGACGAGATCCAGCGCCATTACGATGCCACCGCCGAGCAGGTGCGCCGCCGTTTCGCAACGCGCGGCACGCCCGCATGATCCGGCCGATTCTCCGGTACGGGGACTCCCCGCTTCACGATCCGGCCGCGCCGGTGGCCGACATCACCGCCGACATCCAGCAGCTGATCGACGACATGATCGACACGATGTACGCGGCGCCGGGCATCGGGCTGGCTGCACCGCAGGTCGGCGTACCGCTGCGGGTGTTCGTCGCCGACATCTCAGCGGGGCACAACCCGGCTGAGCTGCTGGCCTTCATCAACCCCGAATTCGTCGAACATACCGGCACGCAGCGGGAGGAGGAAGGCTGCCTCAGCGTCCCGGGCTTCAATGCCACCGTGACACGGCCGACGCGCGCAGTCCTCAAGGGCCTGACCCGCGACGGCCGCGAGCAGACCGTGGAGGCGGCGGGGCTCCTGGCCCGCTGCTTCGCGCACGAAATGGACCATCTCGACGGGCGGCTGTTCGTCCACCACCTGCACGGTCTGCAGCGCGACCTGATCGTCAGGAAGATCAGGAAACTGTCGCGCGACGGCAAATGGTAGCCCCGCTGCGCATCGTCTTTTTCGGCACGCCCGCGTTTGCGGTGCCGACGCTGGAGGCGCTGCTGGCGTCGCGCCACCCGGTCGTCGGCGTCGTCACGCAGCCCGACCGGCCGCGCGGGCGCGGACGGCGCGTGTCGGACTCGCCCGTCAAGGCGGTGGCCGCTGCGGCGCGCCTCCCTGTCATTCAGCCGGACCGGCTGCGGGACCCGGCCGTGCTCGATACGCTGCGCGCATGGCGCCCGGACCTGGGCGTGGTGGCCGCCTACGGCAAATTGATTCCCGAGGACGTATTGAGCCTCCCCCGCCACGGGATGATCAACGTGCATGCGTCGCTCCTTCCGAAGTATCGCGGCGCGGCGCCGATACACCGCGCCGTCATCGACGGCGAAGCGGAGACAGGCGTGACCATCATGCGGGTCGAGAAGGCGCTCGATGCCGGCCCGATGCTGGCAACAGCTCGACGCCCAATCGGCCCGAACGACACGAGCGACGGTATCGAGCCGGACCTCGCCCGCCTCGGCGCCGTGCTGCTCGTGGACGTGGTCGAGCAGATTGCTGCGGGCACCGTGCAGCAGGAGCTCCAGGATTCGACGTTGAGCAGCCATGCGCCGAAGCTGACCAAGGAAGAGGGCCTGATCGACTGGACCCTTCCCGCGCCGTCCATCCACAATCGCGTGCGCGGACTCTACCCGTGGCCGCATGCGTACACGTACCTCGACGGCACGCGCATCATCGTCCTCGAGACCCGCGTCGAACAGGCGATCGCGGGCGCTCCGGCGGGAACCGTGACGGACGTCACACGCGACGCCATTCACGTGGCGACCGGACATCACGGGCGCGTGGCCATCACGCGCCTGCAGCTCGAGGGAGGCCGGCCGCTGACCGTTCGCGAGTTCCTCGCCGGTCACCCCGTACCCGCGGGCGCCGCGTTCTCGAACGCGTAATGCCTGCGCCGGCCCGAATCGCGGCGTTCCAGGCGCTGCGGGCCATCGCCACCGGGCGCGCCGACCTGCCGGCTGCACTGGCGGCGAGCCGGGACCCGCTGCACGACGAACGCGACCGCGCACTGGCCGGGGACATCGTCACCGGCACGCTCCGGTGGCGACGTGCGGCCGACCACCTGATCGTGCACTTCGCCGGGCGTCCGGCCGACAGGATCGATCCCGCCGTCCTGGAGATCCTCCGCCTCAGCGTGTATCAACTGCTGCATCTCGATCGCGTGCCTGCGTCGGCGGTCGTGGACGATGCCGTGGATCTGTCGCGGTTCGCGCGACAGTCCCATGCCTCAGGATTCGTCAACGCCGTCTTGCGGTCGCTGCTCCGTGAGCGCCATCGGCTGCCGCTTCCTCCGCGCCCGGAGTCCGCCGCCGATCCCGCCGCGGCGCTCGCGTACCTGGGGATTACGCATTCACATCCCGAGTGGCTCGTACGCCGCTGGCTCGGCCGTCACGGATTCGACGCCGTTGAACGCTGGGTGCGCTTCAACAACGCCGTGCCGTCGCTGGCACTCCGGGCAAACACATTAAGAACGGACAGGCTGACGCTGGCCGCCGCGCTCCGTACCGACGGCATCGAGACCGACCCGACGGGCTACGCGCCCGACGGCCTGATCGTGTCGTCTGGCAACCCGATGCGCCTCACCAAGGACGGTTCGTTTTTCGTCCAGGACGAGGCGTCACAGCTCGTGCCGCTGACCGTGGACGCGAGACCAGGGGAGCGCATCCTTGACCTGTGCGCGTCGCCAGGGGGCAAGACGATGGTGCTGGCAGGGACGATGCGCGACACCGGCCTCATCGTCGCATCCGACATTCGCGCACGACGCATGAAGCTCCTCCGCGCGACGGTTGCGGCCTCCGGGACCCGGTCGATCCGCGTGGTGCACATTCCCTCGTCTGGACCGCTGCCGTTTCAGTCAGCCTTCGACCGCGTCCTCATCGACGTGCCCTGCTCGGGGCTCGGGACGATCCGGCGCGATCCGGATATCCGGTGGCGGAGGCACGAAGGCGACCTCGGCACTCTTGCCACGCAGCAGCTCACGCTGCTGGGTCGGGCCGCCGACCTGGTCCGCCCGGGCGGACGAGTCGTATACGCGACCTGCTCGAGTGAACCGGAGGAGAACGAGGCGGTCGTCGGTGCCTTTCTTGCCCGACGCCGGGACTTTACACTCGTCGACCTCCGATCCGACAGGACGGCACCGCTCGCGCCGCTCCTCGACGACAGGGGCATGCTTCGCACGCTCCCCTTCGCGCACGGCCTGGAGGCGTTCTTTGCCGCCGCGATCGTGCGTGGTACGATCTCCACCTAGATGACGCCTCTCAGCGCACGTGTCTGGACCGTGGGCAAGGTCGTGCTGCTGGTCGGCGCGCTGGCGACCACCTACGTGCTGTTTGCGCTGATTGGCATGCGCGCGGCGCTGCGGACGCGCGAAGTGCAGGTGCCGAACCTCGTGGGCGTCAGGGTCGAGGAGGCCACCGAGCGGCTGGCCGAGGTCGGCCTGGCGCTCCGCCTGGACCCGAACCCGCGCGCCGACGACAAGATGCCCGCCGGCACCATCCTCCAGCAGGACCCGGTCGCGGGTGCGCAGGCGCGGCGGCAGCGGACGATCCGCGCGTGGGTGAGCGCGGGGGCGCGGACGGTCACCGTTCCCGCCCTGGTGGGCCAGAGCGAGCGGACCGCACGGATGCGGCTGGGCGAGGACGGCCTGGACATCGCCGGCGTCTCGGAGTTTCGCTCACCCGACTACCCCGCCGACGCGATCGTGGCGCAGGACCCGGCGCCCGATGCACGCGCGCCGCAGGTGTCCCTCCTGTTGAATCGCGGCGAGGAAGCCGCCACGTATGTGATGCCGGATCTGATCGGCACCAACGGCGAGCGCGCCGCCGAAGCGCTGCGTGGACGAGGCTTCCGCGTGAGCATCGTCGGTTCACAGCCCTACCCGGGTGTACCCGCCGGCACCGTGGTCCGGCAGCAGCCCGCGGGGGGCTTCCGCGTCGCACCGTCGGATTCCATTTCCCTCGAGGTGAGCCGATGAGCGGCGCGGTACAGATTGCGCCATCCATTCTGTCGGCCAACTTCGCGGCGCTCGGGGCGGACATCGCCGCAATCGAACGGGGCGGCGCCGATCTGATCCACGTGGACGTGATGGACGGCCACTTCGTCCCCAACATCACTATCGGTCCCCTGGTCGTGCGCGCCATCAGGCGCGTGGCGACCAGGCCGCTCGACGTCCATCTGATGATCGAGCAGCCGGAGCGGTATGTGGACGACTTCGTCGATGCCGGCGCCGCGATGCTGTCGGTGCACATCGAGGCGGCCCGGCACCTGCACCGCACGATCGCGCACATCAAGAGCCGCGGGATCAAGGCGGGCGCGGTGCTCAATCCGTCCACGCCGGCCACCGCACTCGAGGCGATCGCCGGCGACCTCGACTTCGTGCTCGTCATGTCGGTCAACCCGGGATTCGGCGGCCAGGCGTTCATCCCCCAGAGCCTCGACAAACTGCGGCGGGTCCGGGAGATCCTGACGCGGGCCGGATCCGCGGCGCCGATTGAGATCGACGGCGGCATCGACGCCTCGAATGCCGCCGCCGTCGTGGCTGCGGGCGCGTCCATCCTGGTGGCGGGGAACGCCATCTTCGGGACGCCGGACGCCGAAGCCGCGACGCGTGGGCTACGGGCGGCGTGCAGCTCCGCCGCCGGCTTGCGTGCATGACGCCCGACGCCGCGACTCGAACAACCCGCCTGCGCGTCCGTTATGCCGACACCGACCAGATGGGGGTCGTCTACTACGCCAACTACCTCGTCTGGTTCGAGGTCGGCCGCACGGAATGGCTGCGCCACACCGGGTGGAGCTACCGGGAGATGGAGGAAGATGGGGTGGCGCTGCCGGTGATCGAGGCGCACTGCGAGTACCGGCAGCCGCTGCGCTATGACGACGAGGTGGAGATTGCGACGAGGGCCGTCCTGGTGACGCCGGTGAGAATTCGGTTCGACTACGACGTCACCCGCGCCGGTGATGGAACGCTGTCGGCGCGCGGCCACACCGTTCATGCGGCGGTTGACGCGGCGGGCAAGCCCTGTCGCCTGCCCTCGCGCGTCCGGGAACTGCTCGCGTGAAGGCACTCGTGACCGGCGCCGCCGGCTTCATCGGGTCGACCTTGTCCGAACGGTTGATCGAGTCGGGCGCCACGGTGACCGGGATCGATTGCATGACGGACTACTATCCCCGGCCCCTCAAGGAGCGGAACCTCTCCGGCCTGCGAAAGGCCCCGGGGTTCACGTTCGTCGAGCAGGCGATTGCGGATGCGGATCTCGATGCGCTCCTGCGGGGGGTGACGCACGTGTTCCACCTGGCGGCCCAGGCCGGCGTGCGGAAAAGCTGGGGACGGGACTTCCGCGTCTATACAGTGAACAACGTGGACGCCACCCAGCTGCTGCTCGAGGCCTCCGTCGGCAAGCCGATTGAGCGATTCGTCTACGCGTCGAGTTCCTCGGTCTACGGCGACGAGGTCGAGATCCCGATGCGCGAGGATGCGCGGCCGCAGCCCGTATCGCCGTATGGCGTGACAAAGCTCGCCGCGGAGCAACTCTGCTACCTGTACCACGTGAACCACAGCGTGCCGACGGTGTCGCTGCGCTACTTCACGGTATACGGGCCGCGGCAGCGCCCCGACATGGGCTTCAGCCGCTTCTTCCACGCCGTGCGTCTGGACGAGCCGGTCACGATGTTCGGCGACGGCCGCCAGACCCGCGACTTCACGTTTGTGGCGGACGCGGTGGCCGCGACGGTCAGTGCGGCGACACGAGGCAAGCCAGGCGGTGTCTACAATATCGGGGGCGGGTCGCGGGTCGAGCTGCTGGACGTGTTCGAGCTGATCAGGCTGATCACCGGGCGCCCTCTCAGGATCGAGCGGCACGACGCGCAGCGCGGCGACATGCGCGACACGTACGCCGATACCACGCGCGCCCGCACGGATTTCGGGTTCGCGCCGTCCGTGACCCTCGAACAGGGGCTGCGCGCGCAGCACGAATGGATGACACACGTTGATGCGAAATAGCCTGCGGTTCGTCCTGGTCCTGGTGGCGATGGCGCTTGTGTCGGCATGCGGCGCGCGCCAGGAACCGGTGCCGGCCAACGCCGCCCAGCCGGATCGCTTCCTCTTCGAACGCGGGACCGCGTCCCTCAAGGAAGAGCAATGGGCGAACGCCCGGACCTACTTCCAGCAGATCGTCGACGGATACCCGCAGAGTCCCGTCCGGCCCGATGCGAAGCTTGGCCTCGGCGACGCCTACCTCGGCGAGAACACGGCCGAATCGCTGGTCTCGGCCGCCAACGAGTTCCGTGAGTTTCTGAGCTTCTATCCGACGAGCCCCCGCTCCGACTACGCGCAGTACAGGCTCGCCATGACGCACGTCGTGCAGATGCGCGCTGCCGACCGCGATCAGACCGCGACCAGGGCCGCGCTCACCGAATTCGACGTGTTCTTCCAGAAGTTTCCGAACAGCTCGCTGATCCCGGATGTGAAGCAGCAGTGGCGCATCGCGCGCGACCGCCTCAGCGAGTCGTCCTACCGCGTGGGCCTGACCTACTTCCGGCTCCGCTGGTACCCCGGCGCCATCGAGCGGTTCCGGGAAGTCCTCAAGGACGACGCCGGATACACCGGCAGGGACGCGGTGTACTTCTATCTGGCGGAGTCACTGGCAAGGACCGATAAGACACCAGAAGCCATTCCGTATTTCGAGCGGATCCTCGGCGAGTTCGACACGAGCGAGTTCCTCGAAGACACGAAGGAACGGCTGCAACAGCTGAAGGTGCAATAACTTGCCATGAAATTCCGACTTGTGCCCGTCGTTGCACTCCTGGCCTGCGCCGCCCCTGCCCTGGCGCAGCGCGCCCCTGGGCGCGGCCCCGTGAACCTCCCCCCCGACGTGCTGTCGCAGGCCTGCGCGCCGACACTCGCCTTCGAGGTTCCCCCGGCGCCGCTGCGGGTGACCGGAAGCCAGGAAGCGGAGGTCCGCGTGACCATGGGCCCGGGCGACCTGGTGACCATCAACGCTGGGTCCGACAACGGCATCGAGGTCGGGCAGCTGTATGTCGCGCGCCGCCAGATCCCGCTGGAAAAGCGCCCCGTCGGGCGCGATAACCCGATCATCCTGCACACGGCCGGCTGGCTTCGCGTGTATGCGGTTGACGACCGGATGTCGCTGGCCACCATCGAGCACGCCTGCGACGCCGTACAGCTCAACGACTATCTCGAACCGTTCGTCGTGCCCGCCGCTCCGGCGGCGCTGCCCGGCCGCCCACCCGCCCAGCGGAGCAACTACGGGCGCGTCCTGTCCGGCACGGACAATCGGACGACGTTCGGCAAGGGTGAGTACGTGATGGTCGATCGCGGCAGCGACCACGGCGTGGCGCCCGGGGCGCAGTTCGTGGTCTATCGCGACAAGCTGGAGTCCGGGAACTTTCTCTTCGAGCTGGCCGACGCGGTGGCGGTCCATGTGCGCCCGGAAATCACGACACTCCGTGTCACGCGCGCGATCGACGGCGTGACGGTCGGCGACTACGTGGCGCTGCGGAAGTAGCCACGAAGATCTCGCCACAAAGGACACAAAGGGGCTGTTTTCCTGACGCCCGTCGATCAACCGATCTGATGCTCACGGTGCACTCGTCGGACTTCCACGAATCCGCCGGCGGACTTCTGCCAGAAGCGGGTCTTCGTCGGCCGTTCCCCGGATGGTGAGATACGTGCGGTATGGCTCGGCAATCCCTGGACTATTCAAGGCTTCGCGGACACGGCCCTGGTAATAGTAAACGGGCGGCAGATAGCCGTACGTGGGCTCCTCGTCCAGGAAGAGTGCCAAGGCCTCGCCGCGGCGCGTCAGGCAGCGGTCAAACTCAGAATCAGCCTGCGTGAACGCTCCGGCGCCAAAGTACGCGCGCCCGAGATCGTAATGGCCGATCCATGTGTCAAGAAGACCGTTGGCCTCGATCAGCGTCTTGATCGCGAGGCGCGGATCTCGATTCTTGAGCGCCGCGTTCGCATTAATGATCTTGGCGTAGGCTTGGGGCTCGGCTTGGAGCTCTGAGGCGAGGCTTGTGGCCACTGTGCTAGCCCTGGGCATTTCGCCGGCTTCGACGAACACACGCGCCGCCAGGAATCGGATCTTCACAGTCTGGCTGTTCGCTAACGCGGTGTCGGCGGCTTCGACAGCCGCGCGCCTTTGGCCGCGCACCAACTGCGCGTATCCGAGTGCGGCGAACCTGTTGGCGGCTCTGTCTGGGTCCTTTGCCGCGAGGGCTGCGGCGGCGCCTTGCTCAAGAATGCCAACCGCCTCGGACAAACGTCCTTCGTACAGCGCCAAATCGGCGAGTCCAGCTGCCGCGAAGGAAGCGCCCTGGTCGTTGACCTTCGCCAGTTGCTGGTAGGACTCAGCAGCCTGGGACAGCTGGCCCCGTCCGAGCTGAGCAAAGGCTGAGGACAGCAAGGCCATCGGGCTCCCCAGTTCCTGCGCTGTTCGCGCCTCCTGTTCCGCGGTTTGAAAATCGCCCGCATACGCCGCGTACAGCGCGAAATTCAGCCTGTAGAGCGCGCGCTTTGGCAGAATGGCTACGGCGCGCTGAATCTCATCCAACGCCTGAGGCAGGTTTCGCAGATACGTCAGGCACAGCGCCAGGTTATTGCGCGCTCCGACGTCAGCTGCGTACCGGGCGACGAGATCGCCGTATTCCTTCACGCACGCCTGGTAGTCGCCGGTGATGTAGTAGAAGAGCCCACGCGTGCGGTACCGTTCGCGCTCGGTCATGCCGTCCACATGACGAACAGCTTCCTTGATGTACCTCTCGGCGTCCTGCTGCCTATCCAGGTTTCGCGACGCGATAGCCATGCTTGCATGTCCGAGGCCGAAGCTCGGATCCAGGGCTACCGCCCTGGAGAAGCTCTGTAGTGCCTCATCCGACTTGTTCCGGGACAAGGCATCCGTGCCCTCTGCATACTCACGTACGACTTCTAGTGAGGTGGCGGAAAGCGTTTCCATGGCGAAGCGCTGCGCGGAGTCTGACGCGTCATCCCCGAGCGCTTCACGAACGGTGGTGACCAGTCTCGTCGCTTCCGACAGGACGCGGTCCTTGTCGGACACCGTCCCCTCAGCGATCCCGATTACGTCGCCGGTGACCGCCTGAACTGCTCTCACTGAAAGCCTGTAGCCGCCGGCTTGACGTTCCAGAGAACCCGACAGCACCACGCCCAGGCCTTGCTTTACCGCGATCTGGCGCGCGGCGATCTCATCCAGTTGTTCAGGCGGCGGTACGCCCAGCCGGGGGCCGATGAGCGTGCGGTCATACGCCGTAATGAAACCGGCGCCTTCCAGGACGATTCGTAGCACCGGCTCGAGTGTGTGGTCGAACGTGGGGTCGTCAGTGCGGTTCTGGAAGTCCGCGATCACGACCGAGACCGGCTCGTGCGGGACGGCGGGGGTCGATCTCCATGCGTACCACCAGGCGCCCGCCAAGAGAGCGAACGCCAGCGCGCCCCCGGCAGCCACGGCGGGAAGTCCGACAACGCGACGCGATCTGCTGGCCGCTGATCGACCCTCGTCTATCTCGATGCGTACGTCCGAGATGTCATGCAGACGGTGCCGCTGGTCCTTCTGGAGACAGCGGCGCAGCAGCTCCCGGATCCGCGCGGGAGTAGAAGCGGGAAGTGCGTGCCAGTCCGGCTCACGTTCGAGGATCTTCGCAATCGTGTCGGAGATCGTCTCGCCGCCAAACGCGGAGCGCCCGCTGAGCATTTCGAACAGCACACATCCGAACGCCCAGACATCGGTCCGCCAGTCGACCGGCATTCCCCGCGCCTGCTCCGGACTCATGTACGCAGGAGTCCCCATGACCGCGCCCAAGCGCGTCGCCGCAGGGCTCGTGATCGTCGGTGATTGCGATAACAGAGTCGAGGCTTCAGCCTCCGGGTCAGAAGCCTGGACGAGCTTTGCAAGCCCGAAGTCCAGCACCTTCACCGTCCCGTTCGGCCGCAGCTTGATATTGGCTGGCTTCAGATCACGGTGAATCACCCGCTGTTCGCGGGCGGCTTCGAGTGCCTCGGCAATCTGCCGTGCGACCGGCAGCGCCTCGTCCAATGGCATGGGGCCCTGACGAATACGATCCTCGAGCGTGCGGCCGTCGACCAGTTCCAGGACGAGCGCCTGCCTGCCGTCCGATTCTTCAAACCCGTAGATAGTTCCGATATTCGGGTGATTCAGCGACGCAAGGACTTGCGCCTCCTGCTTGAATCGAGCAAGCCGCTGCGAGTCCGCAGCGAAGACATCTGGAAGGACCTTGATCGCGACATCGCGGTTGAGCCTCGTGTCGCGCGCACGATACACCTCGCCCATGCCGCCCGCTCCGAGCAGGGCGACGATTTCATAGGGCCCGAGTCTGCTTCCTGGAGCAACTGCCACAGTTCTGGGTGACCCGATTCTCGATTAGAGCGACTGCCGCCTGTAGCTGACCTTTGTGAGCTGCATGGCTCTCTCTGCGTCTGGTGGCCTACCCCGCGCGGCGCTCGTCGCTGCGGCGCCGCTGCTCGCGCGCGATGTTGACATCGGTCACGCGGGCGCTCAGCAGCCGCTGGAACCTCAGGTAGTAATCGGCCGCCGACACCACCGCGACGACCAGCACAACCCAGAGCATGGCGTACCCGACCGGCCGGAGCGCGGGCCACGACCCCCACCCCACAATCAGCAGAAGGATGGTCGCCACCTGCAGCGACATCTTGAGCTTGCCGAGCGGCGAGGCCGGCATCGTAAAGCCCCTGGCATGGGCCAGGCTGCGAAGACCCGTAATGGCGAACTCGCGCCCGATGATCAGGGCCACCATCCATGCGGGCGCCGCATCGAGCTGGACGAGGGAGATGAACGCCGCGGAGGTGAGGAGCTTGTCGGCGATGGGGTCGAGGATCTGGCCCAGCCACGTCACCTGGCGGCGGCGGCGCGCCAGGTAGCCATCCAGCCAGTCCGTGAGCGACGCGAGGCCAAAAATACCCGCGCCGAACAGGTCCTTCGGCATGCCGGCGATCCGGCGTCCCTCGAACTCGGTCAACAACACCACGACCAGCAGCGGCACCAGGACGATGCGCACAACCGTGAGTGCGGTCGGCAGGTTCATTGGCGAGCCATTCTACCATCGCCCATCGGGTATGATCGCAGGTCGTCATGAAGGCGATTCTTCTGGCCGGGGGGCAGGGCACCCGCCTGCGGCCCCTCACGCTGCACACGCCCAAGCCGATCGTGCCGATCTTCGATCGGCCGTTCCTGCGGTACCAGATCGATCTCGTCAGCCAGATCCCCGAGATCGACGAAGTCATCCTCAGCCTCAACTATCAGCCGGACCGGATTGAGCAGGTGTTCGGCGACGGCTCCTCGCTCGGGGTGAAGATCCGGTACGTCGTCGAGCCGGAGCCGCTTGGGACCGGCGGCGCGATCAAGTATGCCGCGCGCGGGGTGACCGGGTCGGTCGTCGTCTTCAACGGAGACGTCCTCACGCAGATCGACCTCGCCGACGTCATCGCCCTCCACCGGGCGCGCCGCGCCAGGGCGACGATCGTCCTGACTCCGGTCGACAATCCAACGGCCTACGGACTGGTCGAAACGCACGCGGACGGACGCGTGAAGCGGTTCCTCGAGAAGCCGAAGGCCGACGAGATCACGACCAACCGCATCAACGCGGGCATGTACGTCCTGGAGCCGGACACGTTCGACCGGATTCCCGACAGCGTGCCCTGGTCGATCGAGCGCAAGTATTTTCCGTCGCTGGTCGAGCGGAATGAGACCTTCGTCGCGTACGTCTACGAAGGCTACTGGATTGATATCGGGACGCATGAGAAGTACACGCAGGTCCATCGAGACATCATGGACGGCCGATTCGCGACCGAGCCCTTCGCCAGCGCACCGGCCTCGCGGATCGTGTCGGCGCCAGGGGCCTCGATCGCGGCTGAGGCGACGCTCGAGGGACCCTGCTTTATCGATGCCGGTGTCGTGATCGGCGCCGGCGCCCGCATCGGACCTCACACGGTGATTGGCCGGGGCGTACGGGTCGGCGAGGGCGCGTGTGTGACAGAGTCCATCGTGTGGCCGGACTGCCGGATTGAATCCGGCGCGTCGGTGCACCACGCCATCCTCGGCCATCGATGCCACCTGGGCGCGAACGTCACTCTGGACGGCGACGCCGTGCTGGGCGACGACACGGTCCTCACGGCTCACTCCCGCGCCTGAACCCCAGGAACCTCAGGAACTTCAGGCACCCCAGGCACCCCAGGCACCCCAGGCACCCCAGGAACCCATGAACATCAACCCCGACATCTTCAAGGCCTACGACGTTCGAGGGCTCTACCCGGCCGAGATCAACGAAGACGTGGCGCGGCTCATCGGCCGGGGCTTTGCGGCCTATCTGGGCGTACCGGCGGTCGCCGTCTCGCGCGACATGCGGGTGTCGTCGCCCGCGATCGCCGCCGCGTTCATTCATGGCGTGCGCGAGCAGGGCATCGACGTCGTCGACTACGGGATGCTCGGCACCGACATGATGTATTTCGCCGTGGTCCACGACCGCCTCGGCGGCGGCGCGCAGATCACGGCCTCACATAACCCGGGGCGGTACAACGGCATCAAGATGGTCCGCGCGGAGGCGCTGCCGCTCAGTGGCGATGCCGGCATCGGCGATATTCGCGACATGATCGCCAACGACCGCCTGCCGCGGCCGGCGAAGATTCAGGGCAGCCTCACCACGCGCTCGCGGGTGGATCAGTACGTCGAGAAGGTGATGTCGTTCATCGACGCGGCAGCCATCACGCCCTTCAACGTCGTGCTCGACGCGGGAAGCGGAATGGGCGGACTCGTCGCCCCGCTGCTTTTCGACCGGCTCCCCTGCCGTACCACGCGCCTCTGCTTCGATATTGACGGGACATTCCCGAACCATGAGGCCAATCCGCTCATCGAGGAGAACCGCGCCGACATCACCGCCGAGGTCATCCGGCAGAAGGCAGACGTCGGCATCGCGTGGGACGGCGACGCCGACCGCTGCTTCTTCATCGACGGCAGTGGGGAATTCATTTCCGGCGACTTCATCACCGCGCTGCTCGCAGAAGCGTTCCTGATGAAGCATCCCGGGTCGACCGTGGTGTACGACCTGCGTGCGAGCCATGCGGTCAGAGACACCGCCGCGAGATACGGCGGGCGTGCCCTGATGAACCGCGTCGGGCACGCCTTCATCAAACGGCGGATGCGTGAAGAAGATGCCATCTTTGGCGGCGAGGTGACCGGTCACTATTACTTCCGCGACTTCTATTACGCGGACAACGGATTCATCCCGGCCCTCCTCATCCTGGAGCTGATGTCCACGAAGGGACAGTCGCTCCGCGAGTTGCTGCAGCCGTTCCGCGAGCGCTATTTCATCTCCGGAGAGATCAACACCCAGCTGCCCTCGATGCGCGACGTGCCGAAGAAACTGGCGGCCATCGAGGCGCGCTACAAGGATGCCAGGGTCGAGAAACTGGATGGCATTTCCGTGGACTATCCCGACTGGCACTTCAACGTGCGGCCGTCGAACACCGAGCCGCTCCTGCGCCTCAATCTGGAGGCGGCGTCGCCGTCGATGATGGAGAAAAAGCGGGACGAAGTGCTGGAGATTATTCGAGGGTAGGGTGGCTTGCCAACCGAAGCTCGCGCAGCGAGCGAAGGCTGGAGCGGGCGACGGGAATCGAACCCGTGTTCGTGGCTTGGGAAGCCACTTTCTTGCCACTAGAAGACGCCCGCGCGGCCTGACGCTCAGGCATTATCTCATCCCCTTCTACCGGAACGAAAGGCCCGCGCCGGCCACGACCGTTGCCGCCTTCGGGGTCCGTGCCTCCTTGGTCGCCCGTGCCGCAATCATGTGAAAACGGACGTCGAACGAAAACGCGACGTGGCCGCTCAGGAACCATCGCGCGCCCCCGCCGACATTGATCGCCTGGCGCCGCTGCAACTCGAGCACCTTCTCCCCCACCGTCGACGCCGTGCTGCTGCTCCCTGACGCGTAGGCGGACGCGGTCGACGTGATGCGCACCTGCCCGACACCGGCACTGACGTAGCTCCAGCCGGTCGACGACCCGAAGTTCAGTGACAACTGCGGGGCCAGGATCGTCATCGCGCTCTCGACGTCGGGGCTCGTCTGGCGCGCCGGGGGCGTGGACGCACTGCCGCCGGGCTGCGCGGGGGACGCGCGCCCGGTGGTACGCGCGAGCGTCGCGCCAATGCCCAGCCGTGCCGGACCCAGGCCCAGCGGATAGACGTGCCCCCCGACGTCCAGGCCGAGGGCCCGCGTCGGGACGAACGTGCCGCTTGGCAGGACCGGAAAGAAGGTCGCATCCTGCGGCAGACCGGCGATGGCGAGCCGCAGATCGACGATGTACGGGCCGGGTGGCCCGGGTTCCTGCGCCGCCGTCGTCGACGGTGCCAGGAGCATGCCAGCAAGCCCAATCAGATAGACGCCGAGCGGCATCGCCTCAGTAGCCTTTAGGGGTTGCGGCGGGCTGCTGGCCGCGCGATTCCTGCACGATCCGGACGCCCGCGCTCGCGCCAATACGGGTGGCGCCCGCCGCGACCATCGCCTTCAACCCCTCGAGGTCGCGCACACCGCCGGCCGCCTTCACGCCCATCTCCTCGCCGACCACGCGGCGCATGAGCGCGACGTCGTGGGCCGTGGCGCCGCCGGGGCCAAAGCCAGTGGACGTCTTGACGAAGTCAGCACCGGCGGCCTTGGCCAGCGTGCACGCGGTGATCTTCTCCTCGTCCGTCAGCAGGGCCGCTTCGATGATGACCTTGCTGACCGCGCCGGCCTCCCGGCAGGGGGCTGCCACCGCATCGATGTCGCGCTCGACGACCCGAAGATCGCCTGATTTCAGCGCCCCGACGTTGATGACCATGTCGATTTCACACGCCCCGTCAAAAATGGCGCGCCGGGTCTCAAAATGCTTCGCGTCGGCCGTCGTGGCACCCAGCGGGAAGCCGACCACCGAGCAGACCTTGACGCGGCTCGCCTTCAGCAATGTCGCGCAGAGCGACACCCAGGTCGGATTCACGCAGACGCTCGCGAACTCATACTGCGCTGCCTCACGGCACAGTGTCTCGATCTCGGCTCGCGTTGCATCAGGCTTGAGCAGGGTGTGATCGATCATCTCCGCCACGGTCCCGGCCGACCCGCCCGTGGCGTGGAGACCGAGTCTCGTCGCCCCCGCCTCCAGGATCTCCTTCAGCCGGTCCGGACAGCATTCGTAGACGAGCGAGTGGCAGCCGCATTGCTCGGGTGCCGCGCCGGCGTTCGCCGCGGCGAGCTCTTCGACAACGATCTGGATCAGGCGATGAATATCGACGGGCTGCATCCGGATGGCACGTTCAGGGGCGCCGGTGTTCAAGGTCCCGGATCTTGGCCAGCCGGCGCATGTACCGGGCGTCGCGCATCGGCGTCGCCAGGAACGTGTCGACGATGGCGAGCGCTTCTTCGGTTGTGACAAGCGTGGATCCGAGCGCCAGCACGTTCGCGCCGTTGTGCTCGCGGGCATAGCGAGCGAGCGTCTGGGTGACGCACATCGCCGCACGGATCCCGTCTACCTTGTTCGCTGCGATGGTCGACCCCAGCCCGGCCCCGTCGAGCACGATGCCCGCGTCAGCCTCGCCCCGCGCGACCTGAACGGCGACGAGGGCCGCCGTGTCCGGATAGTCCACCGGTTCGCTGGTATCGGTCCCGAGGTCGTGGACGGCAATGCCCCGTCCCCGCAGGTGCTGCCGGATCGCCGTCTTCAGGCCCACGGAGGTGTGATCGCCGGCCACAGCGACGGTGCGGATGTCCGAGGGCGGCGCGAGAGTCGCGATGTCGATGTCGGGCGTGTCGCGCACGACCGAGACACGCCGCGCCTTCAGCGTGTCGTGCGCGAGCGGCGTGACGTGTCCACCGGCGACCAGCACGACCGTGCTCCCGTACTCGAGCGTTCGCGCGTCGGCCTCGGTAATCATCTGAAACCGCTTCATCGACGACGTATGTTACTGTGATTCGCGGTCGTCGTGGCTCCCATGCAGGTACTCATATCCGCCGAACAGATCGAGGCGCGCGTGCGCGAACTCGCCGCCCAGATCAGTCGCGACCATCCCGACGGCGTCCACCTGATCGCGGTCCTCAAGGGCGCCTTTGTCTTTCTCTCCGATCTCGCGCGCGTCATCGACGTGCCGTGTTCGCTCGACTTCATGGCGGTCTCGAGCTATGGGTCGAGCACGAACTCCTCCGGCCAGGTCCAGCTGCTGAAGGATCTCGAGAGCGGCCTCGAAGGGCGCGACGTGATCATCGTCGAGGACATCGTCGACACCGGCCTCACCCTCGCCTACTTGCAGCAGATCCTCCAGGCACGGGCGCCCAGGCGCCTGCGGACCGCCTGCCTCCTGAGCAAACCGTCGCGGCGCAAGATCGCCGTCCCGGTCGATTACATCGGCTTCGAGATCGAGGACAAGTTCGTCGTCGGCTACGGCCTCGACCACGCCGAGAATTACCGGAACCTCCCGCACATCGCGGTGATCGAGGACCCGCAGCCCTAGTTCACGGCCGCGCGCACCTTGACGGCCCAGGCCCTGGCGTCGGCAAGGACGGCCGCCTCCTGCAGCGTCGCCATCCGCCGGTCCCGCATCAGGACCTTGCCGTGCACGATGGTTGTGCGCACGTCGTCGCCGCGCGAGGTGTAGACCAGGTGCGAAATGGCGTCGTACATCGGCGTCTGGCGCGCCGACGCCATGCTCACGACGATCAGGTCGGCGCGCTTGGACGGTTCGAGCGAGCCGATCGCCCGCTCCATGCCGAGCGCACGCGCGCCGCCGATCGTGGCCATTTCGAGCGCCTCGAGGGCGCTGACCACGCGGGGGTCGCCTGTGTGGACCTTGTGCAGGAGCGACGCCAGGCGCATCGCCTCAAACATGTCGAGATCGTTGTTGCTCGCGGCGCCGTCCGTGCCGAGGCCGACCGCGACGCCCGCGGCCAGGTAGGCGGGCACGGGCGCGACACCGCTGGCCAGCTTCATGTTGCTTTCCGGATTGTGGGCCACGCCGACACCGCGGGCGCGGAGCAGATCCACTTCCGCCGGTGACGCCCAGACGGCGTGCGCGGCGAGCACCGACGGACCGAGAAACCCGAGACGGTCGAGATACAGGATCGGCGATGTCTGAAACCGCTCCTGTGAGGTCTTCGCCTCATCCTGCGTTTCGGCGAGATGGATCAGCGTCGGGACGCCGTAGCGCCTGGCCAGATCGCGCGCCGCAGTCAGCGTCGGGCCGTCGAGCGTGTACATCGCATGCGGCGCCACCGCCGGCGTAATGAGCGGGTCCCCCTTGTAGGCGGTGATAAACGCCTCCGCCCGCCGAAGGGCGTCCGCAGGGGTCTTCGCGTCAGCCACCGGAAACTGGATGACGGTCTGGCCGAGGACGCCGCGAAGACCCGCGGCCTTCGTCTCCCTGGCAATCTCCTCTTCGAAGTAATACATGTCGGCGTAGGTCGTCGTGCCCGACTGGATCATTTCGAGCGCGGCGAGCCGCGTGCCGGCCCGCACCATCTCCGGAGAGACGGTCTTCGCTTCCGCCGGGAAGATGTACTTGGTGAGCCACTCCATCAGCGCCAGATCGTCGGCGAGCCCTCGGTAGAGCACCATCGGGGCGTGCGTATGCGTGTTGATCAGGCCCGGAAGCACCACCTGCCCCGATGCGTCGATCGTGGTCGCGCTCCGGAACTGCCGGCCGATCGCATCCGCCGTATCGACGGCCACGATGTCCGTGCCGTCAATCGCCACGCTGCCGTTCGCGATCACGCGCCGGACGCCGTCCATGGTGACGACCGTCCCGTTGGCGACGATCAGCGACACCTCCTGCTGACCAGTCTGCGTCCCGACGACCGCCAGGGCCACCGCAACCAGGAGCAACGCGGCGATAGCAGAGAACTTCACGCGCATCATGGGATCCTACTCGCACCCCCGCACCCTCGCACTTCGTCCTAGAATGTTCCTCGTGCCCACACACATCGTCACCCACCCGCTGGTGCAGGACGCGCTGATGGAGCTGCGCGACGTTCGGACCGATCCCCCGGCGTTCCGGCGCGCGGCCAACCGGATCAGCGTCCTGCTGGCTGCTGAAGCGCTGCGCGACGTCCCCGCGACGCATGGGACGACCACGACACCGCTGGGCCCGGCCGGCGGCATGGTGGTGACGGGCGACGTCGTCGTGGTGCCGGTGCTTCGCGCCGGACTGGGCATGCTCGACGCGGTGCTCGAACTGCTGCCGGCCGCGCGTGTCGGCCACATCGGCCTCCAGCGCGACGAGGCGACGGCCATTGCGGCGAAATACTACTCGAAGCTGCCGGCCGATCTCAGCCAGAGCTACGTGCTGATGATCGACCCGATGCTGGCGACGGGCGGAAGCGCCGTGGCGGCGATCGACATGATCAAGGCCGCCGGGGCGACGCTGATCCGCATGATCTGCATCGTCGCCGCGCCCGAGGGCATCGCGCATGTCGAGCGCCACCATCCCGACGTGCCGGTGTACACGCCCGTGGTCGACGACCACCTGAACGACCACAAGTACATCGTGCCGGGGCTGGGCGACTTCGGGGATCGCCTCTATGGAACGGAATAAGTTAGACTGGGATTTCCGGACGCGTAGCTCAGCTGGTTAGAGCGCGCGCTTCACACGCGCGAGGTCGCAGGTTCGAGTCCTGCCGCGTCCACCACCGCCTCCCGGAATGCGCTCAGCGCACACGATAGAGATAGTCCTCTCCGAACCGTCCGAGTATCTCGACGTCAGGGATGTCGACCGCACGCGCCACGGCCAGCCGAAGCTCGCTGGCACGGGCGGTGTGCACGACCACGTATCGCACACCCAGCTCGCGGAGGCGGCGAATGGCGTCAGGCGCAGGAAACCCGGCGAGCGTGGTGACGTTGTCCTCGTGCGCGACCGGTTCGTGCCGGCCGAATCCGTTGACAATCGGGTACCAGTGGCGCGTTGAGTAGAAGAGGTAGTCCGCCTCCCGGAAGCCCTCCGGTGTCGCGCGGTAGATCGGAAGCGACAGCACAGGGCCCGGCGGCAGCGTTGCGAGCCGGTCATAGACGGCCGGGATGGCAAACGGCTGTGGCTTGCCGGCTGGAAAACTGACGAGAAACGACTCTCCCAGGAACGAGGCGCCCAGACACGCCACCACCAGCCACCCCTTCCTGCCGAGCGGCTTCACGAGAGCGGCCGTGCCATACGCCGAGAGAACGGCGACGGCAAGCATGACCAGCAGCGCGAATCGCGCCGGGGCACGAAGCATGGACATGCCCGGCAGCCGCGCGAACAGGTCGAAGGGTGCGATTCCAGACGACGTCGGGCCCCACGACAGCACGAGCCCCACGCCGCCCGCGACGAGGAGCGCGCATGTCAGACGCCAGGCGCCAGGGGCGCCGCGTCGGGCCACGGTCCACGCGCCAGCCGCCGCGAGCGCAACGGCGGTCAGCCCGACGTAGACGGTCTGCTCGCCCCAGATCCAGCGCGGCATCAAGGTGGTGTTCGCGAGCAGCCACTGCCCTGGCCAGGTGTTCTCCGGCGGCAGCAGATATGCGGCGATATCGGCCCCGAACGTGAAGGCTTCGCCCTCGCCACCGGGGGTTTGCAGCGCGACGTACGGGCGCGCGAACCATCCCAGGACCATCGCCGAGAACGCCAGCGCTACCGCCGCGTGCCCCATGTGGGCCCTGGTCGCGTGCTGCCGCTCCACCAGCATCAGGGCTGTCGCCAGGGACAGCACAGCCACCAGCACGGCGAGATACCAGGTCGTCAGCGCCTGCACCAGCACCAGGACTGTGAGGAGCAGCGTCCGTCCGACGGTCGGCTGCCGCAGCCAGCGTTCGATCGCGAGGGGCACGAGCGGCAGCGCCCACGTCCAGAGCAGCTGCACATGGCCGTGGCCATGATGCATGCGGAAGAAGCAGAAGCCGTACACCAGCCCCGCCAGGATCGCGCCGCGGTGGTCGCGCGTGAGACGCCACGCGAGCGCATGCATCGCCAGCGCGTTGAGCGGAAACGAGAGCAGCCAGACCGTCCAGTATGCGAGCACGGGGTTCGCCGTCATGGCGTACACCGGCAGCGCGAACAGCGCGAGGCCGATGTGGTGCTCCGCCCAGGTCATCGCCTGCCTCGCAGGAAAGAAGATGTTCGCGTCGAACAACGGCGCACCAGTCAGGAGCGCGTGGCCGTCCCAGGCGAGCGTCCAGATCAGCAGCCGTGAGTCGCCGTCGTAGCTCGCGTCGCCGAGGTGTGCGTAGTTGACCAGCGGGCTGACGAACAGGACGGTCACGGCGGCGTAGGCGAGCGCGGCGAGACACCAGGGGCGCGCAGCCGGCCTCACACACAAAGAGGACAGCCTGATACCAGGCAGCCCTCTCTTGCCTCGCAGCATGTGGCGACTGGCGCCGGCTACGAGGTCTTCTTCAGCTCGGCGACGAGCGCTTCGAGCATCGAGACGTATTCGGCGTCGCTCGACTGAAACGCCTTCGTATATTCCTGCTCGGATATCTTCGCTTTCCGCCAGTCCCCGTCGAAGGAGTAGCCCTTGCCGGCGATCTCCGCGGTGTCGAGCTGATTCTGGCGGCGGCGCGCGTACAGCCCGTCAGCGCCGCCATCTGAAATCAGGACTTTCGTCTGCGGAACGGACGCACTGTTCAGGTCGATATAGATGTCGCGGTAGCTCTTCTTCGCGAGCGCGTCGTCCATCCGCTCGTAGGCGGTGTAGCGCGCCTTCACGACGAGGAGCTGACTGCCTGGAAAATAGAGCGCGCCGATGAACTGATCCATGCCGATCTTGGCCGCGACGCTGTCCATCTTCTGTGCATCGAGCAGCTTCCGCAGCTCCGCGGCCAGCTGCGCGGACCTGGGCTCCTGCGCCGAGGCGACCACCGGAGCGATCACGAGCACACACACGGCGGCGAGACAACGGACGGCGTTCAGGCGATGAAGCATCGCGGCACCCCTTGAAAGAAGATCAGCGCGGGCGGAAGAAAGGCTCAACTCTGGCGCGACTTGTACCACCGGACGTGCCCCCCGTCAATGGAGCGCCTACCCGATGAACATCGGGTCGTCAGGGTCGGCCGTCGATCCGGGGTCCTTGTCGTCGCGCGACCTGGACTTCCGGAAGATGTTCAGAACGCCGCTGAACACCGAGGCCACCCGCGCCGCGTCTTCGGTGAGACCGTGCAGGCCGGCGAACACCTTGTCGACCCCCTGCTCCACGCGATCGGCGATGCGTTCGACGCGGCGGGCCACGCGCGCGGCCAGGATGATCCCGGCGACCTGGATGACGGCCATCACCAGGACGGACACCGCAATGACCCCGAGAAATACGTCGCTCACGACTCCAACCTTTGACCTTTGACCTTTGACCTTTGACCTTTGACCTTTGACCTTTGACCTAGAACAAGCTTACCCGCACGTTGAGAAACTTGCGCGGGTCGGCGCGAATGTCGCGCACGAGGGCGCGCAGTTCCCCGACCGCGCCGTTCATGTTGTCGTACAGCTGTTTATCCTGCAGAAGCTGACCCGCGGTGCCGGTGCCCTGCTCCAGACCGCCCATCACCTTGTCGAGCCGCGCCGACATCGAATTCAGGCGGTCGTACAACTCCCGGTCGCTCACCAGCGCTCCCGCCGTCCCCTCACCCCGGCTGATGCGTCCCGTGATCGCGTCCAGGTTCGACGTCGTGCTGGACAGCGACTTGGCGAATGCATCGTCGGTCAGGAACTTTCCGAGGCTCCCCTCGCCCGCCCGGATGCGCGCGGTGATCATCTCGAAGTTCTGCATCGACCGTTCGAGCGCCTCGGCCGCCGCCGGGTCGGTCGCCAGCCGGCCGAGGGTGCCCCGGCCGGCGCTGACGTTACGAACGACGTCCTCCGCCGACGCCACGAGCGCGCTCATCTCCTGGTAGAGCACGTCGTTGGTGAAGAGCTGCCCGACGGTTCCGCGGCCGCCCCGGATGTCACGGAGCAGGCCGCTGATCTCCTCGATGCCCTGCGTCGCCCGCGTCGTCACTTCGGCCAGGGATCCGACGGCGACTCCAGACGGGATATAGCCCCACTCGGGGATGGGCGTCCCGTCGGTCGATGGCGTGATGTCCACCGCGGCCTCGCCCAGGAGCGACACCGAGCCGAGCGCCGCCGTGGACCCGGTCGTCACGCGGGGGCGCATCTCCTCGGAAATCTCGAAGGTGACCTCCACGCGGTCGCCGGCGAAGTCGATGTTCGTGACCGACCCGACCGGCACGCCCGCAATCCGGACCTGCGAGCCCTCGTTGAGTCCGGCGATGTTCGTGAACACGGTCTTGAGCGCGTACCGCTCCCACGAGAACCCGCCGGCGCCGCTCAGGGCAAAGATGAGCATGGCTGCCAGCGCGAGGGCAGCAATGGTGATGAGGCCGATCTTGAGCTCGGCCCAGGCAAGCGATCGTGTGCGCGGCATGCAGTAGTCCTTGGTCCTTAGTGCGACGACAGAAACGCTTTGATGTACGGGTCCGTCCGGGCGGCCTCGCGGATTTCGCCCGCGTTCCCCTCGAAGGCGATGCGCCCGTCCTTCAACATGATGAACTCGGCCTCTTCCGCTTTCTGCGCGTCGGCCAGCACGACGTCGACCCGATCGCCCAGCCGCACGGCCTCGTGCGTGGCCACGCGGAAGGCATCGCGGAGCTGGTGCGTCACGACAATCGAGCTCACGTTCTCCAGGTCGCGCAGCTTGATGATCTCGTCATCCACGGTGTCCGCGGTGATCGGGTCGAGGCCGGTCGTCGCCTCGTCGTACAGCAGGATCCGCGGCTTGAACGCCATCGCCCTGGCAATCGCCACGCGGCGCCGCTGCCCCCCCGAGAGCTCCGACGGCATCCGATCGATGAACTCCGCCAAACCGATGAAGCCGAGCACTTCCTGCACGCGCGCCCGTCCCTCGTCGAGGGGCATGTCGGTTTCCTCGTACAGCTTGTACCCGACATTCTCCGCCACCGTGAGCGAATCGAACAGCGCGCCTTCCTGGAACACCATCCCCAGATCGTCGCGCACCTTCATCAGGCCAACCTCCGTCATCGTGTCAATCCGCTCGCCGTTGACCATGATGGCGCCGCTGTCCGGCCGCAGAAGTCCGACGATCAGCTTTAGCACCGTGGATTTCCCCGATCCGCTGGCCCCCAGGAAGATCTTGGTGTGGCCCGTGCGAAGCATGAAGCTGACATCGCGCAGCACGACCTTCTCGTCGAAGGCGAGCGTCACGTTGTCGAACACGACGATCGGCTCGTCGGTGTCGGCGTGCGCGGGCGATGGCGGCGACGGGTCGGTGGCCAGTTCCATCAGTACAACAGCTCGATGAGCAGCGGCGTCACGAAGAAGTCCACCGCGATGACCCCCACGGACGCCGCAACGACCGCGTTGGTGGTGGCGCGGCCGACGCCCTGCGTGCCGCCACGGGTCCGGAGCCCGACGTGGCACCCGATGGTGCCAATCACGAACCCCAGGAAGAACGGCTTGATGACGCCCATCCACGCGTCCCCGAGGTAGAGCGCATCGGTCACCGACTTCCAGTACACGCCGGACGCCACGTTCAGGTTCACCACCGCGATGAGCCACCCGCCGATGAGTCCGGAGGCGTCCGACATCACCGTCAGGACCGGCGCCATGAGAAAACACGCGAGCACCCGCGGGACGACGAGCTTTCGCACCGGGTCGGTCCCCAGGGCGCGCAGCGCGTTGATCTGATCCGTGACCATCATCGAGCCGAGCTCGGCGGCCATGCCGGACCCCACGCGGCCCGCAAGCATCAGCCCCGTCAGCACCGGTCCGAGTTCCTTGATCATCGACGCGCTGACCAGCCGGCCCACGAGCGAGCGGGCGCCGAACTGATCGAGCGTCATGCCGCTCTGCAGCGCCAAGGCGGCGCCGGTAAAGAACCCCGTCAGCAGGACCACCGTCAGCGACCCGATGCCTATCGTTTCGAACTGCTCGACCACGTCCCGGAAGTAGAACGGGCGAGAGAAGACCCCGCGCACGCTCGCCGCCGTCAGGCGCGAGTACTCCTGGACCTCGAGGACGGCGCCCTTCAGCCAGTGCTCCACGCGCTACGCCTGCCCGTCCGCGGACCCGCCCAGGCCCAGCTCGCGGGTCCGGAGGGCCTTGAGGCGATCGCGCAGCGACGCCGCCCGCTCGAAATCGAGGTTCGCGGCGGCCGCCTTCATCTCGCGCTGCAGCCGGGTGATCTCGGCGTCCAGCTCTGCCTGCGTCCGGAATGACTCCCGCTCGTCGGCCGGCGCGGTCGAGTAGTCCCGCTCGTAGACGCTCGACATCACATCGTCGATCGCACGGACGACCGACTCCGGCGTAATGCCGTGCTCGGCGTTGTAGGCGGCCTGAAGCGCCCGGCGGCGGCCGGTTTCGGAGATGGCGGACTGCATCGATGCGGTGATCGTATCCGCATACATGATGACGCGGCCATTCACGTGACGGGCCGCCCGTCCGGACGTCTGGATGAGCGAGCCGGCCGACCGGAGGAACCCCTCTTTGTCGGCGTCGAGGATCGCGACGAGCGACACCTCGGGGAGGTCCAGCCCCTCGCGCAGCAGGTTGATGCCGACCAGCACGTCAAACGTGCCCCGGCGGAGATCGCGCAGGATCTCGACCCTCTCGAGCGTCTCGATGTCGGAATGCAGATAGCGGACCTTCACGCCGAACTCCTGGTAGTACGCCGTGAGATCCTCTGCCATCCGCTTGGTCAGCGTGGTGACGAGCACCCGCTCCCGGCGCGACGCGCGGTCGCGGATCTCCGTCAGCAGGTCGTCAACCTGGCCCCGCACGGGCCTCACCTCAATCGGCGGATCCATCAGGCCCGTTGGACGGATGACCTGCTCCACGACGACGCCCCCGGCCTTCGCCAGTTCGTACGGACCCGGCGTCGCCGACACGAAGACGACCTGCGTGGCCCGCTCCTCCCACTCCTGGAAGTTCAACGGCCTGTTGTCGAGCGCCGACGGCAGGCGGAAGCCGTAGGCCACAAGGACCTCCTTGCGCGACCGGTCTCCGTGATACATGCCGCGGACCTGCGGCACCGTCTGATGACTCTCGTCGACAATGACGAGCGCATCCTCCGGGAGATAGTCGAGGAGCGTCGGCGGCGGATCGCCCGGCGCGCGCCCGGTCAGGTGGCGCGCGTAGTTCTCGATGCCGTGGCAGTACCCGATCTCCCTCATCATCTCCAGATCGAACATCGTCCGCTGGTGCAGCCGCTGCGCCTCGAGGAGCTTTCCCTCCGACTCGAGCTGGCCCCGGCGCCACTCCAGCTCCGCCTTGATGGTGTCGACGGCCAGCTTCGTGCGGTCCCGAGACGTCACGAAGTGTGACTTCGGGAAGATCGACACCTTTTCGATCCGCCTGAGCACGTTGCCGGTCAGCGCGTCAAACCAGGCCAGCTCGTCGATCTCGTCGCCGAAGAGGCCAATGCGAAGGGCGTGTTCTTCGTACGACGGCACGACTTCGATGATGTCGCCCCGCACGCGGAACGCGCCGCGCCCGAACTCCGTGTCGTTCCGCTCGTACTGAATCTCCACCAGTTTTCGGAGAATCTCATCGCGATCGATCCGCTGCCCCACCTGCAGCGGAAGCAGCATCCCGTAATACGCCTCCGGCGACCCGAGGCCGTAGATGCAGGAGACGCTCGCGACGATGACCACGTCACGCCGCTCGAACAGCGAGCGCGTCGCCGACAGGCGCATGCGGTCGATCTCGTCGTTGATCGTCGCCTCCTTCTCGATGTACGAGTCGGTGGCGGGCACGTAGGCTTCCGGCTGGTAGTAGTCGTAGTAGCTGACGAAGTACTCGACGGCGTTCCGCGGAAAGAAGCGTTTGAACTCCTGGTAGAGCTGCGCGGCCAGTGTCTTGTTGTGCGCCATCACCAGGGTCGGGCGGTTCACCGCGGCCATGACCTGCGCCATGGTGAAGGTCTTGCCAGAGCCGGTGACGCCCAGCAGGACCTGGTGGGCATCGCCCCGGTTCAGCCCCTCGATCAGCTCTGGAATGGCGCGGATCTGATCGCCGCGGATCTCAAAGTCGCTGACCAGCGAAAACCGATCGGACAGGCTACTTGTCCTTGTAGAGCGCGAAGTAACCCTTGCGCGACTGGAGGCGGGTATCCCTGAGGCCGGGCCGGACCACGCGAATCTGGACGCGCCGCCATCTGCCGTCCTGCGCCGTCTTGGTCGAGACGTACCCAAGCGTGTACTGGCTGCGAATCTGCGCGACGATGGTGTCGTACGCCTGTTCGACGTCCTTCATGGCGGAGGGGAAGAACGCCCGGCCGCCGGTCGTTTCGGCGATCTCCGTCAGCCGCATCCGCTGATTCGTCCTCACACTCCCCGGCTGGTTGGACAGGAAACCGACCGAGTGAATCGTCACGTCCGACGCACGCACCAGCGTGAGCACGTCGTTGAAGCCGAGCGCACTGCGCGTGTCGCCGCCGTCGGTATAGATGACCAGAATCGTGCGCCCGTCGTGCTCCGCGGCGCCGTCGAGAAACACGCCGAGCGCGTCGTACATGGCCGTAAAACCGTCCGGCTTCCGGCTGCGGATGCGTTCGACCATCCGCGGAAAGTCGCGCTGCCCGTAGGTGGTGACGCGCACCTCGCTGTCGAAGTCGACGAGCGTCATGTCCTCGGCCTGGCTCAAGGTATTGAGGAAGCGGACCGCGGCCGACCGCGCCAGGTTGATGTCCTCGCCCATGCTGCCGCTGGTATCGAACAGCAGGCCCACGTGCAACGGAACGGTCTCGTCAATGCCGCTGGCGAAATAGGTCAGCGTCTGCTTCCTGCCGTCCTCGAGCACCTCGAAATCGTCGCGCGTCAGATCGCCGATGAACTCGCCCTTGCGGTCGGTCACCGTGACGCCCATCTGGACCAGGTCGATGCCGGCCCGGAAGGTGGCCTGCTGGCCCCGCAGCGGTGCCCCGCCCGCGAAGAGCGCCATGACGATCGCCAGGGAGACACAACCGCGCCGGAACATGGGGAATTCTTTCGATCCTACACCGGGGCGGCGGCCTCCGGCCGGACGGCGGGCGTATACTTGAAGTTTCGCGTCATGGTCCAGAACGATCCAGAGGCGGTTGTGGTTCAGATATGAGGTGTCTGGCAGTCTGTCAGACCGAGCTGGTCATCAGAATGCTCGACGAGGTTCTGCTGCCCAGCTTCGAGGTCGAGTACCTCGTCGAGAGCAAGCCGGTCGCCCGCCGCCTGCACGAGGCTGGCTTCAACGTCACGGGCGCCGATCCGCGCCGCACCGATACCTATCTCAAGGCCGACCTCACCCCCGGAACCTGCATCATCGTCGAGGACAACGGTCGCAAGAGCCTCCGGAAGATCGTGGAAGCGATTCGCGACGCCGGCGGCACGCTGGTGTACGTGCTGGCCGTCGGGATTTCGGACTTCCGGAAACGCGAGGAGGAGCTCAAGTCGCAGTATCCGGAGCTGAACTACCTGGCGCTCTCGGAACTCTTCGGCCATCCGCTGCTCACGGAGTTCAGCCGCTCAATCACCCGCCTCAAGGTGCAGCAGTATCAGCGGTTCCTGAGCGACGCCGATCGCGTTCTGATCCTGCTCCACAACGAACCCGACCCCGACGCGCTCGCCAGCGGTCTCGCGCTGCGGAACATCCTCCGCCGGACGCGGCAGACCGCGATCATCGGCGCGCTTCAGGGCGTAACGCGGCCGGAAAACGTCCGCATGGTGAACCTCCTCGACATCCATGTCGAGCCCGTCACGGCCGATCAGGTCGCCGGCTTCGACCGGGTGGCCATGGTTGACGTGCAGCCTCACTACTTCGGCGGCGTCATCGACAAAGTGGACCTCGTCATCGATCACCACCCCGAGCAGCCGGGCTACAGTGCCGTCTTCAAGGACATCCGGACCGACTACGGCTCGACGTCGACGATCCTGACCGACCACCTGCGCGCGGTCGACACCAACATTTCCGAACGGACCGCCACGGCACTGCTCTACGCCATCAAGTCCGACACGCTGTTCTTCAACCGGCAGGCGAATCGTGTCGACATCGACGCGTTCTCGTACCTCTATCCCCTGGCCGACGCGGCGCTCATCCGGAAGATGGAAGGGGCCGAAATCACGATGGAGCGGCTCGAGTACGTACTCAAGGCGCAGCAGCAGGGCAGCCTCGTCGAGCAGGTCTTCTGTGCGTTCCTCGGGACCACGCCGCGTGAGGACTTCATTCCGTATGTGGCGGATTTCTACCTGCAACTCGAGAACGTGAAGTGGACGATCGTGTCGGGGATCGTCAATGACTCGCTGATTGTCTCGGTGCGCAACCTCGGCTACTCACGCAACGCGGGCGAATTCGTGCGGAAGTATTTCGCTGATATCGGCAGTGCCGGCGGACACCGGGCCATGGCGAAAGCCGTGGTGCCGCTGCGGGCGTTCCGCGAGAAGCACGGCAACCTCAATGCGGACGGCTTCACCGACCGCGTTCTCGCGATGGCGCTCGAGTTCCTCCACGAACACCAGCCGGCGGACAAGAAGCTCGTGAAGGCGTAGGGGGGCTGGGGTTCCTGGGGTTCCTAGAGTGCTGACAAGCCCTGCTCGACGTCGGCGAGGATGTCTTCGGCGGCTTCGCAGCCGACGCTGAAGCGGATAAAGCCCTCCCCCACCGAGTCGCTCCCCCAGCGCGCGCGCCGCTCGGCGATCGAGTGGACACCGCCAAAGCTTGTCGCCTGCCGGACCAGCGCCAGCGCTCCGAGAAAGGCCTCGGCCCGTTCCCGGCTTTCCAGATCGAAACTGACGAGGCTTCCATAGCCGCGCATCTGCCGCGCGGCGACGCCATGTCCGGGGTGCGCCGGCAGGCCCGGATAGTGCACCGCCGACACCCGTCGATGGCCCGCCAGTGCCGCCGCCAGCCGGCCGGCGGTGTCGCACTGCCGCGTCAGACGCACGGGCAATGTCGGGAGAGACCGGTGTGCGAGCCACACTTCCATCGGTCCCGGAATGGCGCCGTGATGGGTCCGCCACGCCCGCAGGGCCTCCGCCCGCGTGTCGTCGCCGGTGGCCACATGTCCGAGGATGACGTCGCTGTGGCCGCTGATCGCCTTTGTATCCGACGCGACCACATACGTCGCGCCGAGCGCCAGCGGCTGCTGCAGGTACGGCGTCGCGGTGGTGTTGTCGACGACGACCAGCACGCCCTTGGCGCGGGCGGCATCGGCAATGACGCGAATGTCGCACACGTCGAGCAGCGGATTGCTCGGCGTTTCAAGCCAGACAAGCCTGGCGCCGTCGAGCATCTCCAGGGCCGCGCTGCCGCGCGTCGGAGCCAGCCGCACCTTCACGCCCGCCGGCTCGAGCCAGGAACCGGCCAGCCGGCGCACCGCGTAATACGAATCGGCCGGCAGGACGATCGTGTCGCCTGGCTTCGTGGCAACCCCAAGCACCGCGGCAACGGCGGCCATCCCGGAGGCGAACGCCACGGCGTGCCCGCCCTCCAGCAGCCCCAACGCCGACTCCCAGGCCGTCCACGTCGGATTGTGAAAACGCCCATAGGTCAGCTGGTGCTCCGACGGCTGGCCGGGAGTCGTGTAGGTCGATGAAAACTGGGGGCCGTTGAGGAACGTTCCGGGTTCCGTGTTCCGACGGAATCCGGCGTGGACGAATTCAGTGTCTCGGTGCATTGGGGTCCTGTCAGCGTGGCAGGTCGGCGGCCGGTCCAGACACCTGCGCCAGCCGCTCGCCGCTGGCGCCAACGATCGGCTCGATGAACTGGAGATAGGCATCGTCGTACGCCCGGCTCATGACCTCGCCGAGATCCTGCCGGCGGTCGGACGCCTCGTCATAGGCCCCGTCGAAATCGAACGGGCCTACCGGGTTGTGGGAGGGCGCAATCAGATAGACCGAATCGAACCGCAGGCGCGACATCTCGGCCGCATCGCGAAGGGATGCCGATTCGGCCGCGGCAAGAAAATCGCCCAGCCGGTGCCGCAGTTCCAGCCGCAGGGCGCGCAGTCGGTGCGGCACCTGAGGCGCGGCGACGCCGCTGACGAGAATGGCCTGGGAGACCCCCGCCGCGGCCAGTTCCTCGAGCAGCCGGATGCACGCGCCGGGGCGATCGCACAGCCGGTGCGTCTCCCCCCGCCAGTAGCTTTCGACACTGAACGACAGCGGGTACGGGTCGCAGACGAGCGGCGGCGTCAGTGCGGCGGCGACGAGATCGAAGGTGTGCTCGGCGCCGCCACCGGCGAGGTCAAGCGCCTCCGATCGCCGCTCGGTCCCGGGCCTCGCCGCCAAAAATTCGCGGCGATACGGCTCGCGGAGCAGCGCGCCCACCACGTCGCGGTGCGCGTCGAGGTCCGTGGCGATAATCATGAGCTCCCGGAACCCGGGCTGCCCCAGACTCTCCGACAGCACTTCGGCGTATCGCCGGCTCAGCGCCGCACTCGTGGACGGCGCCGCCGGGTCTCCCCCGCGCAGCAGCTTCCACAGCGCCGCCTCGAAGGCGGCGCGGATCCGGCCGGCGTCAATCGGCGCGCCCAGCAGCCGCCAGAGACCCGACCCGGCAGCGCGGCGGCGTCCCGCTCCCCGTGCCGGCCACGGCCACCGCCAGCGGTAGAACCGGCGGACACCGGCGGCTCGCCAGATGCCATCGTCTTCCCAGAGCTGCGCGCCGCCGTCAATCGCGGCCAGCGCCGCCGCCGCCGCGCCGGCGCCATGCCCGGCGACCACGTCGATCTTGACGCCCGCTTCCTGAAGCGCGCGCAGCACACCGGCGTGATAGGCGCCGTGCGCGCCGGTGCCGCAGAGCACCAGCGCGGTCCGACGCTCAGGAGAATAGGGCTGCACGCCTACTCGAGATCGTGGATGGTGATGACCTTGATGAGATCGAAGCGGCGCGGACCGTTGGGGGTGACGACCTTGACCTCATCGCCTTCCTCTTTGTTCAGGAAGGCGCGGCCGATCGGAGACGAGGTCGAGATCATGCCCTTGTCGAAATCGGCATCCTCTGGCATGACGAGCTGATACACGACCGGCTCGCCACTCTCGTCGCGAAGGTGGACGGTCGAGCCGAATCCCGCGCGATCGTGCGGGATGCGATCCAGATTGATCATCGAGATCTCGCCGACACGCTTCTTCAGCATGGCGATCTGCGAGTTGACGATCGTCTGCCGCTCCTTGGCAGCCTTGTACTCGGCATTCTCACGAAGATCGCCCAGCTCCCGTGCGCGCTGGATCTCCCTGGGGAGATCGACCTTCAGCTCGCGCTCGAGCACCGCAATCTGGTCGTAAAAACGCTTGAGGATGCGCTCCTTCATCGGAAAACTGACTGTAGCATATGGTTGGTAGTTGGTAGTTGATAGTCGGTAGTCTGTAGTCTGCAGCCGGTACGTGATGACCATGATTTCGAGCCGTCAGAATCCGCTCGTCAAGGCGTTTCGTGACCTCGTGCGCACGCCATCGGCCGACGGGACACGGCTCCTGCTCGACGGCGTGCATCTGGTACGCGATGCGCTGGCGGCCGGCGCCGAGTTCGAGGCCGTCGCCATTACCTCCTCGCACAACGAGAGCGACACGGAAGAAGCGCGGGTCGCCGGTTCGCTTCGAGCCGCCGGCGTCGATGTCGCGATCGTGAACGACATGGCGTTCGGCGCCATCAGCCCAGTCCGTGCGCCGTCCGGAATCGCCGCGATTGTCCGCCGGGCACCGGTCACGGCGGATGAGATCTGCTCCAGGCCCGATGCGTTTGTCGTGGCGGCGACCGACGTGCAGGATCCGGGGAATCTTGGGTCGCTGATCCGCGCCGCCGAAGCCGGCGGCGCGACGGGCGTGCTCGTCTGCGGCGCATCGGCAAGCCCCTTCTCGTGGAAAACCGCTCGCGGCAGCATGGGCAGCCTCCTGCGGCTGCCCGTCGCGGACGGCCTCTCAGTGGGCGAAGCCATCGGCGCCATGCGCCAGTCCGGCGGGCGCATCGTCGCGACGGCGCCGCGCGGCGGGACCTCGCCGGATGACGTCGACTGGCGCGGGCGCGTGATGCTGCTCCTTGGAGGCGAGGGTCACGGGCTGGGCGAAGCAACGGTATCCAGCGCTGACGCGACGGTCACCATTCCCATGTCGCCGCCCGTGGAGTCGCTGAATGTCGCGGTGGCCGGAGCCGTGCTCATTTACGCCGCGCGACGGCAACGCCTATGACTGACTCGCTCTTCGACGATGACCAGGGAGACGAGAGCACTGATGTCGGCCGCTCGACGTCCAGCGGAACCCCGCTCGCCGAGCGGATGCGGCCGCGGACGCTTGACGAAATCGTGGGCCAGGATCACATCCTGGCTGCCGGCAAGCCGCTCCGCGAAGCGATCGAGCGCGACCTCGTCCAGTCGATCATCTTCTGGGGCCCGCCGGGGACCGGCAAGACCACGCTGGCCCGCGTCATTGCCGAGATGACGCGCGCGTACTTTGTCCAGTTCAGCGCGGTCCTCTCGAGCATCAAGGAGATTCGCGAGGTCATGGCAGCCGCCGAGATGCGGCGGCGGCGTTCCGGCCGGCGCACCATCCTGTTCGTGGACGAGATTCATCGCTTCAACAAGGCGCAGCAGGACGCCTTCCTGCCCCGCGTGGAGGCCGGGGACATCGTCCTGATCGGCGCGACGACCGAGAACCCGTCGTTTGAAGTCAACGCAGCGCTGCTCTCGCGATCGAAAGTGTTCGTCCTCCAGCCGCTGACCGCAGCCGACATCGACACCATCCTGCGCCGAGCGCTGACCGACCGGGAGCGAGGACTCGGCGCGGAACCGCTGGTCGTCACCGATGAAGCGATCGGCGCCATCGCGAACTTTGCAAACGGGGATGCGCGATCGGCCATCAACCTGCTCGAGTTCTCGGCGGCATCCGCCCCCTTTGACGAGCGCGGCACGCGCCAGCTCGGACTCCAGCAGCTCGAGGAGACGATCAAGCGGCGCGCGCTCCTGTACGACAAGGGGGGCGAGGAGCACTACAACCTCGTCTCGGCGCTCCACAAGTCGATGCGCAACAGCGACCCCGACGCGGCCGTCTACTGGCTGGCCCGGATGCTCGAGGCCGGCGAGGATCCGCTGTACATCGCACGGCGACTCGTCCGCTTCGCGTCGGAGGACGTCGGCAACGCCGATCCGCAGGCGCTGACGGTGGCTGTGGCGGCGAAGGAGGCGGCGCACTTCATCGGGATGCCCGAAGGAAACAACGCGCTCGCCCAGGCCGCCATCTATCTGGCGACCGCCCCGAAGAGCAACGCGGTCTACCGGGCGTATGGCGCGGCGGCAGCCGACGCCCACCAGCAGGCGGCCGACCCGGTGCCGCTCCACCTGCGGAACGCACCGACGAAGCTCATGAAGCAGCTGGAGTACGGGAAGGGCTACGAGTACGCGCACGACGCGCCGGACGCCGTCGCCGATATGTCGTGCCTGCCCGAATCGCTGGCCGGGCGGAAGTACTACAAGCCGACCGAGCGAGGTTTCGAGAAGGAGATTAAGCGGCGCCTCGATGGATGGGAGGCGATCAAGAGGAAGAAGCGCGAGCCGTAGTCAGAACCAGGTTACACACCTTCGTGTGTAGTACAATGTGTCGATGGCAACCAACCTTGCGCTCGACGACCGGCTCCTGAACGAAGCCTTGAAGATTGGCGGTAAGGCCACGAAGAAAGAAACGGTGAACGAAGCGCTCCGGGAGTTCATCAACCGGCGCAAGCAGGCCGGAGTGCTCGAGTTGTTCGGGTCAGTCGATTACGACCCCAGGTACGACTACAAGAAGCAGCGCCGGCGGTGATGGTCCTCGTCGACACCTCGGTATGGTCGCTGGCGTTGCGGCGACGCGCGCCGGGGCATCCGTCCGTCGATGAACTGGGCCGCCTGATCACCGCCGGCCGCGCCGCCATCATCGGCCCGATCCGGCAGGAAGTGCTCAGCGGCATCCGCGACGCGACGACGTTCGAGCGCTTGCGGGATCGCCTGGGCGCGTTCCCTGACGAAGCCGTCACCACGGCAGACTACGAGCAGGCGGCCGAATTCTTCAACACGTGCCGCGCGAAGGGCCTGCAGGGATCGAACACCGACTTCCTCGTGTGCGCGGTATCGGTTCGCCACCGCCTCCCGCTCCTGACGACCGACGCGGACTTCTCCCGCTATGGAAAAGTGATTCCAGTCGCCCTTCACCCCTTCGGCGCGTAACCGCAGGTCAGTTCACCGGCACGAGCCGCTTCAGCTCTTCGAACCAGTGCTGCACGACCACGAGGTTCTGCGGGGCGGCTTCGGTGCCGCCGCCCTCTTTGATCATGAGGAAGCGCTTCCCGTCGGGCGCGATGTCGAACGTGCGCCCGTTGCCCTCGTTGGCGAAGAAATACTGGCCCTGGAGCACTCGCGCCGGCGTGCTGCTCCGCCACGACGGTCCGGGCTCCCTCCGCACGCCCATCAGCGCCTCGTCCGGCGACACGTAGAACAGCTCCTGCCCGTTCCGCGACCACAGCGGCAGCCGCCCGCCGCCGGTCGAGACCTGCC
>CAXNKG010000005.1:0-122546 GCA_964202965.1 Vicinamibacterales bacterium
CCGCCGGCCCCGATGTTGGCCTGGGATCGCCGGACCTGCGTGTTGTCCATGTTCGTGCCCGGGAGCAGGAGCACCAGGCTCGCTGGCTGCCGGTCGGCCATGGGGAGCGTGTCGATCTGTTCCTGCGTGATGACCTGGGCCACCTCCGCTTTGGTCACCTCGACCACGGGCGCGGTGCCCGACACCGTGACCGTCTCCTGCAGGCTCTGCACCTGCAACTTGAGATTCTGGGTCAACTGCAGGCCGATCGTGACCGTCAATCGTTCGACGGCAACCGTCGCAAAACCAGGCAGTTCGGCGGTGAGGCCGTAGGTGCCAGGCTGCAGCCCTCCGAAGCGGTAACGCCCGTCAGACTCGCTGACGGCCGTCCGCACGACGCCGGTGTCGGTATTGGTCAGCGTGAAGGCCACGCCAGGGAGCACGCCACCCTGATCGTCCACGACGGCGCCGTCGAGGACGCCACCCGTCTGCGCCGAGAGCGGCAGAGCCGTAAGAACGAGTGCCGCCAGGGCGAGAAGGGCCCGACGGAAAAAGCGCGAAGCTCGAAGCCTGACCAGCATGTATCGCTCCTTGAAGCAACCGGATGGGTGCGGGCCTGGGAGATGGCGGCGCCACAGGCAGACGTTGACCGTGGGGGAGATCATGCGCCCGCCGGAAGGACTGGTCAAGGCTGGATCTGGCCGTTGCCGGCCAGCCTGGGATGGCTTGGAAACCCGGCCTGGTGGAGAATTGGTCACACGCCGTCCGCCGCGCCGCGGCCGGATGGTATGCTTCGCGGCGCGGGTGTGCCCCTATTTTCTCTCGACAGGAGTTGCAGCATGACAAGAAGGTTTCGCTTCGCGTGGGTTGTCGCCGTCGTCCTGGCTGCGTCGTGCAGCCGCGCGACGCCAGAGCAGCAGATCGTGAACGATGCCGCAACGGCCATGGGCGGCGCCGACGCCATCCGTGCCGCTGCAACGATGGTGATCGAAGGCGAGGGGACGCAGTACAACCCGGGCCAGGACGTTACGCCGTCAGCGACAGGCCAGACGTTTACGCTGACCAACTACCGAAGGGCCGTGGACCTTTCGGCTGGCCGGGCCCGGACCGAGTTCATACGCCAGCCGAACTTCACGTTCTTCCAGGGCCCGCAGCCGCAGCCGCAGGTCCAGGGCATCGACCGCGCCGTCGGATACAACGTCGCCGCCAACGGCGACGCCGCGCGGATTCCGGACGCAGCCGCGGCCGACCGGCGCGCCGAGCTCTACCACCATCCCCTCGTGGCAGTTCGCGCGGCGCTCGACCCGATGGCGACGCATGCGAACCCGCGCGTGGAGGGCAGCGAATCGCTCGTGGACGTCACCGCCGCCGACGGCACGGCGTTCACGCTGGCGATCGACACGGTGGGCAAGCTCCCCACGCGAGTCGTGACCCGCGCGTACAACACCAACCTGGGCGATGTCGTGATGTCGACAACGTTCGAAGACTACATGGCGTCAGGGGGCCTCCAATTGCCGGCCCGTCTCACAACGCGGATGGACGACCTGACCGTCCAGGAGATCCGCGCAGCGTCGGCAACCGTCGGTGGGGACGCGGGCAACCTGGCGGCACCCGAGGCCGCGGCCTCCGCGCCGGCCGTGAGCGGCCCGCCGCCCGTCAAGGTCGCTGAGGAGCGGATCGCGCCGGGCGTCTGGTACCTGACCGGCGGGTCGCACCACAGCGTGCTTATCGAGTTCAGCGACCATTTGATGCTCGTTGAGGCACCGCAGAACGCGACACGCGCGCTGGCAGTGATTGCCAGGGCGCGGGAGATCGTCCCTGGCAAGCCACTCACGCAACTGGTCAACAGCCATCACCACTTCGACCACTCGGGCGGCGTCCGGGCCGCGATTGCCGAGGGCCTGACGGTCATCACGCACGAGGGGAACGCCGCGTTCTTCGAAGAGATCGCCAGGCGTCCGCACACGATCGTCCCGGACGCGCTGGCCATTACCCCCCGCGACCTGACGATTGAGACCGTGGGGTCCGACGGACGCGAGTACGGCGACAGTACGATGACCGTCAACCTCTATCCGATCACCGGGGCGCATTCGGAGACGATGCTGATGGCGTACCTGCCGCGCCAGCGGCTCCTGATCGAGGTCGACGTGTACAATCCGGGCAACCCGGTCCAGATGTTCGCCGGAGGCTTCCTGGAAACCGTCAAGAACCGCAATCTGCGAATCGACCGCATCGTGCCCCTGCACGCGAACATCGGGACGTATGCGCAGTTCGTGAAGGAGGCGACGGCCGCGGGAACGAACTAGGGTGGGAGAACGGGGCATGTTGATTACGGCGCTTCGATACAGACTCATGGTGAATCACCCGATACGATGGGGTGCCCCCAGGGCCGCAGCCCTGGCGGCTCGGCCGTTCACACATCTAGCCTGGCTGTCAGGCTGGACGTCTTCAGAGAGTCATGGCAGATAGCGAACAAGTCGCTCATCTCTTGCGGCGGGCCGGGTTCGGCGCCACCGCCGCGGATTTTGCCCGATTCGAGGCGATGTCCGTGTCGGAGGTCGTGGACTACCTCGTCGACTACGACCGCCTGCCGGACGATGTGGACGCGAAGATCGGGCAGAGCGCCTACGTCAGCGTCACCGCCTCAGGCCCGTTCTCGCCCAACACCAATATCGAGCACGCGCGGCAGCGCTGGCTGTTCCGCATGGTGCACTCGCAGCGCCCCCTCCAGGAGAAGATGACGCTCTTCTGGCACAACCATTTCGCCACCGCGTACAGCAAGGTCGCGGGGTTCGCCGGGGGACTCCAGGGCACCAAGATGATGGCGCTCACGCCGGGTGCCCTGCCCGGGCCGCCCGGACAGATTGAGCTCCTCCGCCGGTACGCGATCGACAGCTTCCAGACGCTGCTCTTTGAGATCGCCCGGGATCCGGCGATGGTGATCTGGCTCGACGGCCGGACGAACCTCCGCGCGCGTCCCCAGGAGAACTTCGCGCGCGAGATCATGGAGCTGTTCACGTTGGGTGTGGGCAACTACACCGAGCAGGACGTCGCCGCCGCGGCCCGCGTGTTCACCGGCTGGAACCTGAGCGCGCGGCAGGGTGGCGCGAACAACAACGATCCAAACGCGTACTATCAGTTTTTCTTCAATCCGAACCAGCACGACACATCGGCCAAGACCTTCAGCTTTCCGATTTATCGAACCGGCGAACGGACTATTCCCGCCCGGTCGGCCGCCGAGGGCCTGCGGGACGGGATGGACTTCGTTGCCGCGCTGGCCGCGCATCCGGAAACGGCGCGGCGGCTCGCCCGCAAGCTCTGGGGGTTCTTCATCAGCGAGGCGGCGTCGCCCGACCCGCGTTTCGTGGAAGCGGTTGCCAGAGAGTACCTGGCCAACGACACCCGGATGAAGCCGGTCATCCGGTACATCTTCAAGTCTCCCTGGATGCTCGAGGAGTCCTTTCGATGGACCCGGTATTCGTGGCCGGCCGAGTACGTGGCGCGCGCGATTCGTGAAGTCGGCTGGACCGGGTTCTCCGTCGATACCGCGCGCACCCCGCTCCTCAACATGGGCCAGAACCTCTACGAACCTCCGGATGTGGCGGGCTGGTCGCTCGGTTCCGCCTGGATCGCCACCGGATCGATGCTCGCGCGGATGAACTTCGCCGCGACGCTGGCGTCCAACCAGCGATTCAACCTGCAGCGTGCCGCCGGGGCGGCGCGTAGCACGCCCGATGATCTGATGGCGTTCTTCCTGAACCGGCTGTCGCCCTCGCCAATCGACAGCGTCCCGAGCGGCGCGCTGATGACCTATCTGCAGGCCGCCGCAGCCTGGCCCGCCAGCGACGCGCAACTCCTGGCGAAGTCGGCAGGCCTGACGAAGCTCCTGGTGGGCTCGTCTGAGTACCAGTTCATCTAGAGGGACGCGCATGAAGATTTCCCGCCGGGAGTTCGTTCGTGACGGCGTGGCCGCCTTTACCGTCGGCTTCGCCGCGCCGGCCTTCCTGAGCGACATCGCGCAGGCGCAAGGCGCCCTGTCCCGCAACCTCGTCGTCGTGTACTTGAACGGCGGCAACGATTCGCTGAGCACGCTTATCCCGTACACGGACCCGTTCTACTACAGCCGTCGGCCGGAAATTGCGGTTCCTGCCGGACAGGTCCTTCAGATCGGCAGCGACCGCGGCGGCAAGCCGCTCGGCCTGCACCCGCGACTGACCGGTCTGCGGACGATCTTCAACGAGGGGCGGCTGGCGATCGTCCAGCGCACCGGCTACACGAACTCCAGCCGTTCGCACTTCCAGGGGTTGGACATCTGGGGCACCGCGAATCCCACCGCCTCGACAGGGGTGGGATGGCTGGGCCGCTATCTCGATACGCTGCCCTCGCCGGTGGATGCGCTCGCCGCCTGGAACACGACGCGCGAAACGCCGCGCGCGCTTGTGGCGCGCACCGTCGGCGTGCCGGCGATTCCGGATGTGCGCATTTACAGTCTCTCGAGTCCCAACTCCGCCGCCGAGGCGGCCCTCGAGCGGCTGGCGGCGACCGAGATGACGTCGTACGCTCCGGAGGGACGGTCGCACCTGTCGTTTGTCAACGGGGCCGCGCTGGGGGCGCTCAGCACGCTCGACCGGGTGGCCTCGGTGGACGCCTACAGGCCGACGGTCACCTATCCCAACAACGGGTTCGCGCTGGCGCTTCGCGCCGTCGCGGGCTCGATGGCGCGCGGGATCGGCACCCGGGTGTACTGGGTGTCGACCGGCGGGTTCGACACGCACGCCGGGCAGGGGAATGCCGGCGGCGGCACGTATGCGACGCTGATGTCGACGGTCGGCGACGGCCTGGCGGCGTTTTACAACGACCTGCGCAATCAGGGGCTGCTCAATGACACCCTGATCCTGGAGTTCTCGGAGTTCGGCCGGCGCGTGTCCGAAAACGGCAGCGACGGCACCGACCATGGCGCGGCGGGCGTGATGATGGCGATGGGCGGCGGGGTGCGCGGTGGGCTGTACGGGACGGCAGCGTCGCTCGATCCGAGCGCGTCCAATCCGTCGCTCGAAAACAACGGCGCCGACGTGCGGCACGAGACCGACTTCCGCGCCGTCTACGCCAGAGTACTCGAAGGGTGGCTCGGCACGCCCTCGACCAGTATCCTCGGCGGAAACTTCCTGGCGAACGCTCCGGCCATCATCTGAAGGCGTTTCGTCCCCGCCTCGAGGAACTTCTTGCTCCACCCGTGGTGCCGATTCGGCGCCAGTCCTGCATCCCGGCGATACCTGTATCGCAGGTAAGATACGGCCCTATGCGCACGGTCGTGGGAGTTGCCGTCATGTCCTGCGCGCTTTTCGCGGCGGTTCTCGTCGCCGGTCAGGCGGCGCTCCCGCCGGAGTTTCCGCTTCCGCCAGGGGCGGCATGGGCGCCCAACCCGGCACTGCCGCCCGGTGGGCGGCTGGCCGTGCTCGTAGGATCGCTGCAGGCGACCGGCCCGTACGTGGCGCGTGTGGCATTCGGGCCTGGATTGAGAGTGATGCCGCACTGGCATCCCGAGGAGCGCCTCTACACCGTGCTCAGCGGCACGTGGGCCATCGGGTTGGGGGATCGGTTTGACGAGACCCAGCTCACCGCGTTTCCGACCGGCGCCGTCTATCGACTCCCGGCCGGCACCCGCCATTTCCACTGGGCCCGCGAGGGAGCCTCGGTCGTGCAGATCACTGGCGTCGGACCATCAGCGACCAACTACGTAGACGCGAGGGACGATCCCCGAACGCCGCCAGCTCGCTAGCCGCCTCTCCGGCGCGTGACGAATCAGCGCGCCGGCTGGCTGCCGCGCTCCTGATCGCGCAGCTTCATGAACTGCTCGAAGTTCTCGTTGTTGGTGCAGAAGTTTTCGGTGAGGCTCTCATCGGCGGACGACAGCGAGTAGGTGCGCCACGCCGACGTCCACGGCCTGGTCAGGATCTTCGGATCTTCCACGGTGTACTGGTGCTCGAGATAGTTGCGGTTGGGGCGGCGCAGGCGCTCGATCACGCGCACCTCGTCGCTGTGATACCAGCCGTTGCCCTGGATCCAGGTCCGCTCGTCGATGGAGATCGTGTCGAGCACGAGCGTGTCGCCTTCCCAGCGCGAGGCCGTGTCGCCCATGTAGAGCGGCTCCTGCTCGTCCTTCGGCTTGTGCGCGCGCCCCAGTCGCACGGTGCGCCAGTTGTTGTTGCTCTCGATCAGGTGCACGAAGAGGTCCGGCTTCATGATGATCTGGTGCGGGTAGGGGTTGGTGGTCCACATACCCGGCACGCCGAGCGGCCGGCACGCCACCTGCGCGTTGCCCAGCTCCAGCTCGGTGCGGCTCATCGCCTTGATCTTGGCCGCGACCTCGGGCCGGAACGGAATCGGGTCCTGCTTCAGCGGCGCGTCTGGGACGACGCTCCACGCGTTGGCGCGGCCGGTCGGACCGGCGAACCAGACGCCGGACAGATCGACATGGCCGTCCGACATCCGCGGCGCCGGACCGCCCGGCGGCAGCGGCACCGGTACGACATTGCCTCTCGCTTCGACGAATTCCTTCTGGGGCTCCTGGGCGCCGGCGGCCAGCGAGACGCTGGCGGCCACGGCAAGCAGCACGGCAAGGTGCGTGTTCATGGCTATCTCCACACCTTGGTGCCGAAGATTCCTTCGACATCCTGCCCGACGCGCTGAATGGTGCCGTCGGCGAGCTTGATGAACGATCCCGCGTAGCGGTTCTTCTCGGCGTTCCGCGATGCGCAGCCCCGGACGAGCACTTCCTTGTTCAGGCTGGCGTTGAGCACGGGCAGCGTCGCGCCCCCGCGGCGGAGGTTCGACGTGGAGGACAGCTGGAACGTCGCCTCCACGACCTGGCCTGCGGCGTCCTTCACATTGACATAGAGGTAGGCGTGCGGGTTCTCGTAGTTCACCTTCGTCAGCACGCCGGTGACATCCGTGCAGTTGGCGGCGTCGAATTCGGCCGCGAACGCGTGATGCGCCGATGCCGGAGCCGAGGCGAGCACGACCGCGAGACAGAACCCGATGGCGACGGTCACTCTCATTACCAGTTCCTCCAGGCTTAGAAATCGTACTTGATGCCAAACTGAATAATACGCGGGTCGCCGGCCTGCGTGGTGATCCGGCCGAACGTCCCTGCGTTGAAGTTCGTGACAGGGTCTCCCCAGTTGAAGCGGTTGAACAGGTTGAACGCTTCGAGCCGCAGCTCCACGCGCCGGGTGGCGCCCACGCCGATGAGGCGCGAGAGCGCCATGTCGATGCTCCAGTAATGCGGGCCGATCGCCGCGTTGCGCTCCAGGTCGCCGAGCGTGCCTGGCGCCGGCTGTGCGAACGCCGCCCGCTTGAAGTAGCTCGTCAGCGTCTCTCCGTAGAAGTCATCGCTCACCTTGTTCGGCCGCTGGTTCGCCAGCCCGGTGAACGCGTTGTCGATCCCGCTGAGGATATTGAGGCGGTTGCCGGAGCGCGCCGACAGAATGCCGGTGACCCGCCAGTGCGAGGCGACCGCCCGCAGCACGGCGCCGTCCATCTCCGGCGTCTCGTAGCCCATGGTCAGCGTCGCCAGGTGCCGCCGATCCTGATCGCAGTAGCCGGCGTCGAATGAGGGGTCGTCCGGCTTGAGGTAGCCGGCGCTCTGCTGGTTGAAGGTCAGTGCGGTTGGCGTCCCCTTGCAACGCGACAGCGTGTAGTTGCCGTTCAGGTTCAGGCCGCCCGCGGATCGCCGCTGCACCGAGAGCTTCAGACCGTGGTAGTTCTGGAAGCCGACGTCGGTATTGAGATCCAGCGCCCCGATGAACGCCGCCTCCTGTGGATTCTGCTGATACAGCAGGCGCCGCTGGTTGAGGTTGGCGTTGGTCGAGCAGACGTTGTAGGTGACGCCGTTGATCACGCAACGGCCCTGGCCCATGTAGACGCCGGGATTGAGCGCCACCTGCGCCCAGAGGCGGTCCGAGTGGCTTCCCAGGTAGCTGACCGCCGCGCCCCACCGCGATCCAATCTGCTGCTCGACGGTCAGGTTCCACGATTGGACGCGAGGAGAGTTGATCCCAGGGTCCATCGTGCCGAAGGTGCCGAAGGGGACGTAGTCGGTGTTCGGTCCGGTCACGATCGGGTGCGGATCGCGTCCCGCGTACGGGTCGTCCATCAGCGTCGGCGGGTCGACGATGAGCGAGCGGTTGCCGAACGGCGGAGCGTTGGCGTTGATGTTGTGGTACTCGCCCGTCATGAAGTCATAGGCCATCGCGTAGGACGACCGGACCGCCAGCCGCCCATCGCCGCGCACGTCCCACGCGATCCCGGCGCGCGGCGAGAGGTTCACCCACTGCTTGTTCAGCCCGGTTTTTCCGTTCTTCGGGAATCCCGTGTCCCCGGCATACAGGAGGCCTGCCGGCGCTTTGAGGAACACCTGGCTCTTCACGCGGTTGCGGAAGTTGTCCATGTTGAAGACGGAGATCACGCCGTTCTCGACGTTCTGGCCGAAATAGGGCTCCCACCGGACGCCGCCGTTCACGGTGACGCGGTCGGTCATGCGCCAGGAATCCTGCGCGTAGAGCCCCATGTACCAGCTGTTGACCGGCAGCTTACCCAGGCCGCCGTGCTCGACGGTCGTCACGCGGCCGGTGAGCAGGTCCGCCATGCCGAGCCCGGTGGCCGATCCGTTGAAGATCCAGTTGCCGTTGGCGCGCGAACTCGAGGTGTAGTCGCCCTTCCAGTACTGCAGGTTGCCGCCGAAGGCGAACTGATGGTTCCCGCGCACCAGCGTCAGGTCCTCGGCCACCTGGTAGGTGTCGTTATAGAAGAGCGCGTTGGTGTTGGTGCCCGAGTAGAGGATGAAGCCGCCGGTCACGTTGATCGACATGTACCCGGGCATGTAGCTGTACATGTTGACGCCCAGATCCTTCGGCGAGAAGAACGGCGTCTGGTAGTTGTCGACCTTGGCCTTGTTCACCGCCACGCGCAGGGTGTTCACCATCGTCGAGCTGAAGACCGTCGTCTCGCCGACGGTCACCGAGTGCACCATGTCGTTGGCGCCCGCCACGTTGGTCTTCAGGATGCTGTCGTCGCCGCCGGCGTAGCCGGGCGGCACCGTGATCTTGGTGGCGAAGTACCGGCCGAAGAGCGAATGGTCGGCCCCCAGCTGATAGTCGAGCCGGAGGAGCGACTGGTGCTCATCGCGGTTCGACTTCACGTCGAAGGTCACGAGCCCGCATGGGTCGGTCGTGCTCGGCAGCCGCCGCGCCAGGTTCAACGCCGCCGGGCTGAAGAGCGCCGGATCGATCCGGTTGTTCACGTACGGCGCCCGCAGCGGCACCTGGCGGCCGCCGTTGCACGCCGGCGAGGTAAACGCGGTGAAGTCGCCCGCCAGCATGGCGGCCGTCGGGACGTATCCGATGTTCGACGCCGGCCGCTGGCGAAGCGCGGTGCCCTGGTAGGCGCCGAAGAAGAACAGCCTGTCCCTGACGATGGGGCCGCCGAAGGTGCCCCCGAACTGATTCCGCTTGAGCCCGTCGTCCACCCGTTTGCCGTCCGGCCCCAGCCTCGCGAACGGGCTCGTGGCGTTGAAGCGGTGGTGTCGGAGGAACTCGAAGGCGTTCCCCGTGAAGCGATTCCCGCCCGACTTGGTCACCGCGTTGACCGACGCGCCTGAGTGCACGCCGTTCTGGGCCGTCAGGCCGCTGGTCGCCACGCGGAATTCCTGCAGCGCATCGGGGAAGGGGAGCGGCAGGTTGGCGTTCTGTTGCTTGTTGTTGTGATTGGCGCCGTCGAGCGTATAACCGACGCCGGTCGGTAGCCCGCCGGCCACCGATATGTTGACGCCCCCCGGCATCCCGCGGCTGCTCACCGCGGCGGTCTGCACCGCCGCGCCCGACAGCACGAGCAGGTCGGTCACCTGACGACCCTGGAGCGGCAGCTCCACGATCCGCTCGTTTTCGATGACGGTGCTGATCCCCGCGCTGCGCACGTCGACGATGGGCGCCGCCGCGTCGACGGTAACGGTTTCCTCGAGCGAGCCGAGCTCGAGGACAGCGTTGACCGTGGGCGTCGCGCCGACCGTCAGCACCAGGCCGGTCTGCACGTACGTCCTGAATCCCTGCAGCGCGACTTCGAGCCGGTAGGGACCGGGTGGCAGGTTCGAGAGGAGATACGAGCCGGTCTCGTCGGTGACGGCGGTCCGCACCAGCCCGGTCGCGGTCTGCGTGGCGGTGACGGTGACCCCCGGCAGCACGGCGCCGCTGGCGTCGGCGACGCGGCCGTTCAGCTCCGCGGTGGCCAGTTGCGCCCGTGCGGGGGCGGCGGCGAGAAGGACGAGCGAGACTAGAAGACCGAACTGCCTGACGACGCGTCTCATCACTGCCTCCTGTAAGCGGCGGCGAGTGTTGCATGCCGTGGAGGGGGTGTCAACGGGATGAACGCCGGTGCCAGGATCCTGCTTTCTGTATACTCCCGCCACGACGGCACCCTGATTTTTCTCAGAAATCATCGATCCAGCGGGACTATGAGGGCGTGTCACCGGGCATGTCGTGTGTCGTCCCCCCGAAGGAGAAGGGCCGATGTCCAGGCGACGCTTTCTCAAGACTTCCGCACTGATTGGAACAGGCGTCGTCATCGGTGCTCCGGGCGTCCTTGGCGCGAGCGCGCAGTCGGTCGTGCCAGCACGGGCCGACCGGCCCAGGCGCATCGTCATGGGCGGCTACGCGCCGTCGACGACGAGTTTCAGCCGTGTCGCTTCCTGCGCTATCACACGGCGACCTTCCACTCCTATCTGTCGCGGCCGGTCTTCGTCAATCGCCGGTCGTTCGACGCCTGGCCGGAGCGTCTCCAGGCTGAGATGCGGGCCGCGGTGCAGGACGCCGTGGCCGTTCAGCGTGTGCTTCACGACGAAGAGGAAGTCGGGAGCTCTTGAGCCTGGTCAACCTGTAGGCGGGCCCGTCGCCCGGCCCGAAGGAGCTGATGAGTATGGTACGGATCACGCTGGCGACCGCGATGGCGCTCGTCGCACTCTCGACATGGGACGCGGCGGCCGTCGCGCAGGAGTGGCGTCCGCCAACCGACGTCGAGCGCTGTCCGGCGAAATGGGGGCCCGGCGACGAACGTGGGGCCGCCGCGCTGATGACACCGGAGGTGGTGCTCCGGGCTGCCCGGCTCATCACGAAGGGCGAGATCATCGAGATGGGGTACCCCCTCTACGCAGGGATGCCGTTCTATGGCGACCGCGTTTTCACCCAGCAACTGAAGCGAACGAACTGGCCGCCCGGATCGAACAATCGCGGTTCGAACGAGGAGATGGTGACGACCGAGCTGGGACAGGTCGGCACCCAGATCGACGGCTTCGGCCATCAATCGATCGGCAACAGCCTGTACAACTGCGTCAAGATGGATGAGGTCGCGACGCGAACGGGCTTCACCAGGCTCGGGATCGAGAAGTCGGGTGGCTTCATGACGCGCGCGGTGCTGCTCGATGTGGCGGCCCTTCGTGGTGTCGAGATGCTCGGCGACCGCTACGAGATCACGCCCGAGGACCTCCAGGGCGCGCTCACACGGCAGAACCTGGCGCTGCACGCCGGAGACGCCGTCGTCATCAACACCGGGTTCTGGCGCCTCTGGGGGAAGGACGACGTGCGGTACTACCGGACACAGCCGGGTCTCGGGGTGCGAGCGGCCGAGTGGCTCGTCACGCAGAATCCGGTGATCGTCGGTTCCGACACGTGCTGCGTCGAGGTCAATCCGAATCCCAACCCCAGACTCAGCTCGCCGGTGCACCAGATTCTCCTGGTCGTCAATGGCATCTACATGATGGAGAGCCTCAAGGTCGACGAGCTCCTCGAAAAGGGCATCGACGAATTCGCTTTCGTCGTGCAGCCCCTGAAGCTGCGCGGCGCCACCGGTTCATCCGTCGCGCCGTTTGCCGTGAGGTGACGGCACCGGCGCGGAGGGCGACACTCCAGAGGTTGCCTGGGGCCTCACTGAGCCGCTACTCGGCTGCAACCTCAGCTGGGATCGACGCCACGGACGATCGTGTCGAGTGACAGCGTGTTGTGTCGCCTCGCAAAAATGAGGACGAAATAGACCAGGGCGTAGTTCAGGTGGATAGCGAGGGTTTGAAAGTTCCCCTGTAGCCCCATGCCAAACGTCAAGCTCGCGATCATCACCCCGCCGATTGCCAGCGCTACTCGAGTGAACAGGCCCGAGATAGTCAGGAAGCCAATCACGAACTCCGCAGGCGGCAGTGCCCATAGAAACGTTTCCACGAGCCAGAGAGGCAGGAACGTATCCTCAAACCCTGGCATCTGCTGCTTGAAGAACGCGGGCATGTTGCTCATCCGCACGTAGCCATGAATGGCGATGTTCAATCCGAGTGTAAGACGCAGGATCGAATACGCGAGAGCTTCATTCTGGATTCGTGCCATGCGTCGATACCCCTTTCCGATTCCGTACGGCTACTGAGGGCCGACCGGAGCACTATTCCGGTGCGTGCGCCATCGGCGCGCCGCCGCCATCGTACCAACACTGCGCCTCGTTGAACTCCCGTGAGTTGTCGAGACGGTATGTCGTGTGAAACTTCACCGGCTCCAGGAATGCGCGCGGATCGTCAGCCACGATATCGATCACGAGGGTGTCGTAGGTTGGCCGCCGAATCCGCTGGACGACGTGCAGCGACTGGCTGTGGGGCTCGGTTTCAATCATGACGGCATGCCCGCCGAGATTGACGCTGTCGACGACCAGCGTGTCGCCGTCCCACCTGCCGACCGAATCCCCGAACAGCTCAGGAAGCACGAATTCGGTCTTGTGCGGCCTGTTCATGTGGACCGTGAAGTTCCATCCAATCAGCGGCCGATTGAACAGCAGCCTGCCGGGGAGACCGAAAACTTCGACCGTCATCTGGCTTGTGATCGCGGCCAACAGACCGTTGGGCTGGCACATGTAGCCGGTACGATACGGCCGGCCCGCCTCGAGTTCGGCCCGATATTTCTTGTGGAGCGCTTCGAACTCCGGCGTGAATCGGATAGGCAGGGGCGGGTGGCGGTTCGGATAGTCCCCGGGATTCGTTGCCGGATAGCCCTGCAAGTCCGGCCTCATCAAACGGACTGCCCGGCCAAATGACGCAGTGCTCGTGAAAGGGCCTTCGACGTTGACCCAGACCCCGGTGAGGTCCTTAGGGTCGTATGAAGGCGAAGCCTGGCTGCCGGCCGCCTGGTCAGCGCTCGCCACGGCCGGCGTCGCGACAGCCGCCATCACGACCATCGCCGCCACCGTCCAATGCCTGATGTACATCTTCATACGGCTCCGCACGGGCCAGTCCCTGAATTAGTTCCCTTCGGCGGTTCCTACCGCGACGCCATTGGCCGTCACCCGGACGAACTCACCGCCGGGCGTGCCGCTGCGCAGCGGGTGTACGGTTGCCACGATCTGGTCACCCGGCTTGACGGAATTGCGCTTCCAGCCCTGAGTCGCCAGGCCGTAGGGCCCGTCGCCTTCGAGGCGCCATTGGACTTCTTCTCCCGTCCTGGGATCCTTCACCGACACGACGACCCACGCGTGCGGATTCGTCCAGAGGAACTCCGCAAGGGTGCCCGTCACAGTGACCGTTCTCGACAGATCGTAGGAGGCTTTCGAGTGGTGCGCCGTCGCCGCCCCCACGGCTCCCAGTGTCATCAGGGCAGTCATGGCCAGGACCTTGTACTTCATGGTGATTCTCCTGCTCCAGTGCGTGAGTACGCCGAGCGCGGGCCGCAGCGTAACACGATCTCCGGCTCGGACTTACCGGGGTAAGATACGTGCCATGACGATGCTCTTCAGGCCCGCGTCGGCGCTGTCGTTCGTGGTCCTCGTGACGATCGCCGTCGCGTCGACGGTGTCTGGCCAGGCCCCGCCCGCGGCGCCGGCCGGGCGCGGACGAGGTGCGCCACCGGCGCCTCCGCCCCCGCAGGCCGGACACCCCTCGGGCAAGCTCGTCATCTGGGGCGATCTCGCGAGCTTCGACAATCCCCCCGAGTTGCCAACACACTGCATTCTCGCGAACCGTTTCAAGCGGGGTCAGCGCGTCGGCGTCCGCATGACGGCCATTGACGGCGGCACGGGAGAGGTTGAAAACACGGCCGTCATGATCGCGCATCTGAGCTACGCCGGCATGACGGTGGACGTCCCCATGCGGTGGCGTGGCGTCGGAGGATTCCCTGCCGCCGAGTATCCGCGACAGCCGTCGCAGATGTGGACCGGCGTGTGGACAGTGCCCGCCGACGCCCCGGTCGGCACCGTCAGCTACACGGTGACGGCGACGGATCGATTCGGTCGAACGGCTTCGTTCACACCCTTCATCAATCTGGTCTCGCAGCTCATGGTTGTGGAGTAGCGGAGCGGGCCGCAGGTCTTCGCGCGCCGAAACAGGTAGATGGCTGGTCAGGGCGCGGGTGGCGGTGAAACCCGTACCACCCGATCCCGCTCGATCCGGAAAGCCATGAGGTCCTCGCCGATCAGCAGCGGACCCGTGTAGGTCCTGCGCGTCATCTCGAGCACGTCGTTCTCGGTGACGGCTGGCACGGCCGGCGAACCAAGCAGTACGAAGTGGTAGAACACCGCGAGCGCGGGCTTCGCGCGTGAGAAGACCACGCCCGCTTCATCCGGCTTCGTATGGTGGTCGAGTACCGCCCTGACCGCCGGGACGTTGAGGAGTGCCTCGCGCGCCGCGGCCACCTGATGAATCAGCAGGTCGGCGCCGCTGGCGTGCGCGATCAGGTTCTCGCTGAACCTGGTGTCGCCCGAGACGACGACCGAGCGCCCGCCGAACGCGACGCGGAAGGCGTAGGCCGGCTTGATCAGCGGGCCGTGGTCGACCTCGATCGCCGTCACCGTGACTCCGCCCCTGTCGAGAACGACGCCCTCCGTAAATTCTGTTGCGAGCGCCTGTACGTTGGCCGGATCGAGGCCCTGGTCGGCCACGCGGGTCTTGATGTCCCAGTCGTAGGCCCGGGTCAGCCCTTCGACCAGATTGCCGGTCCCGGCAGGGCCGTACACACGGAAGGGCCCCCTGCGCTGCGCGTAGCTCGATTCGAGCCATCCGGTGAGCCAGAGGTCGGGGATGCCGACGACATGGTCCGAGTGCAGATGGGTAAGGAACAGGGCGTCGATCCCCCCGATCCGTACGCCCGCCTGCGTCAGGCGCTGCGTGACGCCGCGCCCGCAGTCGATCAGCAGGTTCAGCCCGCCGGCCTGTATCAGGATGCCCGGCCCGAAGCGATTCATCACGGGGGCGGGGCTGCCCGTGCCGAGGAGGGTGACGCGGAATTCGTCCGTGCCTGGCGGCGCGGCGGGTTGTGCCGCGGCCGCGCCGGCCGCCAGCATCACCCCGATGCCGGCCAGACCGCACACCGCGCCCAGTCGTGACATCGCCGCGTCTCCCACGTCGCTACTTCCTCGGCTCCGAGGCGTGCAGCGCATTGACCTGGCTTCGCAGCGAAGCGTAGGCGCTCTGCTGCTCTCGCGTCAGCGAGCCCCCGAGCAGATTGCGGGTTTCCGAAGGGTCCTTCGCGATCTCGAAGAACTCCTCCTGGCCGGCGCGTACGACGAGCTTGTGCGTGTCGTTGCGGATCGCATACTGCCCGCCCTGAACTCCCTCTTGCGGGCCGAAGGTATCGGCGTAGATCCACTGTCGGATCGAACTCCGGTCTGGCTGGGCCAGGTACGGAAAGAAGCTCACGGAATCGACGGCGGGTCCTGGCGGCACGGCGGTCCTGGGGATCCGGGCCATCTCCATGATCGTCGCGAACATATCGGCGGAGTTGACCAGGGCGTTCGACGCCCGATTCCTGGCGACGCCAGGTCCGGCAACGATCAGCGGTACGTTGACGCCGCCCTCGTAGACGGTGCCCTTCGCATGGTCTGGCGCAAAGGGCGCGGTGACCGTTCCGCGCGTCGAGCCGTTGTCGCCCATGAACACCACATACGTGTTGTCGCGCACGGCAGGGTCGAGCGACGCGAGCAGCCGGCCGACTTCCGTGTCCATCGCCTCCATCATGGCCTTGAAGTACGCCCGCGGGTTCTCGTCGGGGTCGGCCTGCGGGTCCAGGTTCGAGTGGTCCGTGACCCAGAGGGATCGTGGGGGGAGGTGCATGGCCGCATGGGGCAGGTTGAATGCAAACCACAGGAACCATGGCCGGTCGCCCCTGGCGCGAATCCACTTCGAGGCGTCGTCCACTTTGTCTGATGGCGCGTAGCCGGTCGCGCCGGCCAGGACACCGTTGACGTTCTTGACCCAGGCGAAATAGCCCTCGGGAAATCCACGAAGAAGGCCCGCGAAGTAGTCGAAGCCGGTGAGGTTCGGATGTTTTTCCCAGCCGTTCAAGCGATCGGCCAGATGCCACTTACCGATCGCGGCCGTGGCGTATCCCAGTTCGGCGTGTGCGGCAAAGGCCTTCGGCAGAGTGAATTCGTCGGGCCTGAGGCCCGGTGAGCCGTCGCCTTGGGCAGCCTGGCCGCGCCCGACTCCGGCCGCGCCCGCCCGGCCCGCACCACCGGGGCCGCCCGCCCGCACTCCACGTCCCTGGCCGGCAGTGGCGCCGGGAGGACCGCCTCGCCCTTCGGCTGGGGCGCCGGCCGGCTTTGCCGGCGTCTCGGGCATGGGGCCGGCGACGCTGCCGTCGCCGGTCGGACGCCCGACGCCGGTGCGAAAACCGTAGCGCCCCGTGAGCATGGTGGCGCGGGTCGGCGAGCAGACCGGCTGAGACCAGTACCGGTTGAAGCGCACCCCCGACGCCGCGAGGCGATCCAGGTTGGGCGTGGCCGCCGTGTCCGCGCCCACGCCGAAGCTCCGAAGGGTTTCGATCCCCATGTCGTCGCCGATGATCAGGAGGATGTTGGGCGGCTTCGGCGGTGCGGCGGCCTGGACCGCGGGTGGCTGCCGAGCGGCCGCCGTCGCCGCGATCGCCGCGGCCGAGACGCAGGCGGCCAGGCCCACAACGACGGCCGACTGAGGAATCCAATGCTTCATGACGGATGCTCCCTGAACAGTTACGTGCTCGACACGAGTCTGAAGCCCACGTGGGACGAACTGGTATCCGGTGATGTTCCTCGCCGGGCGCTCGGCCGGTAGCTCTCGCAGTACGTCACGTGGCAGAGAAAGGAGCCGCCCTTGATGACACGCTGCTGCGCGTACGGATCGTCCGGATCGAAGCTCGACGTTGGACCCACGGGATTGTCGCAGAGCCTGGGATCGTCGGCGCGTCCGGCAAACGTGTCCGGCCGGTACCAGTCTGCGGTCCACTGCCAGACATTCCCCGCGACGTCGTACAGTCCGTAGCCGTTCGGCGGGAACGATTTCACGGGTGATGTGCCAGAGAACCCGTCCTCGGCCGTCTGGTGATGGGGGAAGTCGCCCTGGAACGTGTTGGCCATCTGATGGCCCTGGGGCATGAAGTCATCGCCCCAGCTGAAGCGCCTGCGCTCGAGGCCTCCCCGCGCGGCGTACTCCCACTCGGCCTCCGTGGGCAGACGCTTGCCGGCCCATCCCCCGTACGCCGCCGCGTCATCCCACGACACGTGGACGACGGGATGGTTGTCCCGTCCCTCGATCGTGCTGTCCGGCCCTTCGGGGTGCTGCCAGTTGGCGCCCGTCTGCCAGCGCCACCATGCGCTGACATCGTCCAGCGGCACCGGCCCCGCCGGGGGTGTGAAGATGAGCGACCCTGGGAGCAGCTGGTCGTCGGGTGGCCTGGGGGTGCCAGGCGGGAGCTGTGCTTGCAGTTCCTCCCAGATCACCGGACGCTCGGCGGTGGTGACGTAGCCGGTCGCCTGCACGAAGAGACGGAACTGGGCGTTGGTGACCGGATGTTCATCCATCCAGAAGCCGTCGACCGTGACCACGTGAGCCGGACGCTCGTTGGCAAAGCCATGGGGATCGCTCGCGCCCATGGTGAACTGCCTGCCGGGCAGCCACTGCATATCGTCGTGGGTCGTTGGGGCAGGCGCACGCAGGAGGTACGCGGCGCTGCCAGCCAGGACCAGCACCATCGCCGACCATCCAAGTCTGCGTCTGCTGATCAAGGCTTCATCCGGGCTAGGAGTGTTCCGCCGGGCTCAGGGTGGCCGCGAATGTCGCCGGCGGCCGGGCCACCCGCGGCAAGGTCAGGCGTACTTCGAGCCCATGCGGTGTGAGGTTCCGGCACCTCACCGTTCCACCGCAGGCCTGCACGGCACTCTGGACGATCGCCAGTCCCTGTCCCACGCCGCCGGTCTTGCGGTCCCGTGCCTCGTCCACTCGGAAGAACGGCTCGCAGAGCCGCGGCAGCGCGTCCGGAGGCACGCCGGGACCCTGATCGGCCACGTCGATGGTGACGGTGTCGCCGGCGGCCCGCGCCGTGACCGTGATCGGGCCTGCGTCGCCTGCGTACCGCAGCGCGTTCCGCAGGACGTTCGCCACGGCGCGAAACAGCGCTTCCGGATCGATCATGGCTTCGAGGTTCGCGGGCACGTCCACGCGCACGTCGCCTCCAGGGCGCGTCTCGATTCGGCAGGCACGCTGCACCGCACTGGCCACCTCGGTCGGCCTGGCAACGGAGGTCTGCGACATCAACTCCTCGCGGGCGAGTTGCAGCAGATCGTCGGTCAGCCGAGTCATCTCGGTGACATCCTCCTTCAGCCCCTCGATGTAGGGGCTCCCGTCTTTCGCCCTCTGGTCCAGAATCGCCAGGGCCACCTGCATGCGGCCAAGGGGGGACCGCAGCTCGTGGGCGGTATCGCCGAGAAAGCGCTTCTGCCTCGCCACCTGCGCGCCCAGCCTCCGGCCCATGCCGTCGATTGACGCTGCCAGCCGTCCCAACTCGTCCTGCGGGCGCGTATCGAGCGCGATCTCGAAGTTCCCATCGGCGATGCGCGCGGTCGCCTGTTCCATCAGACCGATGCGCGTGGTCAATCGTCGCAGGAACGGGACCCAGCAGATCGCCGTGAGCGCGAGTCCCGCGGCTCCCCACAGGAGCCACGGTCCAGGCGCGAACAACAAGGCGCTGCCGAAGAAGATGGACGAGGACACGACGAGGGTTCCCGGGATCGTCTCGGGTGACGACGCGGTGCGAATCGGGATGCGGACTCCGATCCAGTAGCCCGACGTCTCGCTGTCCACCACGAGAAATGGCGTGCGCGGGGGAATGGGTTCGTGGTCGGGTGGCGGCAGGCCCTGAGCCACCCTCCTCCCGGCTTCGAACCGTTGGCGGAGCGCCTCCGGAAACTGGAGGTTCGGCCCCGCATGGTGCCGCCCGTCGTTTCGATACAGCGCGAATGTCGCTTCGTGGGCTGCGGAGTAATCACCGAGCAGCGTATCGACGTTCTCACTCGCGGTCATGGACATGTCGACCGCCAGCCGGCGAGAGACATCCAGCACACGCTCCTCGGCCGTCTGCAGCATGGATTCCCGCAACGTCTGCGGGCTCCGCGCGCCGGTTGCCGCCATGACCAGCAGGACGAGGGCCAGGACGTTCACGGTTGCGAGCAGCAGAATGCGCCCGCCGAGCGATCGTGTCGGATTCATTGTCACAGGGCCCGCCCGGGTTTTCGCATCCGGTAGCCGATCCCGCGCACTGTTTCGATTAAGCGCGGCTCGCGGAAATCGTCTCCGAGTTTGCGGCGAAGCGCCGAGATGTGGACGTCAATCGAGCGGTCGAAGGCTTCGAAGTCGCGGTCCGCGGCGGTGAGCAGCAGATGCTCGCGGCTGCAGACGCGTCCCACCGCTTTCGCCAGGGCGAGGAGCAGATCGTACTCGACGCGCGTGAGTGCGAGCGGGACGTCATTCATGGCCGCGGCGCGAGCGCCGGGGTCCATCCACAGCGGTCCCACGGACACCGTTGGGGGGCGCCCGGGGTCCTTCTGCTGCGCGACGGTGGCGGAGCGCCGCAGGACCGCCCGCAGCCGCGCGAGCAATTCGCGAGTCGAGAATGTCTTGGGCAGGTAGTCGTCGGCGCCGACTTCGAGCCCGGTGATCCGGTCCACCTCGTCACCGAGGGCGGTCAGCATCAGGACCGGCGTCTGCGACGTCCTGCGCAGTTCGCGCAGGACGTCCAGGCCACTCATGCCCGGGAGCATCACGTCGAGAATGAGTGCGGCGCGTGGCTCTTCCAGCGCGCGCATGAGCCCGACCCTGCCGTCGTGGGCGACCTCCACTTCGTAGCCAAGCGGCTCCAGGTAGTCCTTCAGGAGGTGACACAGCTTCCGATCGTCTTCGACGAGCAGCAGCCGTGGACAGTCCACTGACATTGATTTTGGGGATTTTAGCGGCTGCCATCGGCCCGCGCACCTGTTTTACGTTCGCTTTACAAATTCCGGGCACATCCCCGTGGCGCGCTTAACATGGCCGAGGTCTGATCGTGGTGAGTTCAGCGCCGCGGGGGAGGAACGCCGGTCAGCCGACGCGGCATGGCGGCGTGTGCCGGTTCAACGGTAAAGTTTCGAGGGCGAATGATGTCATCGATCGTCAGAAGCGGGGTGACGGCGGCGGCGGCCGTCTGGCTGGCCGCCGGTGCGTACCCGGGCGCCAGCCGCATGCCGGCCGTGGATGCCCAGGCGCTCCCGCAGGCCGGTGACGCCCCTGGGGATGGCCTGGAGGTGATCCAGTTGCGTCCGAACTTCTTCATGATCGCGGGCGCCGGCGGGAACATCGGCGTGCAGGTCGGCGAGGACGGCGCCGTCGTCGTGGATTCGGGCTCGGCCGCGAGGGCCGACGCCGTCGCGGCGACGATCAGGCGACTCTCCGAGCGTCCGATTCGGTTCGTGATCAACACGAGCGCGGACGCGGACCACGTTGGCGGCAATGTCGCGGTTTCGAGAGCGGGGGAGACCCTGCTGACACCCACCGGCGCGGCGGCGGCCGGCGGGGCGGCCGGGCTGGGCGGACTGACCAACGACGGAGCAGCGGGGATCATCGCGGCCGAAGCTGTCATCGGCAGGATGAGCGCGCCCACGGGCCGGGAGTCCCCGTTCCCCTCCGCGGCGTGGCCGACCGAAAGTCTGCCTCTGGGGCGGGCGACCATGTTTCTGAACGGGGAGGGAATCGAGATTCTCCACCAGCCTGCCGCGCACACCGACGGCGACGCTATCGTGTTCTTTCGCCGCTCGGATGTGGTCGTCGCCGGTGACATCCTGGACACGACCCGGTTTCCCGTCATCGACGTCGAGCGGGGCGGCACCATTCAAGGCGAACTCGATGCGCTCAATCGACTGATCGACCTGGCGATCCCCTCGATCCCGATTGTGTCGCGCGACGCCGGCACCTACGTCATTCCCGGACATGGCCGGGTCTTCGATCACTTCGACCTGGTCGACTATCGCGACATGGTCACCATCATTCGAGACCGCATCAAGGACCTGGCTGATGCGGGCATGACGCTCGAACGGGTCAAGGCGTCGTCGCCGGCCCGCGGCTACACGCGGCAGTACGGCGCGACCTCTGGCCCCTGGACGACCGACATGTTCGTGGAAGCGGTGTACAAGACCCTTCCGCGGGAGAACAAGCAGTGATCGCGCGACATGTACTCGGCGCCAGCCTCGCGCTGGCCACGCTGGTGCTGCCGGCGTCTGTGTACGGACAGGGTCGGGGAGGCCCGGGAGGAGGTCCTCCGGGCGGGGCGCAGCGGCCTTCGGCGAGAGCCATGGCGACCGCGGATCTCACCGGCTACTGGGTGTCGGTCGTGACCGAGGACTGGCGATACCGGATGCTCACTCCCGCGAAGGGCGACTACGGGGGCGTGCAGATGACGCCGGAAGCGCGGAAGATTGCCGATGCGTGGGCCCCGGCCGCTGACGAGGCCGCCGGGAACCAGTGCAAGTCCTACGGCGCCGCCGCCATCATGCGTGTACCCGGACGCGTGCACCTCACGTGGCAGGACGACAACACGTTGCGTCTGGACGCGGACGCGGGCACGCAGACGAGGCTGTTCCGGTTCGGACCGCCCCGGCCGGGTGGCCCTGCTCCGGCGACCGGCCCGCGGACGTGGCAGGGTGAGTCGGCGGCAGAGTGGGCGACGTTGGGAGGCGGGCGCGGAGCGCCGCCGCCGCCGGCGCCTGGCGCGTCGCTGGTAGTGGTCACCAGGAACATGCGGGCGGGGCACCTGCGGAAGAACGGCGTGCCTTACAGCGAAGACACGGTCCTCACAGAGCACTTCACGGTGGCTCCGTTGCCAGCCGGCGGAGAGGCGCTGGTCGTCACCAGCATCGTCCAGGATCCCAGATATTTTCCGCGGCCGTTCACCGTGAGTTCCGTGTTCAAGAAGCAGGCTGACGCATCCGGGTGGGACCCGACGCCGTGTTCGACGACATGGTAGGCGAGACCGTGCGGCCGTGCTGGAGGAGTCAGTCATGACACAGAGCGTGCGATGGCGATGTGGACTGGTCGTGTTGCTGCTCCTCGGCGCGCGGACGCCTGCGTCCGCCCAGTTCGAACTGGCCGGCTCCTGGGTGCCGAGGGATTCGCGAACCGGAAACGATTTCACGACCGTCGACTACACGGGCATCCCGATCAACGACGAGGCTCGAGAGCGGGCCTTGTCCTACGCTCCGGCGCAGATCGCGTTGATGGAGCGCCAGTGCCAGGGTTGGGCGCCCTACTACCTCGTGATCGGTCCCTTCGGCCTGAAGATCTGGCAGGAGATGGAGATGGTGAGGGGTACGACGATCTCCTGGACGATCGGCGCCTGGGAGGACCGGCTGCCTCTCAAGATCTGGATGGACGGACGCCCCCACCCGTCCAGGAATGCGCCCCATGAGCGCGGAGGCTTCACCACCGGCCGGTGGGAAGGCAACACGCTCGTGGCGTACACCACTCACATGAAGGCGGGCCAGCTCCGCCGTAATGGCACGCCGAACAGCGACCTGGCAACGATGACCACGCGTTTCATCCGGAACGGCGAGTACCTCACCGTGTTCGCGGTCATCGAGGATCCGGTCTACCTGAGCGAGCCGTGGATGCTCACCAAGAACTTTCAGCTGGACGCGTCACCCGTGTCCCCCGTCGGTCCGCCCTGCACGCCCGCGTTCGAGGGTGCAGGCGGCGGAGGTGTCGTTCCGCATTTCCTGCCTGGAAAGAATCCCTTCGTCGACGAGATGACGGAGACGCTACACGTACCAAGGGAAGCCGTTCTCGGCGGGGCGGAAACGCTGTATCCCGAGTACCGGAAAAAGATGAAGGACGCGTACGTGCGTCCCGAGCAATGAGGCCGGAACTGTGGTGGTCCCCCGCCTGTGCGTGGGAGACGACCGCGAGGAGTTTTCGATGACACGTCTACTGTTGGCCGCCGCGGTCGCGGCGGCTTCATTGGTCGCGGGTGCACCTGTCGGCGCCCATCATTCGTTCGCGGCGCATTATATCGAGGACAAGAAAGTCACGGTCGAAGGGGATGTCGCGCAGTTCCAGTATCGGAATCCGCACTCCTTCCTGTATGTGACGGTCAAGGACGAGAAGGGCCAGCCGCAGCGGTGGGCCATCGAGTGGGGAGGCGCCGGCCAGTTGCGCGGCCAGAACGTGAGAATCGACACCTTCAGGCCTGGTGATCGCGTCGTCGTGGTCGGGGATGCGAGCCGGACGCCCGGCGAACTCAGGCTCCGCATGCGGACCATCACCCGCCCGTCGGACGGATTCAAGTGGGGCGGCGAAATCGATTAGCGGCGTCTCCATGTGCCCGGGCAGGCGCCAGGTTGCTTCTTACTTCGGCATGACTTTCCTGGCGCCGAGCAGTTCGGGGGCGTGGCGTGATATCTTGCGCACTCATAACAATTTGCGCTTCCGGCGTCACGATAGCTTGACAATTCCAGAGCATGATCGGCGCCGAAGACGGCCGGCACGAAGGTGCCGGTGACGGGGGTGTCCGTTCGCGGGTCAGCCACAACGTCAGTGGCCAAAGGAGAAGCGATCGTGCAGAAACGCAGCTTCACGTCGGTCATTGTTGATTTGTCGAGTCGTCCACTGAACTCCACGCTCCGCCTCTCGCCGCGGGTTCTGGGGATGGTCTCGTTGCTCTGTGTGCTCCTGCCGGCGCTGGCATCGGCACAGAGCGTGGCCGGAGTCGTCCGGGACACCACGGGCGCCGTGTTGCCGGGTGTCACCGTGGAAGTATCCAGTCCGGCGTTGATCGAGGGGACCCGATCGCTCGTCACCGACGAGCGCGGGCTCTATCGGTTCGTCGAACTGCGGCCGGGCACCTACACGATCACGTTCACGCTGGCCGGTTTCCAGACGCTGCGCGACGACAACCTGCAGCTGCCCACGGGGTTCACGGCGACGATCAACAAGTCCATGGCGGTGGGGGGGATCGAGGAGACGATCACCGTCAGCCGCGAGGCGGCCTCCGTTGACACCGTGAGCATCGCCGTCCGGGAGGTGATGCGGCAGGAGGATCTCGACGCGCTGCCACTGGGGGAGAGCCTCGGCGCGCTGCGCGGCCTGATCCTCGGCGCCGTCAATGCCGGGGCCGTGCAGGACGTAGGCGGCAACCAGGGCGAGAGGCAGCAGAATTTCGCCGTCAACGGCGGGCGCCCCGGGGATTTTCAGCAGTACCGCGACGGCATGCTCACCAATAGCCTGATCTCGGCGGGCAACTGGCTCGGCAGCCAGAACCCCTCCACGATTCAGGAGACGGTGGTATCGACGAGCGGGTTTGGTGCGGCGGCTCAGACCGGCGGCGCGTCGATCAACATGGTCGAGCGGGACGGCGGCAACGTGTTCAGCGGAACGATTAATGTGGACGGCACCACGGAAGCGCTGCGGTCGTCCAACCTGACGAGCGGGCTGCGGGCCCGTGGCGTGGGGACGGACCCCTCCATTCGTCAGCGCTATGACGTGAACGGCGGGTTCGGCGGCCCCATCGTGCGAAGCAAGTTGTGGTTCTACACCGGGGCGCGGCACTGGATCGCGTCTGACTATCAGCCTGGCAACTACTTCAACAAGACGCCGGGCACACTGTTCTACACGCCGGATCTGAGCCGCCCGGCCTACTCCAACAACTACTATTCGCAGGGCAGCGCGCGCCTGACCTGGCAGGCCGCGGAGGAACACAAGTTCACGGGGGCGTACGTGTGGGAGCGGAACTGCAACTGCATGTACAACATCGAGACCGGAACGGTGGCGCCAGAGGCCGCCGGCAACCACTTCTACTCCCCGAACCGCCGGATTCAGGCAACCTGGTCGCATCCGATGACCGATCGCCTGGTCATGTGGGCGGGGATCACGGACCTCAACGTCCGTCACAACAAGCAGGCGGAGGGCGGCGGCAAAGATACCGACCGTTCGATCCTGGACACTGCGCGCAACTATCGCTACGGCGCGCCCGGGTCGGCTTTCGGTCTGCCCACCTCGTTCGGCTTTCAGAACATCATCCAGCGGAACCAGAACTTCACGCTGTCGTACCTGCGGGGAGGCCACTACCTGAAGACCGGCTTCTCGATGATGCAGGGCAACTTCGATTCGAACCGGTTTATTCCCGGCGACATGAGCTTCCGGTTCAACGGCCTCATTCCGCAGTCGATCGATCTGTTTGCGGGGCCGTACATCTGGGAGGTGAAGACGAACTATCCGTCGGTGTTCGTGGAAGATCAGTTGACGTTCAACCGGCTGACGCTGAATCTGGGCCTGCGCTACGACGGGCTGCAGGGCAACGTCCCGGCACAGCGCCTGCCCGTCGGGCCCTTCCGTCCGGAGCTCGACTTTGCGCCGGTGAAGAACAAGCCGAGCTACCACGACCTCAATCCGCGGGTGGGCTTCGCCTACGACATGTTCGGGAACGGCCGGACGGCCCTCAAGGCCTCCCTGTCCCGGACCGCGACGTTCATCTCACCCGGCGACGTCCAGTCGATCGCCAATCCGGTCGGACTCATGGTGCAGACCGCGAACCGTACCTGGACCGACAACGGGAACTACGTGCCGGACTGCGACCTCCGCTCGCCCCTGGCGAACGGGGAGTGCGGCCCCATCTCGAATCGGAACTTCGGCACCGTCAGGCCCGCCACCGAGCGGGCGCCAGAGACGCTGGAGGGGTGGCAGACCCGGCCGTTCAGCTGGCAGAGCTCTGTGTCGGTTGATCACCAGCTCCGCGACAACTTCCTGATGAGCGTCGGGTACTTCCGGACCTGGTATGGCAATTTCCAGGTCACCGACAACCGGGCCTTGGCTCCGGCCGACTACGACCCGTTCTGTGTCACCGCTCCCACCGATAACCGGCTCCCGGCCGGTGTCAGCGGGCAGCAGGTCTGCGGTTTCTTCGATGTGAGCCTGGCCAAGTTCGGACAGGTCAATGACATCGTGGTGCCGGCGGCCAAGTTCGGCAAGCAGAGCGAGATCTACAACGGCATCACGGCCTCGATGAGCCTTCGAGCGGGAGGGTATTCGCTCGGCGGCGGGCTGGTCACGGGCGCCACCGTGACCGACAACTGCTTCGTCGTGGATTCACCCCAGCTCTATCAGTGCCACGTCAGCCCGTCCTGGTACGCCGGGACGCAGGTGAAACTCCATGGCGTGATGCCGCTGCGCTGGGGACTGCAGGCCAGCACGGCCTTCCAGATGGTGCCCTCGATTCCGCTCCTGGCTTCGTACGTCGCGACCAATGCGCAGGTGCAGGGATTGGGCCGCCCGTTGTCGGGCGGCGCCAACACCAACCGCACGATCAATCTGATCGATACCGGGACGGAGTTCGCTGAGGGATGGAACACGCAGCTCGATGTCCGCGTCTCCGGGTCGTACAACCTTCAGGGCATGCGCGTGCAGCCGAACTTCGACCTGTTCAACCTGTTGAATGCGAGCACCGTGCTCGGGGTGAACACGCGGTACGGCTCGTCGTGGCTGAACGCGACGTCCGTCGTCGGTGGACGCGTGGCGCGAATGGGAGTGCGGTTGAGCTTCTGATTCCTGCCCCGGGCGCAGTCCTGATGGAGCGTGCATGAAGCGGATGATGTCGATGCGATGGGGCGCGGTCGCCGCAGCGGGGTTGGCGGGGCTCGCTGTTGGATGCGCGGCGCAGGGCGCCACCGAGGTTGACCTGAAGGGCCTTGCGTCGGATAAGGCGGCGCTTCAGCAGCAACTGGCTGGCATGACCCCGACGGTCGTGGTCCAGGCGGCCCTGGCGGCTCCCCAGGCGGCGACGGCGCAGCCGGCCGGATGGGAGACGCCAGAAGCCATTCGCGGTCGGCTGCGGCTGCTCACGAGATACGACTCGGGCGGTCCCGATGCATGGGATGCGGCGGCGCATCCCATGGTCTTCTTTACGAGTGAGGGCGTCGGCTCGAACCCCAAGGGCGGAACACGCAAGTCGGGTGTTCAGGTCATCGACGCCTACTCCAAGAAGGTGATCGCGTCGGCGCTCTTCGACCTGGGTGAGGAAGTGACCGAGAATCCTCACAGCGTCGGCATATCGCCTGACGGGCGGTTCCTCTATCTTGGACAGATGCACCGGGTCCGCGCGACCGGCCAGGTCCGGACCGTCCTGCTGATCGTGAACGCCAGGACGCTCAAGCTGGACAAGGTCCTGGAAGGGCTGGCCCGCGTCGATTGGTTCCACCACATCACCGGGTTCAAAGATTGGCAGGGCCGCGACCGCGTGCTGGTGGCCTTTGGGCGCACACCCGGTGGCGCGCCGCATTACCTGCTCGATCCCCATGACGACAATCGGGTCGTCAGGTCGATCACGATGGAGGATATCGGGTTCAAGATTGGCCACCCCTATCCGACAGTGGATCCGACCGGCAAGTTCATCTACGTGTCCATCATCGCGCCCCCCTGGCGGGCGCAGCTCCACAACACGGCGGGCGTCGCGAAGCTGAACCTCGAAACGGGCGCCGCCACGATCATTCCCTTCGTGGGGGGCAACCCGATCGGGATGGCCCACACGGCAGACGGTCGTTTTACGTACGTCAATGACTCAGAGGGCAGCAGCGTCTACAAGATCGACAACGCGACCAACACGGTGGTGGCGCACACGAGTGCCGGCGTCGCGGGTCCATACGGTCTCATCCTGAACTGGGACGAGAGCCTGCTCTACCCGATAGGCAAAGGCGAGGGCGGTCACAACATCGGGTCAGTCGTTGGCGTGATCAACGCCGTCACGTTCTCCCCGCCGCGCCAGATGTTCCTCAGTCTGCCGATCGCCCTGGGGGGGTCTGCGTCGAGCATCGATCACGGCGTGCTTCACCCGGATCCGAAAGTCAACGAGTTGTGGATCAGCAACATGAACGGGTGGGAGATGATCGTGCTGGATCTCAACACGCACAAGGTGTCCGGGTATATCCCCACACCGAACGGCGGCGACACGCACTCCGGAGGCTTCGTCCGCTATACGCCCGACTGGAAGGGCGAACTCCTCGCGGACATGGGCGGGCCGAAGGGGCCGATGCAGGCCACCATGCGGCAGCGCGCGGTCGCTCTGCAGCCGGCCGCGTCCCCGTCGGCGGCGCCAGTCGCCGCACCGGCCGCGGCAGCCAATCCGCTCGTGCTTGGCCGGGCGCTCTTCGAGAAGACGGCCGGCGGTGTCGGCTGCGCCTCCTGCCACGGGATGACCGGCGTCGGCGGCGCCCAGTTCAATGCGCCAGATGTGCGCGGCGCCAACGAGGCTCGTGTCCGGTCGGCGCTGTCGGGCGTGGCCGTCATGAGCCGCATTACGCTGAGCGACGTTGAGATCGCAGCGGTCGTGTCACACCTCCAGGAGCTCAACAAGCAGTGACCTCGATCACCCGCGCACGCCTCGCGACCAGAGCGCCGATCGACGCCGGAAGCGAAGGGCGGCGCTGGGCGTGGTGTGAGATTTACACGTCGATAACAACCCCACGTGGCGATCGTACGAGATCTTAACGATTTCAAGGCATGATCGCCGCCGAATGGAGCCACACATGAGCGTCTGGACACGAACATATCCGGCAACCGGAACGAAGGCCCTGGTCGCGGCAGGCGCGATAGCGCTGGTCGCGCCGGTCGTCATGGCCCACCATGCGGCCGCGCCGCACTTCGACCAGTCGAAGGAGGTCACGCTGGAGGCCACCATCACGAAGTTCGAACTGGTGAATCCGCACAGTTACGTGTACTTCACGGTGCCGGATCCGGCAGGGAAGCCGGTGCAGTGGCGCTGCGAAATGGCCGGCCGTGTCTCCTTGCAGCGGAACGGCTGGACGGAGGCGGCCTTTCCACCTGGGCGGAAGGTCACCATCAAGGGCGCGCCGGCGCGACGGGAAGCGAACGTCTGCGCGCTGGAGTCGGTCATCGGGGCGGACGGACGCGAGGTCAAGGCGGGCGAGAATCTCTCCAAGGGTGTCAACCCGCTGGCCACTCTGGGAGGGGCGAACCGGGCGACTCCAAGGGCGGCCCGGCTTGCCAACGGGCAGCCGAACCTGTCGGGGCTCTGGCTGATCGTTCCCGGTGCGCGAGGCCGCGGCAATGGCGAGGGGCCCAACAGGACCAATTACGTCATGGGCAGTAATGGCGGAGTCGAGGCGACGCCTGCTGGCCTGGCGGCAGCCAAGGGTTACGATCCCATCTACGACAATCCGTCACTCAAGTGCGAGGCGGCCAACATCTTCTTCGGGCTGGGCATGAACAACCACGTGAACGAGATCACCCAGGCGAACGATGCGGTGGTCATCAAGTACGGATACATGGACCTGGTGCGTACCGTGCACCTGAACACCGCCGTGCACCCGACGAACATCACGCCCAGCAGGGCGGGCCATTCCATCGGCAGGTTTGAAGGGAACACGCTGGTGGTCGACACCGTGGGGTTCCTGCCCGGCGTAATCGTACCGCAGTCCGGGCTGATGCACAGCGCGGCGATGCATGCCGTAGAGCGCTTCACGGTCGACAATGCGACGGGCCTGCTGTCGCGAACGTATCGCGGCAACGATCCGCGCTTTCTGACGTCGGTGTACGCGGGCTGGGACGATCTGCGTCTGTCGGACGAGCCGCACACGCCGTACAAGTGTGTTGAACTGTCGGGCACCAACAACGTCCGCCAGAAGCCGTAGCTCGGGGACATTTCTCGGAGGCACGAGGAACGCAGATGAACAAGCCCAGGATCAACGTCGGCATCATTGGAACAGGCTGGTGCGGGGGGATCCGCGCCGTCGCGGCCGCGGCGAGCCCGTGGGTCAACGACCTGCACATCGCGGAGATCAAGCCGGATCGCCTCCAGGAAGTGGCGGCGCTGACGGGGCCCGTGACGGCCACGACCGACTACCGCGTGCTCGTGGAGGATCCGTCGATCGATGCCGTGATGATCTCGACGACGCCCGAGCCGACGCACTACCCGATCGCGAAGGAAGCGATGCTGGCCGGCAAACACGTGCTGCTCGAAAAGCCGATCGCCATCGAGCTGGCCGAGGCCGACGAGCTGATCGCGATCTCGCGTGAGCGGAAGGTCTCCTTCAGCATCGCCTACTCGCAGCGCTTCAACCCGAAGTTCGTCTACGTGAAGCGGTCGCTCGAGGACGGCACCATCGGCGAGCCGGTGAGCGCGCTCGTCAGCCGCCACATCACCAGGAACCTGGGCAAGAAGATCAGCGGGCGCGTCAAGCTGTCGCCGGCGGCGATGGAGTCGACGCACGACATCGACTTCACGATGTGGTGCCTGGCGCCGCGCAAGCCGGTCCGCGTCTACGCGCAGGAAGCCGCCAAGATCATGAAGGCGCAGTACAACGCACCCGACTGCGTCTGGATGATCATCACGATGGACGACGGCACGATCGTGACCATCGGCGGCGGCTGGGTGCTTCCCCCGGCGTACCCGAACTTCTCGTCCACGTGGATCGAGTTCCTCGGGACCGAGGGCGCCGTCATGGTTGACGATACGCACCGCGACGTCTACGTTACGAACATGCAGGACGGCATCCGATTCCCGATGTCGTCGATGCCGGGCGAAAAGGTGAACCACGTCTACGCCGGCCCGATGGAAGCGGAGACGGAGCACTTCCTCGAGTGCGTCGCGCTCGGCAAGCAGCCGCTGGTCACCGCGGAGCACGCCCGCATGGTCATGCAGATCTACAAGGCGGCCGACCTGTCGGTCGAGACGAACAAGCCGGTGGATCTCGTGATTGCCGGCGCCCGCACGTTGGCCACGGCACACGCGTAAATGCAGGCCCCACAGGGCACTGCTGCAGCTGAACACGGCGCCACCGCCGCGCCTACGCGCAGGCGGTGGTGGATGCTCGCGCTGTTCAGCCTGATGTATCTCATCTCCTACCTGGACCGCGGCATCATCTCGGTGGTCCAGCCGGAGATTCGAGCGCAGTTCGGCCTGAGCTTGAGCGACATGGGCTGGGTGCTGGCGGCCTTCACCTGGGCGTATGCCTTTGGTCAGGTGCCGGCCGGCTGGCTGGGAGACCGCTTCGGGCCGAGGAAGGTGCTCACCGCCCTGCTCACGTTGACGTCATCGGCCGCAATGATGACGGGCGCGGCCACGGGCCTTGTGACGCTGTTCAGCTCGCGCCTCTTTCTCGGCATCGGCGAGGCCGGCGCCTTTCCGGTCGCCAGCCGCGGCATGCAGCTCTGGTTCCCGGCCTCCGAACGGGGCCGTATCCAGGGCATCACGCATTTCTTCAGCCGCTTCGCCGTGGCGATTACGCCGCTGGTCGCAGGGGTCATCATGCTGGCCTTTGGCTGGCGCGCGGTCTTCTACATTCTCGGAGCGCTCGGCATCGCGTGGGCGGTCGTGTTCTACCTTGTCTACAAGGACCTTCCGGAGGATGACCCGGGCGTCAATCGTGCGGAACTGGCCGAGATTCGCGGCCTGAATCCGGACGGCTCGATCAAGCAGGCCGGCGTCGCCCGCATCCCGGTGCCGTGGAGAACGATCAGCCGGTCGCCCAACATGTGGTTCATCGCCCTTGGGTACTGCTGCTTCTTCTTCGGCACCAATTTCTATCTCACGTGGTACCCGACGTACCTTCGGGAGTACCGGCAACTCAGCCTGCAGGCGTTGGGTCTGATCGGTTCGCTGCCGCTGCTGGCGGGCATGACCGGAGACGTGGTCGGAGGATACCTGAGCGACATGCTCTTGAAGCGGACGGGGAACGCCAGGCTCGCACGCCGGGCGGTCGCCGCGCCTGGCTTCGTTCTCGCTGGCGTGTTCGTGGTCCCTGCGGCCATGACCGACAGCACGGGCATCTCGATTCTGTGCCTGGCCCTCTCGTTCTTCTTTCTCGAGTTCGTGATCGGCCCCGCGTGGGCCGTGCCGATGGATGTGGGCGGACAGTTCAGTGGCACGGTGACCGGCGTCATGGTCATGGCGGGCGCGCTGGCGGCGTCGCTGACGCCGCTCGTCTACGGCGGACTCTTCGATCGCGGCTACTGGGTGGCGCCGTTCTTCGTGTCCGCCGGCGTGATGTTCATCGGCGCGCTCATCTGGACATTCCTGATTGATCCGGAGAAATCGGTCGTGGCGCCGGCGTGACCGCGACCGGCGGAAGGAAGACACCCATGATCATGATGAAGTTCGCTGTGGCATTCGTCGTCGCGGCGCTGCTGGTCGTGCCGGACGCGTCGGCACAGACCTGTCCGGCGGGCCCGGTCGCGGTTCAGATTCTTGGCTCCGGTGGACCCAGGATGAGCGGCGACCGTGCCTCCGCCGGGAACCTGGTCTGGATCAACGGCCGGGCGGCCATCATGGTCGATGCCGGCGGCGGCTCGTACCGGCGCTTCGGGGAGACGGGCGCGCGTCCGGATGACCTGTCGCTGATGGCCTTCACCCATCTCCATCCCGATCACGTGTCCGATCTGCCGGCGCTCTTCTGGTCGCTCGACCAGACGCGGAAGACACCGCCGCTGCCGATCTCCGGTCCCTCCGGGAACGGTCTGGTTCCGGGCATCCGGACATTCCTCAACGTCCTGTTCGACGAGAAGGCCGGGGCGTTTCGGGTGCTCGGCGGCCTGGTGGGCGGCTCCGGCCGCGGTGTGCCGCTCGAGGTGACGGAAACCGACGTGACCCGGACCGAGCCGTCCACCGTGTTCGATCGGGACGGCGTCACGGTGACCGCCATCGGCGTGCCCCACGGCAACATCCCGGCGCTGGCCTACCGCGTCCGGACGCAGAACAAGTCCATCGTGTTCAGCAGCGACCAGAATGGGACCAACCCGGGGTTCGTCGACTTTGCCCGCGACGCCGACGTCCTGGTGATGCATATGGCGATTGCCGCGGGCGCCACCAGTCCCCTGCATGCCGCCCCTGCGGTGGTGGGTCGCGTGGCGCGCGAGGCGCGCGTGGGGCGCCTGGTCGTCACTCACATCGGCCAGTACGACCTGGACGCCGCGGTGGCCGACGTGAAAGCGGCCTACCCGGGCCCACTCACCGTTGGCCAGGACTTGCGGTGCGTCCCCGTGCCGTGACGGCGAGGGGCGCGGGAAGTTTTACAGCCGCTTAACGTTTCTTGCCCCGGGCCCTCCTCGTTTCTTAACACTGCTGCGATTCCATTGCTGCTCTACTGCACGGGGTGCCTCGTGGGGCACGCCGGCGGCGCAGTCTGATCGCGTCAGGAATGACAGGAGTAGCGTGGGTGCTGATACAGGCAAGAGTTCTGGTGGTGCTGGCGGTGGCTGCTCTGCTGCCCGCGGCGGCGTACGGCCAGGCGTCACTTGTGGGAACGGTCAGAGACACGGCGGGCGCCGTCCTGCCGGGCGTCAGCGTCGAGGCGTCGAGCCCGGCGCTGATTGAGAAGGTCCGGACGGCCGTCACCGACGGGGCGGGCCAGTACCAGATCGTGGACCTGCGGCCCGGCGACTATGTCGTCGCGTTCACGCTGCCTGGATTCAGCACGGTCAGGCGCGAGGGGATTGTGCTCCTGGGTACCGTCGCGGCGACCGTGAATGCCGACCTTCGCGTGGGTGCGATCGAGGAAACGATTACGGTGACCGGGGAAGCGCCCGTCGTTGACGTCACCACGGCGCGCCCGCGTCAGACGATGGACAAGGACATCATCGACGCAATCCCGTCGGCGCGCCATTACTTCAATCTCGCGGCCCTTGTACCGGCAACCACGAGCGGAACCAGGGATGTCGGCGGGAGTGCCGGCCTGGTGCCCCCGCCGATGACCGCCGCGGGGAGCAATGCCTCCGACAGCCGCATTCTCCTGGACGGCTTGAGCGTCGGCGCCACCGGCGGCGGCGGGTCGATGTACATGACGCCGGTGGCCACCAGTCGTGAGGTGACCTTCAATCTCACCGGTGGCATGGCGGAGAGCGAGTCGCCCGGGTTTACGGTCCAGATTATTCCTCGCGACGGCGGCAACGTGTTCAGCGGATCGTTCTTCGCCAACGGCGCGAGCAGCGGCCTGATCGGCAGCAACTTTTCGGAGGACCTGCGGGCCAGAGGGCTGCGGGCGCCAAACAAGCTGCTCAGCGTCTACGACGTCAGCGGCGCGTACGGTGGCCGGCTCATCCGGGACCGGCTGTGGTTCTTCGGCTCGACGCGTTCGATCCGCTCCAACAACTCCGTGGCCGGGATGTTCATCAACAAGAACGCGGGCAACCTGAACGCGTGGACATATGATCCCGACCCGAACCAGCAGGCCGAGACCGAGCAGTTCTATACGGGCGCGAACATGCGCCTGACGTGGCAGGCATCCGCGCGGAACAAGATCGCCGTGTTCTGGGACGAGCAGTACCGGTGCCAGAGCTGCGTCGGCGGCGGCACCGCCACGCAGACCGTCGAGGCCACGTCCCGCAGCACCGCGTCGCCGATGCGGGTCGTCCAGGCGACCTGGAACTCACCGATGAGCAATCGCCTGCTCGGCGAGGCCGGCTTCTCGCTCTTCATCCATCGGCAGGTCGCCGGCGGGCCCGTCAACGGCGGCCGGCCGAGGACCGACGGGACCCGCAATCCCCTGCTGATTCGGGTGGTCGAACAGGCGGGCGCCATTCCGGGCCTGTCGTATCGCCAGCCCACGCTGTACGGGCACCACTGGGCGCAGACGACCGTATGGCGGGGCGCCCTCTCGTTCATCACCGGGTCGCACAGCGCGAAGTTCGGGTATGACGGGGGCTACCACCCGCGCGTCATCAATTTCGACAGCGACAACGCGCTGTCGTATCAGTTCAACAACGGGGTCCCGAATCAGCTCACACTGTACGCGACCCCGTTCAGCGCTCCGTCGAACGCGTTGACGGCTGGCCTGTACGCGCAGGACCAGTGGGTGCTCGGCCGGCTGACGCTGCAGGGGGGCGTGCGGTTCGACTACCTGCACATGCTCTACCCCGAGCAGCAGCTCGGGCCGTCACGGTACTATCCAACCGTCGTCGCTTTCGGCAAGACGGACTCCTACCAGTGGAAGGACGTGACGCCGCGGGTGGGCGCCGCCTACGACCTGTTTGGCAACGGCAAGACGGCGGTCCGGATCCAGCTCGGCAAGTACGCGTCCCAGGGCGTGCTGACGCCCAATGGCGGCGACCCGGACGACTTCAACCCCATCCTGCGCATGGCCACCAACACGAATCGGGCGTGGACCGACGCCAACGGCAACTTCCGGCCCGACTGCGATCTCGCGAATGGCGCCCTGCAGGACCTGCGTGCCAGCGGCGGCGACCTCTGCGGCGCCTTTGCCAACAGGAACTACGGTACGTCCAACTTCAGCAGCACATTCAATCCGGACTATGTCAAGGGCTGGGGGGTTCGTCCGTACCAGTGGGTGTTCACGCCCTCGGTGCAGCAGGAGTTGTGGCCGCGGGTGTCGCTCAACGTCGGCTACGTGCGTCGCGTGTCCGGTAACTTCCCCATCACCGACAACCTCGCGTTGAGCGCGGCCGACTTCGACCGGTTCGCCATCACCGCGCCGGGCGATGCGCGGCTGCCGGGCGGCGGGCGCTATGCGATTGAGGGGCTGTTCAACGTCAGGCCCGACAGGTTTGGGCAGACGAATAACTACCGCACGCTGGCCAGCGAGTATGGCAAGCAGCTTCATCACTACAACGGCATCAACGTGGACGTGAATGCGCGCCTGAGCGCCCTCACGGTGCAGGGTGGATTCTCGAGCGGGAAGACCACGACCGACAACTGCGAGATTGTCGCGAAAGTTCCGGAAGTGCTGGCACCGGGCCAATCGGCCGGTTTCTGCCACGTGGCCACGCCGTTCCTCACCAACTACAAAGGCCTCGCGACCTACACGATTCCGCGCGTGGACGTCCAGGTGAGCGGCACGTACCAGAACCTCGGCGGGCCGGAGTTCGCCGCCAATTTCAACGCGCCGAACGCGGTGATCGTGCCGGGACTGGGCCGGCCGCTGGCGGGCAACGCGCCAAACATGCTCGTGAACCTGCTCGAGCCGGCGACGCAGTATGGCGAGCGGTACACGCAGGTGGACCTGCGGGTGGGCAAGGTCCTGCGCCTGGCAGGGGCCAGAGTGCTGGTCTCATTCGATCTGTATAACGCGCTCAATGCCAACGCGATCCAGACGTACAACAACGCGTTCGTGAGCGGCGGCGCGTGGCTCGTGCCCACGGCGATCGAGTCGCCGCGGGTCGCGAAGTTCGGTGTGCAGCTCGATTTCTAGGGGCGCGGAAACCGGAACACTCACGCACGTCGCAGGTTCAGGAGGAGAACCCGTGAAATTGCTCAGACGCATCGCGATGCTCAGTGTGATCTGCGTGCTGGTGTACTGGCCAAGCGACGCGTATGCGCAGGCCAGCAGCATTACGGGCGTGGTGCGCGACGCCTCGGGGGCGGTGCTTCCCGGTGTCACGGTCGAAGCGGCCAGCCCAGCGCTGATCGAGAAGGTCCGCATTGCCGTGACCGACGAGAGTGGTGTCTACAGGCTCGTGGATCTGCGCCCGGGCGAATACACCGTGACCTTCACCCTTCCCGGTTTCAGAACGTTGAAGCGTGACGCGCTGGCGTTGCCGGGAAACTTCACCGCGACGATCAACGTGGAGATGGGCGTCGGGGCCATTGACGAGACGATCACGGTGACGGCGGAAGCGCCGATGGTCGATATCCAGAGTACGGGGCAGCAGACGCAGTTTCAGCGCGAGACGCTGGAGGCGCTCCCGACCACCGGCCGCCTCACGGGACTGGCCGGCGTGATTCCCGGCACCACCCTGCAGCAGGCGGCGCAGTACAGCGTCGGCGGCGTCAACGACTCGGCGCAGTACACCTTCACGCTGCATGGCGCGCCGATGGCGGAGCCGGTTGTGGACGGCATGAGCCAGGTGATCGGGATTACCAATGGCGTGTTCATCTTCAACCAGGCGACGTTCGCGGAGATCGTTGTCGAGACGAGCGGCGTCGGCGCCGATCGCGACACCGGCGGCATGCAGATCAACATCATCCAGCGGGACGGCGGCAATCAGTTCTCCGGTGGGCTGGGCTTCAGCTACTCCGGGCTGGCCATCGAATCGGACAACATCACCGACGAGCTGGTGGCCCGCAACCTGTCGCGTCAGAATGTCGGTGGCCTTCAGAAGTACCGCGATGTCACGTCGTGGCTGGGGGGGCCCCATCATGACGGACCGCCTCTGGTTCTTCTCGGCCGCTCGCGAGGGCGTCAACCAGCAGCTGCAGCAGGGCAACTACTACAACAAGCTTCAGGCGACCAATCCGCTCTTCTACGAGGCCGATCTGAGTCGTCCGGCCGCGACAAACCAGTACTCGAAAGATCTCACCGGGCGGGTGACGTGGCAGGCGGCGCGGAACCACAAGGCCATCGTGGCGGTCACGTATCAGCCGAACTGCAACTGCCTGTTCAACCTGCTGAATCTGTCGCCGCCCTCGGCGCCGGAGGCCACCGGCGAGCACCACTACAGTCCGCAGTTCCACTCCAATTCGTCCTGGAAGTACACGGCCGGCAACCGGCTCCTGGTCGAAGGAACGCTGCAGCTGATCAACCACCTCCAGCAGACCACGAGGGTGCCTGGGGCGGGCAACGCCATCCAGGTTACGGACACCGGACTGAACTATCGGTACGGATCGCGGGGGTTGAACCTGGGCACGGCCTCGTATCTGAACATCCCGCGCGCGATTATCGAGCCGGGCTTCAATCTGACCTACGTGACCGGGACGCACAGCTTCAAGACCGGTATCCTCGCGCGCCGGTTCACCACGGGCGATGTCGACCTGAACACGGACGGGGGCTACCAGATCAACCAGGGCATGACGTACACGTTCCGCAATCGCGTCCCGACCAACGTGACGGTCTGGGCGGTCCCGTTCGCCTGGGAGGAGCGCGGCCGGGACATCTCTGCGTACGCCCAGGACCAATGGACGATGGGACGCACGACGCTCAATCTCGGCCTCCGCTACAACGAGGTGAACAACAGCACGGGCGGGTATACGCTCGCGGCTGGCCCGTTCGTTCCCGAGCGCGTCATTCCGGAGGTGAAGAACACTCCGCACTGGCGCAACCTCAATCCGCGCGCCGGGGTGGCCTTCGACCTGTTCGGCACCGGCAGGACGGCCCTGAAGACCTCCCTGGGCCGCTACACCTCCCAGGTGCGGTCAACCAACGCCGCCGCGGCTGCGGTGTCGGTCTCGCCCAATACCAATCGCTCGTGGAACGACTCGATATTCGGCGCCGGTGACGCCCGAACCGGAAATTTCGTGCCCGACTGCGATCTGAAGAACCGTGTCGCCAACGGTGAATGCGGACCGTGGAGCAATCTTGCCTTCGGGACCAACCTGGTTCCGTCGCGGAACGCGACCGATGCGGTCACCGGGTTCAATGGCCAGGATTACAACTGGCAGGCTTCGGTGTCCATGCAGCACGAGTTGCGGCCGGGCGTGGCGTTCAATGTCGGCTACTTTCGGACTTGGTACGGCAACTTCCTGGCGACCAGGAACGAGGCGGTGGATCCGGCGGCCGATTTCGACGAGTACTGCTTCACCGTGCCGACCGATTCACGACTACCGAACGGCGGGAAACAGCTGTGCGGGTTGTTTGACATCAAGCCGGCGAAGTTCGGGCGCGTCAACAATCTCGTGACGCAGATGTCGCACTTTGGCGAGCAGACCCAGGTGTACAACGGCGTCGATCTCACGCTCAGCGCCCGCTTCGGACAAGGCGGACAGTTCTCGGGTGGCGTCAGCGCCGGCCGGACTGTCACGAGCAACTGCGCGGTCGTGAATTCCCCGCAGGACGCGCGGGAAGGATTCTGCGAAACCACGCCGCCGTGGTCGGCTGGCACGCAGGTCAAGTTCATGGCGGTCTACCCGCTGCCGTGGTCCCTGCAGACCAGCGTGGTGTATCAGAACTTCTCGGGAATCGAGAACAACCCCACCATTACGTTGACCAACGCGCAGATCGCGCCGTCGCTCCGCCGCAACCTGGCGTCGTGCGGCACCGCCGTCGTTTGCAATCAGACGGTCACCGTGGACATGGCTCCAGCCGGGTCGATGTACGAGCCCCGGGTCCAGATGGTAGACGTCCGTTTGAGTCGGGTTGTCAGGATGGGGGCGTACCGCGTTCGCGGCAATTTCGACGTGGCGAACCTGTTCAACGTGGGCAACGTCCTCAGCCTTCAGCGTCAGTACGGTCCGACGTACTTGCATGCCGTGCAGATCATGGGCGGACGGCTGATGAAGGTCGGCGTGCAGTTCGAATTCTGAGACGGCGGCGAGGCGGCGGCCTCAGCCGCCGCCTCGCGTGGCCGGGCGGTGGCGCTATCGCCTGCGCGGGCCTTTCGCCGTGTAGCGGGCCAGCACCAGGTTGTCGAGCCGGAGGTTCCGGGTCCAGATGAATTCGGCATCGCCGAACAACTTCGTGTAGCCGGTATAGGCCTGCTGATTCGTCACAGCGGCCGCGGACCAGAAGATCGCAGCCGGCCATCGCGAATCGTCGTATTTCGGCGAGGTCCAATCCGGGGGAATCGGGAAATGAAGCGCCTTGCAGGTGTTCGGGTCGTCCTGCGAGCACGTCGTGCGGACGCCCTGTGTGCAGAAGGTCGAGTCGCGGCCCGCCGGCGTCACACGCACACAGCTCGGGTCGTCGAGCGGCGCGATATAGAACGTGTCCGCCCGCCAGTCCGTATGGGTGCCGTTGCCGTCGCTGAAGTAGGCGATGAAGCCCGCATCGCCGGTGTTGTACGTCTTGTATTCCATGCCCACGCCCAGATGCGTTTCCCAGTCGATGCCCTTGATGGCGTAGGTCATGGGATACCGGGCCTTGAAGCGGACGACGCTGCTGTTGAACGGCGTCATCGGGACGGAATCGCGCGCGACGAAGGTACCGTTGACGTACAGCTCGAAGTAGTTGTCGGCGTGGATGAACCCGGTGATCTCGGCCCCGTCCTCGTCGATGACGACCGTCTTCAGCTGCGACGCCCAGTTCGGGTTGTCGCCCGTGCCCATGCAGTTGTTGAAGATGTCAACGGCAACGGCGCCCGTATCGTTGACGGCCCCGGGGACGGTCCACTGGCGGCCGTCTGCCGAGGTCACGGTGCCAACCCTGATCGGGAACACATCGGGCTGCACATTGACCGGCTGGGGACAGGCCGGCGGGACTCCCCTCACCGGACGAACATTCGTGGCCAGACCGGTGGTCACGGAGCCGGCCTCCACGGTGGCGGTTCGTGCGGCCGGCGTGCCCTGGGCGATGAGATCGACGTCGTTCGAGAAGGAGAACGCGACCAGGCCCAGACCCAACGCCGACACGATGATGACAACGCGCATGGTGCGACCTCTCTTCATCTCACAGTTGTTTCGGATTGCCAACCCGGACGCTACCCCGGCCACTCATAGCGACACACGTCCTCAGCCATTTCGCTGGTGACACCTCGGCGTCCGCCCGGCCGTCTCGCCTGATTACACACCCGGGGTGGTAAGTCTACATTCGCAAGGAAACGAACGTCTGTTAAGCGAACGTAAATTCGATTCGTTCGAACGACGTCGGATGGCAAGATCGAGCGCGGTCCGCGTTGACAGCGAGACCCGGCGTTTTCTATCATCGCCGCTGTTGCGCAGGTCCGCAGGGTGTCGACCAAGTGGTCACACGCGGCCCGCCACCGGGCGATGAGATTCCCTCACCGGTCGATGATTGCGAGCGGTCCCATGCTGAAGCTTCTCCGTACTTGGATTCTGGCGACTGCCGCCGGTGTCGGACTGTCCATGTGGTGTCCCACGGCTGCCCTGGCACAGGAGTGGGGCAGTCACGGCATGATCGGCGTCGATCAGCCGCCCCAGACAGGGCCGGCCCCGCGCCGGGACCTGACAGGGATCTGGGATGCCGGTGCCGCCGGTATCGCCGCGCGAGGGTCTCCCACCGCGCCGCTCACACCGGCGGGCGAGAAGATGATCGCGAGCCACCGGCCCGGCGATGGGCCGCGCGCGTCCGAGATCGCGGGGATCAACGACCCGCTGTCCGCGATGTGCGACCCCGCGGGCTTCCCGCGAAACCTGCTGTTCGAGCTTCGACCGTTCCAGGTCGTGCAGACGTCCAATCAGGTCCTCATGCTCTACATGTTCGAAAAGCGGTTTCGTGTCATCTGGACCGACGGGCGCGAACTGCCGAAGGCCCCGGACCCTCGCTGGTACGGGTACTCCGTCGGGCGATGGGAAGACGACACGACGTTCGTGGTGAACACGATCGGCATGGACGACCGGACCTGGCTCGACAACGCCGGCAACCCCCACAGCGGCGAGATGCGCGTCGAGGAGCGATACCGCCGTGTGAACGAGGGGCTGGTCGAGTTGACCGTCACGGTCGACGATCCGACCGCGTACACGAAGCCCTGGGTCGGCCGAAACGCCCTGCCGCTCCGGCGGATTCCGGGGAACACCGATCTGATGGAAATGATCTGCTCCGCGACCGAGGCCCAGGCGTACAGGCAGAACATGGGACGATGACAGGGTCGGCGCGGTGCCTCCGTCGCCAGCAGCCGCGTAGGGACGCGTGATTCCGGCAGTCTGGGCTCCCTACATACTCAGCGCGGCGCGGGTCATCTTTGGTTTTCTCATCGTCCGGCATGGGATGGAGCAGGTGCTCGGCTACCCGGAGGCGAGCCCGGCCCCGCCGGCCTCATACGCGGGCCTTGTGGAGTGGCTGTCCTTCCCGGCCGGCCTGCTGATCATGGCGGGGCTGTTCACCCGGAAGGTCAGCCTCGCGCTCGCGGGCATGTACATTGCGCTGGCCTTCGTCGGTCCGTTTCAGCGAGGGCTCCTGACCCACCGGAATGGGGCCGATCCCATTGTCCTGAGCGCGTTCTTCTTTCTGTACCTCGCCGCCGCGGGTGGCGGGGCGTGGAGCCTGGACCGCCGGCGGAATCCGACGGCCGAGCGCGCGGCTGATGTCGCCTGGGAACCCCACGCGCTGGCGCTGCTGCGTGTCGTGGCGGGGCTGCTGTTCGTGATGCACGGTCTCGAGAAGCTCTTCGCCATCGGCGGAGCCGGCCGAATCACCCGCAGCATCCTGACGGTGCGCGGATTCGCCGGCTACCTCGAGACCACCGGCGGACCGCTGATAGCGCTTGGCTTCCTCACGCGGCCGCTGGCGTTCATCCTGGCGGGACAGATGGCCGTCGCGTATTTCACCAGCTGGGCGCCGCGAGGGTTCTGGGAGAGCTTTGCGGAGGCGGGCATGGAAGCGTCCGTGCTCTTTTGCTACTTGTACCTGTTCTTGTCGTCGCGTGGCGCGGGCCCTTACAGCCTCGACGGGGCGCGCCGCGCGTGGCGCGCCGTGGATAGACGGCGGGTCCCGCTTCCCGCGGACGGCTAGCTGTGAATGTCAAAGAGGTTTTCAAGAAGGAGTCCGTCATGCGCGCATTCATGTGGTTCGTTGCAGGAGCATTCTTTGCCGTGGCCGCCCAGACCGCCATCGCACAGAACGAAGTCGTCGGTCTGAATCACGTCGGGATCGCGGTTCCCGATGTCGCCGCGGCGGGGACGTATTACAGCGAGAAGATGGGGTTCCGTGAGGCGTTCCGAAACACGAACCCGCAGGGACAGGTGACCGCGATTTACATGCAGATCAGCCGCAATACCTTCCTCGAGATTCAGGGGACCAACGCCCAGCGTCCTGCCGGCGTGAACCATTTCGGCCTCCACGTCGAGAACATGAAGAACGCCGTCACGATGTTCCGCCAGCGCGGGGCGACCGCGACCGACCCGACCCCTCCGAGCGCGTTTTCCGGGGCCATCCTCGCCAACGTCACCGATTTGAACGGCGTCCGGATCGAACTGGCCGAACTTGTGCCGAACTCGCTGCAGCGGAAGGCGATGGAGAGCTGGAAGTAGCGCGGGGCGTCCCCGCGGCTCGAGAGACACACGCATGGCTGGCAGATCGAATCACGCGGTGCTCACCGCCGTTGGTGGAACGGCGGTGGGCTGCGTACTGAGCCTCGCTGTCGTCACGGGACAGGCGCCGGCGCCACGCACGCCGCTGGCAGAAGAGGTGTTCAAGAACGTCCAGATCCTCAGGGGCGTGCCGATCGACGAGTTCATGGGGACCATGGGGTTCTTTGCCTCGGCCACGGGATTGAACTGTACGGACTGCCACGTGGATGAAAGCGGCGGCGACTGGGCCCGGTACGCCGACGACAGTGTTCTGAAGCAGACGTCCAGGCGGATGATGCTGATGGTCAACGCCATCAACCAGGGCAATTTCGGCGGTCGCCAGGTCGTCACGTGCAACACGTGCCATCGCGGCACCTCGCGGCCGAACGTGATGCCGAGCATCGCGCTGCTGTACGGAACCCCGCCGCCCGACGAGCCGGGGGAGCCCTTCACGCAGGCCCCGGGCCAGCCAGCGGCAGATCAGGTGCTCGACAAGTACCTCCAGGCGATTGGTGGTGTTCAGCGGGTGGGCGGGCTCGTCAGCTTCACCGCCAAGGGCACCTACCTGGGTTTCGACGACGCGTCCCCGAGCCCGATGGACTTCTACGCCAGGGCCCCCGGCCAGCGTACGGCGATCCTCCACATGCCGGCCGGCGACAGCACGCACGTCCTCGGCGCGACGGGCGCCTGGATCGCCGCGCCCGAGGACGAGAAGCCAGTGCCTCTCCTGACGATCACGGGCCAGGAACTCGACGGCGTGCGTCTGGAGGCGCAGGTGTTCTTTCCCGCTCGCATCAAGCAGGCACTGACGAACTGGCGGGTGGGACCTCCGGCCGTGATCGGGGACCGCGAGGTTCTCCTGGTGCAGGGCAACACCGCCGGCGGCGGGACGGCCACGCTCGGGTTCGATGCCGGGACGGGGCTTCTCACACGGCTGGTCAGGTTCTCGGAGTCGCCGGTCGGACGACTGGTCACGCAAATCGACTACTCCGACTACCGCGAGGTGGCTGGCGTGAGACTGCCGCATCAGTGGACGGTGTCGTGGCTGAGCGGCCGTTCGACGTACGTCCTGACGAGCGTGCAACCCAACACGCCGATCGACGCGGCCAGGTTTGCACGCCCGGACCCGGCGCCGCGTCCGGCGCGTTGAGGCCAGCCGTGCGGTGACCCCGTCGGTCGGCGCGCCAGTGGCTTGACAGGGAAGAACGTCCTCCCTATGGTGAGGTGCAATGCTCGGTGTTTTGCCGAGGCTACGGAGGCTCTCGTGAGGAAATACGCTGTCGTCGTCGTGCTCGTGTCGCTCGGGTGGCTGTGCTCTCTGCCGGTTCTGGCGCATCACGGCGCCGCCAGCTTCGATACCACCAAGGAGGTGACGATCAAGGGCACCGTCACCGAGTGGATCTGGGCGAATCCACATTGCTTCATCAAGTTCGACGCCATGGACGACACGGGGACGGTGAGGAACTGGGTCGTCGAAACGCAGAACCCGACGGATATGACGCGGCGGGGCTGGGCGCGGACCTCGTTCAAGATCGGCGACGAGATCGGCGTCACGCTGCAGGCCGTCAAGAGCGGTGCCCCCGTCGGGCGGGTCCGGAGCGTCATCCTCGCCAGCGGCCAGACGCTCAACGCGGGCGGCCCGCCGACGCCGGCCCCGGGAGCAGCCGGGGGGCCGGCCGGCGCGCCCTGAATCTTAGGACGGGCTCTTTACGCTTGGTTAACGCCGGCACCGGGCACGGCGCGTGATTCCTTAACACTCCTGCGTACAAGATGTCAGGCCATCTCACGCGTCATTAAGGGGGATTCTGTGCTACCTGACTCACGAGTGCTGGCCCTGGTGGGCCTGTTGCTGCCACTGGCAGGCCCTGCATACGCACACCATTCATCGGCGCCGCACTTCGATCCTGCCAAGCCCGTCTCGCTTGTCGGCGTCGTGACCAGCTTCAGACTGGTCAACCCTCACGCGTACCTGTACTTCGATGTCACCGGCCCGGACGGCCAGGTGTCGCACTGGAACTGCGAGATGACCGCGGCGTCGGTGTTACAGCGCAACGGCTGGACCGAGAAGCTCTTCGCGCCAGGCGCGGTCGTCTCGATCGAGGCGATGTCAGCCCGTCGCGATCCCAATGGGTGCTCGTTCACGTCTGCCGTGCTGAGCGATGGCACGCGTATCGCGCGGTCAGGCGTGATCACGAGAGGCGCCGCCCCGGCGAGGCAGAATGCGGAGTCCTCCTCCACACCGCGGCCCCCCGCGCTCACGACGCTCAGCGGTCGCTGGATCACTACCCCCAGGGGAGGCGGCCCCCCGGGAGGTCGAGGCGGTCCGGGCACTCAGAACCCGTTCATCACGATCATGACCCCCGCGGGCAAGGCCGCCGCGGACGCGTACGACGATCGCTTCGATGACCCGGCGCTTCGGTGCAGCCCCTCGAGTATCGTGCGAGGGTGGGGAGAGCCCGGAGGGGTTTCCGAGATCACCCAGACGCGCGATGCGATGACGATCAAACACGAATACATGGACACCGTGCGGACCGTGGATGTGCGTACACGACAGCATCCGGCGGCGGTCAAGCGGAGTCTGACGGGTCATTCTGTCGGCTGGTTTGAAGGGTCGACGTTCGTGATTGAGACGACCGGGTTCGCGGCTGGTGTGCTGCTCCCGCACCCGGGGGTCATGAACAGCGAGGACCTGCGGGTTGTTGAGCGCCTGAGCCTCTCCGCGGACGGCAGTGAACTGACGCGCACCTACGAAGCGACCGACGCGAAGTTCCTTTCAGCGCCGTTGACCGGCACCAGCAGCTGGACTCGCTCCACGCTCCCGGTGTCGCCCTACAACTGCACTGAACTGAGCGGTGCCAACAACGTGCGTCCTGGGGCGACCCGGTAACGGCGCCATGAGAGTCGTGCGGCGAGTCCAGCTGTTCGCGGCCTGCGCGATTCTGTTGTTCGGCGGCCTCGCCTGGGCCCCAAGTCCGCCGACCTCTACAACGAGTGCACTCAGGTCACGCCGCAGAACGCGGCCGACGTCATCGCTCGCAGAACCGTACGGTGACCCCGCGCGTGCTGAGGGCCGGAGAACCTGGTAATGACTAAGCTGACAGTGACTCGCCGGCAGTTCGCCGCGCGACTCGTGACGGCCGGCGGATTGACGATCTTCTCCCGCCGGGCGCGGGCGGCCGACTTCTCGATGCGCCAGTTCCACAACCAGCCGCCCGAAAGCCCGCTGCACAGGCGCCTCGTCGAGATGTGGGCGGCGGTCAAGACCGAGACGGCCGGGCGGGTCGAAGTCGAGGTCGTCGCGGGCCGCATCCGCGCGTCGGGCCAGGGCCCCGCCCCCGGCACCGCGCAGCTGCGCGACGGGCAGATCGAGTTCTCCACGGTGAGCGGCAACGGGCTGGCGTCGATCGTGCCCGCAGCCGACGTGCAGGCCACGCCGTACGCCTTCCGCACGCAGGCCCAGGTCTATCGCGCGATGGACGGCGATCTCGGCGACTATCTTCGCGAGGAACTGCGCGCCAAGGGCCTCTACGCCGTTCCCTTCGGGTGCTTCGAGAACGGGTTTCATCAAATCACGACGGCGAGCAGGCCTGTCCGGGCTCCCGGTGACATGCTGGGCCTCAAGATTCGCGTGCCGGGGTCCCCGCTGTACCAGGAGTTCTTCGCGTCGTTCGGCGCCGTCGTGAGCACGATGAACATCAGCACGCTCCACGAGGCGCTCAAGAACGGCGTCGTCGAGGCCCAGGAGGATCCGATCGACATCGTGGAGCTGTTCGGGCTGTACGAGGTGCAGAAATACGTGAGCATGACCAACCACTCGTGGTCCGGCTACAACCTTGTGGCCAACCTGCAGATCTGGCAGCGGCTGCCACCCGACGTGCGGAGCGTGATTGAACGCAACACCCGCAGGTTCACGGCCCTGCAGCGGGCGGATAATGCCGTGCTCAACGGCCCGCAGGGGCGCGCACATCTGATCGAGCGGGGCATGTCCGTCAACGACCCGGACACGGCGCTGTTCCGGGCGGGGCTCGGACCCTACTACGCTCGCTGGAAGGCGTCGATCGGCCAGAAGGCGACGAGCCTGCTCGAGGCGCATGTCGGCCGATTAGCGTAGCTGATGCCGGCGGGAGAGACGCCGATGACGAAGGTCGCTGTCGCCCGTCAGGCTCGCCGCACTGAACGATGTCCGCAACCGGGACCCTGCCGTCGCCGGCTCATGACGCGCGCACGAGCTGCTGCTTCCGGTCCTGGTGGTACTGCATGAGGGTCGCGTTTGCGGCCCGCACAACCGTCGTCTCTTCCGCGATCCGCGCGACGTCCTTCCCCGGTACCGCCACATACAGATCCGAATCGCCCAGGCCCGTATAGACCCGGTTGCCGACGCACCCGGTGCTGGCGGTCGTGCCGTGCGCGAGCGCCGCCGGCAGCACCATACAGGTGGGACGTGGCAGGGTCGTGAACTGGGCCGGAACGCCGGCGCGAATCGCCGCTTCCTGCAGGATCATCACCCGCCCTGGCGGACCCCAGAAGAGCACGACGTCGGGGTCGACGGGTGTCCTGCCGAGCGGCGCGTAGACGACTGCGGCCGGTGTGTCCGGAAGCCGCGGAATGCCGGGCACCTCGTCCATCGTGATGTAGCCGATACCGCTCATGAACTGGAGCGTGTCGCTCAGTTCGTTCGCACGGTCCGCCGGGAGCGCGATGTTATGGGTATGCGCCCCGATGGGGCAATTGTAGTGATCGTGCGCGCCGGTCGAGAAGACCCGCCCCTCCGCCGCCATCTTCCAGAAGCTGCAGCCTGACGGCTGGACACCCTCGAACCTGGGGACTGCCGGCAGCTCGGCGGCCAGGAACGCCACCGCAACCGGCGGCTGCCGCAGGTCCAAGTTATCCATGAAGAGCGTTTCGAGCCGCTGATAGTCAGGCATGTGGTTCCTCGGCGAGAATCAGGCGCCGCCCGATGGACACGAATGCCAGTGCCGTGGTGGGCATGACCACGGCGTACAACAGGGCCGCAACCGCGAGGTCCGGGCGCTGGAGCATGTTGAAGGTGATGGCGAACGACAGCGCCAGGTTCTGGACGCCCACTTCGAACGTGATGGTCACCGCCTGCGCCATCCGCAAGCCGAACACCCGCGCAAGCCCGAAGCCGAGCGCCATCGTCGAGAGATTGAGCGCGACGACGAGTGCGCCGGCCGTCGCCACGTGATCGAGCAGCTGTTGGTAGCTCGAGATGATGCCCAGAATCAGCACTGCGGCCATCAGGTACAACACCGATTTTCGGATCGGCTCGACCGCCCGCTCCGCGAATGCGCTGAACCGTCCGCGGATGACCATGCCGATGACGAGCGGCAGGAACGTGTAGGAGATCAGGCCCACCAGCATGGGCAGGACCGGGAGTGTTCCCAGCTGCCCCTCGTCGCCAAACGTCTGCAGCGCGAGGTTGATCAGGAAGGGAATGGTGAACACCGTGATGACGCTGGTGACCGCCGACAGCGTCACGCACAGGGGGACGTCGGCCCGCGCCGCAAATGAATATGCGTTGGACGTGATGCCGCTAGGGCAGGCGGCGAGGATGATCAGTCCGACGGCGATAAACGGCGGAGGGTTGAAAATGATGGCGAGCGCGAACGCGGTCAACGGCATGCCGACCAGCTGGCCGACGAGGCCGAGCGTGGCCGCCTTCGGGAACAGCACGACCCGGCGGAAATCCGGCAGCGTGAGTGACAGGCCGAGCCCCACCATCACCAGCCGCAACACCCACGGGACGACCTCCGCGTTGATAAATGCGGCCTGTTGGCTGAAGGACTGGAGGAGTTCCATAGGCTGCCTATTATGCCCGCGCCACGATGCGGTTCCGCAGGACGCCGATACCTTCGACTTCGGTCTCCATCACGTCGCCGTCCTGAAGGAACTCGGGCGGGGTCCGCGCGAATCCGACGCCCTCAGGCGTACCGGTGGCGATGATGTCACCGGGCTCGAGGGTCAGCCCGGAGGAGAGCGACTCGATGAGCGCGTCGACCGGAAAGATCATGTGGCGCGTGCTGCCGCGCTGCTTCTCGACGCCGTTGACGCGCAGCGACAGCTCCTTCTGCTGCGGATCGCCAAATTCATCCGCGGTAACGACCACGGGCCCCATCGGGCAGAAGCCGTCGAGGCTCTTGCCCTTGAAGAACTGTCCGTGGCTGCGCTGCAGGTCGCGCGCGGTGACGTCATTGATGACGGTATAGCCGAACACGTGGGCGAGCGCCCGCGTGGCCTCGATGTTCGTGCCGCCGATGCCGATGATCGCCCCGAGCTCCGCTTCCCAGTCCACCTGCTTCGTCGCCTCCGCGTGCAGCGGCACATCGTCATACGGTCCGACGACCGTCGTAGGGGCCTTCGTGAAGAACATGGACCGTTCGGGAAGCTTCAGCTCCTCGCCGCGGGCGCGCGCCCCTTCTTCGGCGTGGCTCACGAAATTCCTGCCCACGCAGAACACGTTCTTCAGAGGGCGCGGAATGGGCGCGTGCCAGCGGATGCCCGCGACGTCGTGCTCCGGTCCGTTGGCGGTCTGCGCAGCGGTGTGCGTCCAGACCTGCGGCCCTCCCTGAATGAGTGCGATCAGGGTCCGCGGGGTCTCGATTTCGATGACGCGGTTGTTCAGCAGGGCGCCCAGGCGCGGCGTGCCGTGGGAACCGGTCGAAAACATCAGATATCGCATGCCGGCCAGTCAGCCTATCACGCAAACGGACGAAGCTATTCGCCTCCAAGGAGGGTCCTTCGTGGATCGTGTGGTGCGAATTATCGGCGGCGTGTTCCGGGTTCCGGGTTTGATGTTCGAGTTCGGCAGATAATTGCTCGATGCGATTGTGCCGGTACGATGACCATCGGCTAGGGCTCGTTGAGGGCGGCGCCGTCACGGACGTCACGGCCGCCCTCGACGTCCTTCCGGCCTGCCGCTATCCGCTGCCTGGCTGGGACCTCCTGATCGAGCATCTCGATGCCGTCCGCGCGCGCGTCAAGGCGCTGCGCCAGACGGGCCGGCAGCTGCCGCTCGAGCGGGTGACGCTGCGGAGCCCGGTCGCCAACCCCGGCAAAATCATCGCGGCGCCCGTGAACTACCAGAAGCATCTGGACGAAGTGCGTTCGGACAGCCAGATTCACGCGGGGAACGTGGCCCATACGATCACCATTCAACAGGCAGGTGTCTTCCTGAAGGCGAACAGCTCGCTTGTCGGCCCTGGCGACGGCGTCACGCTGCGAAAGCCCGATCGCCGCACCGACCATGAAGTGGAGCTGGCGTTCGTGATTGGCCGCCGGGCCAGCCGCGTGTCGAGCGCGGACGCGCTGCAGTACGTCGCCGGGTATGCCATCGGTCTCGACATCTCCATTCGCGGCTCCGAGGACCGCAGCCTCCGCAAGTCGGCCGACAGCTACACGGTGCTCGGTCCGTGGCTCGTGACGGCCGATGAGGTGCCGAATCCCGGCACGCTGGATCTGGAGATCGCCGTCAACGGGCAGCAGCGCCAGAAGTCAAACACGAAGTATCTGATTCTGGGCGTGCCCGAGCTCATTGAGCTGGCATCCTCGTTCTACACGCTCCATCCCGGCGACATCGTCCTGACCGGAACGCCCGAGGGCGTGAGCCCGATCGAGCCCGGGGACCGGATCGTTGCCACCATCGCGGGTATAGGCTCGATGCAGGTGCAGGTACATGGATAGCTCCGCCGCCACGACGTTTCCGACCGCCGGCCTGTCGCCGGAGCGCCGCGATCTGTACGCGCGCCTCGACAGGAAGTCGGCGGCGCCGCTCTGGGAAGTGCTCGGGAAGATCATTCCGCTTGAACCCACTCCCGATACGGTTCCCGTGGTGTGGCGGTACGACGAGCTGAGGCCGCTCCTGCTCGAAGCCGGCCGGCTTCTGACCGCGAAAGAGGCGGAGCGGCGCGTGCTGATCCTGGAAAACCCTGGCCTCCGCGGCCAGTCGCGGATTACGCAGAGCCTGTACGCCGGCCTGCAGTTGATTCTTCCAGGCGAAATCGCGCCGGCCCATCGTCACGCGGCCGCAGCCCTCCGCTTCATCGTCGAAGGCACCGGGGCCTACACGGCGGTCGAAGGGGAGCGGACGACGATGCACCCGGGCGATTTCATCCTCACGCCGTCGTGGACGTATCACGATCACGGCAATCCCGGCGATGTGCCGGTGATCTGGCTCGACGGGCTCGACGTGCCGATCGTGAACCTGTTCGACGCGAGCTTCCGGGAGAGTTTTCCGGACGAAACGCATCCGAACACCGTGCCTGAGGGCGATTCGCATGCGCGGTATGCCGCGAACATGCTGCCGGTGGACTGGACCCCGCAGCGCACTTCGTCGCCGATCTTCAATTACCCGTACGCGCGAAGCCGCGAGACCGTTCATGCTCTTTACACGAACGGTCCCGTGCACGAGTGCCACGGCGTGAAGGTTCGCTATATCAACCCGGCGCAGGGCGGGCCCCCGATGCCGACCATCGGCGCGTTTCTGCAGCTGCTGCCCAAGGGATTCACGGGAACGCCGTATCGCGCCACCGACGCCACGATCTATACGGCGGTCGAGGGGCGCGGCCAGAGCCGCATTGGCGAGACGACCGTCACCTGGGGTCCGCGTGACATCTTCGTGATCCCGTCGTGGGTCCCCGTCTCGCATGAGGCCAGCGAAGAATCGGTGCTCTTCAGTTTTTCAGACCGTCCCGCGCAGCAGGTGCTCGGGTTGTGGCGCGAACAGGCGCCGGTGGCGTAGCAGGTAGCCGTATGAAAAAGCTCATCGTCGCGGCGGCACTCCTCCTTGCGAGCACGCCCGCCCATGCGCAGGTGGACTTCTCCGGCGAGTGGGCGCCGCGGTTCTGGGAGGACCAGCCCGAACGCGTCCCCGGGCCTGAGCTGGGAGATTTTCTCGGCATTCCGATCAGCGATGCGGCGCGGCTGCGTGCCGAAGCCTGGGACGCGTCTATTCAGACGCTACCGGAATGGCAGTGCCGCCCGCATTCGGCCGACTACATCTGGCGCGGGCCTTCTAATCTCCGGATCACCAAAGAGGTCGATCCCGTCTCGCGCGAGACGACGGCCTTCCATGCCGAATGGCTGCGGTCGGTCGATCGCGCGATCTACCTGGACGGCCGCCCACGGCCGCCCGCGGACGCGCTCCACACCTGGTCCGGCTTTTCGACCGCGAGATGGATCGGCGACATCCTCGAAGTCACCGTGACGCACCTCAAGGAGGGGTACCTGCGCCGGAACGGCCTGCCGCGCAGCGACAGGGCGACGCTCAAGGAGTACTGGATTCGCAACGGGAACTATCTGACGGTCACCGCGATCGTCCACGACCCCGTCTACCTGACGGAGCCGTTCATCCGGACGACCGACTACGAGCTGGACCTGCATCAACGCGTACCGCCCTACCCGTGCGCGGTCGTGCAGGAGGTTGAGCGCGAGAAGGGGCAGATTCCGCACTTTCTGCCTGGCGCGAACCCGTACATGACGGAGTTCGCCACGAAGCACAAGATTCCGGTGGCATCGACGCGCGGCGGCGCGACCACGATGTACCCCGGCGGCGTACCCCCGCGGACCGCGGTGGCCCAGCCCCCGGCGCCCGCGTCTCCCTCGGGCATCCAGGTCCTGCCGGTGCGCGGCAACATCTTCGTGCTGCAGGGGGCCGGCGCCAACATCACCGCCTCGGTCGGCAGGGACGGCGTGCTCGTGGTCGACACCGGGCTGGCGCAGGCATCTGACGCGGTCATCGCGGCACTGCGGCAGCTGCAGGGACAGCTCGACCTGCGGGCGCCGCCGCAGGGATTCGCCGCCGAAACGCGCTCGAGCGTGGCCGATCGCCACATCGAGCCCCCCGCGAAGCCGATTCGGTACATCGTCAATACGCACATGCACCCGGATCACACCGGCGGCAACGAGAAGCTGCGGCAGGCGGGCCGGACGTACACCGGCGGCAACGTTGCCGGCACGATTGAGGATGCCGGCGAAGGCGCCGCGATCCTCAGTCATGAGAACGTGATGCTGCGGATGACGGGCCAGATCGCCGGCGAGCAGACGTCGCCGTCGGACGCCGTGCCGACCGACACGTTCTACGGCGAGGGGATGAAGCTCAGTCATTTCTTCAACGGCGAGGGTGTGCAGCTGATGCACCAGCCAGCGGCGCACAGCGACGGCGATACACTGGTGTACTTCCGCGGGTCGGATGTCATCGCCGCGGGTGACATCTACCTCACGACCAGTTACCCACTCATCGATGCGAAGCGCGGCGGGACGATCGATGGCGTGATCGCCGGCCTGAACCGCATTCTCGACACGGTGATTCCCGAATTTCGCTCCGAAGGCGGGACCCTCGTCATTCCGGGGCACGGACGGATCAGCGACTCGGCCGACGTGGCGTACTACCGCGACATGGTCACGATCATCCGCGACCGCATCGCGGCGATGGCACAGAAGGGCATGACGCTCGAACAGGTCAGGGCCGCGAAGCCGACGGCGGATTACGACGGCCGGTACGGCGCGACGACCGGTGTCTGGACCACGGACATGTTTATTGAGGCGGTGTACGCCACCGTCGAACGATGAACCGCACCTTCGCACCCTCGCACCTTCGCACCCTCGCACTGCTGGCCGCGCTTCTTGTCCAACCGGCCGTGGCGGCCCCTCAGGGCCGTCCGGCGGGGCCTCCGCCGCCCAGGGCCGTGGCGCCGGTCGACCTCACCGGCACGTGGCTATCGGTCGTGACCGAGGACTGGCGCTGGAGAATGGTGACGCCGCCGAAGGGCGACCTCGCCAGCCTGCCGCTGACCGACGCCGCCCGCAAAGTGGCGGACGCGTGGGATCCCGCCAGGGACACCGCGGCGGGCGAGCAGTGCCGCGCCTACGGCGCCGCCGGCGTGATGCGGCTCCCGGGGCGGGTCCGGTTCTCGTGGCAGAACGACACGGCGATCAGACTCGAGACGGAGGCCGGCACGCAGACGCGCCTGCTGCAGTTCGGCCGACGGGCCGCGGCGCCGGCGCGTCCCGGGTGGCAGGGCGTGTCGGTCGCCGACTGGCAGTTTGCCGGAGGCCGGCGCGGCGGCGGCACCGGCTCGCTGCGCGTGGTGACGACGAACATGCGGCCCGGCTACCTGCGGAAGAACGGCGTGCCGTACAGCGCCGAGGCGCAGCTCACCGAGTATTTCAACGTCGTCACGGACGCGACGTCGAACGACACCTGGCTGATTGTGACGACGATGGTCGAAGACCCGCAGTACCTGAGCGTGCCGCGGTTCGTCACCAGCTCGCAGTTCAAGAAGGTCGACGCATCCCCCTGGAACCCGACGCCCTGCATGGCCGAGTAACGGGTACAATTCCAGCGTGCAGGATCTGATCACGCGCCTGCTGGTCGAGCTCGGCGAGGATCCGTCCCGCGAGGGCCTGGCGCGGACCCCGCAGCGCGTCGAGCGCGCCCTTAAATTTCTGACGAGCGGCTACACGGCCGACATCCACGCCATCCTCAACGGCGCGCTCTTCACGGTCGACTACAGCGAAATGGTCATCGTGAAGGACATCGACTACTACAGTCTGTGCGAGCACCACCTGCTGCCGTTCTTCGGCAAGTGCCACGTGGCGTACATCCCGCGGCGTCAGGTGATTGGCCTCAGCAAGATTCCGCGCCTCGTGGACGTCTTTGCGCGCCGCCTGCAGATTCAGGAGCGCATGACCAATCAGATTGCGCAGACGATTCTCGACACGGTCAATCCGCTCGGCGTGGCGGTCGTCTGCGAGGGGACGCACCTCTGCATGTCGATGCGCGGCGTCGAGAAGCAGAATTCCTTTGCCGTCACCAGCGCCATGCTCGGCGCCTTCCGCGACAACTCGCGGACGAGAATGGAGTTCCTGGAATTGATCAGGCACAGGAACGACCCCGTCACGGCGCCGGTGGCGGTCGGCGCGGGGCTGACATGCGTGAACGATTGATGACGAGCTGCGGAGGTGCGAGGGTGCGAGGGTGCGAAAAAGCACTCCTGGCCCTGCTGGCAGCCGCAGCGCTCACGGCCGCCGTTCACGCGCAGACTCGTGGGCGCGCCGCGGGACCGGCCCTCGCCACCGAGCCTGCCGCCGTCGAGTGCCCGTCCGTCCTCGGCGACGGTGTGCATACGATGCGCACGTTCTGCGACGTCCTGACGGGACGGGACGTTGCCGGCGGCGTCATCATCACGCTTCCGCCCCATACGGGTCCCGTGACGCTGACGTTCGACCTGCACAACCGCCATACCTACTCGGAGGAGCAAATCAAGAGCGGCCGCGGCTACCGGCATTACACCGCAACCATCGGCGTGCTCACGGCCGACAACACGCTGCTGGCCCGAGGCGTGGTGCAGAACGAGTTCCGCACTGCGGCTGATCTGGTGGATCGCGTGAGCGGCGGTGCCGGCCCCGGCGGCGTCAAGGCGGTCGCGCCAACCGGGTCGGAGCCGATCACCGTCGTCGTTCCCGCGGCCGAGGAGACCGTCAGCATCCTTGGTGAGAAGCTGGCCGTCGTTGGGCCTGACGGGACCGACACCTTCGTCACCCCCGGCAGACCGGTCGCCATCATCAGCAACGTCCAGGTGCAGTACCGGCCGGCGCCCGCCCGCCGCGCGCCCGTGCGACGGTGAGCGGCGACGAGCGTCTCTCCATCATCATTCCCGTTTTCAACGAGGCCAGCACGTTACGCGAAGTGATCGATCGGCTGCTCGCGGTCGATCTCCCCGTTCCGCGCGAGATCATCGTCGTCGACGACGGCTCGACCGACGGAACCGGTGAGGTGCTGGATGCCGCTCTCCGCGGCAGCCTTCCCATCACCGTGCTCCGGGCCTCGGCGAACGGCGGGAAGGGGACCGCGATCCGCCTCGGGCTCGAACGCGCACGAGGGACGATTGTCGCGATTCAGGACGCCGATCTCGAGCTGGATCCGCAGCAACTGGCCACGCTTGTGGCGCCGATTCTCGACGGCCAGTCGAGTGTCGTGTATGGTTCGCGGTTTCTGGCGGGGCGCGGCGGGGCGCCGCTTGTCACCTTCGTGGCGAACCGGACGCTGACGGCGGTGACGAATCTGCTGTTCGGCGCGGCGCTGACAGACATGGAGACCTGCTACAAGGTCATGCGGACGACCGTGGCCCGATCGCTTCAGCTGCGCGCAGCGCGATTCGAGATCGAGCCAGAGATCACGGCGCGCCTGCTGCGCGCCGGCCATCGCATTCACGAGGTGCCGGTCCGCTTCGACCCCCGCTCACGGGCGCAGGGCAAGAAAATCGGGTGGCGTGACGGAGTCACGGCGCTGCAGGTCCTCATGCGAGAGCGATGCGCGCCGCGACCTTAGCCGCCGTCATCCTCGCCGTCGTGGCGATCGGCGTACGGTGGGGCACCTTTGTCGCCGGCGGCTCCGATTCGTACTGCTATCTGCACCAGGCCGAGCGATGGGCATCAGGCCCACTGCAGATGGTCGAGCCGCTGGCCCTCGAGGCGCCCTGGCCGGATGCCGCCCTCACATTCGCTCCTGCCGGCCATCGCCCATCGCCGACCGTCCCCGGCGCGCTCGTTCCGATCTGTCCCTCGGGACTCTCGATCGCCATGGCGCCGTTCGTGTGGATCGGCGGGACGACGGCTGCCTTTCTCATCGTGCCGCTGTTTGGCGCGTTGTTGATCGGCGCGACCTACGTCGTCGGCGCCCGATATGGCGCTCGCGTCGGCATGACATCGGCGGCGATCGTCGCGTCCGCGCCGGTATTTCTGTTTCAGCTCGTGCAGCCGATGAGCGATGTGCCGGCGGCGGCGCTCTGGATGATGGCGGTCGCGGGGGTCACGAGCGCGCGCCGCCGCGGCGCGCTGCTCGGCGGCGTCGCGGTGGCCGCCGCCGTCGTGATGCGGCCGAACCTCGTACCGCTGGCGATTCCTCTAGGACTCTTCCTGCTGCTCCGGCCCGAGCGGCTGTGGCGCGAACGCCTCGGCGCGGCCACCCGCTTCGCGGCTGTCGCGGCGGCCGGCCCCCTCTGTGTCGCCCTCATCCAGAACGCGTTCTTCGGATCGCCATTCAGCTCGGGGTATGGATCCATCGACGCGCTGTTCGACGCGCAGAACGTTCAGCCCAACGCGATCCGGTATGCGACGTGGCTCTCACAGACACTGACGCCCGGGTGGGTGCTGGCCGCCGCCGCGCCGTTTCTGCTGCCAGGGGCGTCGAGCAGGCTGTTCCTCTGGATGTTCCTGGTGAATGTGGCCGTCTACCTGCCGTACGCCGTGTTTGACGATTGGAGTTACCTGCGATTTCTCCTGCCGACGATTCCCCTCGTCGTCGTGCTGGGGGTCGCCGTGTTCGACTCCCTGTGCCGGCGGACGTGGTCCTGGACGTCCCGGCCGGCGCTGGTCGCGGTGGCCGCCGCCCTGGTGGTGTTCGGCGTCCGTGAAGCGGAGGTACGCAGCGCGTTCCGGCTGAAGCGGCTCGAGGCGCGCTACGAGCAGGCGGGCCGATACGTTGGCGACGCGCTGCCGGACAACGCGGTTGTGATCACGAGCTGGCAGAGCGGCAGCGTACGGTTCTACTCGGGTCGCAAGACGATCCTCTGGGACTCCCTCGATCCCGCGTGGCTCGACCGCGCGATCGCATGGGTGCGCGACCGGGGCTTCGAGCCGTACCTGCTGTTTGAAAGCCGGGAGGAGCCCCTCTTCAGGCGGCGATTCGCGGGCAATTCGATCGGCGCGCTCGACTGGCCGCCTGCCGCCGACGTCGCGGCCAGAGTACGGATCTACCGGCCAGGCGACAGAGACCGCTATTACCGGGGCGAGCCGGTTCCCACCGACTACGCGCGCTGACCCATGCTCGTCGTCAGCGCGTCGCTGGCATGAGCCAGACGCCGCCGACGAGGATCGCGAGAACCGCCGCCGCCGTCAGCATCGCCCGGTGCGCGCGATGGTGCAGGCCGGAGCCGCCGGCCGTCCTGCCGACGATCGCCGCGAACGCCGTCATGGCTGCCACCGTGCCGACACCGAACGCGCCGATGTAGATCACCGAGGCCGCGCGCGTGGGCAGGGCAAGCGCTGGAACGACGCCAAGAAAATGCGAACTGCCGGCGACGCCATGCAGCACGCCGAGACAGAACGACGCGTGGGCATGGCCCAGATGCCGCAGCCAGCGCGGTCCGGCGTGGATATGCAGGTGATCGTGATGCACGTGCCCGTGGGCATGCGGAGCCGGATGCACGCGCAGGCTGCGCCGCAGCGCCCAGATGCCGACCACGATCAGCGCCGCGCCGACAAGCCGCTCGCTCCAGGCGGAGATCACGTCAATCGGCGGCAGCGCGTCCCGCAGAAGGACGGCAAGCAGCGCCACGACGACGACGCCAGAGGCGTGGCCGATGCCCCAGGTCCAGCCGGCGATCCAGCCGCGCCTCCGGCCGTCGGCCACGGCAAGGGGAGCGACCGCGGCCAGATGGTCGGGCCCTGCGAGGACGTGAAAGAACCCGGCGAGCGCTCCTGTGATTGCTGTCAGCACGTTCCCTGCCTACTGCCTACTGCCTACTGCCTACTACTTCGGCGCCATGCGAATCGCGCCGTCCAGACGGATGACCTCGCCGTTCAGCATCTCATTCTCGAAGATGTGTTTCACGAGCGCGGCGTACTCGGGCGGCCGTCCAAGCCGGGACGGAAACGGGACCTGCTGCGCCAGCGACTGGCGGGCCGCCTCGGGCAGATTATTCATCAGCGGTGTGTCGAACGTGCCAGGCGCGATCGTCATGACCCGCACCCCCATCCGCGCGAACTCACGCGCGATCGGGAGTGTCATCGCAACAATGCCGCCCTTGGAGGCCGAGTACGCGGCCTGCCCGATCTGGCCGTCGTACGCCGAGACTGACGCCGTCGTGACGATGACTCCGCGCTCACCCGCCTCGTTCGGCGCGTTGCCCGCCATCGCCGCCGCCGTGAGGCGGATGGCGTTGAAGGTGCCGATCAGATTGACGTTGATGACGCGCGTGAAACGCTCGAGGGGAAGCGTCCCGTCCTTCGGCAGCACGCGCTCCGCGACCGCGATGCCTGCCGCGCAGACCAGCCCGTGGATGCCGCCGAAGGCCTTGACGCCGGCCTCGACCGCCCGCTGCATGTCCGTGTCGCTGGCGACGTCGGTCTTCACGAACCGTACGGCATCGCCATGGCGGGACGCCATCGCCTTGCCCGTCTCCTCGTTCACGTCGACGATCACCGCCCGGCCTCCGGCGGCAACGACCATATCGACCGTCGCCCCTCCGAGACCCGACGCTCCGCCGGTCACAAGAACCGTACGGCCTTTGAGCTGCATGAATTGATTTTATCGGGGATTGGGGGTTGGGGATTGGAACTCGGAAAAAGAAAGGGCCGGCTATCCGAAGACAGCCGGCCCGTAACTGAGGCCTGAAGCCCGAAGCCTTGAGCCTACACCGTCGGCTTGTGCACCACTTCCGCGACGTCCTGCTTCTTGCGTCCGCCGCCGAGTCCCTGGATCTGCAGCGTCGGCTGCTCCTTGAGCACTTCCTGGCGATACAGGCGCTCCATGTCCTGGTGCTGGCGGAGCTCCTCGGGCGTCATCTGCGACTTCTTGCGCGCCGCGAGCTTCTCCTGGCGGGCGTTCTTCGCAATGCCCAGGTCATCGAGATCCGTCTGCTGACCCTTGGCGACCGCCTCCGCGTTGAGCACCAGCGAGTGGTCCTTGCTCGACATATCGACGCTCTTGCCGCCGGCGAAGATCTCGTGGCGGCCGTGCTCCTCGTACCACTTGGTGAGTGTCGCCGTCATGTGCATCTTCTCGATGATGTTCCGCCAGCCGATGCCGGTGTTATACGCGCAGAAGGAGATTTCGCCCTGCTGCGTCGCATACGGAATGATGCACATCTCGGTGCGGCGGAAGTCGTAGTTGAAGAGGTCCTGGAACCACATCCCGGCGATGAACAGGAAGTTCCAGCGGTCCGAGCGCCGCTTTTCGATGTCGCTCATCGTGCGGTCGCCGGTCACCTTGCCGTAGTTCCGGCCCGTCGCGCCGAACGTCTTGTCGAACTTCTTCATGAGGTCGCCCATGCGGAAGTGGGTCGGCGACTGGAACGGGTCGTAGTTGCGCATCAGGGCGAGGCCCATGCCGACGAGCGACAGGAACTTGCCGCGCGCGGCGTCGTTCACCTGCGCGACGTCCCTGGCGAGCTGATCGGCCTTCAGGAACGCCGTCACGGGGACCGCTTCCTTCGTGTCCTTGTCGATCATCAGCGCCATGCCGATGCCGCAGTTCGGGTGGCAGCCGCACGTCAGCTGGCCCCATTCGCGGTCGGGCCCGTGGACGACGTCCGCCCAGTCGGTGAAGGTGGACATGAACGAGATCGGGAACCAGTCGCGGATCGGCTCGCCGATGCCGGTCTGGTTCTTCACGTCATGCGCCAGGTGCGACAGCGTGTAGCGCTGCGCGGCACGGCGCTCCGGCGTGATCTCCTCGTCGCGGCCGGTGAACGAGACCGGCTGGAACGAGAGGAAGTTGATCCGCTTCGGGTTATCCATCGCGAACTCGATGACCCGGCCGACCTGCTCGTTGTTGACGCCGTTCACGATCGTGATGACCGGGACGATGTCCACGCCGGCGTTGAACAGGTTTTCGATCGCGCGCAGCTTCACGTCGAACAGGTTGCCGACGCGGCGGTGCGCGTTGGCCGCGTTGCCGATGCCGTCAAACTGCAGGTACGCGTAGCGCAGACCCGCTTCCGCGGCCGCCCTGGCGAAGTCGGGACTCTTGGCGAACTCGATGCCGTTGGTCGCCGCCTGAATGCTGTTGTAGCCCACCTTGCGCGCATAGCGGACCGCGTCCAGGAAGAACGGCGACATTGTCGGCTCGCCGCCCGAGAACTGCACCGACATCTGCCGCTTCGGCTTGATCGTGACGGCGTTGTCGAGCACCTGCTTGATGTCTTCCCACGTCAACTCGTGGACGAAGCCCACCTGGTTGGCGTCCATGAAGCAGGGGTCGCACATCATGTTGCAGCGGTTGGTCAGGTCGACCGTCAGCACCGACCCGCGGCCGTGCTTCACGGTGGAGCTGCCGTGGTTGTGGAGCTTCTCGTCGTTGTGCGCGCGGGTGTCGCGGCCCGGGAAGACTTCCTCGAGGTGCTTGAAGAACGCGGGATCCATCGCCATCACGTCCTCGAAATGGCCGTGCAGGGGACAGTCCTTGACCATCAGGATCTTGCCGTCGCGCTCGATGATGGTCGCCTTGATCTCGCCGACCTTTTCGTTGAGCAGCACCGAGACGTCCTTCTTGCCGTCGAGGATCTCCTGACGCGCCTCACGCGTGCAGGTCGGGCAGAGGGAGTCGGTCTCCCGCGGCCAGCCGAGCGGCGGCTTCGTTTTCTGGTGCGACTTCAGGAGCGGCTTGTCCGACCAGCGTGGAATGAAGGACGGGTTCTGGCTGATTCGATTCGCGGCGGAGAAGACCTGCCAGATTCCATTGGCCGCGATCGACATCCCTTTTTCCACGTACTTGATTGGCGCGTGCATCGTAGATAGCTCTCCTTTTCCGGACATTCTGGGGCCAATTGCGCGGATTCGGGCCTGATTTTCAGCGGATTGGCATCCTGCCGCCTGAAGGGGATAGGGAGAAGGGGGAAGGGGATGGGAAAAATCCCCGCCTGGGAGTCCTATCCATACTGTAAAGAGATTGATGTCTCATGAACATTGTATTTAACTTATGGATGAGAGGGCGATATAACGGTCGATCTCCGATGACCACCGGGCCAGGCCTCTACGACCCCGCCACAGAACACGACGCCTGCGGCGTCGGCTTCGTCGTGCACCAGAAGGGTGTCCGCTCGCACGAGATCGTCAACAAGGCGATGCGTGTGCTGATCAATCTCGAGCACCGCGGTGCGTGCGGCTGCGAAGCCAATACCGGCGACGGTGCCGGCATCCTCATGCAGATGCCGGACAGGTTCTTCCGGAAGGTCGTCCCGTTCACACTGCCTGACGCCGGCGCGTACGGCGCCGGACTGGTGTTCCTCCCGCGCGACGCCCGCGACCGCGACGCCGTCAAGGCGCTGGTGGGCCGCATCGTCGCGGAAGAGGGGCAGACGCTGCTCGGATGGCGCGACGTCCCCTCCGATAACGGCCTGCTCGGCGACAGCGCGAAGGCCACGCAGCCCGTTTTTCAGCAGCTCTTCGTCGGTCTTTCATCGGACCTGGCGGGGGGCGACTTGTCCGCCGAAGCGCGCAGCGCGAAGGCGGAGCGCCGGTTGTACGTGATCCGCAGGCGCATCGAACACGCCGCGGATACGCTCGCGATCCACGCGCTCTCGCGCCGCTTCTTTTACATCGTCAGCCTCTCGGCGAACACGCTGATCTACAAGGGCATGCTGACCGCGCAGCAGCTCGGGCCGATGTATCCGGATCTTTCCGATCCGGACCTGGAGTCGGCGCTGGCGCTCGTCCACCAGCGCTTCAGCACCAACACGTTCCCGTCCTGGCCGCTGGCGCACCCGTACCGGTTTGTCGCGCATAACGGCGAGATCAACACGCTGCGCGGCAACATCAACTGGATGCGTGCGCGCGAGGGACTGCTCCAGAGCGATCTCTTCGGCGACGATCTCGCGAAGCTCCTGCCGATCATCCGTGAAGGCGGCAGCGACACCGCCACGTTCGACAACGTGCTCGAGTTCCTCGTGATGGCGGGCCGCTCGCTGCCGCACGCCATCCTGATGATGATTCCGGAGCCGTGGGCGAACAACGGGATGATGGACGCCGACCGGAAGGCGTTCTACCAGTACCACGCCTCTCTGATGGAGCCGTGGGATGGCCCGGCGTCGATTGCGTTCACCGACGGCACCATTGTGGGCGCGGTGCTCGATCGGAACGGCCTGCGCCCGTCGCGCTATTACGTGACGAAGAACGACCTCGTCATCATGGCGTCGGAAGTGGGTGTCCTCGACATCCCGGCGGAGGAGATTCTCCTCAAGGGACGGCTCCATCCGGGGCGCATTTTTCTCGTCGACACCTCCAAGGGCCGGATTGTCGACGACGAGGAGATCAAGCGGGAGCTGGCGTCGCAGCATCCGTACCGTCGCTGGCTGGACGAGCACCTGATCGACATCGACGACCTGCCGAAGGCGCGGGCCGAGCAGCCCGAGCACGAGTCGGTGCTGCAGCGGCAGCTCGCGTTCGGCTACACGCAGGAAGATCTGCGCGTGCTGCTGGCACCGATGGCGGCGACCGGCGAGGAGCCGATCGGGTCGATGGGCACCGACACGTCGCTCGCCGTGCTCTCCTCGCGCCCGCGGCTGCTGTTCGACTACTTCAAGCAGCTGTTCGCGCAGGTGACGAATCCGCCGCTCGACGCGATTCGTGAAGAGCTCGTGACCGACATGGGTTCGACGATCGGGCCGGAGCGCAACCTTCTGCATCCCGAGCCGGAGTCGTGCCGGCAGATTCAGATCACGCACCCGATCATCCACAACGAGCACGTGGCGAAGCTGCGGAACCTCCCGCCCGACGTGCCGTTCCGGTCGACGACGCTCTCGCTGCTGTTCGACCCTGAACAGGACGGGCCTGGGCTCGAGCGGACGATGGCGGCGCTCTGCACGCGCGCGAGCGAGGCGGTCGCCGCCGGCTTCGATATTCTGATCCTCTCGGACCGTGGCGTGAATGCGCGGCAGGCGGCGATTCCCAGCCTGCTCGCCACGGCGGGGGTCCATCATCACCTCGTGCGCGAGGGGACGCGCACGCGTTGCGCGCTGGTCGTCGAGTGCGGCGACGCGCGCGAAGTCCACCACGTATCGCTGCTCATGGGCTACGGCGCGGGCGTCGTCAATCCGTATGTCGCGTTCGAGACGATCGACGACATGATCGCGCAGCGGATGCTCACGGGCATCGAACGCGACAAGGCGATCGCCAACTACATCAAGGCGCTCAACAAGGGCATCCTCAAGGTGATGTCGAAGATGGGGATCTCGACGCTGCAGAGCTACTGCGGCGCGCAGATCTTCGAGGCGATCGGGCTCAGCCAGTCGTTCATCGATCGCTACTTCACGCACACGATGTCGCGCATCGGCGGCGTCGGCATCGAGGTGGTCGCCGAAGAAGTGGCGCGGCGGCACCAGCGCGCGTTCGGCCGCCGGCCGGCGGGCGCCGAGGAGCTCGATGCGGGCGGCGAGTACCAGTGGCGCCGCGACGGCGAGTATCACCTGTTCAATCCCGACACGGTGTTCAAGCTGCAGCACGCCACGCGAAGCGGCCAGTACTCCATCTTCAAGGAATACACACGGCTCGTGGACGACCAGAACCGCAGCCGGGCGACGCTGCGCGGGTTATTCCGCCTGAAACCCGCCGGGCCGCCGGTGCCGCTCGAGGACGTCGACTCGGTGGAGACGATCCTGAAGCGCTTTGCCACCGGCGCGATGTCCTACGGGTCGATCAGCCAGGAGGCGCACGAGACGCTCGCGATTGCGATGAACCGCATCGGCGGCAAGTCGAACACGGGCGAGGGCGGCGAGGATCCCGCGCGGTACGTGCCCGATGCGAACGGCGACTCGCGGCGGAGCGCGATCAAGCAGGTGGCGTCGGCGCGCTTCGGCGTGACAAGCGAGTACCTGGTGAACGCGGACGACCTCCAGATCAAGATGGCGCAGGGCGCCAAGCCGGGCGAGGGCGGGCAGCTGCCGGGACCGAAGGTCTATCCGTGGATCGCGAAAGTGCGGTACGCGACGCCGTACGTCGGCCTGATTTCGCCGCCGCCGCATCACGACATCTATTCGATCGAAGACCTCGCGCAGCTCATCTACGACCTGAAGAACTCGAACCCGAAGGCGCGGATCCACGTGAAGCTCGTCGCCGAAGGCGGCGTCGGCACGGTCGCCGCGGGCGTGGCGAAGGCGCACTCGGACGTTGTCCTGATTTCGGGCCACGACGGCGGGACCGGGGCGTCGCCGCTGACCAGCCTGAAGCACGCGGGGCTCCCCTGGGAACTCGGGCTCGCCGAGACGCAGCAGGTGCTCGTCATGAACCGACTGCGCGACCGGATCACGGTGCAGGTGGATGGTCAGCTGAAGACGGGCCGCGACGTCATCATCGGCGCGCTGCTGGGCGCGGAGGAATTCGGGTTCGCGACCGCGCCGCTCGTCGTGATGGGCTGCGTGATGATGCGCGTCTGCCACCTGAACACCTGCCCGGTCGGCGTGGCGACGCAGGATCCGCAGCTTCGCGCGAAGTTCACGGGCAAGCCGGAGTTCGTCGAGAACTTCTTCAATTTCGTCGCGCAGGAAGTCCGCGAGCTGATGGCGCAGCTCGGGTTCCGGACGATCGACGACATGATCGGCCGCGCTGATTGCCTCGACATCGAGCACGCGGTGGATCACTGGAAGGCGAACGGGCTCGACCTGGCGCCGCTCCTGCACGTGCCCGACCTGCCGGCCAGCGTGGCGCGCCGCAAGGTCGTCGAGCAGGACCACGGCATCGATCGCGCCTTCGACAACGAGCTCATCGCGCGCTGCCGGGCGGCGCTCGACAACCGGGCGCCGGTGGAGTTCAGCTCCTTCATCCGCAATTCGGACCGCACCGTCGGCACGATGCTCGGGTATGAGGTGACGAAGCGGTACGGCAGCGACGGCCTGCCGGATAACACGATACGCATGACGTTTTCGGGATCGGCGGGGCAGAGCTTCGGCGCGTTCCTGCCGCGCGGGATCACGATGACGCTCGTCGGCGACGCCAATGACGGCTTCGGCAAGGGCCTGTCGGGCGGCCGCCTGGTCGCCTATCCGCCGCTGCGGTCGACGTTCACGTCGCAGGAGAACATCATCCTCGGCAACGTCGCCTTCTACGGCGCGACGAGCGGCGACGCCTACATCAGCGGAGTCGCAGGCGAGCGGTTCTGCGTGCGGAACAGCGGCGCGAACGTCGTGATCGAGGGCGTCGGCGATCATGGCTGCGAGTACATGACCGGCGGCCGCGCGGTGATCCTGGGCCGGACCGGACGCAATTTCGCCGCCGGCATGAGCGGCGGCATCGCGTACGTGCTCGATACCGATGGTCAGTTCGAGCGGCGCTGCAATCGCGACATGGTCGACCTCGAGATGCTCGCGGACGAAGACGACCTCGAGTTCGTGCACGTCATGCTGATGAAGCACGTCACGTACACCAGCAGCCGGTACGCGGCGCAGCTCCTCGAGGACTGGCCGCAGCTCCAGCGCCGCATCGTCAAGGTGATGCCGCGGGAGTACAAACGCGCTCTCGCGGCCGACGCAAAGCGCGCGGCCGCTGCCGTGGCGTAGCGCGTGGGGTTCCTGGGAGTTCCTGAAGTGCGTAGGGTTCAGACGGGTGCACGTCAAGAACTCTCAGCACGTCAGGAACCATAGGAACTATAGGAACCATAGGAACTTCAGGAACTTCAGTCTGTGGGAAAAGTCACCGGGTTCATCGAGATCCAGCGGAAGAAGCACCCGACACGCCCCGTCGAGGAGCGCGTGCGCGACTGGCGCGAGGTGTATCTGCCGTCTCCCGTCGCCGACCTGCAGGGGCAGGGGGCGCGGTGCATGGATTGCGGCATTCCGTTCTGCCATCAGGGGTGCCCGCTCGGGAACCTGATTCCGGACTGGAACGATCTCGTCTACCGCGACCGATGGCGCACGGCGATCGATCGGCTCCACGCGACGAATAACTTCCCGGAGTTCACGGGCCGGCTCTGTCCCGCGCCATGCGAAGGCGCCTGCGTGCTCGGGATCAACGACGATCCCGTGACGATCAAGGACATCGAAGTCGCCATCATCGATCGCGCCTTCCAGGAAGGCTGGGTCGAGCCGCAGCCTCCGGAGACGCGTACCTATAAGAAAGTCGCGGTCGTCGGGTCGGGCCCCGCAGGCCTGGCGGCGGCCGACCAGCTGAATCGCGCCGGCCACTCGGTGACGGTCTTCGAGAAATCCGACCGGATCGGCGGCCTCCTCCGCTACGGGATCCCCGAATTCAAGATGGAGAAGCGCGTGCTCGATCGGCGCCTCTCGCTCATGGAGGCTGCGGGCGTCATCTTCCGCGCCGGCATCGACATCGGCCTCGATGTGCCCGTCGAGAAGCTCCGCCGCGACTACGACGCGGTGCTGCTGGCGGCGGGAGCGGGGCAGCCGCGTGATCTCCCGGTGCCCGGGCGCGACCTCGCGGGCATCCATGTCGCCATGGAGTACCTCACGCTGCAGAACAAGCGGTGCGAGGGCGACTTCATCCCGGAGTCCGAGTTCATCAGCGCCGAAGGCAAACACGTCATCATCATCGGTGGGGGCGACACGGGCGCTGACTGCCTCGGCACCGCGCACCGCCAGCGGGCGAAGTCCGTCACCCAGCTCGAGCTGATGCCGATGCCGCCAGCGGAGCGCGCCGAGGACAATCCCTGGCCGCTCTGGCCGCAGATCTTCCGCGTGTCGACGGCCCACGCGGAGGGAGGGGAGCGCCTGTTTTCCGTGTCGACGCAGCGCTTCGCCGGCGGCCCTGACGGCCGCGTACGCGCGCTGCACGCGGTCAAGGTCGAGATGGTGCGGAAGGATGGCCGCATCGCATTTCAGCCCATTCCTGGCAGCGAGTTCGAGATTCCGGCGGATCTGGTCCTGCTGGCGATGGGGTTCGTGGGACCCGAGCGCGGGCCGCTTGTTGACGAGTGTGGCCTGACGCTCACCGATCGCGGCAACGTCTGGCGCGACGAGCGCTGGATGACGAGCGTGCCCGGCGTCTTTACCGCCGGCGACATGCAGCGCGGCCAGTCGCTGATCGTCTGGGCGATTGCCGAAGGCCGTTCCGCCGCCCGCGCCATCGACTACTACCTCATGGGCGAGTCGGCGCTGCCGTCGCCGCTCGCCTAAGATTCCCCTGTGTCTGTTCGTGACGTGCTCATCGTCGGTGCCGGGCCGTCAGGCCTGGCGGCCGCGATTGCGGCCAGGCAGCAGGGGCTCGACTACGTCCTGGTCGAGAAGGGCGTCCTCGTCAACAGCATCTTCAATTTCCCGACGCACATGGTGTTCTTCACGACACCGGAGCTGCTGGAAATCGGCGGGCTGCCACTCACGACCCCATACGACAAGCCGACACGACTCGAATCGCTGCGCTACTACCGCCGGGTGGTCGACGCCTTCCAACTGCAGATCTCCTTTCACGAACGCGTGACGAGTATCGACCCGCCTTCGCCGGAGGCTTCGGCGGGCGAGGGCGTTTTTGCGGTCACAACACAGGATGCCCGCGGAACCACACGCGTGCGGGAGGCGAAGGCTGTGGTGCTCGCCGTCGGGTACTACGATCTGCCCAACGTTCTTGGCGTGCCAGGCGAGGACCTACCGCACGTGTCGCACTACTACACCGACGCGCACCCGTGCTACCGCCAGCGCGTCGTCGTCGTCGGTGGGAAGAACTCGGCGGCCGAGGCTTCGCTCGAGCTGTTTCGTGGCGGCGCTCACGTGACGCTCGTGCACCGGCACGCGGCGCTCGGCGACACGATCAAGTACTGGGTGCGGCCGGACATCGAGAACCGCATCAAGGAAGGATCCATCCAGGCGCGATTCGAGACCTCCGTGAAGGAAATCACGCGCCAGTCGGTTGTCGTTGAACGCGGCGGCGCCGTTGAGGCGATTCCCGCGGACGCGGTATTTCTGCTGACCGGCTATCACCCCGACGTGGACCTGATGCGCCAGGCGGGCATCAACTGTGATGCGGCGACCCTCGCGCCCGATCTCAACTCCGAGACATTCGAGACGAACGTGCCCAATCTGTTCATCGCTGGGGGCGCGATTGCGGGGAGGAACACGGGGTCCATCTTCATCGAAAACGGACGGTTCCACGGGGAGCGGATCATCAGTGTCCTGTCACAGCGTCTGAGATCGTGAAAGGCTGGCTCCTCTGTCTGATCGCGCTGGCGGCCACGGCGTGCGCTCAAGGTCTGCCGGCGCCGTCAGCGCAGGAGGGGCGGCGGACGGCCATGCTTGACGAGCAGCTCCGGGCGCGCGGCGTAACCGATGCGCGGGTCCTGGCGGCGATGGCAGCGGTCCCGCGCGAGCGCTTCGTACCGGAGGACATCGCACTCCGGGCGTATGACGACAACGCGCTGCCCATCGGGCAGGGACAGACGATTTCACAGCCCTATGTCGTCGCCTACATGACCGAGGCGCTCGGTGTGCTCGCGCATCACCGTGTGCTCGAGATTGGCACCGGCTCAGGCTACCAGGCCGCGATTCTCGGCGAACTCGCGCGCGAGGTCTACACGATCGAAATCATTCCCGAACTGGCGGCGAGCGCGGAGTTTACGCTCCGCCAGCTGGGGTACGCCCACGTGCACGTTCGCACCGGGGACGGGTACGCCGGCTGGCCTGAGCAGGCACCGTTCGATCGCGTCATCGTGACGGCCGCGCCGGAGCAGATTCCCCAGCCGCTGATCGATCAACTCGCCGTCGGCGGCCGCCTCGTCGCACCGGTCGGCCGCCAGGGGGAGGCGCAGGACATCACCATCGTCGATCGCACCCCCGACGGGTTGGTGCAGCGTCGGACGCTGCAGGTCTGGTTCGTGCCGTTCACCCGGGCACGGTAGCAGCTCTAGTTCACGGGCACCGCTCGCTTCAGCTCCTCGATCCAGTTGCGGACAACGGTAATCTGCGCGCCGCCTGACGGCGCCTCCTCCGTCGTGACCAGGAACCGCTGTCCATCCGGCGAGATGTCGAAGAAGCGCTGAAGATCGAGCGTCGTTCGCGAGAGGTCGACGACGCGGCTGGCGTTGCCGAAGCCAAAGGCGCGTCCCGTTTCAACCGGCACGCTCATCAGCACTCCCGGCAGCGTGACGTAGAGAAGCTCCCGGCCGTTCCGGTTCCAAAGTGGCCGTGTGCCGCCGCCGCTCGAAATCTGCCACCGGCCATCATTGATGTTCGGGAACGGCCGGACGTAGACCTCGTAGGTGCCCGACTCATTGGACTGATAGGCGATCCAGGCGCCGCCGGGCGCCAGCTCCGCGTTGCGTTCCGTAAACCGCGTATTGAACAGCGGCTCGATCTTTCTATCGCCCGCTCTAGACATCATCACGATGTCTTCGCCGGTCTCGGGCGAGGTGGTGTGGAGCAGCAGGCGCGAGCCATCGGGAGCCATGCTCGGGACATCAAGCGTCTGGGCGTTCGTGGCGAGCCGTTCGGCGCTTCCGGTCCCATCCGCCGTCTGCCAGAACGGTGCGAACACGCTGCCGCCCCGAGCCGAGGCGAAGAGCACCCTCGTGCCATCGGGTGACCACGCCGGTGTGATGTCGAGAGCGGGATCGAAGGTGAGGCGTGTCAACGTCTTCCGATTGAGGTGCCACACCCAGACGTCCCGTTCCTCGTCCCTGATGTCAAGTGCGACGCGATCCCCTTCCGGCGACAGGCGGGGGTACAGATATCGCCGGGGCGGCGCCTCGAGCAGTTCTTCCTGTCCCTGCCGATCGACCCAGGCGAGCCGGCGTAGCGACGTTCCACTGCCACCAGGCAGGTACACCAGCGTGCCGTTGTCGGCGACAGCGGCCTGCACCGCCCCACCCGGTTCAACCCGCACGCCTTCCACGACGGCGACCGGATTACCCGTGACCGACAGCGTGGCCAGATCGAACGCGGCTGCCCACAGGGCGCCGTTGCGAATGAACACAAGATGGCCCGAGGGAAGCACGCGGCCTCCCGCCCCGGCCAGGAGCGTCCGCTGCTCGCCAGTCTCGAGCATCAGGATCTGCAGTTCCCCGCTGTCCGGCCGCGTCTCGGTGGAGGTAAAAAGGACGGCTCGTCCTCCGGGCAGCACCTGCGGATACCAGAGCTGGCGTCCTGGGGCCGCTGCAGCGATTGGTTCGGGCGGCCCCCCGGACGCCGCGATGCGCAAGAGGCCGGCGTCGTTGGCGCCGAGCACGATCGTGCCGTCGTCGGCCCACGAACCTCCGCGCGGGTTGGTTGGCAGTTCCGCCACGATCTGGGACGGGCCGCCCGACACCGGTACTTTCCTGAGTGTCGTGCCGACAACGAAGGCCAGCCACTGGCCGTCGGGCGAAAAGAACACCGCCTCGCCTGGGTTCTCGTCGCCGATGACCGCCGCCTCCATCTGTCCCATCGTGCGGCGATGCAGGCGAAACGTGCCGTTGGTGATGGATCGGTAGATGAGCGTCTCGCCGTCGGGAGACACCGCGACGAGAGTGCCAGTCGCGCCCGGCAGCAGCTCGCCGTCCGGGAGCACGATCGAAAACCGCGTGACCGGCGCCGGCTGCGAACCCGTCCCGTCGCGCAGGACAGTCCAGGAGGCAACGCCGGCGATGACGCCGCCCGCCATCAGGCCGGCGACCCAGGGGAGCGCCTGCCGCCGGAATCCCGGGGTGCTCGAAACGCCGGCGGAGCTCGCGGCATCCATGCCCGCTGCGAAGGGTGCGTCCAGCGCCAGACGCACGTCGCCGATGTCGCGAATGCGCTGCTTCGGATCCTTCTGCAGGCAGCCGCGCAGCACCGTGCGGACGCGCGCCGGGAGATCGGCGGGCAGTGCATGCCATGCTGGGTCGGACTTGATCACGCTCGCCATGACGACGGTCACGTCGTCGCCGTCGAACGGGCGGGCGCCGGCCAGCATCTCGTAGAGCACGCAGCCGAACGCCCAGATGTCGGCGCGCTTATCGACCGCCTTGCCACGGGCCTGCTCCGGCGCCATATAGGCCGCCGTGCCGAGGATCACGCCGACGCCGGTCATGGCCGGCGTCGTCATCGTCGGTGTCGCCGTGACGTCGATCTGCAGGCTCGATCCAGATTGCTGCGAGAACTTGGCGAGGCCGAAGTCGAGTACCTTGACGGTTCCGTCCGGGCGGACCTTGATGTTGGCGGGCTTCAGATCGCGATGGACCACGCCTGCTTCGTGGGCGGATTCGAGGGCGTCGACGATCTGCCTGGCGATCGCGAGCGCCTCGTCGAACGGGATCGGGCCCGGCGCGATCCGATCCGCCAGCGTCGGCCCGTCCACCAGCTCCATCGCGAGCGCCTGCAGGCCGCCGCTCTGTTCGAGGCCGAAGATCGACGCGATGTTCGGGTGGTTGAGGGCGGCGAGGGCCTGCGCCTCGCGCTCGAATCGCGCGATGCGCTGAGGATCGGAGGCGAAGACCTCGGGCAGGATCTTCAGCGCCACGTCCCGATGGAGCTTCGTGTCGCGGGCGCGATACACCTCGCCCATGCCGCCGGCTCCGATGGCGGCGAGAACCTCGTACACGCCGAGCCGCTGGCCTGGTTGCAGGGACATGGGAAACCGAACCGGATTCTAGCTGACTTCGGGACCGGGGCGCCCCGTGCCGCATCGACGCGTCTCGAACTCTCAGGATTTGACAGGTGATGGAGACGATGGCATCGTCGTCCGAGGCGAGGTCAGGCTGCTGGCAAGACAAGAAGGGCTGCGATGGAAACGCTTCGAGTTCCGGCAGCTGTCCGCGGCAGGCTTGGCGATGCCGGTTCGGATGGCCTTATGACCATGTTCACCGATGCCCACAGGGTGGCAACCGCGAGCTTCGAGCGGCGCCTTGCCGAGGAGATATCGAAGTTGCGGGCGGAGCTTCGGATCGACATGGCCAACCTGAAGTTCGACCTGATCAAGTGGAACTTTCTCTTCTGGATCGGCCAGCTCGCCGCGATGACCGGGATTCTGAGCCTGATGTTGCGCGGGCTCCGGTAGCCGGTTCTCCCGCCGCCGGGAACGGCTCAACAAGACTCCCCTCCGAGCCGATACGCTTCCTGCGTGCGAAACACCTGTCTGGTCTGCTGCGACATCTCGAACGATCTCCGCCTGCGGCGCGTCGTCACCGGCGAGATCTCGAGCTATCCCGGCTTCGAGACGCGGTAGATATGTACAATCGGGCCATGACGCCGACTGATCTGTCCCGCGACGACGTCAGGGCGGGGTTGAAGCGATGGCTTGACACCTGGAAGGTGACCGGCCCGCTCCTCGAGCAGGAGCGGGCTGACCGGCTTTCGCGGATGACGGACCAGGAGGCTCAGCAGCAGACGCGGGACCTGTTCGCGTTGTGGCGGCCGTCTGTGCTGGACGACCTGGGCGCTGAGCTCGTGACTCAGCAGTGCTGGTTCGCGCGTCTCGCCGGACGGCGATGACGCCGCTCGTCGCCGCCGCCTGCGAGCTGATCCATTTCCTCGAGGCGGCCGGCTTCAGGGCCTGTCTGGTCGGCGGCCTGGTGGTGCAGCGATGGGGTGAACACGCCTGACGCGTGACGTCGATGCCACGGTGCTGGCCGACTATGGAACCGAGGCGAGGGTCATTGATGCCGTGCCCAGCTTGAGGCTGTTCACGCGAGGTTCTGAGGCGGTGAAACGATGTGATCGCGAAGTTGCGGGCCGAGCTTCGGGTCGACATGGCCAGCCTGAAGTTCGACCTGATCGAGTGGAACTTTCTCTTCTGGATCGGCCAGCTCGCGGCCATGACAGCGATTCTCAGCCTCATGCTGCGGGACATCCGCTGAACCAGCCCGCATAGCGGGGATGCAGACGGCCGCCGTCGAATCGATGAACTAGCGCCGACGGTCCGCGGCCCGCGTTCTATACTGGTGCCGTGCCGCTCAAGCTGACGCTGCCCTCGGACCTTGAGGCTCGCATGGGCGGACTGGGGGAGGCCATCGCGGCGTCATGCCCTGGCGTGCTGTTCGCGTACCTGTTCGGCAGCGCGGCGACCGGTCTGTTGACACCCCGCAGCGACGTGGATCTCGCGGTGTTCGTCGCCTCTGGCGCAGACGGCCATGCGACACGGCTCGCCGTGGCGCGGGTGGCGGCACAGCAGCTGGGCACCGATGCCATCGATGTGGTGCTTCTGAACAGGGCACCCGTCTCGGTGGCCGGTCGAGTGCTCGGCACCCGGCGCGTCCTTCTCGACCGCGATCCCTACGCCCGTCATCGTTACGAGTCATTGACGGCGCGGCTATTCCAGGATTTCCGGCTCCGGGAGCATCGCATCCTGGCCGAGCGCGCGGCGCATGGTTGATCGCGATCTGATCCGGCGACGACTCGCGAACCTGGACACCTACCTCGAACAACTGGCGCCGTATCGAGCGATCGATGTCGGCGTCTATCAGCGGGACTGGAAGACGCAGCGCATCGTCGAACGTACGCTGCACCTGGCGATCGAAACGTGCATGGACGTGGCCGATCACATCGTCGCCGACCGCCGTCTGCGGGTCCCGGACACCGGCGCCGAGTCGTTCGAGATCCTTGCAGACGCCGACGTGCTGCCGCAGGATCTCGGAGCCGCGCTCGCGTCGATGGTCGGGTTTCGCAACATCCTGGTGCACGACTACACACGGCTTGATCCCTCGATTGTGATCCGGGTGTTGCGGACGGATCTGGCCGATCTCGATCGCTTTCGTGACGCCATGCGCGCGCTGGTGTAGCGCTGCCCTGAGACGACGCCCGCCAGGGCGCAATCCCTGTCTTCGCGGCGGCCCCGCGCGTATACTTCGCAGCGCGTGGCTCTGACCCCCGGTACCCGCATTGGCCCATACGAGATCCAGGCTCCGCTCGGCGCGGGTGGCATGGGCGAGGTCTACCGCGCGCGCGACACGAAGCTGGGACGCGAGGTGGCGCTCAAGGTGCTGCCGCCGCATTTCGCGGGCGACCCCGAGCGCCTCGCGCGGTTTCAGCGCGAAGCCCAGGTCCTCGCGTCGCTCAATCACCCGAACATCGCGACCATCCACGGCCTCGAGGACAGCGACGGCACTCCGGCGCTCGTGCTCGAACTGGTCGAGGGACCGACACTCGCCGACCGCATCGCGGCGGGGCGCGTGCCGATCGGAGAGGCCATTCGCATCGCGCGGGAGATTGCCGATGCCCTCGCCGCGGCGCACGAACACGGCATCGTCCACCGCGATCTCAAGCCTGCCAACATCAAGCTGACGTCGTCCGGCGCGGTGAAGGTGCTGGACTTCGGCCTCGCCAAGCTCGCGGAGGGGCCGATGCGGCCTGGCGGGTCCAGCGTCGCACACCTGAGCATGTCGCCGACGATGACCTCGCCGGCCATGATGACCGGTGTTGGCCTTATTCTCGGTACCGCAGCGTACATGGCGCCGGAGCAGGCGCGCGGCCAGGTCGTCGACAAGCGGGCGGACATCTTCGCCTTTGGATGCGTGCTCTACGAGATGCTCACGGGCTCGCGCCTGTTCGAAGGCCGCGATGTCACCGAGACGCTCGCCTCAGTGCTGAAGACGGAGCCGTCCTGGGCGGCGCTGCCGTCGGACACGCCGCCGGCGCTGCGCAGGCTCCTCCGGCGCACGCTTCAGAAGGATCCGGACGAGCGGCTCCGCGATATCGGCGACGCGCGCCTGGAGCTCACTGAGGCGCTCACCACTCCGGAGTCCGTGGCCGTTCGAGAGACAGGGGCATCACGAAGGCCCGGCGTCGCGATTCTCGCATCGGCGGGTGTGGCCATTGCCATGCTCTCCGCCGCCGCGGCCTGGTGGGCGATGCGCCCGGCGCCGTCGGCGGTGCGTCAGCTTGCGATCACCTTCGACGCCGAAGCGCCGCTCGGGACCACCAACGATCCGAATCTGGCGCTGTCTCCTGACGGGTCGAGACTGGTGTACGTCTCAGGTGCGCAGGGTTCGCAGACGTCCCTCATGCTGCGGGCGCTCGATCGGCTCGATGCGGTACCGATTCCCGGCACCGAACGGGCTCACAGTCCCTTCTTCTCGCCGGACGGGCAATGGATCGGGTACTTCAGCGATACCGATCGCACGCTGAAGAAGGTGTCAATCGCCGGTGGGCCCGCCGTGACGATCGCGACAACAGAGGGGGCACATTTCGGCGCGAGCTGGGGCGCCGACGACATGATCACCTTCGCAGGACCGGGGCTCAGCCGCGTGCCCGCGGCCGGAGGCACCCCGGTGGCCGTCACCACGCCAGACGTGGAGCAGGGCGAGACGAGGCATACGTTTCCCGACGTGCTGCCCGAGGGCCGCGCCGTGCTGTTCGCGAACACGATCAAGGGCCAGTCCCGGATCGAGCTTCTGCGCTTCGACACGGGCGAGCGGGTCGTGCTCGTGGACAAGGGGACCAGCGCCCGGTACGCGCTCACGGGCCACGTGGTCTATTCGGATGCCGGGCGCCTGTTTGCGGTGCCCTTCGATCTGGGTGCCCTGCGCGCGACGGGCTCCCCCGTGCCGGTGCTGGAGGGCGTGGCCGTGACGAGCGACGGCCCCGCGGTATTTTCCGTCGCCCGCGACGGCACGCTCGTCTACCTGCCGGGCGATGTGTCTGGCGGCTCCCAGCGCGGGCTGGTGTGGGTCGACCAGCAGGGCGTGGAAGAGGCGATCGCCGCCACGCCGCGTTGGTACTGGTGGGCTCGCGTGTCGCCCGACGGCACCCGACTGGCGCTCGAGGTCGACGACCAGGGAAACAGCGATATCTGGATCCACGATCTCGCCCGCAACGTCCAGACGCGCCTGACGTTTGGTCCCGAGCCAGACCGCTACCCGGTGTGGAGCCCCGATGGCCGGCGCGTGCTGTTTTCATCGGGCTCGGATCTGCTGGTGAAGGCGGCTGATGGAACCGGCGAGGCCGAGCGGGTGGCGACCGGCCTGGTGTCTGCGATCCCGTATGCCTGGTCTCGCGATGGAAAGACGCTCCTGCTCCAGTCGGATACCCCCAGTGCCGACATCTATTCGCTGGAGATCGGTGCGGGTGCAGTGCCTCAAGCGGTCGTGCGCGGGCCGTTCTTTGAAGCGCGGCCTGCCCTGTCGCCAGACGGACGGTGGATTGCGTATCAATCGGGCGAATCCGCTCGCGCTGAAGTGTATGTACGGCCGTTTCCAGACGTCGATCGGGGACGGTGGCAGGTCTCCACGGACGGAGGAGATTCCCCGGTCTGGTCACAGGACGGGCGGCGGATCGTTTACCGTCGGGGCGGACAGAGCGAGACGTTTCTCAGCGTGTCTGTAGAGGCCGGCCTCGCTCAGGCCTTGACGCCGGGTACGCCCCGCATGTTGTTCGAGGGACAGTTTCTCGCGGCTGGCCAGCGTACGTGGGACATGGCTCCCGACGGACGCCTCCTGATGATCAAGAGCAACGCGCAGGAGCGTCTTGACGAACCCGCGGTCATCGTGCAGCACTGGTTCGAAGAACTCAAGCGCCTCGTGCCGACGAACTGACTACGCCCCTCGTCGCGGGCGGCATTGGCGCGTCCTACAACGCCGTGCGGCCCGGCCCGACGCGCTTCCGAAGGAAGTGGGTCCGCTGCGCCGGTGGACGGCGCTGCCATCGCTCGATCATGTGGTGGAGCGCCCGGTTACTTTCGCGAACGAGGGCGGCGAGCCGCGCCCGGCGGCTGGGTGGCTTTTTCACGACTGGCCTCCAGAATGTCCAGTACGGCGCGATCACGGGGACGTCCGGCCGCGCGCTTGCTCCTGATGATGTCCTCGAGCGCGGCGACCAGGAGTGGCGCCCCGCCGAACTCCATGCGCGTCGCCCGGTCGCGTACCCCCGCGAACGATCGGATGCCATGGATCGTGGCCATCAGATCAACCTGCAGGCCGTCGTCGTCGCGGACGATGCGATAGAGGTCCGACACAGGGTAGTAGGGGCGAAGGATGGTGGCCTTGAGCGCCCGGGCGACGCCCTTCATCTTCTGCAGGTTCCGCGGCGTCTTCCGGAAGAGGAAGTCGAAGTCCACTGTGGTGACCGGTGCTCCCTGAAGCGCCGCCGCCGCGTTGCCGATGAGCACGGCTTCGAGGCTGGCCTCGTGGAAGCGGCGGGCGATTTCGCCGAGCAGGGGAGCAGCGTCCACGCCCCGAGTATACCGGCTCACCCGATGCCGTTAATGGACGGATTTGCCCTGCCAGGTCGCCTTCTGCATCAGCGACTTCATCTCGAGTAATTCGACCAGCGCGCGGCAGCGCGGGAGAATCCCGTCGCGCTCGAGGAGCGCCTGGCGCTCGAGTGGTTCGAGCTCGATGTACTGCGCGAGCGCGTTGACGAGATCCTCGTCTGGCACGGCGGGGGGGAAGCGGGGCTCCTTGCCCGTTCGCTCGAGCGCGGCGGCCAGCAGCGCCTCGAGACGGTGCCGGTGCCGGCGGAGCTCGGCCTGGTCCGCATCGGGCACGGTTTCCGGCAGTCCCTCGACGTGCGCGAGTCGATAGGCGACGGCGGTGCCGATATCCTCGTCCGTTATGCGGAAGCGCTCGAGCCCGCGAAGCACGATGTTGTACCGGCCGTCGCCGAGCGGCTCCGCGTGCGTGATCACGCCGGCGCACCCGATCGGGAAGATCGGCGGACGCCCCTCGTCCTCCTCCTCGTGGCCCGGCCGCAGCAGCACCATGCCGATGATGCGGTCGCCGGCCAGCGCATCGCTCACCATCTCGCGATACCGCGGTTCGAAGATGTGGAGCGGAAGGAAGACGTTCGGGAAGAGGACGACGTTCGGGAGCGGGAAGATCGGGATCGTCGGCGGAAGCATGGCGCTAATGGATCGTTTTGGTCTTCCGATTCATGTAGTCCATCAGGACGTACTGACCGAGCGTGTACGGCGTCGTGAAGTACGCCTTGCCGCGGCAGATTGACGCGACCCGCCGCACGAAGGCGACCAGGTCCGGATCGCGCGCGAGCATGAATGTGTTGATCATGATGCCGGCCTTCTGGCACGCGTTCACCTCGGCAAAGGTCTCGGACACGATATAGGGGTCGAGGCCGAACGCGTTCTTGTAGATCTGGCCGTCAGGGCGCGTGAGCGCCGACGGTTTGCCGTCGGTCACCATCACGATCTGGCGCATGTCCTTCTTCTGCCGTTCGAGGATCCGCCGCGCGAGCCGCAGCCCCTCGCGCGTGTTCGTATAGAACGGCCCCACGCGGACGCGTCCCAGTTGCTTCAGCGGAATCTCCTCGGCCGAATCGTGGAAGAGGACCGCGTGCAGCGAATCGCCGGGGTACTGCGTGCGGATGAGGTGGGCGAGCGCGAGCGCCACGCGCTTGGCCGGCGTGAACCGATCCTCTCCGTAGAGGATCATGCTGTGGCTGCAGTCGAGCATGATCACCGTCGCGCAGGAGCTCTGATAGTCGCTCTGGGCGACCATGAGATCGGCATACTCGACTTCGATGCCGCCGGTGATGGACACGCGCTCCCCGTGCAGTCGCTGGACCGCGTTCAGGATCGTGCCGCTTGGATCGATGTTCATCGTGTCGCCGAATTCGTAGGGCTTGGGCGCGGCGATGGCCTCGACGCCGGTGGCGAGGTGGCGCGTGTCGTGGCGGCCTGCGCTGCTGCGGCCGACCGAGCCCAGCAGGTCGCGAAGCGCGCGGTACCCGAGAAAATCGAGCGCCTTGTCGGTCACCTCGAACTTCACCGGTCCTTCGTCTTCGCCCTGACCGCCGCCGCCTTCGCGCCACTCGCGCTCGTCGTCGAGGTCGGGTGCGGCGGTGATGAAGCCGCGCTCCATCATCCGCTCGATGATCTGCTGGATCAGATCCTCGATCTGCTGCCGCGCAGCCTCCTGATCCCCGTCGGCCGGGTCGCCGAGCAGCTGCTGCATCGCCTCATCGGACAGGACGCCGCCGCTGAACAGCGCCTCCAGAATCGCGTCGTGCAGCGCCTGCATGGTGCGATCCTCGTCGCCGAAGGACGGATCCGCCCACGGATTCGCAAAGCCGCTCGACATGAACAGATCGGACAGCTTCGAGACGAGATCCTCGAGGTCGAGCTCGTCGAGGAGATCTGCCGTGTACTTCGTGTAGCGGTATTTCACTAGTTGTAATACTTCTTCTTCCCGCTGCCGGTCGGCACCGGTGTGTCGGCGTCGAACGCCGGTTCCCGCGCGGCGGGCCGCCGCACAGGCGGATCCGAGGCGTGGTAGCCGCGGTCCTCGCTGCGGCTGATCTTCTTCAGCGCGTACAGTCCTTCGAGCACGAAGTCCACGCCTGCCGCGAGCAGCGGAACGGACGCGTCCTGTGGGATGCCGGCGCCGTGGGCGAGCTCGAGCAGGCCCTGCACGTCGCGCGCGTGGCCGAGGAGTTCCTCCGCGCTCGTGTTGTCGCTGAGCTGGAGACTCCCGCCCAGGTCGAACCACTCCACGATCTGGCGGGTTTCCAGATGGGAAAGGTAGCCATCGGCGACCGTCCCGACCGCCGCACGCACCAGTTCGCGGCCGATGACTTCGGCGCCCTTCAGCTCGCCTTCGTATTCGAGCTCGAACTTGCCGGTCATCGACGGCAGCGCCGCATAGATATCAGTGACACGCGCAACCGCGACCTCTTCGGCATTGACCAGGGCGCGGCGCTCGGCGTTCGACACGACGTTTTCAATCACCGAGATGGGCAGCCGCTGGCTGACGCCGGACCGCCTGTCGATGCGCCGGTCCTGCCTCGCCTGAAACGCAATTTCCTCCACCGTTTCGGCGACAAAGGACGGCACCTCGATTCGGACGCCGGCGCTGTCGCGCTGCACCCAGGCCTCCTGCGCCGTGATCATCATCCCCTCGGATCGCCCGCTCGGATAGTGCGTGCGGATTTCCGAGCCGATCCGGTCCTTGAGCGGGGTGATGATCTTGCCTCGTGCCGTGTAGTCTTCCGGGTTCGCGGTGAACGCCATCAGCACGTCCAGCGGCAGTCGGACGGGATACCCCTTAATCTGGACGTCGCCTTCCTGCAGGATGTTGAAGAGGCCAACCTGGATCTTGCCGGCCAGATCCGGCAGCTCGTTGATCGCGAAGATGCCGCGGTTCGCCCTCGGCAGCAGCCCGTAATGCATCGTCAATTCGTTCGAGAGCTGCAGGCCAGATCTGGCGGCCTTGATCGGATCGATGTCGCCGACCATGTCGGCGATCGTGACGTCCGGCGTCGCCAGTTTCTCGACGTAGCGCGCATCGCGCGACAGCCACGTAATGGGCGTCTTGTCGCCCTCGGCGGCAATCCGGGCGCGGCAGGCGGCGCAGAGCGGGGCGAAGGGGTCGTCGTTGACCTCGCAGCCGGGCATCACCGGGATCCTGTCGTCGAGCAGCGTCACGAGTGCCCGCAGCAGCCGTGTCTTGGCCTGGCCACGCAGGCCGAGGAGGATGAAGTTGTGGCGTGAAAGCAGCGCATTTACGAGCTGCGGGACGACTGTGTCGTCGTAGCCGATGATGCCGGGGAAGAGCGCCTCGCCGGCCCGCAGCTTGCGGATCAGGTTCTGACGCACTTCTTCGTGGACGTTCCGCCGCGGTACGGCGCCGCTCTCGACCGCGCGCCGCAAGTCCCCGAGCGTCTTCACCCCATCCTGTTTGGCCATTTCAGGATTCTATCTGACCCAGCTACCCTAACGACCGTGGGATTCTTCGATGCCGCGCGTCCGCTGGTGTTCGCGCACCGCGGGGGATGCGCGCTGGGCCCCGAAAACACGATCGCGGCGTTCGACCTCGGCATGGCCGCCGGCGCGGATGGCCTCGAATTCGACGTACACCTCTCGTCGGACGGTATTCCTGTCGTCCATCATGACGACACGCTCGATCGGACGACGTCGGCACGCGGTCCGATTGGCGCGCGGACGGCGGCTGAGCTTGCGCGAATCAATGCCGGATGTCCTCTTGGCATTCCGACGCTGGCGGACGTGTTGCGACGCTATCCCGGCGTGCCGATGATCGTCGAAATGAAGGTGGACTCCGCGGCAATGGGAGAGGCCGTGGCGCGCGCGGTTCGCGCGGCGGGCGCCGCCGGACGTGTCTGCGCAGCCGGGTACGGGTCACGCAGCGCGGCTGCGGCCCGTGCCGCGCTGCCCGACATGGCATCAAGCGCCTCTCACAGCGAAGCGACATGGGCGTTGTACCGATCGTGGGCGCGGGTGCCACGGCGGCGGGCGCCTTACGGCGGTTATCAGGTGCCCGAGGTTGCGGCCGGTCACCGCATCGTCTCACCACGGTTCATCCGTCACGCCCATGGCGCGGAACTCAAGGTACAGGTGTGGACGGTGGACGAGGAGCCCGACATGCGGCGGCTGCTGTCGTGGGGCGTCGACGGCCTGATTACCAACCGGCCGGACCTCGCCGTCCGTGTCCGGAATGAAGCGGGATCGATGGCGGCGCGATGAATCCGCCGAGCCTTCAGGATGTCCGCGACGCCGGCGCCAGGGTGTACGCGCATCTCCAGCCGACGCCTCTGCTGAAGCATCCGCTGCTCGATGAGTGGCTCGGCTGCGACGCGTGGGTGAAGCACGAAAATCACAACCCCACCTGCGCGTTCAAGATTCGCGGCGGCCTCAACCTCGTCGCGCAGCTGAGCCCCGACGAGCGCCGCCGCGGAGTCGTCAGCGCCAGCACCGGCAACCACGGCCAGTCGATGGCGCTCGCCTGCCGGATCCATGGCGTGCCGTGTCACATCTTCGTCCCCGTCGGGAGCAATCCGGACAAGGTGGCGGCGATGCGGGCCATGGGGGCCACGATCGTCGAGTACGGGCGCGACTTCGACGAGGCGCGCGAGCGGGTGGAGGAGGTGGCGCCGCGGGAAGGGTGGCGGTACGTCCACTCGGCGAACGAGCCGCACCTCATCGCGGGCGTCGGGACCTACGCGCTCGAAATCTTCGAGGATCTTCCCGGCGCCGACTATGTCTTCGTCCCGATTGGCGGCGGCAGCGGGGCCGCCGGCACGTGCATTGTCCGCAGCGGCATCGGATCGCACGCGAGGGTCATCGGGGTGCAGGCGGCCGGCGCCGATGCCTTTGCGCGATCGTGGCGCGGACCGTCGCGGGTCACCGCCGATACCGTCGCCACGTTCGCGGAAGGCATGGCGACGCGCACGACCTTCGACCTGACGTTCGGCATCCTCAAGTCAGGGCTGGACGATGTGGTGACGCTGGGCGAAGGAGAGATTGAAGAGGGCGTCCGTGCGGCACTGCGCCTGACGCACAACCTGGCCGAACCCTCGGGAGCGGCGCCGATCGCCGCGGTGCGCCAGTGGGCGCCGCGTCTGGCCGGCAAGACGGTCGTCTGTGTCATCAGCGGCGGAAATCTCGACATCGCGACGCTGCGCCGGGTCCTGGGTGCGCCTATGTCAGCAGGCGCTTCGCCCGCCTGAAGACGCCTTCCATCATCGCGGGTGTGAGCGTGCCGGTGTTCGTGTTCTGGCGGCTCGGGTGATAGCAGCCGATCAGGATCGGTGTCAGTGAGTCCACAACGACGCCGTGGCCGAATTGCGGGCGCGGCGAGATAGCGGCGCCCTGGCGCTTCAGCAGCTGCAGCCAGGCGTCGAACCCGACCTTTCCGAGCCCCACGACCACCTGCAGGTTCGGGAGCTGCGCGAGTTCCGCCTCGAGGTGATCGAGGCAGCGGGCAATCTCCTCGGGCAGCGGCTTGTTGTCCGGCGGGGCGCAGCGGGCGGCCGAGAGGATGTACGCATCGGACAGCACCAGCCCGTCGTCGCGGTTCCGTGACGTGGCGATGTTGGCGAAACCGGTCCGCTGGAGCGCCGACATCAGGAAGTCGCCAGACCCGTCCCCCGTGAACATGCGCCCCGTCCGGTTGGCGCCGTGCGCTGCCGGGGCGAGACCGATGAGCAGCATCCGCGCCTGCGGGTCGCCAAAGCCGGGCACAGGGCGTCCCCAATACGTATCCGTCCGATGTGCATGTTTCTTCTCGGCCGCGACGCGGGCGCAGTAGGTCCGCAGGCGGGGGCATCGGTCACAGGCGACGATTGCGGCGTGGACATCCGCCAAACTTACGTGAATGTAGGGAGGAACGGGTTTCGTCATGCGATCAGCGAATACTAAAATACCGGTTTGTACTTTCCCCTCATGGGGATGCATGCGTAACACACCTCTCGCAGAAGGAACAGGTCTTCGACCGGAGGCGAAAATAGGTAAACTAAGCTCAACGAGGAGCCATGACGAAGATAACCATATTCATTGCGTGCGCGGTCCTGGTGGTGATTTCCGGCCTGCAGGTCGTTCGTGCCCAGGCGACGTCGGTCGCCGAGGGCGTCTACACGATGGAGCAGGCCAAGAACGGCGCCGCCCTCTACAAAGAGCAGTGCGCCGCATGCCACGGCGAGGACCTGACCGGGAACGACATCATCCCCGGCCTGATGGGCGACACCTTTTCGACCAACTGGACCGGCAAGTCGCTCGGCGACCTCTACGAGAAGATCAATCTGACGATGCCGGCGTTGAATCCGGGGTCGCTCACCGGCGATCAGACGGCCGAGATCATCGCGCTCATGCTGAGCGCCAACAAGTACCCCGCCGGCAAGATGGCGCTCGCCAACACGATGGACGCGCTCAACCCGGTCAAGATCGACGCGCCCAAGAAATAGTCCGTAGCTCGTAGCCGGTAGGTGGTAGCACGGCTGTTCGTGCTACCGACGACCGACGACCGACTACCAACTCGGAGAGGTATGGAAGTTATCCCAGTAAGGATCGCGCCGCGCGGCTTCGGCTCGACGGCCCGGCGCGACATCTGGTGGGCGACCCCTGTCGCGATTTTCGTCGGCCTATCGGCATTCATCGGGTATGCGACCTGGGCCGCGTTCCAGAACGCGCACTACACCTACGGCCCCTACCTTTCACCCTTCTACGCGCCGGAAATCTGGGGTGATTCGCCGCACGCGTGGTTCGGACCGAAGCCGGGCTGGATTCCGGCGTGGGTCCCGTTCTCGCCCGCGCTGCTGATCCTCCCGTTCCCCGGCCTCTTCCGCTTCACCTGCTACTACTACCGTGGCGCCTACTACAAGTCGTTCTGGGCCGATCCGCCGGCGTGCGCGGTGGGCGAGCCCCGGAAGTCGTACTGGGGCGAGCAGTCGTTCCCGCTGATCTTCCAGAACGTCCACCGCTACTTCATGTGGATTGCAGTGCTCTTCCTGTTCCTGCTGTCGTACGACGTCTGGCTGGCGCTCTGGTTTCCGAATCCGGAGACGGGGGCCAGTGAGTTCGGCATCGGGCTGGGGACCATCATTCTCGCGGTCAACGTCGTGCTCCTCAGCTGCTACACGCTCGGCTGCCACGTCATGCGCCACATCGTCGGCGGGACGTTCGACGAAATCTCGAAGCATCCGGCGTGCGACCGGGCCTATGCCTGTTCGAGCTCGCTGAATCACCGGCATCAGCTGTTCGCGTGGCTGAGCCTCTCTTCGGTCGCCTTCGCCGATATCTACGTGCGTCTGTGCTCGATGGGCATCTTCACCGACGTGAGGATTTTCTAGATGGCGCAGCACACGACCTACACCTACGACGTCCTGATCATCGGCGCGGGCGGCGCCGGCATGCGGGCCGCGATTGAAGCCGCCAAGACGGGCGTCTCCGTCGGCCTGATCTGCAAGTCGCTCCTCGGTAAGGCCCACACCGTCATGGCCGAAGGCGGCATGGCCGCGGCCATGTCGCACAACGACGACCGCGACAGCTGGAAGGTGCATTTCGCCGACACGATGCGCGGCGGCCAGTACGTCAACAACTGGCGCATGGCCGAGCTTCACGCCAAGGAAGCGCCCGATCGCGTCCGGGAGCTGGAAGCGTGGGGCGCCGTATTCGACCGCACGCCGGACGGCCGGATCAATCAGCGCAATTTCGGCGGGCATCGCTACCCGCGTCTGGCGCACGTCGGCGACCGCACCGGCCTCGAGCTCATTCGCACGCTGCAGGACCACACCATTCATCAGGGCGTGACCGTCCACATGGAGCACACCGTGGTGGAGCTTCTGATGGACGGCGGCCGCGCGGCTGGCGTGTTTGCGTACGATCGCGAGCGCGGCCGGTTTCACGTGTTCTCCGCGAAGGCGATCATTCTGGCGACCGGCGGTGCCGGGCGCGCCTACAAGGTCACCAGCAACAGCTGGGAAGGTACTGGCGACGGCCACGCGCTCGCGTATCGCGCGGGCGCAGAGCTGATCGACATGGAATTCATCCAGTTCCATCCGACCGGCATGGTGTGGCCGTTGAGCGTGAAGGGCATTCTCGTTACCGAAGGCGTACGCGGCGAGGGCGGCGTGCTGAAGAACAGCGAAGGCCGCCGCTTCATGTTCGACGACATCCCGGACAACTACAAGCCGCAGACGGCCGCGGATCCGGAAGAGGGCTGGCGGTACACCCAGGGCGACAAGTCGGCGCGGCGTCCGCCCGAGCTGCTCACGCGCGACCACGTCGCGCGCTGCATCAGGCGCGAAGTCAATGCGGGCCGTGGATCGCCGCACGGCGGCGTGTTCCTCGACATCGCGTGGATCAAGGAAAAGCTGCCGAACGCCGAGGAGCACATCAAGCGCAAGCTCCCGAGCATGTATCACCAGTTCATGCAGCTCGCCGACCTCGACATCACGAAGGAGCCGATGGAAGTCGGCCCGACGATGCACTACATCATGGGCGGCATCCGTGTGGACGCGGATACGCAGATGACGACGATTCCCGGGTTGTTTGCCGCGGGCGAATGCTCGGCCGGCATCAACGGCGCGAACCGGCTTGGCGGCAACTCGCTGTCGGACCTGATTGTGTTCGGCAAGCGGGCCGGCGAGTACGCCTCGGCCTGGGCGCGCGAGCATGGCGCCGTGCGGCTGGACGACGGGGCCGTAGCGCGCGCGGAGCGGACGGCGCTCGAGCCGTACGACCGTGGAACATCCGGCGAGAACCCGTTCCAGGTGCAGCAGGACCTCCAGGAGACGATGCAGGAGCTTGTGGGCATCGTTCGGGTTGAAGACGAGATGAAGCAGGCGCTCAGGAAGCTCGAGGAGCTGAAAGCCCGTGCCGCCCGCGTGGGCGTGATCGGCCACCGCGAATACAACGGTGGATGGCATGCCGCCCTGGACCTGCGCAATCTGATGGCCGTGTCGGAGGCCATTACGCTGTCGGCGATCGAGCGCAAGGAAAGCCGCGGCGGTCACTTCCGCGACGACTATCCGGACAAGCATGAGGAGTTCGCGACGCTGAACGTGATGGTGAAGCAGACCGCCGGTGGCATGCAGGTCACTCGACTTCCGCTGAAACCCATCCCCCCGGAACTGCAACAGATCATCGAGGAGCAAAAGTCGTGATCGGCGAAGCCACGTTCAAGATCTGGCGAACGCATCCCGAGGGGGGCGGCACGTTCCAGACGTTTCAGACCCCGGTCTCGGAAGGCATGGTGGTCCTCGACGTCGTCCACCGCATCCAGGCAGAGCAGGCACCGGACATGGCGGTCCGGTGGAACTGCAAGGCGGGGAAGTGCGGGTCGTGTTCGGCCGAGATCAACGGCAATCCGCGCCTGATGTGCATGACGCGCTTGAACGAGCTGAATCTGATGGAGCCGGTGACTGTCGAACCGATGCGGGCGTTCCCGCCGATCAGGGACCTGGTGACCGACGTCTCGTGGAACTACCGGGTCAAGCAGAAAATCGCGAAGTTCAAGCCGCGCGCGGCGGATGCCCCGGACGGCACCTGGCGCATGGCGCAGCGCGACGTCGATCGGGTACAGGAGTTCCGGAAGTGCATCGAGTGCTTCCTGTGCCAGGACGTCTGCCACGTGCTGCGCGACCACAACAAGCACGACGAGTTCATCGGCCCGCGGTTCTTCGTCTACACCGCCAACCTGGAGATGAACCCGCTCGACACGGAGGATCGTGTGCCCGCGCTGAAGGAGGACTTCGGCATCGGGTACTGCAATATCACCAAGTGCTGCACGAAGGTCTGTCCGGAGCATATCCACATCACGGACAACGCGATCATTCCGCTCAAGGAGCGGGTGGTGAGCCGGTTCTACGATCCGATGACGCGGCTGTTGCGGATGTTCCAGTGACCCGGCGGCAGTGTACGTCCGCGGCGGCCGTCGCCCTCGTCGTCGTCCTTGCGACATGCGCGGGCGACACCCTCGCCGCGCAGCAGACGCCCGCCCCGCCCTTCCCGGGCGCGCGTCTCTCGATCGATGAGTTGAGGCAGCAGTTGACCCGCGTCAGCGCGGGCCGGCGGCTCAAGCCGCGTGCGTGGCCGAACGGCAGCCGGGTCGCCGTCGCCTTCACGTTCGACGTGGACAACGTGACGGGCGCCCTCGCCAGGGGCGATCTCGGCACGGGCGTCCTGTCGAGGGGCGAGTACGGCGCGATTGACGGGCTGCCGCGCGTGCTGCGCCTGCTCGACACGCACAAGGTGCCGGCGACATTCTTCATTCCGGCCGTGTCCGCCGCGCTGCACCCGCAGATGGTCACCGACATCCTCTCGAAGCAGCGCCACGAGATCGGCGTGCATGGCTGGATCCATGAGAGCCTCCCGGCGCTCAACGACGAGGCGGAAGAGCGGCGCCTGCTCACCCAGTCGATCGACTACCTGACGAAGGCCATCGGCAAGCGCCCGGTCGGCTATCGGGCGCCTGCGTGGGAGTTCAGCCGCTACACCATGAAGCAGGTCAAGGAAGCGGGCTTCCTCTACGACAGCAGCATGATGGCGAGCGACGACGCCTACGAGATTCTGCTCGAGGGGCAGCCGAGCGGGGTCATCGAGCTGCCGATCGAGTGGATCCTGGACGACGTGCCGTATTTCGGGGGGACGGCCGGCGGATCGCTGCCGTCAGGCGAGCTGGCGGGCCGGGTCCTGCAGGCGGAGTTCGACGGCGCCTATGCCGAGGGCGGCCTGTACATCATCACGCTTCATCCCCACGTCGTCGGTCATCGTTCGCGGGTCGCGATGCTGGACCGGCTGATCGCGTACATGAAGACGAAGCCGGGCGTCTGGTTCGCCACGCTCGAGCAGATCGCGGCGCACGTCAAAGCGCAGTAAGGACCGCGTCGGCCTGTTCGTGTGCGTGGTACGAACTGCGCACGAGCGGCCCCGACTCGACGTGCGCGAACCCCCGGGCGAGGGCCAGGCGCTTCAGGTTCGCGAATTCATCCGGGTGGTAGTAGCGCGCCATCGGCGCGTGGCCAGGCGTCGGCCGGAGGTACTGGCCGATCGTCAGGATGGCGACGCCGGCTTCCTGTAAATCGTCAAACACCGCCACGACTTCGTCGACCTCTTCGCCCAGACCCACCATGATGCCGGTCTTCGTGGGAATCGCCGGCGCGTAGCGGCGCGCCCGATCCAGGAGCTCGAGCGAGCGGGGATACCGGCCGCCCGATCGCGCCATCCGGTACAGGCGGGGCACGGTCTCGATGTTGTGATTGAGGATATCGGGTCCGGCGTCGAGCACGGCGCGGAGCGGCGCCTCCTGACCCTGAAAATCCGGAATCAGCACTTCGATACGGCACGCGGGCACGCGCTGGCGCGCCAGCCGGATCGTCTCGGCAAACATCGACGCGCCTCCGTCGGGCAGGTCGTCGCGGTCCACGGACGTCATCACCGCATGCCGCAGCTCCATCTGTGCGATAGCATCCGCGACGTGCGCCGGTTCGCCGAGGTCGAGCGTCCCCGGCCGCCCGTGGGTCACCGCGCAATACGCGCACGCGCGTGTGCAGACGTCACCGAGAATCATGAACGTCGCGGTGCCGTGGTGCCAGCACTCGCCGATGTTGGGGCAGCGCGCCTCCTCGCACACGGTGTGGAGCTTCAGATCGCGCATCAGCCCGCGCAGGCGGAGATAGTTCTCCGATCCGGGCGCGCGCACCTTCAGCCAGTCCGGCTTCGGCTCTCGCGGCCGTACGAATTCGAGCGGCGCCTCAACGGACATCCAGTCAATTATCCTGTATCGGTCTTCAAATGCAGAAGCTGCGAATCACCTGGTACGGCCACAGCACGTTCCTGATTCATACGCCCGGCGGGAAGCGGGTCATGTTCGACCCCTGGCTGGCGGACAACCCCGCATGCCCGCAGGAGATGAAGAAGCCGCCCACGGTCGATGTCATCCTCGTCTCGCACGGGCATGCCGATCACATGGGCGATGTTGTGCCGGTTGCGCGCGAGAGCGGGGCGGCCGTCGTCGCGGTCTTCGAGCTCTGTGAATGGCTGCGGCGCAAGGGACTCTCGAACCTCCAGCCGATGAACAAGGGCGGGTCGATCGACGTGGCGGGTCTGCGCGTGACGATGACCGACGCCCGCCACAGCAGCGGTTACGTCGACAACGGGCAGATGACGTACATGGGAGAGCCGGCCGGCTATGTCATCCGTCTGGAGGACGGCATCACGCTGTATTTTGCGGGCGACACGGCGCTCTTCGGCGACATGCGTCTGATCGGCGAGATGTACCGGCCCGACATCGCCTTTCTTCCAATCGGCGACCGATTCACGATGGATCCCGTTGCGGCGGCGAAAGCGTGCGAGCTGCTCGGCGTCCGGCAGGTCGTCCCGATGCACTGGGGGACGTTCCCGATGCTGACGGGAACGCCAGCCGACCTGCGGCCCTTCGTCGAGCCGAGGGGCGTTCAGGTGATTGAGCTGAGACCGGGCGAGGCGACGGGCTGACGCTCCGGCGGGTCCGCAGGACCCGCCCTACTGGATGACGATCGAGCCCTGGAGCGACGTGTCGGTGTCCCGATTGTGATCGTGGAACCCGCACGTGCGCGCCGTCGTCAGGTTGCCCGTGGTACGGCTCTGTCCGGGCTGCAGGAACCCGACATCATTGATGGCTGGGCAGGCGCCGTGCGCCGGATGGGGATCCGAGGCCATGTCATGCGCGCGGGTGTTGTTGTTGACGAACGTGACCCGCGATCCGGCGGAGATCGTGACCGACCGTGGTGACACGCCGCTTGCGGTAATCGTGATCGTTGCGCCGCCAGGCGCAGGAGTTGGCGACGGCGTCGTGGGTGTGCTCCCGCCCCCGCCTGAGCTGCTTCCGCCGCCTGAGCTGCTTCCGCCGCCCGAGCAGGCCGTCGCCGTCACCAGTGCCGCCGCGGCCGTGAGCATCATCACTCTGCCGGCCATCAATAGAACTTCCTCGAAATATTGAAGCCCATGTACCAGTCATCGTTCGATGTGCCGCCGCGCGCAATCTGGCCGATGGTGGTGCCGAACGCGTTCGAGAAATTGAGCTGGAACGAGTGGCCGCCCGCCCGTTTTTCGATCGCGAATGCGGCCTGATTGGCCCCCGGGTTGTGCCCCGTGATCCGCGGGATGATCTCGGCGACGACATAGACCGTCGGGCGCACGCGGAGCCGCGTCCCGATGCCGAGCAGCACGCTGTCGTTGTCGTCGGACAGCTCTGAGGGAAGCGGGTTCGAGTTGTTGACCCAGATCGGTTCGATGTACACCGTTCCGAGCGGGGCCAGTGTGCGCGACACGACGGCGCCGAGCGCCGGGGTGTAGCTGTCCTTGAAGTTATTCGTGCCGTCGATCATGGCCACCGCCGCGATGCTCACCGGATGGCCGTCGCGTTCCTGCCAGATGTCCCGCTCGCCGAAGAATTCAATCGTCCGGTCGCTCGTGCGATGGAGGCCGACCTGCAGGCCCCGCATCAGGCCGAACCGGTACTCCAGACCGATCTGTGCACCTGAATCGAGGCCGAACAGATCCTCCGCGAGACTGCCAAAGCTCCCCTCGGCAAGCGGCCTTCCGAACCGGTGCGTCACCCGGAACGCGCTCTTGTAGCGCGGCAGGCGCAGAGTCGTCGGCAGCGTCACCAGCGAAAAATCCGGCTGCATCGGCACCAGGTCCAGGTCGATATCGTCCACTGGCGCGGCCCGCGTCTGGGCCCAGCCCGGGCTCGGCCATGCGGCCCCGATGACGGCGACGAGGACCAGCAATACGATTCGCACGCGGTTCATGAATGTCTCCTAGTCGTTACGTGCGCCCAGCGCGATCCAGCGCCGCAGCACGAGCATCTGGCCTGGCGTGAGGAACGGTCCGTTCCCGCGCGGCATGCGCACGCCGACGATATCGCTGCGGGTCTCGAGCTTGTGGATCAAATAGCTGTTGTCAGGGTCGCCGGCGATGACGCGCACGGCGCCAGGCTTTCCCCGGCTCGCGATGCCCACCAGACCGGCGAAGGCGACGCCCTCGCGCAGGTTCAACCCCCCCGACGGCGTTCGTCCGCCCGCATCGGAATGACACTGCGTGCAGGCGAGCCGTCCCGAAGCATCGGTCGAGCTGAAGATGTCCCGCTGGATGCTGCTGAGCGTCGGCTGAAGGTTCGGGGTCGGGCCGGTCACGTCGGAGAGTTTCTCATCGCACGCCGAGGACACCGCCGACAGGGCGAGGACCAGGGCACCGGCCAGCATCTTCCGTTGCATCGTGACTCCTTATGGCTGCCCGGGTTCGCGGGCCTTCACGACGAGCAGGCCCCGCATGGTCTCGTGGCCCTCGCCGCAGTATTCCGTGCAGAGAATCGGGAATTCGCCGGCCGCGTCCGGCGTGAACTCGATCGTGACCGTCGCGCCCCTGGCAACTTCCTTCGACATGTTGAACTGCTTGATGCCGAAGCCGTGGAGCCCGTCCCCGGACTTGACGACGATCCGCACTTTTTCGCCCAGAACCGCCTCGATGGAGGCCGGGACGAACTCGTAGCGCTTGACGATCACGTCGATGACGCGTGGCTCTGCGACGTCCTGCACGACCATGCTACCCGACCGTGAAGGCACGGCGAGCAGTCCGAACGCGGCGCAGAGCAGGATGGCGAGGGTTGTCCTGTGTGTCATGACTCCGAAAAGTGAGCAGCCAGGTTACTCCAGCAAGCAGGATGCCCGGCGAAGTGCGGGGATCCCATGTTAATTCACGTGGAAAGACGCATGGCGGCGCCCCGATGGGTACCGAACATGGTAAATCGGAACGAGACGCGAAACCCTCAGTCCAGCCGGTACTTTGCCAGATAGTAGCTCAACGCCCGCTGGCTGATGCCCATCAGCTCGGCCGCCTCCTTCTTGACGCCCCCGGATCGCTCGAGGGCCCGCCGGATCGTCTCGCGTTCAACCCACTCGAGGTTCTGGTGCAGGCGCATCGACGGCAGCCCCGGCGCGGCTGTCGATGTGGCGCCGAGGAATGAAATCGATCCGGCCGTGATCACCGGCGAGGTCGACAGCACCACCGCGCGCTCGATCGTGTTTTCCAGTTCGCGCACGTTCCCGGGCCATTCGTACCGCTGCAGCGCCTTGATGACATCATCCTCGATCCGGTCGATGCGCTTGCCGGTGCGCTGCCGGTGCTTGTCGACGAAGTGATCGATGAGGACGGGGATGTCTTCACGCCGCTCGCGCAGCGGCGGAATCGCGATCGGGATCACGTTCAGCCGGTAGTAGAGGTCTTCCTGGAACCTGCCGTCGCCGACCATCTGCTTCAAATCGCGATTGGTGGCGGCAATGACCCTGACCTCGACCTTCTGCGTCCGTTCGGCCCCCAGCGGCTCGAATTCGCGCTCCTGCAGGACGCGGAGCAGCTTTGACTGGATGGCTGGCGTCAGCGTGCCGATCTCGTCGAGGAAGATCGACCCGCCGTCGGCAAGGGCGAACTTGCCGCGTTTGGTCATCGTGGCGCCCGTAAAGGCGCCGCGCATGTGGCCGAACAATTCGGATTCGAGCAGCGTCTCGGGAATCGCCGCGCAATTCACCTTGATCAGCGGCATCTCGCGCTGAGGGCTGCGGTGATGAATCAGCCGCGCCACCATTTCCTTGCCCGTGCCCGTCTCGCCCGTGATGAGCACGGTGCTCCGGGTTTCGGAGACGAGCTCCGCGCGCTTGATCACATCCTCCATCGCGCGGCTGCGGCCGACGATGCCGTAGTGATTGAACTCGGCGTCACGTTCGCTGATCAGGTACTGCCGCTCCGTCTGGAGACGCAGGCTCTTGACCGCGCGGCGGGCGAGGGCGAGCAGTTCGTCCACCTCGAACGGCTTTTCGAGGAAGTCTTCGACGCCGAGCTTGAAGGCCTCACGGACGATCTGGGTCGAGCCGTGCGCCGTCATCATGACGATCTGCGGCCGCTCGGCCGCCGTCATCGTCTGGGAGACCTCGCGAATCAGCTCGAGTCCCGTCATGTCCGGCATGACGTTGTCGACGACCAGCAGATCGAACGGGCGCTTGCCCAGCTGTTTCTGCGCCTCACGGCTCGTGGTGGCCTCGACGACTTCGTGTCCCTCGTCCCTGAGCGCCCGCCCCAGACGCTTCAGGATCTTCTCCTCGTCGTCGGCGATCAGGATGGTGCCGTGAGTCGGCGTCATGCGTGAGCGCCAGAGGCCATCGGCAGCTCGATGCGGATTTCGGTGCCGGAGCCGGGCTCGCTGAAGACGGCCACCGTTCCGCCAAGGCCCTCGATGATGTTCTTGGCAATCGGCAGGCCCAGTCCGGTGCCTGCGCGCCGCGTCGTGAAATAGGGGTCGAAGATATGTGCCATGTTTTCGGAGCTGATGCCTTCTCCTCGATCCTGCACCGAAATGGTGACGGTGGAACCGCTGCGGCGCGTGTGCAGGCGCACGGGCGGCTCCTCCGCGGTGGCCACCGCTGCGGCATGTCCCCCCGGTGGATCGGCGGGAACCGCGGCGCGCACGGCGAGCCGCGCGTTGGTCAGGATGTTGACGAGCGCCGTCCGGAGCCGCTCGGCGTCAGTGACGACCGGCGGGATCGTCGGGTCGAGGTCGAACGCGACGGGATCGGCGGTCGCGCCCGCCCATGCCGCATCGGCCGAGGCACGGCAGACCCGGTTCACGTCGGCTTCGGCCCATTCGAAGCGAATCGGCCGCGCGAAGTCGAGCACGTCGGTCACCACGCGGTTGAGCCGGGTCGTCTCCTCGTCGATATCGGAGACGGCATCGCGGAGCTCGGCGGGCGAGAGGCGGCCGCGGCGGAGCGTCGACAGCGACGCGCGGATGATCATCAGCGGATTCCTGATCTCGTGGGCGATGACCGTCGAGAGCCTGCCGAGCGACGAGAGACGGTCGCGGTGTGCCGCCTCACGCTGGAATCGGGCGATCGATTCGGTGAGCGTATTGAACGACGCCGCGAGTGTTCGCGCATCCTCGTCGTCCCAGACGCGCGTGCGGAGCGGGACCTTGCGGCTGAGATCCCCGGTAGCCGCCACGTCCCGCATCGCCTTGGTAATGGCGGCGAGGGGGCGGGTCATCGTCAGCGCGACGGCATAACTGAGAATGGTGGCGAGCAGGAGCGTGACGACCAGAAGGCCGGCAAGCGCGGCGCGAATCGCGGTGAGAAACTGCAGCCGTTCGGTGCGCGAGCGGAGGATCAGGGCCGTCGGCGCGTCGGCGCGCGCCGGCCGTCCTCCGAGAAGCGGCCGCGACAGCGCGAGGTACTCGGAGTCGCCCAGCCTCACCGAGGAGACCGAGGCGGCGCCCAGTGCGCGTTCCAGGCCAGGGCGAGCCGCGTCGGGCAGCGTCGCCGCCAGGATGCGTCCGCTGGCGCCAAACGCGATCTCGCTTCCCGTCAGGTTCTTGAACTCGGCCGCCAGCCGGTTGTCGAGAAACAGGCCGACCGTCAGGCGGCCGAGAATGTCCGGGATGGCACCGTCGAGCAGGATGGGGACGCTCAGCAGCTGCAGCACGCCGCGGCTGTGCGGCGTGAACATCGAGAGTTCGTCCGTGGATGTCAGGTCCGCGGCCTGCAACGCCGACGCGACGCTTTCGCTCTCGGCGCCCGCCGACCCGAGGACCTGACCTTCAGCGCCCGTCAGGAGCAGCAGGTCGGCGTCGACCTCCTCGCGATATTCGTCCGCCAGGGGCTGCACGGTCGGCGGATCGCCGGTTTCCACCGCGGCCTTCAGCTTCGGCAGGTCGGCCACGACGCGGGCCAGCCGCGTGAAATGGTCGGTCCTCGTCGCGTCGTGTTGATCGACGAGACTCCCTGCCTCGAGCAGCCCGCGGCGGAGTTCGTCCTCCGCGGCCGCCGCGGCCCGCTCGTTGACGAAATAGAACGCGAAGCCGAGCGACAGCATGGCCAGGAGCGTGCAGGCCAGGAAGACCCGATTGGTGAGGGATGATACGAACCGCATCGTGCTATCTGCCGGGGGCGCCGCCATCGTAGCGCAACACCAGAAGGAGGGTCCGCGCCGAGCTATACTTTCCCCTCGGCAAGGAGCCCCGCGTGGCGTATATCATCTGCGAACCGTGCATCGGCACAAAGGATAGTGCGTGTGTGGATGTCTGTCCCGTTGACTGCATCCATCCACGAAAGGACGACCCGGCATTCGCGTCGACGGAGATGCTCTATATTCACCCGGACGAGTGCATCGACTGCGGCGCCTGCGTGCCGGCTTGTCCGGTGGAAGCGATCTTTGCGCTCGACGAAACACCGGAGAAGTGGGCGCACTTCATCCCGAAGAACTCGGAGTACTACCAGAAGTAACCCGGTTACCGCGATAGGAGCGGGCAAATACGATGTCACCCAGCCGTGGTCTCGTGGTCCTGTCGGTTGCGGCCGCTGCCGCACTCTCAACCCTGGTCCTTCATGCCGCCCAGACGCCTGCGGGCGACCCGGCGGCCCAGTTCCAGATTGGAACGCAGTTATACGACGCGGCGCGGTACCGGGAAGCGATGGGCGCCTTCGACGCCGCAACCCGCTCTGACGACGACGCCCTGGTCACGCGCGCCCGCAAGAGTAAGGTGCGCGCCGCGCTGCGGATCGCCGAGTTCGACACAGCCCTGCGCGAAACCGCGCTGCTCGCCACCGGCGCCGTTCCGGACGCCGAGTCGCTGACGCTTCGCGGCGACGCCCAATGGGCGGGCGGCCAGTTTGACGAGGCGGACGGGTCCTATCGTCAGGCGCTCGTCACCGCCCCAGAGTCCACGCGCGCCCGCTTCGGCCTGGCGCGTTCGCTGGCCACTCACAGCCGCCTCGAAGAGGCGCTCGTCGAGGCGCAGATCGTGTCAGGCCACGCCCCGAAGGACGCCGAGATTCACGCGCTGGTTGGGCTGATTCACGAACGCCTCCACGACTACGAGGCGGCGGCGGCCGCGTTCGAGCGGTACGTCGCGCTGCTGCCGGAGCGCGCGCCGAAGGAAGACAACCAGATGGCCGCGATCTTCCAGAGCAAGGTCCGCCTGCTGCGGGCGTTCAAGGGTCGCGTCCCAATGCAGATTGAGGGCGACCAGAACCGCAGCTATCGCGTGCCGTTCAGGCTGGTCGACAGGAAGATCGTCGTGCAGGGGCGGGTCAATCGGACGGGCGTCGAGTTCGTGCTCGACACGGGGTCCGAGCGGACCGGCATTTCCGATCAGACCGCCCGCCGCGCCGGCGTCAGCGCGATCACGTCGACGCTGACGGCGGGCGTCGGTATTCCCTCACTGCGGCTCCTCAATATGGGACGCGCGGACATCGTGGAAATCGGCTGGCTTCGGATGCGCAATGTGCCGATCGCGATCCGCGGCGCGATCAGGAACGCGCTTCCACGCTGGCAGCGCGAAAGCCTCTCGCCGCTGGCGATGGGCCTGTCCGTCGTCATCGACTACCAGCGCCGCGAGGTCACGCTGGCCCGCAGCCTTCCGCAGGACGACGCACAGGCGGACTTCGTGCTGCCGATGCGCATGAACCGTTTGCCGCTGGTCCGCGGCCTGATCAATTCGACCCATCCGGCGTATTTCGTCGTCGATACGGGCGGCGAGCTGATCTCGATTAGCGCGGAAACCGCCGATGCGTTGTCGATGACCCCGCCGCGCCGGATTCCGCTGCGCGTCTTCGGGATGTCAGGGATGGACGTGAGCGCGTTCCTGCTGCCTGGCGTGAACCTCGACTTCAACGAAATCGAGTTCCGCAACGTCGGGCTGGCGGTGTTGAACCTGCGGGCCCCGAGCGTGCTGCTCGGATTTCAGGTCGGCGGCATCGTCGGTCACCGGTTCCTCAGCGAGTACCGCGTGTCGATGGACGTGGCGCGCAGCGAGCTGCGGCTGGCGAAATTCGCCACGCCCGTGCTGGCCGGTAGCCGGTAGCGGCTAGAAGTCGTACCCGATCCACATCGCGAATCGCTGCTTGCGGAAGGCAGCACTGCCCCCGCTGGCCGCGAACCGCAGATCCTCCCACTCCTTGTTGAGGAGCGTTCGCCAGGCCCAGTCGAAGTGGACCGGGAAGCCGAGGGCGAACGTCTCGAGCCCAATGCCGTAGGACGCGCGCGCATCGACAAGGCGGAGGCCATCCACGCGTGTGGCCCGTCCGAAGATCGGCGCCTGTGTGCCGAAGACCTGGTTGAAGCCGATGACAGGCGAATACTGCTCCGCACTGTTGGAGAGCCACGTGAACGGCTGACCATCAAACCTCGCGCCGCCCATGTTGGCGAAGAGCACGCCGCGGACGCCGCCGAGAATACCAATCGGCGTCAGCATCGCCTCGATGAACGGGAAGCGGAGCTCGGCGTTCAGGAACGTCGCCTCCGAGCCGATGAACTCGAGGTACTCGTAGCCGCGCATTTCGGAGTTGCCTCCGAAATACATGAAGTCCGGCGCATCGCCCCAGCTCTTGAAGCCCTTGCCGCGGAGAGCGAGCAGTCCGGTGGCGCCCAGGCGCAGGTAGTAGCGCAGGTCGACATCGGCCGTCTGCCGTCCGAGCGTGTCGCCGATGTTCGGCGCAATCTCGTACGACAGTCGCATGGTGTTGCCGGCGAGCGGACCGAACTCGCGGAAGATTGTCGTTTCCTGGACGAAGTTCACGCCGAGCGGGATGTAGAGGCCGCTGCGGAGGAGCTGTCGCCCGAACTGCTGTTCCTGGTATCCCTCCGAGTACGCCTGCAGGCTGGGGTCGTTGAACTCCTCCAGGTACTGGAGCGCCCCGCCGAAGAGCTCGAGCCGCCGGTACTTGTCCATTGGCCAGATGCCGAAGGCGGTGCCGCCGCGCACGGTTCGCGTGGCCACCGACAGATCGCGGTCGATGAACTGGGAGAATGACGGGTCGTAGAAGACCCCTTCGAGCGCCCCGTAGAAGAACTGCGTCTGCGAGTAGCCCTGGAACGAGTAGTTAAAGCGCCGCGCGGCGTTGAAGTACGAAAACGCCAGTGTGCGGTACTGCGAGATCGACGCCGCGTACATGCTGACCTGCTTGTCGCCGAGCACGTCGCTGAAGGTGACGGAGGAACCGCCGAACACGTCGCCGCTGCTCGTGACACCGAGGTTCACCGGCGGACGCCCGTCGAGGAACATCTTTTCCCACGTGCCCTTGCGCCGCTGGTTGTCAGCAATCAGCGTGTGCGTCAGCGGGGCCTGGAAGTCGATGATCGGCCCCGGCGCGCCGAAGTCCGAGTTGGACGCGGTCACGATCGGATCGCGGCGGTCGAGCGCGTGGAGCTCCCACTCGCCCTTGTAGTAGCTGACGAACGCGATACGCGGCTCCTGCGACCCGTTCTGCAGGACGACGGGCGAGGCGTTGCCCCCCAGCGCGTCGGTGTACTGCCGCAGCTGCCCGGTGTTCAGGTTCAGCGTCCAGACGTTGAAGACGTTGCCGTTGCGCGCTACTTCGGGCGTGACCGGCTGTGCCGGATCGGTGGCCGTGGACGAGAAGACAATGGTCTCGGCGTCCATGAACTGCGCCGACGACTCGTCGTGCGTCCCGAACGTGATCTGCGTCTTCTGGCCCGTGGCCACATCCAGGCGGAACAGCTTTTCGTTGCCGCTGACACGCGCCACGTAGATGAGCGTTCGCCCGTCTGGCGACCAGGTGGGGCCTGAATCCGCGAACCCATCCTTCGTGAGATTGGTCACCTGACGCGTGGCGAGATCCAGCAGGAAGATGTCGCCGACACCGTTCTGAAGGGCGGCGAAGGCCACCTTGGTCCCATCAGGCGAAATATCCGGCGACTCCGGATCGTCGACGTCGCGCAGCTCCACGCGCTCCTCGACGTCGCTGTTGAGGACGTTCTGCATGATGAGCGTGCGCCATTTCTCACGCCGCACGAAGTAGGCGATGCGGTCGCCCGACGGATGCCAGGAGAGCCACGCCACGTTGTTGAACCGCATGCCGGGCGTGATGATGAACTCGAAGCCGAGATCCTGGTCGAAGTCGGACGTCAGGTTCCGGATCGGGGCGCCGTCCTTCGACGAGACAAGCACGATGTCCATCTCGCCGTCGCGCCGGTTGAACGTCACCATCGCCAGCAGATCGCCCGACGGCGAGGGCTCGATCGAGGCGGATCCGATGAACCGCGACTCCTCCGGATCCGGCGCGAGGTTCCGGCCGTAATCCGCCGGACGCTCCTTGTCGCGGAACGGCTTGAAGCGGTCCTTCAGGTACTTGTCGAACTCGAGGTCGAATTCCTCCGGCGTCAGGCTGAACGCCTCCTGGTACGCGTCCTCGCCCCCGCCGATCACCGATTTCCGCAGCGAGAAGAGGAACTGCCGGATGCCTTCCTTGCCCCAGCGCGATTCGACGAATTCAAACAGCGCGTGGCCCAGGTTGTAGACCATGCGCACGTTCCCGATGTTGCCGTAGCCCTCCATCTCAGACATCTTCGGGATAATGTCGGAGACCGCGGCGTCGCGGACCATCATCAGGTCGATGGGGCGCCACAGCCCCGTCATGTAATCCGACAGCCCCTCGTTCACCCAGAGCGGGATGTTCCGGCGGATCAGCGACGTCGGAATGATGTCGAATTCGAACTGGTGGGTCAGCTCGTGAACGATCAGCCGGTACAGCAGGTCCGGCGGTTCGTCGATCGGCATCAGGATGCGGTAGCGCGTCGGCTCCGCGAATGCCGCGACCCCCTCCTGCGCCGCGCCGGGGATGACGTTCTGCTGCTGGAACTCGCTGCTCGTCTTGAAGAGGATGAGCGGGATCTTGTAGGCGAGGTCGTACTTCAGCTCCGAGCTGATGTGCTGGTACGCGCTCTCGGCGTAGCCCGCGATCCGTTCGAGGTGCTGCTCGATCGCCGGGTAGTAATAGATCTCGAAGTGGTCCGTGGTGTAGATCTGCCACTCGAAGTTGTCGTAGCGGATCTGGTTCTTCCCGAAGTAGGGGATGAAGGGGGTCTGCGCGAGGGCGGCCGCCGGCGCCAGCAGGGCGACGAGGGCTGCCGCGAGCAGGGACACACCGCGCGACGTGCGATTGCGCATGAACAGTCTCCTCGCAGGGCCTGGCATTTCGATGCGAGCCATCTTACCGCCGCGCCGGGTCCGAAGGGCCCAGCCTGCATATCCTAGTCGCTGCCGTCAAAGACGGCCGTGCCGCAGCCAGCAGCAAAGGATGTACCGGTGAGGTCGGCCCATAGTGGAGGATAATGGGCCCATGGATGCGCCTCCAGGCCTGCCGATCGACCCGGAACCGCCCACGCCAGGGGACAGCCCGCGCGGGATGAGCCGCCGGACCCGTGCCTGGCTCGGGATGGGCGCGGTCGCGGCCGCCCTTATCCTGCTGACCATGCTCTCGGGGCCCACCGTGGATCCCAACGCGCCTCCGCCCGCCGCGGATGCGGGGGCAGGGGGCGAGCCGGCGAGCGGGCTCGTGGGTCAGCCGGCGCCGCTGGCCTTTACGCTCAAGGACACAAACGGCGTGGACGTGAACCTCGCGTCGTTCAAGGGGAAAGTCATCCTCATCAACTTCTGGGCGACGTGGTGCGGACCCTGCCGCGTGGAGATTCCGGACCTGATGGAGCTGCAGGACCAGTATCGCAGCGACCTCGTCGTGCTCGGCATCGACGTGCTGGACGAGTTCACGCGGGTGCAGGCGTTCGCCGACGAACTGAAGGTGAACTATCCGCTGCTCGACGGCAACAGCCGCGACGATGTCGAGAAGGCGTTTGGTCCGATGTGGGGCCTGCCAACCACCGTCATCGTCGCCCGCGATGGAACGATCCTGAAGAAGCACGCGGGCATCGCGACCAGGGAGCAGTTCCAGCAGTACATCGAATCGGCGCTGTAGTATGATCCGCGTATGTTGAAGGGGTTCACGCACGCTCGTCTCGCCTGCGGATGCCGCGTGACGTTCCGCGAGGGCGTCGAGGGCAGTCCGGTGACGGTGGTCATCGACGAAAAAGGCGTGCACTGCGCGATGTCCCTTCACGTCCGCGATCTCCCCGTCTACGATTTTCGCGAAGCGCTGCGCCCGCCCACCCGTACGCTGCCTCTCGAAGAGGAAGAGTACGAAGAAGAAGGCTAGAAAGACACTTTCAGGTCAGCCACGAGCGGCAGGTGATCTGACGCCATCAGCGCCAGACGCGTCCGCGGCAGCTCCAGCTTCGTGACCTCGACTGTCCCCTCGTAATAGATGTGGTCGAGATGCACCACCGGGAAGACGCCGGGATAGGTGCGCTTCCGGCGGAGATGCGCGCGCAGGTCGATGCTCTTCAGCCGCTCGCTGAGCATCTGCGTCGCCAGTCCCTTCATCCATTCGTTGAAATCCCCCAGGACAATCTTCGGCTGGCCGATGCGGCGATCGTGGACGATCGCGCTGAGCCGTCCCGCCTGGTAGCGCCGTTCCAGGAACGCCGTCCCGAGATGCACGTTGTACAGATGGAGCGTGTGGCTGCCCACCTCGATCTCGACGCGCTGGCAGCCGCGCGGCTCGCACGTCTTCCACGAAAGGTCGTACTGCGCGTGGTGGACGATGGGCAGGCGACTGAGGACCACGTTGCCGAAGAGCGCCTGGCGGAGGTGCCGCGTCGGCGCCATCACCCATCCCATCCCCAGCAGCGCACCCAGTTCCTCGGCGTGGCCCGGGGATGTGGGACTCGCCCCGACGACTTCCTGCAGCGCAATGACGTCGGGCTCGATGGCGCGGATGACGTCGGCAATCCGGGAGACGCTCGTGCGCCCGTCGAGGCCACTGCACCGGTGAATGTTGTAGGTTGCGACGCGAAGGGTGGTCATTCTCTAGGCAGTAGGCAGCAGGCAGTAGGTGGTTACAATACTCGCATGGCCACGCTGAAGAGCGAGCTCGAGATTACGTGCCCCTGCTGCCGCTCCACGTTGGTCGTCGATACGAATCTGCGCCGGCTGGTGTCGCATCGCGAGCCTGAACGCGGCGATAAACCTGAGCTGAATGCGGCGGCGAAGATCCTCGCCGCCGAAGAGGCGCGCCGCGAGGCGCTTTTCGCGCAGTCGGTGGAAGCGGAAAAGGGACGCGACGACGCGCTCGCGCGGCGGTTCGAGGAAGCGCTCCGTCAGGCCGGGACGGAGCCGGTCACCAAGCCGCTTCGCGATTTCGACCTGGATTAGCGTCAGCCGCGGTACCGGAATTCCGGCGGCAGCGCCGTCCAGCGATCGCGTCTCCTGTAGTACTTCCATGGCTTGAAGCCGTGCGCCTTCCTGAAGGCACGGTATCTCCGGCGCAGGCGATTCGCCCGTGCGTCCGATGACCTGATGCGCCGATGGGGCCAGTCCAGCAGGAGGCGCTCGACCTTCCAGACGTTGCCATCCGCGAGTCGCCATTCATAGTGGCCAAGCACGCGCAGGTCGACGACGGCGTACGCCTTGATGCGCCCCGTGAAGTCGATGTACCCGTCGAAGTAGCTGAGGGCGAGCGCGCGTGGCGTCGCAAACACCGGCTTCCGGCCGTGCAGCCCCGGATCGCGCGACCGCGCGACCGACCCCCAGCCGGACGGGGTGCGGTAGACGAAGATCACGTGGTCCAGCAGGTCGATGGATTCGAAACTGAGCACCAGTGGGGGGTACCCATGCTGCTCGAGGAGGACAGCCGCCGACAGCGCCGCTTCCAGGCAATGCGCCGTGCCCGTCCGGACGACGCCCCGAAACGTCCGCAGCGTTTCGCCGCCCTTTTCAACGTTGTACGGCAGTGCGTTGAGCCACCGCTGGACGGCATCAGGGGTGCGGAGGCGGGCCGTCAACCTGCGCTCCGCCGGCGTCAGCCGCAGCGCCGGCGGGGTCGCTCGGTCAGCGCGCGGGAGCCGGGATCTTCCTGATGTCGGCAACGAGTTCCGCGGGTGTCCACATGTTGCCAGAGTGGACAGCGGCCACCCGGCCCTCGGCGTCGATCACGGCGGTGCGCAGGTTGTGGACGACGACCGCCACCGATTCGCCGGGTTCGGTGATGATGCCGAACCGCTTTGCCAGCGCGAGCACATCGTCGCGATCGCCCGTCAGGAACGTCCACGTCGCGGGAGCCGCCCCGATGGCCTGGGCATGTGCTCGCAGCACCGGCGCCGTATCGAAGTCAGGGTCGAGCGTGATCGACACCAGATGGACGTCAGCGAGATCAGCGGAGCTCCGGATCTCCTGCTGGATACGCGCGAAGTGCCGGTCCATCAACGGACAGAAATCCGGAATCGGGCACCGCGTGTAGATAAAGGTGAGCGCGACGCGGTGGCCCCTGAGGGACGACAGCGGCCGCGCGGCGCCGGTGTCGTCGATGAGAGCCGTATCCGGAACGGCGTCGCCCGTCTTCAGAAGGTCGGTATCCGTGATCGCCGGGCCGGCGCCCGGATTCCTGATGGGCGCGTGTCCCGTCGTCGTCATCGAGGAGAGGTAGCCATCCACCTCTTCGACGACGAGCGTGGCGGTGATCAGGTCACCGGGCAGTTTGCCCTCGAGCAGCGCGGCGTCGCTGACTTTGTACGTCATGACCATCGCCGGCATGAAACCGGGAATGTCCTCATGATCGACCAGCACTTCGCGCCGGACGGCGTCGACGCTGAGAATCTGACCCCGGACCTCGAACTCCCGCGCCTCTGGTGGGCGGCTGCATGCGCTCGCGGCGGTCACTGCCGCAATCAGGATGCCGGCTCGCCACTGCATATGTTTAACTCTACCAAATGATCTGGATCGGAACGTCGGGCTACAACTACCCGGAATGGAAGGGCACCTTCTATCCCGAGACGCTGTCCGCAGCGAAGATGCTTCCGTTCTACGCGCAGCGGTTCCCGACGGTCGAGATCAACTACACGTTCTACCGCGCGCCGAACGAAAAGATTCTCCAGGGATGGAACGCGGCCACCCCGGAACGGTTCAAACTGACGCTGAAGGCGCCCAAGCGCATTACGCACGAGGCGCGGCTCCGCGATTGCGGCGATAGCGTCCGTCAGTTTCTGGAAACGGCCTCGGTGCTCGGTCCCAAACTGGGCGCGCTCCTGTTTCAACTACCGCCGAATCTCAAGAAGGACCTCGCGCGCTTCGACGCCTTTCTGGAGGCCTTCCCGCCACGGGTGTGCGCCGCGTTTGAGTTCCGCCACGCGTCATGGTGTGATGACGAGATTTACGAGCGGCTGCACGCCCGCAACCTGGCGCTCTGCGTGGCCGACAGCGAGAAGCTCTCCACGCCGGTGGTCGTGACGGCGGACTACGGATATTTCCGGCTACGCGACGAGGGATATGAGCCGGCCGGTATCGAACGCTGGGCCGCGGTCATTGCCGACACGACGGCCGATCTCGAGGACGTCTTCGTGTACTTCAAGCACGAAGAGTCCGGAAAGGGCCCTCAGTTCGCCCGGCTGCTGATCGACGCGCTGGCAAAGCGCGCGATTTCCCGCTCGGCCCAGTAGCCGTCGTAGCCGACGGCCGGGGCTTCCACATACGCGCAGTGGCCGCCCTCCGGCGTGACGACGACCGTGATGTTCGGGTTGCCCGTGATGGCCGGATGGCTGAACGGCGCGGACGGCACGAAGGGGTCGTTCCTGGCGGTCAGGACGAGGGTCGGGACCCGTATGCGGTCGACGACTCGCAGCGCGCTGGCCCGGTAGTAATAGTCCGCCGAGTCCCTGTAGCCGTGGTCAGGCGCCGTAAACACGTCGTCAAAGCGGCGGATGGTCCAGATACGCCGGAGCGATGCCAGCGAGTACGTGCCCGGCGCCGCCGCCGCCTTGCGGCGCATGCGTGACTTGAGATTGCGAACAAAGTTCCAGTGGTAGGCAACGTTGCCCGGGCGCTCGAGTGCATCGACGCACCGTGCCAGATCCAGCGTGGGCGAGATGGCGCAGACCGCGGCGAGCTGCGGCACGCCACCGCCGAGCTCCCCGGCAAGCTTGAGTGCCAGATTGCCGCCGAGTGAATAACCGGCGACCGCCAGCGTGGTGATGCCGTCGCGTTCGATGAGCTCGCGCAGCACGAACAGCGGGTCTGCGGTCAGCCCCGAGTGGTACAGCCCGCGGCACAGATGTTCGGTGCCTCCACAATTCCGCTGATTGAGCCTCACCACGTTCCACCCGGCCGCCCAGGCCTTATCGGAGATGCCGCGCATGTAATGCGCCAGGCTCGATCCTTCGAGTCCGTGGAGCAGCAGGATGGTGGGATGCCGGCGAGCGTCGTGATGCCAGTGGCAATGCGCGAGCACGCGCGTGTCGGGCGCGACGTCGAAATACCGCTCCACAGGGTCCGGCAGATTCGGAAAGCGCCGCGGGCGGGCCCACGCGTACAGCGTCTGGGCGTGGCCGCCCCGAATCCGCGGCCTGAACTCCGAAGTCACGAATGACATCGCGTGTGATTTGAGCTTACCATCGCGCGATGAGCCACGACCTCGACTCGACAGTCCTGCACGTCTCGCGGCAGCGTCTCGTCACCGACTATCCCGGACAGATCGATGCCTGCCTGAACATCCTCACAGACGACGAACTGTGGTGGCGTCCGAACAAGCGGTCGAACGCGGTCGCGAATCTCGTTCTCCATCTATCGGGTTCGAACCGGTACTACTTCGAGAACGTCATCGCGGGCCGGGATGTCCCGCGCGATCGGGCCGCCGAATTCTCCGCCCGCGGCACCGTGTCACGAGCGGTCATCATCGAGACCTGGACGGCGGCTTGCCGTGTTACGGAACACGTCCTCACGGCGATGCAGCCATCGCAGTTGATGCAGACGACCGAGCGCAGCGGCAAAGCGACCACGTACGCGCAGATACTGCTGCACGTCACCCATCACAACGCCGCGCACATGGGGCAGATCGTCTGGATAACCAAGATGCTGCACCCGGCGGACGTCGATGAGCTCTGGATGAAGATGCAGGGAATGGTGTTGCCGCATGGGAAACCGTAGGCAGGAGGCAGCGGGCAGTAGGCAGTAGGCAGTAGGCGGTAGCTATCGGAGTTCGTAGATGCGGAACTGCGCGTTGCGAAAGACCTCTGTCAGCGGCAGGTCGTTCTCCGTGACGAGGTAGTCAAGGTCATACAACTGCGCCAGCTCCTGTGCACGGCCGGCGGTCAGCTCGCCGAAGTTGCCGATCGCCGCCGTGCGCTCCACGACTCTCCCGGCCACCTCCCGGGAGTAGATGGCCAGCGCCGAGTCCTTGACCTCTTCAATCAGCACGTCGCGTTCCGCTGAGACACGGACGCTGGTGCCGTACTTCCAGGCATGCCCGGGGTCCGCGAGCACGTGTATGTCCGGCGGCTGCGCCGCGAACCACTGCATCGCGTGCTCCCACGGCGTCTGCGAACGTCCGATCTCAAACAGCGGCCGCTCGGGACGCTCGACGAGCATGATGTACAGCCCGCGGCCGGCGGATACGGCGAGGAGGGCCACGACGGCGGCCACGCGAAGCGACCGCTGGGGACCATCCGCGAGGACGCCAATCACGTAGATCACGGCGACGAACTCCACCAGCCAGAAGACACGGGAGATCTGAAACTGCACCGGCAGTGCGATGCCGGCCGCGACAAACGGCAGCGTCGCGACAAACACGCCCACGAGGGCCGTCGCGCCCCATACCAGTGCCCGATCGATCGCTGTCGCGTCACCGCGAGTGGTGCGCACCCGGTACGTCCACCAGAGGAGTCCCAGCGACGCGGCATTCGCGGCCCAGGCCCAGAGAGGCCATTGGGTGGCGAAGAGCGAGTCCTTGCTGGCCACCGCCTGCAGCCAGACGTCATCCATGGCGGTCAGGGTTCCCCTGAGCGGGCCGACGAGCACCCAGCCGGCGAGGACCACCACGGCCATGCGCAGAGCGAGCCAGCCGAGTCTGCGCCAGAGTGGATCGAGGAGCGCCAGCGCGACGCCAATCAGTACGGAAAACCACAGTGCGGTCGTGACGTGTACGACGGCGCAGCACGCCACAAGCGCGATTGCCGTACGGTCGCGGCGATGACATACGGCGGCGACAGCCAGTGCGCCGAGGCTGAACGCGAGCATGCGTGGATGAAAGTAGGGCTCGAGCGAATTCGCGCTCGTGCGCGGAATTCGATGCCGCAGCGTCAACGCGGCGCCAAGCGCGACAACCGCCCACGGATGGCGGTAGAGCCGCGCGCCGATGAGCGTGACGGCCGCCCAGAGCAGCAGCATGGAGATGACGTACCCGACAAGAAACGCCGTGTCGAGGGTGATGCCGGTCCCGCCCACGACGGTCGCCATGACCTCGTCCATGAGCATCAGGCGGCCTTCAGCGTCGATGACGGCGCCATCGCGGGGAAACAGCGACGCGTCGATGGCTCGCGTGATGACGGGAATGTAGAACGCCTGGTCCGACGTGCCGTACCGGTACCCGGCGCCGTTGGCGGTCGCCAGCACGACAAACAGGGCTCCGCCCAGGACGAGCAGCGGAGCCGTCAGGCCTTGCCGGCCGGGACGGCCCGGCTCAGAAGGCAGGTTCGTCGGCGCTGGGTCCGTAGATCGCTGGGACGGGAACATCGAGGAGACGTAAATATACGGTCAGCTGCGCTCGATGGTGAATGAGATGACTGACGACGAACGAACGCCACACGGCCGTCCTGGGCATGGTGAAGAGCGTTCGTCCACTGTGCTTGAGCGACCACATCGCCGCCAGTTCGGCGTCGGTCTTCCCGGTCAGGGCCGCGCGGGCCGCCGCCACATTCCTGTCAAACGCGGCCAGGATGTCGCTTGTCGAGGGTAGCGCGGTCAGCGTCGGCGTGCCGCCGACGTCGATGTCCGTGCGGTTCAGCGTCTCGGATCCCCACGTTGGCAGGTTGGCAACGTGGGTCGCCAGAGCGCCCAGCGAAAACGACTTCGGGTGCGGCTTCCAGTCGCGCTTGTCATCCGGGACGCGCTCGAGGACCTTCCGCGTCCTCGTCATTTCGCTGTCGAACTCAGGCAGAAGGGCATCGACGAGAGGCATCGCCCGCTCCTACGACCGTTCGAAGGTGACCGTCGGGACGCGCTCCGCTTCCGGCGGCGCGTTGAACACAGGATATTCGCTGAAGCCGAAGATGCTGGCCGTAATGTTCGACGGGAACTGCCGTCGCGACGTGTTGTACGTCTGGACCCGCTCGTTGTACCGCATGCGTTCGACGGCGATCCGGTTCTCGGTCCCGGCCAGTTCGTCCATCAGCCGATTGAATGTTTCATTCGACCGCAGCTGCGGATAGTTCTCGACGATCACGAGCAGCCGCGCCAGTGCCGTGCTCTGTTCGTTGGCGGCCTGCATCCGCTGTTCGGGCGTCTGCGCGCCGGCGAGTCTGGCGCGCGATTCCGCAATCTGTCCGAAGACGTCCCGTTCCTGCTGCGCGACGCCCTTGGTGGTTTCCACCAGGTTCGGAATCAGGTCGTTCCGCCGCTGTAACTGGTTCTCGACCTGCGCCCACTGGGTCTTGATGGCCTCCTCCTGCGACACGAACTGGTTGTACGAGCACCCAGAGGCGGCTGCCGCCGCGACGAGCAGGATTGCGAGCGTTCCCATTCTGTGAATCTGTCGAATCATGATCCTTGCCTCCTCCATTACCATCCCGCGCCGCCGCCGCCACCGCCGCTGCGGCCACCGCCAAAACCCCCGAATCCGCCGCCGAATCCGCCACCGCCGCCAAACCCACCGCCGAAGCCGCCCCCGAATGGTCCGACGCCGCTCGTCCACCCGCCGACCGGGGCGCCCCAGCGCCTCCGGAAGCCACGGTGCCCGCGCGCGCGGGCCGCGACCGCGTTCAGCACGATGAACGCGATGAAGATCGCCATGATGATGCCGCCCGGTGAACCGGCAACCGGCGTGGACGGGAGGGCATCGCGAGCGGCGCCATCGAGCGTGACATTGCGGCGCTCGGCGATGCGGCCGATGATGCGGGCCACCCCGGCCTCTAACCCGGCCCCGTAGTTTCCGCGCCGGAATTCAGGCGCCATGTGCTGCCGGCTCGTGTCGCCCGCAAAACCGTCGGTAATGAACTGTTCGAGCTCGTAGCCGGGCTCCACCCAGACCTGGCGATCGCTGACCGCCAGCAACACGAGCAGCCCGTTGTCACGTCCCGCCTGGCCGATGCCGCGCCCCCCATTCTGGAACAGTTGATTCGCGTATTCGCGGATGTCCGCGCGGGGCGCAAACGTGTCAATCGTGACGACAACCACTACGTCGCCGCTGGCTTCCTGGAGCGAGCGGATGAGGGCGTCCATCGCCGTTTCGCTGTCCGCATCGATGACATTGGCGAAGTCGTTGACTGGCGCCGTCAGCGCGGGTAGCTCCTGCGCCGCCGCCGGCAGGGCCGCCAGCAGCAGGAAGACGATTACCCGCGCCACGTGTCTACGACGCGCGCCAATGCTTCGACGGCGGCGAGGTACTGCGGGAAGAGCCGCGCGGCATCGGTCGTGGGGATCGCGGGATTCCGTTCGAGGGCGAGCATGTCGCTGACGATGGCATCGGGGATGCCGGCGAGTTGCCCGCCTTCCCGCGTGGCCTCGATGCGATTGGCGTCAGGACCACCGTTGAGCCGCGCAACGTTCCGGAGCAGGGAACCGAATGCCGGCGCAGACGTGGCTACCAGGTCGGCGATCGCCCGCGGCCGGCCCGCGGATTCAATGAATCCCTCGCGCAGATGGAGGAGATGGCTCTTGATTTGCGTCTCGCAGGCGCGCCGCAGGTCGTCCTGGCTGATGGAGATCTGCTCGAACGGGTCGCCGCCACACAGGCGTTCGTGCGCGCGCAGAATCTCGGCATACTCGAGCGGAAACGCATCGAGTGAGCGCCTGAATTCCTGCTCGGCCAGAATGAGCGGGATGGCGAGACGGTGGCGCGCCCAGGGGCCCGCGAGCTGCGCGCAGGCCTCGAGATCGCTCATGCCAATCGAATCGACGAGCGCGAGGCAGGTCAGAGGAGCCTCGTCGTCGCCTTCGAGGTGAGGGCCATAGGCCACGACAGATCGAAGGCGGCCGGCGAAAATGCGGGTGAGATCCGCGACGAGCGCAGCGGCGGCGTGCCGCCACGGTTTCATGTCTTCAATTAGACCATAGCGATTCGCGGCTGGAGGCCGGCCACCCCGGCCGTGGCGTTGCGTCTAGAATCAGACGGATGCAGTTGCGCGAGCTCAATGTCGGTTGTGTGGGCGGCGGCACCGGACTTCCGAGCCTGCTGGGCGGACTGAAGACCAATCCCTGGCTCACCGTCAACGCGGTCGTCACGATGTTCGACAGCGGAGGCAGCTCAGGGCAGCTCCGGGACGAGCTGGGCGTGCTGCCGCCTGGCGACGTGCTCAAGTGCGCGCTGGCGCTGTCGCGGAACGAGCGTGAGGCGCGTCGCGTGCTGCTGTCACGGCTGCCGATGCTCGAGGCCCATCCGCGGCTGGGTGGACATACCGGCGGCAACCTGCTGCTGTCGATGATGGAACAGTACAGCGGTGATTTTCTCGAGGCGGTCGATGGACTCCGTCTGCTGCTGGGATGCCAGGGCCGCGTGTGGCCGGTCAGCACCAGCCCAGCCTCCATTTGTGCGGAATACGACGATGGAACGGAGACGCGCGGGGAGGTCGAGGTGGACGCGGGGCAATCGCGCGGTCGCCGGGTCACGCGTGTCTGGCTCGATCCCCAGGTGTCGATCCACCCGACGGTCGCGGAGGCGATGCGCACCTTCGATGCGGTGGTCATCGGCCCTGGCAGCTTCTTCACCAGCCTGATGCCGCCGCTCCTGGTGCGCGGCGTCAGGGACGCCCTGGCCGGCATGGACGGGCCGGTCATTCTCATCGCCAATCTGCTGACCGAAGGACGCGGGATGCGCGGCTTCACGGCCGGCGATGCGGCACGGTGGGTCTCCGAGGCGCTCGGCCGGCCGGTCGATGTCGTCGTGGCAAATACCGGACGGCCCTCGGCCGAGGCGCTGGCGCGCTACGCATCGGAACACAAGGAGCCGCTCGAGCTGGGAACCCTCGACGGCGAGACGGAAGCCGTGCTCGGGCGGTTCTGGTGTACGGATATCGCCAGGCACGACCGGCGGCGGCTGGCGTTTGCGATCTGGACGATCCTCAGTCAGCGGCTGCTGCGGGGGGAACGGGCGGTCAGCGCGGTTTCTTCGTAGCCGTCTTCTTCCTCGCCGGCGCCTTCTTCGCCGCTGGAGCCTTCCTGGCCGGCGCCGATCGCTTCATGTCCAGCGCCCGTGTGACGATCTTCTCGAACATCGCACCGGTCTCGCCACCCTGAGCCGGCCGATTCGATCGCCAGATGTCCGGGTTGTCCTTCGACAGAATGTCGGCGAAGTCACCCTGGCTCTTGACGCTGAGCGGCGCGAACTCCGCGATGTCGACGGCCCCCGCCCAGCCGTCGCGATGCTTGATGAGGAGCCAGGACCGGTCCGCGCCGCTGCTCGACGCCCAGCGCCCCCTGGTGCGCACGAGCACCCAGGATCCTTTCAGCTTGTAGCCATCGAGCGTAAATTTCAGGTCGCCCTTCATCAGCGCCGCGTCGACGTCGTCGACTTCGGGGGTCCAGGTCCCGCGGTCCCACAACATGACGATGCCCGCGCCGTATCCGGACGGGATGACGCCCTCGAACTCGCCGTAGTCGAACGGATGATCTTCGACGGCCATGGCCAGCCGCTTGACTGATGGATCGAGCGAGGGCCCCTTGGGAACTGCCCATGAGAGCAGGACGCCGTTATGCTCGAGCCGGAGGTCGTAGTGCAGGTGACTGGCGAGGTGCTTCTGGACGCAGAAAAATCGCGCGTCGCGGCCTGAGGGCGATGTCGGCACCCGCGAGCCTGACGGCTCGGGCGATTTCTTGAAGTCCCGTTTCTTCCTGTATTCGTCGAGGGCCACGGCTCACCGGCCGCCGTGGGCGAGCCGCCCCAGCGGGCGCGCCAGGACGAGAAGCAGCACGCCGGCCGCGACGCCAAAGATCGCCACTGACCCAAAGAGGCTGGGCAGGGTCATCGATTCGTATAACCCGGCGAATCGACCGCCGATGTAGTTCCCGACCGCACTGGCGAGGAACCACACGCCCATGACGAGGCCGCCGATGCGCACTGGCGCGAGTTTGCTCATCGCACTCAGTCCCACGGGGCTCAGCGCCAGTTCGCCACACGTGTGCAGGAAATACACGACCACGAGCCACATCGGGCTCACCATCACCCCGCGTTCGGCGAGGACCGCGCCGCCAACCAGAACGGCAAACCCGGCGCCGACAAGCACGAGCCCGGCGCCGAACTTCGCGGGACTCGACGGCTCCAGGTGGCGCCGCGCGAGCCAGACCCATAGCCAGGCGAAGAGCGGCGCGAGCGCGATGATGAAGAGCGAGTTCAACGCCTGGTACCACGTGCTCGGGAACTCCCATCCAAGCAGCGAGTTTCTCGTGTTCCGATCGGCGAACAGGTTCAGCGTGGAACCTGCCTGCTCGAACTGTGACCAGAACAGCGCGGCGCCGACGAACAGCACGCCGATCACATAGAGCTGGTTGCGCTCGGCCCGCGTCCATCCGGGACTCAGGTAGAGCCACCCGAAGAACGCGACCGTCAGGGCCAGCAGGAAATAGCCGGCAGCATCTGCGACCTGCGTGGGCGTGATCGGGAGTATTCCCGTGTAGGCTCCCAGACCGACGGCCAGGAGAACCGCGATCGTGAGCACCGTCCATCGCGCGGCGATTCGCCGCTGCCGCGCGGCATCGTCACCCGCGGCCGGCGGCGCCGGATATCGGCCGGCATCACCAAGATGCTTTTGTCCCGCGACGTACTGGACGAGGCCGAGCACCATCCCGACGCCAGCGGCCGCGAACCCCAGGTGCCAGTCGACCCGCTGCCCGAGATATCCGCACACCAGCGGGGCGATGAAGGCGCCCGTATTGATCCCCATATAGAAGATCGAATACCCCGCATCCCTGCGCGGATCGTCCGCCGAGTACAGTCTGCCGACGATGACGCTGACGTTACCCTTGAGCAACCCGGTGCCGATGACAATGAGACACAGACCGAGATAAAACGCCGCCAGGGACGGCACGGCCATGCTGAAGTGGCCGGCCGCGATGAGCATCCCGCCGTACAGCACCGCGCGCTGCGGTCCGATCAGCCTGTCGGCGATCCAGCCGCCAGGCAGGGTCGTCATATAGACCATGGACGTGTAGAGCCCGTAGATGCCGCCGGCGGTCGCCGTATCGAAGCCAAGTCCGCCCGCTGCCGGTGCGGCGGTCATGAACAGGATGAGGAGCGCCCGCATGCCGTAATAGCTGAAGCGCTCCCACATTTCGGTGAAAAAAAGAGTGGAGAGGCCCCTGGGGTGGCCGAAGAAGGTGTCAGTCACGGCGCCAGCATAAACCTTTTTCATAGAATGGATGGGTGCGTGCGCTCCTGATCTCCACCTATGACCTCGGCCGGCAGCCGTTCGGCCTCGCGTCGCCCGCTGCGTGGCTGCGCCGGGCCGGCGTCGACGTGGATTGCGCCGACGCCTCACGTGATGCGATCGACGACGGCCGAATCGGCGGCGCCGACATGGTGGCGTTCTATCTGCCGATGCACACGGCCACGCGTCTGGCCGCGCCGCTGATCGACCGCGTGCGACGCCTCAATCCTTCAGCCCGCATGTGCGCCTATGGCCTCTACGCGCCGCTCAACGCCGCGTGGCTCCACGGCCGCGGCGTTGGAGACGTACTGGGCCCGGAGGCGGAGCAGGAACTCGTGGCCTGGGCGTTGTCGTCAGCCATGGCCCCAAAGCCCAAAGCCCAAAGCCCAGAGCCTACAGACGCCGTCCTGCCACGGCTCCAGTTCATTCAACCGGATCGCGCCGGTTTGCCGCACCTCGATCGATACGCGTCGCTGCGCATGCCCGACGGCAGCCGGCGCACGATGGGCAGCACTGACGCCACTCGCGGGTGCAAGCACCTCTGTCGGCACTGCCCCGTGGTTCCGGTGTACGGCGGCCAGTTCCGCGTGGTTCCGATTGACGTCGTGCTGGCGGACATCCGTGCCCAGGTGGCCGGCGGCGCGGAACATATCTCGTTCGGCGATCCCGACTTTCTGAACGGACCGACGCATGCCCGGCGCCTCGTCGAGCGTCTGCACGTCGAATGGCCCGGGCTCACCTATGACGTCACGATCAAGATCGAGCATCTGCTCAATCACGCCGAGATGATCCGGGTTCTTCGTGGGACGGGATGTCTCTTCGTGACGAGCGCAGTTGAATCGATTGACGACAGCGTTCTGGCACGGCTCCGGAAAGGACACACGCGCGCCGACTTTGTCCGGACGGTGGAATTGTGCGCCGCGGCGGGACTTGCGTTGACCCCGACATTCCTCCCGTTTACGCCGTGGACGACGCTCCACGGTTACGTGGAACTCCTGACGGCGCTCGACGATCTCGACCTGGTCCACGACGTCGCGCCGATCCAGCTTGCGATCCGGCTCCTGGTCACGGCGGATTCGCCGCTGCTCGAGTTGTCCGATGTGCGCGATTGCGTGTCGGCGTATGACGCGGCGTCGTTGACCTGGCCATGGACGCACGGCGACGCGCGCGTCGACGCGCTACAAAGTGCCGTGATGGCGATCGTGAGAGACGGTGCGGCACGCTCCAGGGCGGAGGTCTTTGCGGACATCTCCGCCTTCGCGAGGGCTGCCGCAGGCCTGCCGGCGCGTACCGCAGCGCTCAGGCGTGGTCAGGTCGTCCCGTACGTCAGCGAACCCTGGTACTGCTGTGCGGAGCCGATGGAAATCGTGTGACGCGGGTCCTGCTGATTGCGGCAACGACGGGGTATCAGATCCGGTCGTTCGGGGAGGCGGCGGCGACGCTCGGCATCCAGCTGATGTTCGCGAGCGACCGCTGCGATCAGATTGAGGATCCCTGGTGGGACCAGGCCATCCCGGTCCGGTTTCACGACGAGGATCGGTCGGTCAGCGCCGTGATTCGCGCGTGCGGCGCGCCGCCGGATGGCATCGTGGCGGTGGGCGACAGGCCCGTCGTCCTTGCGGCCCGCCTGGCGCGGCACTTCGGATTGCCCTGGCACGCGCCGGCAGCGGCGGTCGTCAGCCGCCACAAACTGCTCACGCGGCAGGCGCTGCGCGACGCCGGCCGGCCGACACCCGTCTTCGAATCGGTGGCGATCGACGCGGACGCGCGGGCCGTGGCCCGGCGGTTCCCGTTTCCCGCTGTCGTCAAGCCGCAGGCGCTGTCCGGCAGCCGTGGCGTCATGCGTGTGAATGACGAAGGCGAGTTCGTGGCCGCATTCGAGCGCCTCGGCGCACTCCTGCGCTCGCCCGACGTCCGGAGCGAACAGGACCGTGCCCACGATCGTGTGTTGATAGAGTCCTTTATCCCGGGACGGGAGTACGCGGTTGAAGCCGTGATGACGCACGGCGCGCTGCAGCTGCTGGCGATCTTCGACAAGCCGGACCCGCTCGATGGCCCCTTCTTCGAGGAAACCGTCTACCTGACGCCGTCATCCGCGCGCGTCGAGGACCAGCGCTGCATTGAATCGGCTGTCAGGGAGGCGGCCCGTGCGATCGGCTTGAGCCACGGTCCGATTCACGCGGAGTGCCGCCTTGATGGACACACGGCGTACGTCCTCGAGGTCGCCGCCCGTCCGATTGGCGGCCTGTGTTCGCGAGCGCTCCGGTTCTGCGATCCGGCCCACCCGGGCGGCGCCCCGGTATCGCTCGAAGAGCTGCTGCTGCGCCACGCCGTCGGGCATGACGTGGCTGGGTTTGCGCGTGAATCCGCGGCCTCGGGCGTCATGATGATTCCGATTCCAAGGCGGGGAGTCTTTCGGCGCGTCGAAGGGGTGGCTGACGCGAGCCGCGTTTCCGGGATTGAGGACGTGCGGATCACGGCCAAGCCGGATGTCCTGCTGATCCCGCTCCCGGAAGGGAAGAGCTATCTGGGGTTTATCTTCGCGAGAGGCGCGACGACGGGTGCGGTCGACACGGCCCTGCGGGACGCGCACGGCCGGCTGCATTTCTTCATCGACCGCGAAGTCGCCGTCGTGACGTAGTTACTTCGCTTGCTGCGGAACGTACCCGGGCGGCAGCGCGGCACTTTCGCCAAAGAAGAAGTCTTCCATCTGCTTGGCGATGAGCGTCTGCGCCTCTTTCTGCCAGGGCATCAGACGGTATTCGTTGAGGATCATCTTCATGCGGTCTTCCCACAGCTTCCACGCCTGGGCCGACACGCTCTCGAGGATCCGCTTCCCGAGCTCGCCTGGCCACGGCTGGGCATCGAGACCGGGCAGGTCTTTCTGGAACTTGACGCAGTGCACCGTTCGGCCGCTCGCGTTCGAGGCCGGCGCGGGCTGTTGAGGGGCTGGTCCGCAATTCGCCATGACTCAATCGTACTCCGAATGGGGCGGTCGGGACTCAGGAAGAGTACAGTGGGCACGACCCATGTTCCCGGCATGGACCGCGCTGCATCGACGAACGACTGACAGTCGACGATTCGACCGAACCGGGCAACGAAGGAGACGTGCTAGTGCGTACATTCTCAGTCACTGCGCTCGTGGCGCTGCTCGCGTGGCCCGCGGCGGCGCAAACACCGGCCGCGCAGGGCGCAACCACCACCTCCACCACCCAGACAGCGGTCACCCAGGACGAAATCGTCCTGCAGGGCGACACAACCCCGCGACCGGCGTTGCCGACGTTCTTCGGCGATACCGGTCTCTGGTTTGTGCCGACGGCCGACACGATGCCCTCCGGCCGCTGGTCGTTCAGTGTGTTCAGAGCGAACTTCGATCGGCGGCAGGGCCTCACGGACGTGAACCAGATGGGTCTCACCGGCGCGGTGGCGCTCGGCGACCGGTTCGAACTGTTCGGATCGTGGCGCGTCGTGCGTCTCGACCGCGACGTGCGTCCAGCGTTCATTCCCTCAGAACCGGCGTTCGGGGGCGTCTCGCAGGAGTATCCGTACGTCCGGCGCGGATGGTCCAAGACGCTCGGCGGACCGACGATCGTCGGCGGCAAGTTCAGCCTGATCTCGCAGTCGCGCGGTGATGCGCTCAGCCTGGCGCCTCGCCTCATGGTCAAGTTGCCGAGCGGGCCGACAGGGTCCAGCACCAACGACTGGGACGGCCACCTGGGTCTCGTCGCGAGCCGTGAGTTCAACAATTCGGTGGAACTGACCGGCCTGGCGGGCGCGGTGCTTCGCGGCGACCCGGATGAGTTCCGTGTCTCTGACGGTGTGGAGTGGGGCATTGGCGCCGGCTTCCCGACCCGAAGCCCGATTCGCGCGCTCGTCGAATGGCATGGCGAGTTCGTCATCAAGGACAACACCCTTGTTCGCAATCCGCCCTACGTTGGCGAGGACGGCAGCATCGCTCCCCTCCTCAGTCCCATCTCCGACCCGACCGACTTCAAGGTTGGTGGCGTGTGGCAGATGTCCAATGGCCTGTTCGTGCACGCCGGGATGAACTACAGCTTCGGGACGTCTGGGCGTACGGTTGGAGGGCTTGATATCGCCCACAGTCCCCTGGGTTTCGACATACGGATTGGATGGCATCCCGGCGTGACGCCGGCGCGTCAGCGCGTCCGCGTGATCAAGGAAACAACGACCGTGACGAACACCGTCGCGCCGCCGCCGGCGCCGCCCGCGCCGGCGCCGAACCGGGGCCCCGCGGTCACGGCCTCGTGCAACCCCTGCAGCGTCGAGCCGGGGCAGACGAGCAACCTCACGGCGATCGGGACGGATCCGGATGGCGACCCGCTGACCTATCAGTGGGCGACGCCACAGGGCAACTTCAACAACCCGACGGCACCGAATACCGTCTGGACCGCGCCCAACCAGGAGGGGAACGTCAACGCCACGGTAACCGCGCAGGATAATCGTGGCGGTACCGCGACCGGAACCGTCAACCTGCAGGTCGTGCGGCGGGCCACACTGGTGTTCGAGGACGTGCACTTCGACTTCGACCGCTTCAACCTGCGGCCGGAGGCGCTGACGATCCTCGACGACGCGGTCGCGAAGCTGCAGGCGAACCCCACGCTCAACGTGACCATCGAAGGCCATTGCGACAGCATGGGCACGATCGAGTACAACCTCGCGCTCGGCGAGCGCCGCGCCAACTCGGCGCGCGACTACCTCGTGAGCCGGGGCATCGCGATGGCTCGCCTGCGCACGGTCAGCTACGGCGAAGAGCGGCCGATTGCCGACAACACCACGGCGGAAGGACGCGCCATGAATCGACGCGTCCACCTTGCCGTGATCACCCAGTAAGTCACATCAGGGAGCAGGTGGAGAGGTCCCTGCTCCTTGCCCGGCGCCTACGAGGCGCGCTCGACCTGGACGCGCGCGTCGTTGAAACAGGCCCCTCCGCCGAGGTCGCTCAGCGTGTCCGGCGCCAGCGCGTTGGCCGTCAGGCCGTTCGCCGTATGGCGGCACCAGAGGCCCTTGGGCAGGGAGACCGTGCCGGGCCGGATCCACGTGTCGAGTGCCGCATTGCAGCGCACTTCACCGAGCTCGTTGAAGATCCGGACGGCGTCGCCGTCCGCGAGCCCGCGCGCCGCCGCGTCGTCGGGATGCATCAGCAGGTGCACGTCGGGCCGTGGCAGCTCCGCCAGCGTCGAGCTGATGGTGCGCTCGCTGGACGGTGAGATCAGGGCGAGCGGAAACTGCGGCGTCGCGGGATCCGGCTGATAACCGTAGAGCCCCGCGGGGGCGCCGCGATCGAGGTCCTCCGCGAAGAGATGGACCTTGCGATCCGAGGTCTGCGGGAACACATCGACGAACTGGATCGGACGCCCGCCGTAGGGCGGCGTCGCGGCGCCGCGCTCGCGGAGATCGCTTCCGATCGTTTCCGGGAGGCGCGACAGGACATCCAGCATCTCTTCGAGTTCGCCCCGGGGGTCATCGGCCTCGCGCAGATCCATCGCCTCCAGCAGGTCCCCGAAGACCTCGGCATTCGATCGCGCCTCACCGACGGCATCGACCACGGGTCTGGCCAGACGCAGGCTGAACGAGCCGTAGCTGCGTGCGAGCTCGTACCCTTCCAGGAATGTCGTCGCCGGCAGGACGACGTCCGCGTAGCGCGCGGTGTCGGTCATGACCTGATCGAAGACGACGGTGAAGAGATCCTCGCGCTCGAGCCCCTTGAGCACCTTCCGCTGATTCGGGCTCGTCGCCGCCGCGTTGTTGTTGTAGACGAAGAGCACGGCGATTGGTGGGTCGCTCTGTTCGAGCGCCTGTCCGAGCAGGTTCATGTTGATGGTCCGCGTGGGCGGCTCGGGCGTACGGACCCAGGTGCGGGGGATGTTCCACGAGGCCGAGTTGCTCATCGTGTACCCGCCTCCGCGAACGCCGAATTTCCCCGCGACCGCGGGAAGCGCCATGATGGCCATCGACGCGCTCCCGCCGTTCCGGTTGCGCTCCTGCCCCCAGCCGCATCGAATCAGCGCGGGACTCGTCGCCGCATAGAGTTCGGCAAAGGTGCGCAACACGCCCGCGTCGAGGCCTGATTCCGCGGCCGCGCGCTCGAAGGTCCAGGGACGCGCGCGCTCCCGCAGCTGCTCCATTCCAGTGGTATGAGCGGCGAGGAATGCATGGTCTGCGCCGGCTTCCTCGAACAGATACCGGTGGATCGACAGCGCGAGCGGCAGGTCCGTTCCGACGCGCAACTGGAGATGGATGTCCGCCAGGCGCGCCAGCGGGGTAGCGCGGGGGTCGATGACGACGAGCCGGGCTCCCCGGCGCTGCGCTTCGCGGATGTATGGGATCAGATGGATGCCTGATGCCGAGGGATTGGCGCCCCAGATGACAATCAGCCTGGCGTCCGCGAAGTCCTCGTAGGTGACCGACGGCATCTTGCCGTAGAGCGCCATGTTGGCGGCGCCCGTCGGCGCCGCGCAGACGGTCCGGGCGAGCCGCGATGCGCCGAGCCGCCGGAACAAGGTCGCGTCGCTGGTGTCCTGCGTGAGCAGCCCGTTGGACCCGCCGTACGAATAGGGGAGGATCGACTCGCCACCCCAGCGCCCACGAGCGTCGCGCATCCGATCGGCAATCAGACCGATGGCCTCGTCCCACGAGACGCGAGTAAAGCTGCCTTGCCCCTTGGCGCCTGTACGCACCGCCGGATAGAGCAGTCGATCCGGACCGTACATGCGTTCGCCGAATCGACGCACCTTCGCGCAGATGAAGCCGCCGGTAATGGGGTTGGCATGGGAGCCATCGATCGCGATAGCGCGTCCCTCCTCGACGGTCACGTCGAGGCTGCAGGAGTCTGGGCAATCGAGCGGGCAGACGGTCTCCACGGTCCGCGCGGCGGTGGGGGTGATTGTGGTGGCCACGGGCTAGCGACGAGCGTAGCGCGTGGCGACGTAGTTGTCGACGAGACTCCGAAAGCCGTCGGCGAGCTCGTCATAGGTGCCGCGGAGGGTGGTGAAGTGTTCGCCGTCGACATAGACGGGACAGTTCGGCGCTTCGCCCGTTCCCGGCAGGCTGATGCCGATGTTGGCCGCCTTTGACTCGCCCGGGCCGTTGACCACGCAGCCCATCACGGCCAGCGTCAGCGTTTCGACGCCCGTGTACTGTTTCTTCCAGACGGGCATCTGGGAACGGATGTAGTCCTGCGTGCGCTCGGCCAGTTCCTGAAACGTGCTGCTGGTCGTGCGGCCGCAGCCGGGGCACGCGGTCACACTCGGTGAAAACGCTCGGAGGCCGAGCGCCTGCAGCAGTTCGCACGCGGCATACACCTCCTCGCGCCGGTCTCCGCCGGGGCGCGGGGTAAGCGAGACACGGATGGTGTCGCCGATGCCTTCGTTCAGCAGGATCGACATGGCCGACGCCGACCACGTGAGGCCCTTGACGCCCATACCCGCCTCGGTGAGGCCCAGGTGGAGCGGTTGCTCGGTGCGCCGCGCGAGCTCGCGATAGATGGCGATCAGATCGCGCGGCCGGGACACCTTGCAGGAAATGATGATCTGGTCCTTGCGGAGGCCTGTCTCGATCGCGAGGGCGGTCGATTCAAGCGCCGAAACCACCATGCACTCGTTGAGGACCTCCTCCGAGCTCCGGCCGAGGTTCCTGTCGGTGTTCTCCTGCATCTTGGCGAGCACGAGCTCCTGGTTGAGCGACCCGCCGTTCACGCCGATGCGCACGGGCTTGCCATGGTCGATGGCGACACGGCAGATGGTCGAGAAGTGCTCGTCGCGCCTCGTGCCCGTCCCGACATTGCCCGGGTTGATGCGGTACTTGTCGAGGGCGGCGGCGCAGTCGGGGTGGCGCGTGAGCAGCAGGTGCCCGTTGTAATGGAAGTCACCGATCAACGGTGCGACGCAACCCGCATCGAGCATCCGGCGCTTGATCTCGGGCACCGCCGCGGCCGCCTCGTCGGTGTTGACGGTGACACGTACGAGCTCGGACCCCGCTTCGGCCAGCTCGACGCACTGCCGCGCCGTTCCCGCCGCATCGGCGGTCTCGGTCATCGTCATCGACTGCACGGCGACAGGCGCGCCACCGCCGATCTGGAGATGACCGACGCGGACGCCGACGGTTTTATGCAGCCTGACGCCCGTGGACGCAGCACTCATGAAGACATGATACAGGCGGGACGGGCCTGCTTAACCGATGCATCGCGATGCGAGCGAAAGACTGGTGCCGGAGGGGGGAATCGAACCCCCATGACCTTGCGGTCACCGGATTTTGAGT